>NZ_RCVN01000100.1 GCF_003697915.1 Staphylococcus pseudoxylosus
TTTTTTATTTTCCCTCTGTTGCTTTCCAAATTGTCATAATATCAAAGATTTCTTTTTTTGTCTTTGTTTTAAGTAGTTCCATATTAGGATATCCAAGTTCTTCAGCTCGTTTTAGTGCTGGTTGGATCTCACGAAGTCGTTGCTTTTCAGCTTCCAACAGTTTCTGTTCTTCTGTCAAGTCAGGGAGGTCTTCATTCATATAGATATATAAACCTAAACCGTGCCTTG
>NZ_RCVN01000101.1 GCF_003697915.1 Staphylococcus pseudoxylosus
GATTGTTTAATATTTTCTTGCTTAATTGCTTCTCGAATTTCCTTTTTTCGTTCTTCACTTGGGCCACTCAATAATTTTCCATTATCATACTTGATAGATTTCATATCATTTATTTTGTTATTAAAAGGTATTGGAGGAGTATCACCCAAATCATTAATGTATCTAATAAGCGCTTCTCGTATATGAGCAGTTTTTGTACCTTTAGGAACGTTTTCTAAAAAATCAA
>NZ_RCVN01000102.1 GCF_003697915.1 Staphylococcus pseudoxylosus
TATGCAAATGAAGATTTACCAGTTCTAACAGAAGAACAAAAAGAGCTTGAAGCAGAAAAACAACGACTTAGAGAGATTCAGCCACTTATAAAACGAGCTGAACAACTAGGATACCAAAATATTGACAGCTTGAAAAATAAGACTAAAAAAGAAATTACCGACATCATGAAGATTTGGTTAGCACAGCAAGAAACAGAAAAAGGGGAATAATTAAATGGCAATCATC
>NZ_RCVN01000103.1 GCF_003697915.1 Staphylococcus pseudoxylosus
ATTTTCTAAGCAAGATTACAAAAATAAAAAAGGCGATAGCGTAGATTCTAAACGTGCTTCAACTGGAAATGAATACGAAGACAAAGCTGCGTATTACCTAGACGGTTTAGGCGGCAAAGAAAAGATCAAAGATGTTACTAACTGTACAACAAGATTACGCTTAACTGTTTATGATGAAAGTAAAGTTGCGGATACGGAATATTTCACGCATCAACAAATGGCACA
>NZ_RCVN01000104.1 GCF_003697915.1 Staphylococcus pseudoxylosus
ACTTAAAATCCTGCGGTGAGAGATCACCGTACCGGTTCGATTCCGGTCCTCGGCACCATCATTTTAATAATGCGCCCGTAGCTCAACTGGATAGAGTACTTGACTACGAATCAAGAGGTTACAGGTTCGACCCCTGTCGGGCGCACCATTTTTAAAATGTTTAAATTAATACGGGAAGTAGCTCAGCTTGGTAGAGCACTTGGTTTGGGACCAAGGGGTCGCAG
>NZ_RCVN01000105.1 GCF_003697915.1 Staphylococcus pseudoxylosus
TAAATCGTCAAGTCTGGATATAATCCATTTATTGCAAATTCGTTTAATGCTCTTACTTCTTCAACGCCAATCCCTCTAGCATAACCTTGATAAGCTAATGAACTATCGATATAGCGATCACACAACACAACCTTACCTTCTTTTAAAGCTGGTATGACCTTTAATACAAGATGTTCTCTTCTAGATGCAGCAAATAACATTGCTTCAGTTCTAATGTCCATATC
>NZ_RCVN01000106.1 GCF_003697915.1 Staphylococcus pseudoxylosus
GAAATAGACGTTTTTCTGGAACTCTCTTGCTTTTTCCATGATCCAGTGGATGTTGGCAATTTGATCTCTGGTTCCTCTGCCTTTTCTAACTCCAGATTGAACATCTGGAAGTTCACAGTTCACGTACTGTTGAAGCCTGGCTTGGAGAATTTTGAGCATTACTTTACTAGCATGTGAAATGAGTGCAATTGTGTGGTAGTTTGAGCATTGTTTAGATCGGAAGA
>NZ_RCVN01000107.1 GCF_003697915.1 Staphylococcus pseudoxylosus
ATACCATTCATTGGCAATTTGGGCATGTATTAACAATTTTTGAATCAGCCTTAGCTGTTGCTGGAAAAGAGAATATTGATTTAAATATATATAGACCTTTATTCGGAAATGGTTCGTCTCCAGATGAATGGAAGGAGGAAGTACCGAATATTGAAACGATTTTAGAAGGTCTCCAAACATTACCTGAACGTGCACGAAATCTAACTGAAGATGATTTAGCAATT
>NZ_RCVN01000108.1 GCF_003697915.1 Staphylococcus pseudoxylosus
ATAGGAATAACATTGACATATTGTATTCAGTTTTGAGTGCTCATTGGAGTATTCAAAAAGAATGGGCCTATAGCTCAGCTGGTTAGAGCGCACGCCTGATAAGCGTGAGGTCGGTGGTTCGAGTCCACTTAGGCCCACCATTTTTTTGTACATTGAAAACTAGATAAGTAAGTAAAATTTATGATTTTACCAAGCAAAACCGAGTGAATTAGAGTTTTTTAAC
>NZ_RCVN01000109.1 GCF_003697915.1 Staphylococcus pseudoxylosus
GGGTTAATCAATATTAAGAAATTTATGGTCTCCAAAAATATCTATATTTTTTGTTCTGTACGTCTTATCATGATACCTGGGCTTGTATTTGTAATTTTAAATACGTTTATGACAGATAAAGTTATTTTAGGTGTGATGGTGCTTTCTGCAGGGATGCCTGCCGGGGATACCAATACATCCTTAGCAACGATATATTCTGATAAGGGGCCTGAAACTTCTCAA
>NZ_RCVN01000010.1 GCF_003697915.1 Staphylococcus pseudoxylosus
TATTGTTTGATATATTGTTCTCTTTCCCATTCAGAAACTTGAGTTCTGTAGTAATCCCATTCAATTGATTTAGAATTAATGAATTGGTGATAAATATGATTACCAAGTGCTTGTTTAATTGGTTCATTGTTCTTCATAGCTTTAATTGCTGTATATAAAGTTGAAGGTAAATCTTCAATGCCAACTGCTTCACGTTCTTCACGGTTCATCTCATAAATGTTTTGGTTAACTGGTTCTGGTACTTCTAATTTATTTTTAATACCATCTAAACCAGCTTGTAAGATTGCTGCTAATGCTAAGTATGGATTTGCTGCTGGATCGACTGAACGTACTTCAACACGTGTTGATAATCCACGAGATGATGGTACGCGGATTAATGGAGAACGGTTTTTACCACTCCATGCAATATAACAAGGCGCTTCATAACCTGGAACTAAACGTTTATATGAGTTTACTAACGGATTACATACACCTGTAAATCCACGTGCATTTTTCAAGATACCTGCAACAAAGTGGAACGCATCTTTAGTCATTTGCATATCACCATCTGGATCAAAGAATGCATTCTCTTTGCCTTTAAACAATGACATGTTAAAGTGCATACCGCTACCGTTCACGCCGAATAATGGTTTTGGCATAAATGTTGCGTGTAGGTTATGTTGACGAGCAATTGTTTTTACAACTAGTTTAAATGTTTGGATATTATCACATGCTGTAATCGCATCTGCGTATTTAAAGTCAATTTCATGTTGTCCTGGTGCAACCTCGTGGTGACTCGCTTCAATGTCAAAGCCCATATCTTCTAACTCTAATACGATGTCACGACGACAATTTTCACCTAAATCTGTTGGTGCTAAATCGAAATAACCACCATCATCATTTAGTTCTAATGTTGGCTCACCTTTTTCATCTAATTTGAATAAGAAGAATTCAGGTTCAGGTCCTAAGTTTAATTCTGAGAATCCTAACTCTTTCATATCATTTAACACACGTTTTAAGTTTGCACGAGGGTCACCTTCAAATGGTGTACCGTCTGTTTTGTATACATCACAAATTAAACGAGCAACTTTACCTTGCCCAGCAGTCCATGGGAAAATAACCCATGTATCTAAATCAGGGTATAGGTACATATCCGATTCTTCGATACGTACGAATCCTTCGATTGAAGAACCATCAAACATCATTTCGTTATCTAAAACTTTTTCTAATTGACTAACTGGTACTTCAACGTTTTTAATAACTCCTAAAATATCAGTAAATTGCAATCTTAGATATCTTACATTTTCTTCCTTAGCAAACTTATGAATATCTTCTTTGGTAAATGAACGTTTTGGCATTGTAAATGTCCCCCATTATTTTATTTGATAAAGCGTGATAAATCTCCACGGTTTATCGGAATTGCTTCTCGCTGCGGTTTCTGAGTGGCTTCAACTATCATTTGTTTTCTTGTTTCTTGTTCATCATCAGTCAGGTGATCTTGATCATTTTTTATAATTTGTTTAATTCCTTTTATATTAAAACCTTTTTCAATTAAGCTTTTAATTTCTAAAAGTCGTTCCAAATCATTTAATGAAAATAGTCTTTTGTTCCCGTCTGATCTATGTGGTTTAAGCAGTTCATGTGTTTCATAATAACGAATTTGTCTTGCAGTCAATTCGCTTAATTTTGTTACAACACTCATAGGGAAAACCGGCATACTTCGTCTTAATGTATCATTTGACTTCAATCCGATCACCTCTATTTTTGAACTTGTAATAAATTTAGCATAATAACTAAATTAATTCAAAGATATGTTAGGTTTCCTTACATCACTTTGAATCCCTTGCTATAACTACTCTCAAAACACTTTCAATCCATTAATCAGCTAAGTTTTTAGAAAATTCCTTAAATTTTTTCAAAAAAATACCATACATTTTACCTATGATTCCTAAAATTAGTACTCAATATCAGTTCATCATAAAATAAAATATATGGTAAATAGTTATTATTTATACAAGTTGTTGTGTTTTTAATTTTTGTGCCGCTCTAGTAACAGCTAATTTAACGTGTTCATATGTTAAACCACCCTGGACATACACTTCATACGGTGATCTTATCGGGCCATCTGCCGACAGTTCTATAGAAGACCCTTGCACAAAGGTGCCTGCCGCCATGATTACATCATCTTCATAACCAGGCATGTAAGCAGGTTCTGGACTGAAATGTGCATTTATTGGAGAAGCTTGTTGGATACTTTGGCAAAATAGAATCATTTGTTCTTTTGTATCAAATGACACAGTTTGTATCAAATCAGTTCTATCAACGTCATAGCGTGGTGCCGTACGCATGTCCATTTTCTCTAATAACAAACTAGTAAACAATGCACCTTTTAAACTTTGGCTTACTACATGTGGTGCAAGAAAGAATCCTTGATACATTTCCTGAAGTGAATTTAGCGAAGCGCCTGCTTCTTTACCTATACCTGGTGCTGTTAATCGATAACCACATCTTTCGACTAGCGATTTTTCACCTGCAATATAACCACCAATTTTTGCCAAGCCACCACCTGGATTTTTAATCAATGATCCTGCAATTAAGTCTGCACCACATTCAATAGGCTCACGTTTCTCAACAAATTCACCGTAGCAATTATCTACAAAAATGATTATATCCGGATATTGCGCTTTTATTTGTTGTATTGCCTGTTCGATTAAATCTAATTTAATTGAAGGACGTTGATCGTAACCTTTCGATCTTTGGATAGCAATTACTTTTGTTTGTGGTTTAATTTGTTTAAACACAGCTTGAATATCGATGTCGCCCTCTTTTAAATCGACTTTATCATAACTCACACCATGTTCTCTCAAACTTTCTATCCCATTACCATTAATACCTATTACTTCTAGCAATGTATCATATGGGTTCCCTGTAATATATAAAAGTTCGTCTCCATATTTCAACACACTCTGCAAGGCAATTGTAATCGCGTGTGTACCAGAGATAATTTGAGGCCTTACAATGGCATCTTCTGCTTTAAAAGCATGTGCATAAATTGCTTCAAGGTGATCTCGACCTAAGTCATCATAACCGTAGCCTGTAGTACCTTGTAAGTCGTTTTCTGTTGCTTTGACTGCATGAAAAGCATTTAATACTTTTTCTTGGTTCTCATAGGCAACCTCTTCAATATATTTAAAATAAGGTGCTAATGTTTCTTCAGTTTCTGCAATCAGTTGTTTCATCTCTTCCATTAATCATTACTTCCTTCTACTCTTTTTTATAACCTTTCACTTCATAAGTCGCAGTTGTTTCATTAAAATTCAATTCAGACACTAATGTATTTTGCTTTAAAAAATATAAACGATCGGCATCTGAACTCAGTACATGCTCCTCATAATAAGTTAATACTTTTTTCACTTCATTATATAAAAGTGCTTTAACCTTTTCTACATCTTCTTGTTCTTTGCTTGAAACAAAAACATGTGGTTTATTTGTAGCTGGCAATGTTCCTTCATGTAAATCTTTTTTATTAAAGATAATCGCTTGAGGGATTTGTCCCATTTCTAAATCACCAATGATTTGATTCACTGTATCATATTGCGCTCGGTATTCTGGATGGCTACTGTCTACTACATGTAAAAGTAAGTCTGCATTTTTAGCTTCTTCTAACGTTGATTTAAAAGCAGCTATGAGCGTTGTTGGTAGTTTTTGTATAAAACCAACCGTATCAGAAATAATGAGATTAAACCCATCGTTAATTTGAATTTGTCTCGTTTTAGGGTCAAGCGTTGCAAACAACAAATTCTTTTCATATGTTGTTTCTTTAGCTAATGCGTTAAACCAAGATGATTTACCAGCATTAGTGTAGCCAACCAGCGCAACTTGAAATACATGATTTTGTTCACGTTTGTTACGATAACGTTCACGATGCTCTACTACAGTTTCTAACTGATGCTTGATTTCATTCATTCTCGTTCTTATGTGTCTGCGATCCATTTCAAGCTTTGTTTCACCAGGACCTCTTGTACCGATTCCGCCACCTAAACGCGATAAACTTCTCCCGTGTCCTTGCAACCTAGGCATTAAGTAATCTAATTGAGCTAATTCTACTTGTAATTTCCCTTCTTTACTACGTGCTCTTAAAGCAAAAATTTCTAATATAAGCTGTGTTCTATCAATGATTTTAACATTTAAATTACCGTTAAGCGTCTTAGATTGCGCTGTGGTCAATTCATCGTTCGCAACAATAACGTCAATATCATGAAATTCAACATATGCTTTTATCTCATCTAATTTACCTTTACCAACATAATATTTGTTATCAACGTTTATTCTATTTTGAGTAAATTGCTCTTGAACATCCAATTGACAGGTTCTGGAAAGAGATGCTAACTCTTCCATCGTAGATTCGAAATTAAAATCATTGTCTGTTTGAGCATGTACTCCAACCATTATTGCTGTCTCTAATTTTTGTTCGGTTGTATGCGTTTGATATTGGGTCATTACATGCACCTCTTTTCCAAGTTTTCTTAGTCATTCTATCATAGTGCCAATATAAAGACTATAAACTCAAATTGTGTTAAATTAATAATAAGAGGTGAATTAAAATGACTATATATGACATAGAAGTTCAACAGCCAAATGGAGAAACGTATCAATTAGACACATATAAAGATAAAGTTATGCTGATTGTGAATACTGCTAGTGAATGTGGATTCACACCCCAGTTTGAAGGTTTACAAGCATTGTATGAGAAATATAAAGATCAAGATTTCATCGTCTTAGGATTCCCATGTAACCAGTTTGGTGGCCAAGAACCTGGTAGCGGTGAAGAAGCAACACAAAATTGCAAAATTAATTACGGCGTTTCTTTTCCAATGCATGAAAAAATAGATGTTAAAGGGGAAAATCAACACCCACTTTATAAATTTTTAACAGAAGCCCAAAATGGGTTATTCAACGAAAAAATTAAATGGAATTTCACAAAATTCTTAGTTGATAAACAAGGAAACGTCGTTCACCGCTTCTCCCCGCAGAAGAAACCAACTCAAATTGAATCTGAGATTGAAGCACTACTTTAATATAACTTGAAACAGTTAGAATAAGCCTATCAATAAATATTCGAATTATTTTTAAAAGCATAAGCTTATTTTCATACTATACAATTTGATAAATTACATTTTAAACCGCGGATTGATATAGATTTAGTAATCACTACTTATGATAAAACACGAAAGATAGGGACTTAAATACTCTATCTCAAAAAGGACTAATCCAGTTATCAAAAATGGATTAGTCCTTTTTACACACAAATCTCACTACTTTAAATTTGCATACTTGTTTAGCATATAAATTGAGCATATCTTATAATGCAGTTTATAATTAAAATCAAAAAACTTATTTTGACTAGCATAATATCAAGTATAAGCGTAAGCGTAGGTCATAAGCCATATATTTTCAAAAAACGAAAAAACGCCAGTTTCTATTGCATCTCAATAGTAACTGGCGTTCATACTTAAGACAGAACTATTTATACCCTGTCTCTTCTACTTTATACATAAAGTATCATATTAAATGTAAATTTCTAAAACGTAGTATTTATGCTTCCTCATCAGTGTTTGAATCGTCAATCGTAAATGTACTGATCGCATGTTTGTAAATCAAATGCTGTTTACCTTGTGATAATAAGCATACTAAATACTTATCATAATCTTCGATAATACCTTTCATTTGAAAACCATTCACTAAAAACACAACTACCTTCGTCTGATCAGCCTTAAATTGCCCAAGGAATTTATCTTGGATGTTCTCTGTTGTATTCATATTATGTTCTCCTTTTCTGTATTTGGACTGAAACCTCTTCTAACATCAATGATAGTGACTTTCTCTCTCTATCTAACCACAACACGTCGAGCTTGTTTTTAAACCAAGTCATTTGTCGCTTAGCGTAATTTCTAGAATGTTGTTTTAATTTTTCAGTTGCTTCATCTAAACTTAATTCTTGTTTGATGACCGGTACAATTTCTTTGTATCCTATCGCTTGCATACTTTGACTCGTTTCATATCCATTATCAACGAGTTGTTGCACTTCACTAACTAATCCACGTTCCAACATTATATCTACGCGTTTATTAATTCTTTGATATAATATGTCACGCGACATTTCTATCCCTAATAATAATGTATCATAATTTTCAGTAAATTGTTGTACTTTCTTGCGAGAACTTAAAAGTTTTTTCGTTTTTAAATAATATTGTATCGCTCTTCTAACTCTTTTTCGATTATTTGGGTGTATATCTTGTGCAGACACCTCATCAAAAGTCGCTAAGTATTGATGCAACGCCTCATTTGATAATTGATCAAGCTCAGATAACTTTGCTTCAATTTCTAAACTTTTTTGTTCAGAAATAGTTTCATCTTCAAAGTCATAATTATAGATAAGCGATTGAATATATAGACCCGTACCGCCTGCAATTATAGGCACACGTCCTCTTGCTGTAATCTCTTTAATTAACCGTTGTGCTCTATTTTTAAATTCATATGCTGAAAAGTTTTCATCCGGTTCTAAAATATCAATCATATGATGAGGGATACCTGACATCTCGTCTTGCGTAATTTTAGCAGTTCCAATATCCATTTGTTTATAAACTTGCATTGAATCACCACTAATAATTTCACCGTCCACTTTCTTCGCTAATTCAATGCTAAATTCTGTTTTCCCCACAGCTGTTGGTCCTACTAATACGATTAAAAATGGTTTGTCGCTTTGCACGTGTATCAACTCTCTTTTTCTATTTGTACTTTTTTAAAATTTGTTTTTCTATCCACTCATACATATGTTGCCATGTTTCTGTATAACCTTGCTCAAATAATACTTCATGTCTCTTATTTTTATATAAGTGTACAGTGATATGCTTAACCCCTGCTTTTTTATATAAATTTCCTAATTTTCTTATCCCCTTGCCATATTCACTTAATGGATCTTCTTTGCCAGATATTAATAAAATCGGAAGATTTGGATTAAGCTTTTTCATATTTTTACTGCTACTTGTGAGTAACATATGTTTCATTGTTTCGTAAATCAATTGGTTAGATACCAAGAAACCAGTGTAAGGATCTTTGATAAATTGTTCCACCTCTTTAGGATCGCTAGATAACCAATCACTTGTTGTTTGCTGATTGACTATATTTTTATTAAATGTTCTATACATCATACGATTCAACCAATTTAAACGCCGTTTTTTTCCTGTAATTAGCGTAATTAATTTCAAAATGATTCTTAACAATGCAGCTTTATACTTAGGATATTGTGTAGTTCCTGATAAAATTACCCCTTGTGCAGCATCGGGATAGTTTTGAACAAAAATGCGTGCAATAATTGACCCCATAGAGTGTCCGATTACAATGTAAGGTATATTATAATAATGTGCACACATTGTTTGTGCTATTTCATATGTATCATCAGCTACTTGTGACATATGATCAATATGTCCCCTTTCACTATTGTCAATTTCTTTACCATGACCTCTATGATTATGACGTAATACATCATAGCCTTGTTGATTTAACGATTCAACTAGATGATCGTATCTATCCATATGCTCAGCCATGCCATGAAGTAAATGCACGATACCAATCGTTTCATTTTTAGCCTTATCCAATTTAACTTCTAGCATTGTCCCGTCTGAAACTGTTATTTTAAATTCGTTTTTACTCATGTGTTTAGCCTCCCATACCATACGATTATCATTATCTATATTATACAATATACCTTCAAAATATCATGTTATCAAATACTATGCTAAGCGTTTAGTGATAAGTGACATTTTCTATAGCATAAAAAGCAGCTACCAACATAATAGAGTCAGTAGCTGCTTTTCTTATAAACTTTGTAGCACAAAAGCTTAAATGATTATTCTTTTTCTGCTGGTTGTTGGTTACCAGTTTGTGCTTCATCAATAGCAATTTGTAATTCTTTTGTATAAGCTTCTTTCTGAATATTAGTATAACCTAATAAGTCGCTCATAACTTCAATCACTTGCTCTTTATAATTTAATACATCATCAATTTTGAAATAAAGTTTACCCGTACGACGAATAAAGAAGTCTGTTGGACGGTACACCATTTCATTTTGTATTGAATAAATTAATTCCGTATAAATGTCTAATGGCAATCCAGTATCTTGATGTTGCGCTGTTTGTGCAATTTTAAACAATTCTTCAGCATTAGAACCATATTTAGAAGCAAAGTGACGCGCTGTTGCTTCATCTATTTGATATGATTTAGCTTCTTCAACTTTTTGGTCGATGAATTGTTCAAAGTTTTTACTACCACCAACATCTCCACCAGAAATTGTTAAATGTTTTGTAGCACATTTAGCAAATTTCATACCATATTGTTCTTTCAAGCGTTTTGATAATAGATCTACAATTTCTAAAGCCATGTGACGGTAACCAGTTAATTTACCACCAGCAATTGTTAATAGGCCTGATTTACCTTCCCAAACTTCATCTTTACGAGAAATTTCAGATGGGTCTTTACCTTCTTCTAAAATTAATGGTCTAATTCCAGCCCATGATGATTCAATGTCTTCATCTTTAACGTCTACATCTGGGAACATGTAATTAATTGCATCAATTAAGTAATCTCTGTCTTCTTGTGTAGCAAGTGGTGAAGCTTTGTCGTTATTGTAGAATGTATCTGTTGTACCTACATATGCTTTACC
The DNA here is from genome assembly GCF_003697915.1 of Staphylococcus pseudoxylosus. GTDB lineage: Bacteria > Bacillota > Bacilli > Staphylococcales > Staphylococcaceae > Staphylococcus > Staphylococcus pseudoxylosus. The sequence goes on from NZ_RCVN01000010.1 coordinate 8,702, forward strand.
TTCACGTGGTATAGCAAAAATCATACGGCCATCTTTTTCAGTATCGAAATAAACAGCTTGACCTAATGGGAATTTAGATTGATCAATAACAATGTGAACACCTTTAGTTAAGCGTAATTGTTTATTATTTCTTGCATAGTCACCACTGCGAACTTCGTCTACCCATGGACCACTTGCATTGATAACTTTTTTAGCTTTAACTGGATAAGTTTCATTGTTAATTTGATCTTCTACTTGAATACCATTAACTTGTTCATTGGAATCATAAGTGAAATGAACAGATTTTGTATGGTTAATAATCGTTGCGCCTTTTTCTTCTGCACGTTTCATAACTTCTATTGTTAAACGCGCGTCATCAGTACGATACTCAACGTAAGAACCGCCACCTTTAAGACCAGATTTTTTAACAAGTGGTTCTTTTTCTAATGTTTCTTTAGCATTTAGCATTGTTTTGCGTTCTGCTTTTTTAACACCAGCTAATCTATCATACATTGTTAAACCGATAGCAGTAGTGAATTTACCCATTGAACCGCCTTTGTGCATTGGCAAAAGCATACGCTCAGGTGTTGTTACGTGTGGTCCGTTTTCGTATACAATTGCACGTTCACGACCAGTTTCTGCTACCACTCCAACTTGAAGTTGTTTCAAGTAACGTAAGCCACCATGTACTAATTTAGTAGAACGTGAGCTTGTACCTTGTGCAAAGTCTTGCATTTCTACTAAAGCAACTTTCATACCTCTTTGACTAGCATCTAAAGCAATACCTGCTCCAGTAATACCGCCACCAATAATGACAACGTCAAAATCTTTATTTTTCAAATCTTTCTTGATCTGTTCTCTTTTTAATGTTGATAAACTCATAAAAACTAGGCCTCCTAAAATAATAAAAAAAGAGAGACTCATCCCATACATATATAATTGTACGAACTGAATCTCTCATTTCTCATCTCTGTATTATTAACTTACCCATATTGTAGCATACATAACAACTTTTAGTCTATTTTTTTATTCATCTTCTAATTTAAAGACTTGAGTTGCTTCTACAGCTTTTTTCCAGCCTTTATATAATTTTTCTCTTTCTTTATCTTCCATATTCGGTGTAAAGTCTTTTTCAAGTTTCCAACGATTGGCAATTTCATCTTTACTATCCCAGAATCCTACAGCAAGTCCTGCTAAGTATGCAGCACCTAAAGCTGTCGTTTCATTAATCTCTGGGCGTTCTACACCAACGTTTAATAAATCAGCTTGGAATTGCATTATGAAATTATTTTTTACAGCGCCACCATCAACACGTAGATTATTTACTGTAATGTCAGAATCTTTTTCCATTGCTTCTAATACATCACGCGTTTGATAACATAATGACTCTAACGTTGCACGGATGAAATGTTCTTTTTCTGTACCGCGTGTTAAGCCGAAGATTGCACCTCGTGCTTCTGCATCCCAATAAGGTGTACCTAAACCAACAAACGCCGGTACGACATATACACCTTCTGAAGATTCAACTCGCTCTGCGTAATTTTCTGATTGTGGGGCAGAATTAATCATTCTAAGACCATCACGTAACCATTGAATTGCAGAACCAGATACGAAAATAGAACCCTCAAGTGCATAATTCACTTTACCATCTATTCCATATGCAATAGTTGTTAACAAACCACTCTTAGATGTAACCGCTTCTTCACCAGTATTCATCAACATGAATCCACCAGTACCGTAAGTATTTTTCACGTCACCACGATTAAAACAAGCTTGTCCAAATAAAGCTGCTTGTTGGTCACCAGCAATACCAGAAATAGGTACTTCTTTACCGAAGAAGTGATAATCAATAGTATTTGCATAGACTTCACTTGATGCTTTCACTTCAGGTAGCATAGAATTAGGAATTTCTAAAATATCAAGCAATTCTTGATCCCACTCTAGGTCGTGAATGTTATAGATTAATGTACGGCTTGCATTTGTATAATCTGTAATATGTGCTTTACCACCAGATAATTTCCAAACTAACCACGAATCAATTGTTCCGAATAATAGTTCATCATTATCAGCTTTTTCTCTCGCACCTTCAACATTATCTAATATCCATTTTACCTTTGTACCAGCAAAATAAGGATCTAATAATAAACCTGTTTTCTCACGGAATTTATCTTCTAGACCTTGATCCTTCAAATCTTGACAAATGCCTTGAGTTTGACGAGATTGCCATACAATTGCATGGTAGATAGGACGTGATGTTGCTTTGTCCCATACTACTGTTGTTTCACGTTGGTTCGTAATACCGATACTGGCGATTTGATCTGCACCGACATTTTCTTCATTTAAAACTTCAGCGATAACCGCTAAAACTGATGTCCAAATTTCATTTGCATCGTGTTCTACCCAACCTGATTTAGGGAAGAATTGTTTAAATTCGCGTTGTGCTACACCTTTGATTTTTCCATCTTGGTCAAAAAGAATTGCTCTTGAACTTGTAGTTCCTTGGTCAATTGATAAGATATATTTTTCCATAATTATAATCTCCCTTTTATCATGTTCGCTTTCCACATAGTGTATGTAAAATTTGACACTTTACACGTCTAATTTACACATTGCCAAATATCTTACTCTACAAACATGCTTTTGTTACTTATATTTATATATTATAAAGCCTGTTTATATTTTAACTTATAAACAGGACTGTTGAAACGTAATTAATAAACCGATTCGATACCTTTTGCACTTTTAGATTTATTTAACACAATACCAAGAGCAATTGTAATTATTAGTAATACGATTGCTACGACTGACATCATATCAAATGCCCCTTTGTAAACTAATCTATAAATAACAGCACCGATCATTCCGCCTGTGATAGGACCTAAAACAGGTACAATTGCATAACTCCAATTCGAATTACCTTTACCTGCAATTGGTAATATTGCATGTGCAATACGTGGACCTAAGTCACGAGCCGGATTAATCGCATAACCTGTTGGACCACCTAAACTTAAACCGATTGCAATAATCAAGCTACCAACGATTAATGGATTTAAACCATCAGCGATTTTATTCATACCGATAAACATTAAGCCTAATGTTAGAGCAGCAGTACCAATAATTTCACTTAAGAAGTTTGCAAAATAATTTTTAATCGCAGGCGCAGTAGAGAATACACCTAATTTTGCTCCTTGATCTTCTGTTTGTTTCCAGTGTGCTAAATACATTAACCAAACAACGATACCACCAGTAATACCACCTAGGATTTGGCAAATGATATACCCTGGTACCATACCCCAACTTAAAGCACCATCCATAGCGAAAGCAAGTGTTACCGCGGGGTTAAGATGTGCGCCTGAAATATTACCGACAGCATAGACTCCCATTGTAACTGCAAGCCCCCAACCTAATGCAATAACAATCCAATCCGCACCGTTACCAGCACTTTTTTTCAAATTGACGTTGGCACAAACGCCTCCCCCAAATAATACCAATATTGCTGTTCCCAAGAATTCAGCAAAATATACACTCATAGAGACTCCTCCTAAAAATAGATAGAGAGACCCCTACAATTATAGCCAGTTTCGAACCACCGGTTTAATTACTGTAGAAATCTCCCATCTCTGTTCTAATTATTAACTTGAATTCATCTTACACCGATTTTGTAAGCGTTGTCAAACATTTTGTTAAAATCTTGTCACAAATTAATCCTCAGTAACAGCATTTTCAGTAATAAAAAATTGTTTAGTTTCGCAATTAATCTGTGCTTCAACACCATAAGGCAATATATGTTTAGGTTCGTTATGACCAAATGACAAATTATATAATATAGGTAATTGCTTGAGCGATTCTATGTTAAAAAATGTCAGTATTTCATTTTTATATTGCTCATAATAAGTATTGTTAAATGGTTTACCAAATATTATACCGTTAACGCTATGGAACACTCCTTTTTTAAGCAATTGAAATAACATGTCTCTAAATTCTTCAGGATTAGGCATATCTTCTGAAGTTTCTAAAAATAAAATAGCCTGTTCAAAATCATTTAATTGTGGAAACAATTCAGAATCTTTAATATCTACAAGTGTTTCCAAATTCCCACCTATTAAGTGTCCTTTGATATTAACTTTTCCTTGGCCTTGCAGGAAAATATATCCTTGTTGTTGTATAACCGGTCTCGCTATGGTTTTATTTTCAACATCCCAACTCAATCCATAAGGCCTAATATATTTTGCAGGTCTCACTTCACCTATTGGCTCACTATTAAACCAATTGTTTTCTATATCCTTTATCGTATAACAATCCATGTTAATATTCTCTGCGAAATCTGTTAACAACGCTGGACCGTAAAAACTAGTGATACCCATTTTATAAAACATCATATGTACTGTTGTTGAATATGAATACCCTGAGAAAATTTTCGGGAATTTTTGGAGCGCTTCACGATCTACATAGGGCCATATCCTAATCGCATCATCTCCACCAATACAACTTATAATCGCTTTAACTTCTCTATCTCTTATAGCTTCATTTAGGTCTGAGGCACGCAATTCTGGATGTTGTTGTATAAACTCACTGCCTTTTAGTGCATGTGGCATTATTTTTACTTTCAAACCGAAAACCTCTTGTAACCTTTGTATTCCTTGATATGTTCTCCATATAATCGCATCATCACCTGCGATACCTGATGATAGCGATACAATAGCAACCGTATCTCCCCGTTTTAACTTTTGCGGTTTTAACATCATTAATCCCCCTTTAAAAATTTTATAAAAAAGTTAGCTCATTTAATGCGGCAATGAGATTACCTAATGCTTAAATGGCTAACTTTTGAATTTCATTTGTTGTTTTTGAATTAATTTTTGAAAAATGCTGTGCAATTGTTTTAATTTGAATTAATTAAGTACGATTGACTTACCATAAATGTCTGTCACTTGTGGTAATATATTTAGCACCATTTTCGACCGCAACTTCAACTTCATCTACTGTGTTAATTAAGCCTCCAGCTATTACAGAAGTATTTGTTTCTTCATTAATAATTTGAATTGCTTTACTGGCAATTCCAGGTAATACTTCTACATAATCAGGCTCTACACGTTTAATTAGCTCTATGCTGCGTGATAAAGCATGACTATCTAATATAAAGACTCGAAAAACAGTCGTTGTATTCAATGATTTCGCCTTATTGATTACCTTTGTTTTAGTAGAAACTATACCCTTAGGATGATAATTTTGTATGATATATTCGCATGCAAATTCATCATGACTCATACCTTTAATCAAATCGATATGCATATACGTTTCAATTTTATTCTTCTTAAGTAATTCCATGATGCTTTTAACATGTCCAATATGTGTATCTAGTAACACACATTCTTTATAATCCGTTTGTATCATTTTCTCCAAGTCTTTCATTGATCGAATAGCTGGTAAAATATGTGGCTTCATCCACTAACCTCCTAGATAATTCGTTTGAACAGTCGCTCTAATTCATAATTTGAAAAGTTTATAATAATCGGTCTGCCATGTGGACAAGTAAAAGGATCTTCAGTTTCTCTTAATTGATTAACTAAATCAGCCATTTCATTATTTTTCAAATAGTGATTGGCTTTAATAGATTGTTTACAACTCATCATAATTGCAGCTTCTTCACGTATTTTTTTGACATTAACTTTCTTATGCTCTAATACATATTCAATCATATCTTTTATAATTTCTTCCGCTTCGGATGCTGGGAACCAAACTGGATAACTATCTACTATATAATCATTACCACCAAATGGTTCTAAATGCACGCCAACTTTGTCTAATTCTTCTTTATGTTGATTGATAATCATCAGTTCGTCTGTTGAAAAATGGAACGTTAAAGGAATTAGTAAATTTTGAATTTCATTTGAAACTTCGCCAATTTTCTCTCTAAAGTACTCGTATTTAATCCGTTCTTGAGCAGCATGTTGATCAATCATATACATACCTTGTTCATTTTGAGCAATTATATATGTACCATGGACTTGACCAACTACTTCCATATAAGGTACACGTCTTGAGGCATCTTTACTAATACTACCTTTGATATCTTGACTTGCGATATCTTGCTCCATGTCATCTTGGTTAAAAGTTTCGTGTCGGTTCTTTTGATCAAGCGTTGATGCTTGTTCGTAAGTATCCATTTCATTTAATAATGTTCTTTGTGATTGTGCATAATCGTCATTATTGACTTCTGTTTCCTGTACAGTTGATTGAAAATCATTATTATGTGTATTCTCATTATTATATTGTAATTGTGTTTGCGATTTGGATTCATGATTGTCATTATTTTCATGACTTCCATAAGCTTGTATCTCATCACGAAGAGGTTGTTGAAGTTCGTTTTGTTGTTTACGTTTTTCAAAATCCATTTTTTGCTGTTCAAATTTATCCAGCACTTTATTTTTCTTAGTGATTTTATCCATGTCGTTTTGCGGAATTAAAATACGATCTTGAAATGCTTCACGAATTTTTTCAACTATTAATTCAAAGAGTTGATCTTCTTTGGAAAGTCTTACTTCTAGTTTCGTCGGATGTACATTGACATCTACTAGTATAGGGTCCATTTCTATATTAATGTAACAAATAGGGAATCGGCCAATCATCAATAGCGTATGATAACCTTCCTGAATTGCCTTATTAAGTAAAAAGTTTTTAATATATCTACCATTTATAAAAATAGAAATGTAATGTTTGTTACTTCTAGAGTGCTCAGGTTTTGCGACATAACCTTCTAAATGGTAATCACTCGTATCTCCAGTAATATGCACTAAATCTTTAGCTACTTTCATACCATATATTTCAGCCATAACTTCATTTGTACGGCCAGAGCCATTTGTTTTAATGATAGTCTTACCATCAGAAATCAATGAAATACGTATATCAGGATGACTCATTGCCATACGATTCACAATATCTGTTATTTTACCTAATTCTGTATATAAACTTTTAATATATTTGAGACGTGCAGGTGTATTATAAAATAGTGATTCAACTAAAATATCTGTACCACGTTTAGCTTTTGCTGGTTTTTGATTAAGAATTTCACCATTTTCAACATAAATTTCTTGCCCTTCTTCATTATCTGTACAAGTCTTCAGTGTCACTTTCGACACTGAAGATATACTTGCTAAGGCTTCTCCTCGGAAACCTAACGTACGTATGTGGAACAAATCATCATCTTGATCTAATTTACTCGTAGCATGGCGATGAAATACGAGCCCTAAATCATCTATGGCAATCCCTGTACCATTATCGACTACACGGATAGACTCAACACCTGACTGCGCTACTTCTATATTGATTTCGGTCGCTTGGGCATCAATGGCATTCTCTAATAATTCTTTAACTACTGATCCTGGACGTTCAACAACTTCTCCAGCAGCAATTTTATTTGCTAATGATGTCTGTAACTCTTTAATTTTACCCATTTGACTTCACCTCTATTTCAATTGTCTTTGTAATTCACTTAGTTTCACAAGTGCTTCTATAGGTGTCATATTAGATAAGTTCAATGTTTTAATTTCATTTTCAACTTCACTTTGTTTTGCAGATGTATCGAATAAATCAAATGCCGCCTGTTCAAATTGACTTTGCTCTTGGCTAGCAGATTCCTTAGCATCTGGTGTTTGAGATTGGTACGTTGCACGTGACTCATTTACTGAATCATTAAATGGCTCATTGCTACTATGCTCTAATTCCACGGTATTAACATCAACTTTAGTTTCTTGTTTATTGCTTTGTTCGAAATCATCTAATATGACTTGCGCTCTATCAATCACTGCATCTGGTAAGTTTGCTAATTTAGCTACTTGTATACCATAACTATCATCAACTGCGCCATCTTTCACTTTATGAAGGAATATCAATTCACCTTTATATTCATTTGCTGCAACATGTACATTTTTCAAACAAGGCAACGACTGATCTAGCGTAGTTAATTCATGATAATGTGTTGAAAATAACGTCTTAGCATTCGAAGTATGTGCAACATACTCAATCATTGCTTGAGCTAATGCTAAACCATCATAAGTAGATGTACCACGTCCTATTTCATCAAAAATGATTAGGCTGTCTTCAGTAGCATGAGCAAGGGCTTTTTGTGCTTCTAACATTTCAACCATAAACGTACTTTTACCTGAAACTAGATCATCGGCAGCACCAATTCTAGTAAAAATTTGATCAAAAACAGGTAAGGTTGCCGATTCACATGGCACATAAGCACCCATCTGCGCCATGATACTAATTATGGCTACTTGTCTCATATAAGTGGATTTACCTGACATATTTGGACCAGTAATTAAATATATAAATGTATCTTGATTAAGTGCACAATCATTAGGCACGTAGTCATTATGATCCATTACACGTTCTACCACAGGGTGTCTCGAATTGGTAAGTTCTAACGTTTTATCTTCACTAAAAGTAGGTCGTGCATAATTATATTTTTGAGCAATTTCTGCAAAACTTTGTAAACAGTCAAGTTCTGATATCACTTTTGCTTGTTTTTGTAATCGCTCTGTATATGATTTAATTTGTTCTCTAAGCGCTACAAACAATTGATACTCTAATTCAATTGCTTTGTCTTCAGCTCCTAAGATAATATCCTCTTTTTCTTTCAACTCATCTGTTATAAAACGTTCGGCATTTGAAAGTGTTTGCTTTCTGTGATAACCATAAGCTGTCGGGTCAAAACCTTGTAAGTTAGCTCGTGTGATTTCAATAAAGTAACCAAACACTTTATTAAAACTGATTTTAAGTGATTTAATGCCAGTTCTCTCGCGTTCTTTGGCTTGTAATTCTGCTAACCATGTTTTACCATTTTTTGAAGCTTCTAAATAACTATCTAATTCACTGTTAAAACCTGTTTTAAACAGACCGCCCTCTTTAACTGAAATCGGTGGTTCTTCTTTTAAGCTTTCTTCTAATAAAACTAATAAATCATCTAAAGGTTCTAATGCTTTAAATTGTGCAGTCATTTGTTCATCGAAACCTTCTAATAAGTGCTTAATATTTGGAATTTCTGAGATTGAATGTTTTAACTGAATCAAATCACGTGCATTGACATTGCCATAGCTAACACGTCCCACTAATCTCTCAATATCATATACTTGATTTAAATGATTACGTAAAGTGTCTCTTTCAATAAAATGATTTATAAATTGACTAACTGTATCTAAACGAGATTCGATTTGCGATTTTTGAATAAGCGGGCGATCAATCCATTGCTTTAAGCGTCTAGCCCCCATAGGTGTTTTAGTTTCATCCATTAACCATAACAATGTACCTTTTTTAGTTTTCAAACGTATGCTTTCAGTCAATTCTAAATTACGTTTTGCATAGAAATCCATTTTCATAAAGTCAATCGCTTCGTACTTAATTACAGTTTCAATATGTGATAAATCTCTTTTTTGCGTATGATGGATATAATCTAATAATAGTTGAGTTGCATTAAACAAATATGTTTCCGTCATATTATTAACTTCATAACTCGCATCAGAAATATCTGGTAACACAGTAATTGTCTCCGTAGTCAAACTAATTTGGCGTTTTAACGTTTCACCTATTTCTTCATTAACAACGATTTCATTAGGGTTAATTGTTGTAATTTCATTAATTAATGTCGCTTCATCTTCAAAATGAGTAGCCTTCAATTCACCTGTAGACACATCACAATAACTTAATGCGTATGTTGATGCACCTTGAATAAAACTTAATATATAGTTGTTTTGCTTTTCATCAACGCCGCCTTGGTCCATCACTGTACCAGGTGTAACGATGCGTACCACTTCACGGCGAACCATACCTTTTGTCTGCCTTGGATCTTCCATTTGTTCACAAATAGCTACTTTATATCCATTACTAATCAACGTTTCAATGTAACCATCCGCAGAATGATAAGGTACGCCACACATTGGTATTGGATCTTCCTTTTTGGCGTCACGTTTTGTTAATGTTATTTCTAAAACTCTAGATGCAACTTTAGCATCCTCGAAAAACATTTCGTAAAAGTCTCCTAATCTAAAAAATAAGAGACAATCTTGATATTGCGATTTGATTTTTAAATACTGTTGCATCATTGGCGTTTGATTTGTCATATTAATATGTCACAGTCCTTTTTTAAATTCTTATGTATTTGTTTTCACTTAATATTTGTTGGTTTATAAATTAAATTAATGATCAATTTTCATCAATAGTCAGGCACATTTACTTACTGAATATAGACGTGATCCCGTGCATTTCTGAATACTTCCATTGATTTTTTAATCATACCCGCTCATTTTCTTTAACTAATTTAGTTAATTTAACTCTTAAATTTTAACATATGTTTTCAATTTTCGCCCATTTATTAAATTAATATACAGGCACTCATTTATTAACTTCACATTTTCATAAGTTAAAGATTAATTTAAGAACAAAAAAATTAAGGCAACTTTGTAAATGATTGATTTAATAGATCTACTTCTGCAGTATATCTATCAAACCAAACTCATATGAGTAACAAAGTGCCTTAACTTGATTTATTAAGATTGATTATAAATATTTTTTTAATATACCTTTTCTTTTCAATATCATTAAAATGATATAACTAATGATGGCACCAATGACACTCGATACAATAAAGGCTGTCATTAAAGGTTTAACAGCAAAGTTTGAAAAGCCTAACAGCCATGCTAACGGTATGCACATGATACTACCAATAATGCCTGTACCTATTACTTCTCCCACTGCCGCCATAAAGATATGTTTACGATAAAAATAGAACCCACTAGCAAGTAATACACCTACCATACTCCCTGGAAAAGCAAAGAAACTCCCTGTCCCAAAAATCATACGTATGATAGATGAAATAAAAGCTTGCGCAAGCCCAAACCATGGCCCTACTAGAACAGCACACAACACATTAACCAAATGTTGAATTGGTGCTGCTTTAACTGGGCCTAATGGAATTACAATAATACTACTTAACACAACGTTGATAGCAATAAAAATTGCAGTTAGCGTTAACTTTCTCGTCTTCATATGGCTCATTTCCTTTCCAACAAGTTCCACCACAATCTCTGTTAATCTTTATCTTCCAGTTGTTGATTCAAACGATCTGACATGGTACTAATCATCATTTGTAATAAATCATTCGCTTCAGTCTGTGATTCCCTAAACTCTTCTACAATAGGTAAAATATTAATATCTTCCTCAATATGCTGAATTTTATCCTCAGAATCTTTTAATGCTTGTGTCTTACCGTAGTTTTGTAAGTTAACCGATTGCTTTTGATTTTTTTTTAATTCTTTCATTCGCTGCTCTATATTTTTATTTTGATGTATTTGCGATTCAACATTATGGTATTCCTTAACTGTATCTAAAGATTTTATGCGTTCACTAATACGATCCGCTTCTGCTAAAATTTCTTCTTTTTCATACATTATGGTGTCACCATCTCTTGTTTACTTACATTTAAGAATGTACCATTAAGAGAAAATTGTTTCGCTTCATCTACTTGTACATCTACAATTTTACCAATCATAGATTTAGGCGCTTTGAAGTTGACTAATTTGTTTTTTGAAGTGTAACCGGCTAAGACTGTTTCGTCTTTTTTACTAGATCCTTCACATAAGACTTGTACAACTTCGCCTTCATATGTTTGCATAGCACGTTCAGAATAGTATGCAACCTTTTTATTCAATTGTTGTAATCTATCTTTTTTCACGTCTAAAGGTACATTATCTTTCATTTTAGCTGCAGGCGTACCATCTCTTTGTGAATAAATATACGTATAAGCATGTTCAAATTCAACTTCATCATAAAGTGTTAATGTTTCTTCGAATTGTTCATCTGTCTCGTTTGGATAACCGACGATGATATCAGTTGTTAAAGCAACATTAGGAATTCTTGACTTGATGCGATTAACTAAGTCTAAGTAACTTTCACGTGTGTATTTACGTCCCATAATTTTAAGCACGGCATTATTACCCGATTGAACTGGAAGATGAACATGAGGAACAATGTTTCCGCCGTTAGCAATAACCTCAATCATTCTGTCCGTGAAGTCCCATGGGTGACTCGTTGTAAACCTTACTCTTGGAATATCAATTTGAGAGATATCCTCTAACAAATCACCTAAACCATATGCTAAACCATCTATATCTTTGCCGTATGCATTAACGTTTTGGCCTAACAATGTAATTTCTTGATACCCTTGACGTGCTAAATCTCTTACTTCTTCGATAATATCTTCTGGTCGTCTACTACGTTCCTTCCCTCTTGTGAATGGAACGATACAGTATGTACAAAACTTATCACAACCATACATAATATTTACCCACGCTTTGATATTGCCTTCTCTTACTTTTGGAAGGTTTTCAATGACATCGCCCTCTTTTGACCAAACTTCAACTACCATCGCTTTTGATAAATACGCTTCTTCAAGTATTTCTGGTAAACGATGAATATTATGTGTACCAAAAATCATATCTACATTTTGGTATGATTTTAAGATTTTATTTACGACAGATTCTTCTTGAGACATACATCCACAGACACCAATTACTGTTTCTGGTTTCTCTTTTTTCAAATGCTTTAAGTTACCGATTTCACTAAACACTTTATTCTCCGCATTTTCGCGAATGGCACATGTATTAATTAAAATAACGTCTGCCTGATTAATATCTTCCGTTGGTGTATAACCTAATGCCCCTAGGATACCAGCCATTACCTCTGTATCATGCGCATTCATCTGACAACCATATGTTTTAATTAAAAATGTTTTTCCTTGTCCCATATTTCTATATTTCTCATCTATTTGAAAATCACGGTTATAATTAATTTCTTCTTTTCCGCGTTTACGCGCTTCTTTTAAACTTGGCGGTTGATACACGTGTTCAAAATACTTGCTATAGTCTTTTTCCTTTTTATCTCGTTCCGCTAAAATATCTATAGAAGTACTTTTTCTTTGTTCTTCATTCACTCTACAAAACCCTTTCTATATCATAAAAACTAAGAACAAGTATTTTAAAATATCCCTCAAGGTTCTGTTTTTTCAACCTTGACGTTCAAAGTTCTTTAAATTTATCCATAGTCATTACTACATTATATTAAATTTGACTTCAAAGTGCAAAAAGACTAACAAATAATCAGTCTATTGCACAATATTTTCAATACTGAGATCATCCAATCACAATTTAGCGTTTTAAAATGCAAATGAGGGAGCGGTAAAGAGCTTCTGACTGAAATCATATCTTTCTTAAATGATTACGTCTGGGCTCCACTTCCTGCTCCCTTAAATATAATTAAGTTCCAATTCACTTTATACATGTATTTTATCTGAATTTTAGACCATTTATATTATTTTGACTAATCTACCTCTATTAAACATAAACAGAGGTCATAAACAAATACCGTATTTACAGTTTGTCTTTTTGCATCATTTCACGTGTTAAATTTAAACTTCGTCGTATTTTCCAGTAAGTGTCTCAATAGTAATACCTTCTGGCACATGATAAAACTTAACTTGACTTATTGTACTAGGTATCTCTAATTCAACCATACGCTCGTTTAATTTTTGAATTAAAATTAGGCATTCATTCATTTCGCCTTGAACAGTTGTTTCTAATGGACCCACTCTGTAGGTTAATCCCGAATCATCAATGACTTTAATTGCTTCATCTACGTATGGAATAACATCTTCTCCGTTGGCGGTTTTAGGAATAATCTGAATACTCATCAAAGTATCATTCATGTTATTACAACCCCTTAATTATTTAACTTATTGTCAGTTTATCAAATTATAAGTTAAAGGCATAGTTAAAAGTGAATGAACATATTAATGCATTTTAGTCCCTAATAATCAAAAATCTTCTTCTATCTGTTTCATCATCATCATTTTTGCAATCATGCCACCATTAGCAGCTGAATCTAATAATTGACCCGCAAAATTATCTTTAGCTTCACCAGCTACATACAATCCTTCAACAGATGTTTCTCCGTATATATCAGTTTCGAATTTACCATCTCCGTCTCGCGTTATACTTAATTGATTTAAGAAATCAAATTGTGTATCCCAATACATCTTTGCAAATGCACCTTCTACTGAAACAATTTGCTCATCGATTAACTCAATGCCATCTAAATGTCCATTGTTTCCAATCAATCGTGCAATAGGTTCTGTATAGATATCAATACCTTTGTTGTTTAACAATGCTTTGTCTGCTTCAAGAACCTCCTTTTCTCCATTTGTAAACACGACTAATTCTTGTGAAAAGTTACTTAACAATTTGACCATATGAAGCAGCATTTCACCTGAATAAATAACCGCAAGTTTTTTATTACGCATTTCATACCCATCACACCAAGGGCAATAAAAGATAGATCGGCCATAAAAGTCATTAAAATTTGTAATATCAGGGCCATGTTCCCTTAATCCTGTAGCTAATAACACTTGTCTTGCATTATAAGTTTGGACTTGTGTTTTAACTATAAATTCCTTATCTATTTTCTCTATTTGTTCTACATGTGCTTCCAAGTAAGTAACATCATTATATTTAACCACGTCTGCTTTAGATTTTCTTTTAAATTCGGTTGGTTTAACACCATCTTGCGTTAAAAAACCATGCGACAGTTGAGTAACCCTATTACGCGGTTTATCCTCGTCGATTATAAGTGTTCGTTTCATACTTCTACCGAAATTTAATGCAGCATTTAAGCCTGCCGGACCTCCACCAATAATAATTACGTCATAATACATTTGATTCGCTCCTTTGCAACTTTTGAAGACTCTTAATATCTATAATTGGTTTAAATTATAAGAACTTAGCTATCAGCCAAGTCCTTTAAAGTCTTACCTTCTAAATTGGTAATTAAACTATGCTCTGCTTCGTCCATAATTTGTTTAATTGGGCATTCTTTAGCATGATTAAAACTATCTTCCAATAAGCTTTGCTTGCCATCAATGGTAATAATGACTTCATATATTGAAACGTCTTCCCAACCAGTTTTTAATTGATAGCCACCTTTCGCGCCACTACTAGCTGAAATAATGCCCACCTTTACAAGACGTGTCAATATTTTCGATAAATATGTCGTTGAGACTTTTAACGCTGTTGCTAAATCTTGTACTGGAATCTTGCTTGATTCACCATTACTTTTAATCATATATAAAAGTGCATGTAATGCATAATCTGTCGCTTTAGAACATTTCATATTTTATCAACTTCCTAATTGTAGATATCGTTAGTCTACAATAACTCAATTAGTGATAATTTGCAATCACTATGATTGAATGTTCTGTATAGATTTCACGATAGTAGTAGTAAATTCATCCATAAATCGACTCCAATTATGTTGATCTTCACGACTTTTTTTATTATATTTTTGGTTGTCAAAACACATTTTTCTTAATCCAGGAGTTAACTCTAATTGTACGCCTGCCCCTGTTTTACAACAATTAATAATATTATCATCATGAGCACCTGAAATATGCTCTGGTGCTTGCTCTACACTTATATTTAATTGTTCAAATTGTCTAGTCATTTCATGAATAAGTTTTTGATCTTTTCCTCCTATATAGACAATATCTTCATCACCTTCACAACCATGAATTGCTACGGCATATGTTTTGTTCTTTATCATTTCCATCAATACAGACTGATCATAATTTCGAGAAGTTACATGTAAATCTTCATTCCCTTTTGATTTAGTACCTTTAAAAGAAAAATAATCATACTCACCTTTTTGCGCAGTTAAATCAGCAATTTCAGTTGTACCTGGTTCGATACCTCCGCCATGTATCGCAGTAATAATTACTTGACTATCTAAGTCACGCGTTACAACTTCCCAGTCCTTATTTTCAATTGTCTCCGCTTCTAACTCTGACATTGAATTATACTTATCAGCCATATAAAACCCCTTCCAAAGTTTCTATATTTGTATTTCCCTCACATCATTCCTATTAACTTAAGATTTTGTAAAGGGCAACTTAATATTTTTAATTATCCAACGCAATACAATTATAATTATTTTGTTTCCTCTACATTGTTTATCGCTTTATTTACAGCTGTCGAAAATACATACATAAACTGTGACCAATTCTGCCTATTTTCTCTATCATTTAAATTATACTTGTTATTGTTAAAGTATTGTTTTCTTAATGCTACGGTTAATTCTAATTGAACACCAGCATTTTTTTGGCCAGCATTAACAAAATTATCCATATGCATACCAGATATATGTGAAGGCGCAGGTTTAACAATGATGTTTACTTTTTCAAGTTGTGATTTTATTTCAGATGCCAGTTCAAAGTCTCTACCACCAATATAAACTTCAGGCACATCACCCATACATCCATGCAAGGATATAATGTTATGATGACTAGACACCATTTGTGCTAGTTGTGGTTCATCAAAATGTCTTGATGTAACATGTAATTCATTATTCTTATTGTTTCTTATACCTTTAAAAGAATAAAAACTATGGTCACCTTGCTCACTAATTAACTGTGCTATTTCTGTGGTTCCTCGCTCTATCGCCCCGCCATGTATTGCAGTTATGAGTGTTGTTGATTTCTTACTTGCTGTTTGTATTTCCCATTCTCTATGTTCTGTAGTCTCTGCAATCAGTTCAGTCATCGACTTAAATTTATCTACCATAACTATTGCCTCCGTCAATTAATAACACTATGAAATTTTATAGTAATTTCATATTTAAATCAAAGCAAAAAACACGATGCAGTATCGCTAATTGTATTCTGCCATAATTGCCTAATCTCATTGATCTATAATGTAACAGTTCTATCTCTTAACGATGTTAAGTTTTAGAGCATAGACAAACTTTAGATGATAGTTCCTCTAAGGCTTGCTTATTTATATTTGTATAGTTATTTTTCAAAATAACCGTGGTCTTTTATCAATTGATTTATCTAACATAATAAATATTTCACTTTTTAAATTATGAATTATAATCTTTTTTGTGTAATATTGGCAGTGATTGGGGCCAGCTCCTACGTGAACCGTATTAGCTGATTACAACGGGCTAAGGCAGTATCCACGGAACGCGTGCACAAAAAAAACTGTCTACAAAGTTAGAGACTTTGTAGACAATCTGTTACTCAACGTAGTTAAGTTTTACTATATATAATTAAACGAATTGTTTTGTTAAGGCCTCAAATTGAGCTTCATCAATATGAAGGTCTTGTTTAGCAAGCGGCGTGCCATTCATTTCTTCAATTTGTGATTCATAAGATGGCGTTTCTGTATCCTGATAAACAATACCTTTAAGCAGTGAATTATATTCTAATACTTTTTGAGTCGCTTTCTGTTTGTCAGTTGCGTCGAAGTCTTTGATTTCTTCAATACTTGTTAAATTTTCTTTAAACCAGTCATAAGTATTGACTTTATTGTATGTCACACAAGGTGAAAATACATTTACAAATGAAAATCCATCATGATTAATTGCGTCCTCAATCATTTTCGTAAGTCCTTTGATATCACTTGAAAATCCTTGTGCTACAAATGTTGCTCCTGATGAAAGTGCAAGTTCTAATGGCGCAACATTTTGTTCAATATTCCCTTTTGGTGTGGATTTAGTTACAAATCCCTGTGCTGAAGATGGTGATGTCTGTCCTTTGGTCAAACCATAAATTTGATTATCCATTACAATGTAAGTCATATTCATGTTTCTACGTAAAGCATGGATTGTATGCCCCATACCAATCGCATAACCATCACCGTCACCGCCTGAAGCAATTACTGTTAAATCTTTATTAGCCATTTTCACGCCTTGAGCAAGTGGCAATGAACGTCCATGTATACCATGTACACCATAAGAATTTACATACCCTGACAAACGTCCTGAACAGCCAATCCCAGTAATAATAGCTACCTCTTCAGGTTCTAATCCAACATTTGCTGCTGCTTTTTGAATCGCTGCTTGAACTGAAAAATCACCACAACCAGGGCACCAATTTGGTTTCACGTTATTTCTAAAGTCTTTAAATGTTGCCATTTATACCAACTCCTTTATTTCTTTAGCAATTTCTAGTCCTTTAGCTTCAATTTCTCTTGGTAAAAATGGTGTACCATCATACTTGGCCTGATTAATTAGTTTGTCACCTAAATTTACATTCATTTTTAAAATACTAGCAAGTTGTCCTTGATAATTATGTTCCACAACAACAACTTTAGAAGCTTTATCTACTTCTTTTTGTATCGATTCACTAGGGAAAGGATGTAATTGTCTAATTTGAAGATGATTGACTTTTAGCCCTTCTTCTTCTAATCTAGCTTTCCCTTCTTGAATTGCACCTTTTGTTGAAATAAAGCCTAAATATAAAATATCTGCTACTTCATTTTCTGCAGCTAGCTCAACAGGGTCTTGAATAAGTAAGTGTTCTGTTTTTCGCATACGTTTATCCATTTGCTGTTGTCTATTGTCTGCAGCTTCACTTGTTTTTCCTTCTTCATTATGTTCAACACCAGTTACATGGTGTATACCACCTTTAACGCCTGGGATAGGTCTTGGTGATACACCACTGTCTGTAAGTGCATAACGTCTAAAGTATGCTTTATCATCTTCTTCACGTTCAATATCTGATTGGATAATTTCGCCACGATTGATTTCAATTTTACTATAATCTAACTTTTCAACAGTCTGTTTACCTAACGATAATTGTAAGTCACTTAATACAATTACAGGACATTGGTACATTTCTGCTAAATTAAATGCTTCCATAGTTAAATAAAAGGCATCCTCGGCATCAGTCGGTGCTACTACAATTTTAGGGATATCACCGTGTGTGCCATATATCATCTGCATTAAATCAGATTGTTCTTGTTTTGTAGGTAAACCTGTAGATGGTCCACCACGTTGTGTATTAATAACTACAAATGGTGTTTCTGTCATACCTGACAAGCCAATGGCTTCCATCATTAATGAGAGTCCAGGTCCTGCACTCGCTGTGAACGAACGCACACCTGCATAGTTTGAACCAATAGCCATATTTGCCGCTGCAATTTCATCTTCAGTTTGAACAACCGTGCCGCCAACCTTGGGTAGGTTTTCAATCATATATTCCATGATTTCAGACGCAGGTGTGATTGGGTAAGCTGCCATAAATCTAGATCCAGCTGATAAAGCGCCTAGTCCAATTGCATCATTTCCAATCATATATAAGTGAGGTGCACCCTTTGTTTCCTCTAAAACAAAATCACCATCCACAGTAGTTAATTGTTCATGCATTAAACGATAACCTTCATTCAATGCTTCTATGTTCATTTCTACAACTTTGTCACCTTTTTTAGTAAACATATTTGTAATTAGCGTTTCAAAATCTGAAATATCAAAATCCATGATTGCACAAGTCGCACCTACTGCAACCATATTTTTCATTAAAGCAGTACCTAATTCCTTTGCAGTCGCAGTAAAAGGTAAATCTATTAATTGTGCGCGACAATCTTCTGGTTTTTCAGGTTTTGCTTTACTATCCGCAATAATCACACTATCTTCGCGCATTTCTTGATGGTTTAACTCTATTGTTTCTTGATCAAATGCAATTAAGATATCTAAATCATCGCTAATTGCATGTACTGGCGTAGTAGAAACTCTTATTTTATTATTTGTGTGGCCGCCTTTAATTCTACTTGAAAAATGACGATATCCGTATAAGTAGTATCCCTTACGATTCATAGCAGTCGCGAAGATTTCTCCAGTAGATTCAATACCTTCGCCTTGTTGTCCGCCCACTTTCCATGATACTTGTGATTTCATATCATCTTGCCTCCTAGTGGTTATAATAATTCATTATTCATCATATCAAAAAATACCACTCTATTACTATGTTAAGAGTGGTATTTTTCAAATTCATACTAATGGACGATACTTTTTAAAAGGGGTGATCATCATTAATTAACACACGTTCAATATGTGTTGTTTTCCCTTCTTTATTGATATCAATAATAACACCGGATAATACACTTCTGCCTTCGTCTGGCACGACGTGTCTTTGAGGTAAACTTGTTATAAATCGAGTAATTACTTCATCTCTATTAATCCCTAATATACCATCATAGAAACCCGTCATCCCTACATCTGTGATATAACCTGTGCCGCCGGGTAAGATACGTTCATCTGAGGTTTGAATATGCGTATGCGTACCCACAACCGCACTCACTTTACCATCTAAGAACCATCCCATTGCATTTTTTTCTGAAGTAGTCTCAGCATGAAAATCTACAAAAATATAGTCTGTTTCTTTTTGAGCTTCCTTGATCAGCGCATCAGCTTTTTTAAAAGGATCATCAATATCTTGCATAAATGCTCGACCTTGCAAATTGATAATCGCTAATTTAATTTCATTGATTTGAATAAATCTCATACCTACTCCTGGCGCTTCTTCTGGGAAATTCGCTGGTCTCACCATACGATTTGCCGATTCAATAAAATCATAAATTTGACGTTGGCCAAAAGTATGATTACCCATTGTCATAAAATCTACGCCTTCTCGCAATAGATCTTTATATATCTTTTCAGTTAATCCTTTACCATGTGCAGCATTTTCCGCATTTACAATAGTAACTGTAGGACGATACGTTTGTTTCAATTTAGGTAAATAAGTTGTAATAGCTTCACGACCTACTTTACCTACTATATCTCCGATAAATAATAATCTCATTTACATGTTCATCCTCTCTCTTAATGTTAGTTTAATGCAATTTATTTACGATGAAAAGTATCATTATAAAAATTTCATTAATTTCACTAAGTTTTAATCATAAAATTGGTGGTATAAATGATAATAGGAATTAAATAATTCAAAATATAGGAGTTGGAAGTAATACATGGCAATTAATATTGACCCACAACATTTTGCTGACTTAGTTGTTACAGCAAATCCATCCAAAAGTGAAGATCCAGAGGATATAGCAAAAGAAAGTTTAGAACTCTATATCCATGCTTATCGTTTAGCCGAAAGATATGCTAATATTTCAACAAACTGTTATGATACAGCTGAAATTATTCAAGAAGTTAAAAATGCTGATTTAGAACTAACTTAGTTTTATATTAGTCTTTTAGCACAAAACATTTAAAGTTAATTTGGAAATGAATATAAATGATTTTTAACACCTTATACGTACTTTTAGCGTATGAGGTGTTTTCATTTATTAAGCATTATGTAACTATCAAATCTATATGCTAATTTAAATATAAAAAAACAAACTAAACAATCATTTCGTTTAGTTTGTTTACAAATTCATTGTTAAATATTTTTAATCTTATTTTGCATATTCAATTGCTCTAGTCTCACGAACAACTGTCACTTTTATATGACCAGGATATTGAAGTTCATCTTCAATTTGGCTCTTAATATCTCTTGCTAAGCGATGTGATTTTAAGTCGTCGATAGTATCTGGTGATACGATAACTCGAATTTCTCTACCCGCTTGGATTGCAAATGCTTTCTCAACACCATCGTAGCTTTCTGAAAGTGTTTCTAGTCTTTCCAGTCTTCTAATATAGTTTTCTAAAGTCTCTTTACGAGCACCTGGTCTTGCTGCTGATAATGCGTCTGCAGCTGCCACCAATATAGAAATAATAGAAGTCGGTTCGACATCACCATGATGAGAATGAATTGCGTTAATAACTGTTTCATTCTCAGCATATTTTTTAGCTAATTCAACACCAATTTCAACATGGCTTCCCTCAACCTCGTGATCAATTGCTTTACCAACGTCATGAAGTAGTCCAGCACGTTTAGCCAATGTAACGTCTTCTCCTAGTTCTGCTGCTAACATACCACTAAGGTGTGCAACTTCAATAGAATGTTTCAATACATTTTGTCCATAGCTAGTACGATACTGTAAACGACCTAAGATTTTCACTAAATCCGGATGCATGTTATGCACATTTATTTCAAATGTAGCTTGTTCCCCAGCATCTCTAATGATATCGTCTACTTCTTTTCGAGCTTTATCTACCATATCTTCTATACGTCCAGGATGGATTCGTCCATCTGAAACAAGATTAACTAATGCAGTTCTTGCAATTTCACGTCTAATTGGGTCAAAACCAGAGAGAATTACCGCTTCTGGTGTATCATCTATAATTAAATCAATACCAGTTAACGTTTCTAAAGTTCTAATGTTTCTTCCTTCTCTACCAATGATTCGACCTTTCATTTCGTCATTTGGTAAATTAACAACTGAAACTGTTGATTCAGATGTATGTTCTGCAGCTAATCTTTGAACAGTAGTTGCTAATAACTCTTTTGCATTTTTATCGACTGCTTCTTTTGCTTCTTTCTCTTTTTCCTTAACAAGTATAGCAATATCTTGTGACAATTCCTCTTCAACTCTTTGAAGTTGCTCTTGTCCAGCTTCTTCTTGAGAGAGACCAGAGATGCGTTCTAATTCTTGTTCATGCTTATTTATTAATGTTTGAACACTACTCTCTTTTGCATCTACTTGTTGTTGTCGTTCTTCAAGTTTAGACTCTTTTTGCTCTAAAATCTCATCCTTTTTATCTAACAGGTCAGATTTTCGCTCTAAGTTTTCTTCTTTTTGTAGAAGTCTTGCTTCTTGCTTTTGAAGATCTGCACGTCTTTCACGAAGCTCATTTTCAGCTTTTTCTCGTATGACTTGGTTTTCTTCTTTAGCTTCTAGAAGCTTTTCCTTCTTGATATTCTCTGCTTCTTTATTACCTTGTTCGATAATATCATCGGCAGTCTGTCTTGCTTGTAATTGCTTTTGATGCAATATATTTCGGGCAACAACGTACCCTACAACAACTCCGAGAATAATACCTAGCAAAATGAGTAGGAGGCTTAACAAATTCACACAAACACCCCCTTTTATCTAGGATTTTGCTCTGTATATCAAAATTCAATATGATTATATGAAGTTATATAAGAATCATACAATGTAATTGTACGGTTTTAAACTAAGAAGTGTCAAGGTTTGACTACACAATAATTCAATATTTGAGGCATCTCTTTTACACTAAATTTACTTTAATGTTTGCTAGACCTTAATTCATCTTGTTTTTGAAACGAAATCGTTTAACATAATATTTTTATATTCTTATATAAACATTGTACATAAGGGTGAAATATAATATATTTTATCCTTAATCATATTATTTTTAAGATATATTACTTTAAAATACGATAGAAACGACGCCCAAAGAATAATATAGTTTAAATTTTCACCTATATTAAACAAAAAACAAACTAAACACCTTGTTACGGGTTTAGTTTGTTTTGTTGCTAAATAAAAACAATAATTTAATGCTCCACAATATATTATTGTAACTATTTAACCTATTCTTCTTCGTCAAAAAGTGTCGCTGTATTTTCAGCTTCCGACTCTTCAACATCTCCATCAAATATACCTAATTTTTCTCTTAGTTTTCTATCTATTTCTGCTTTGACAGCAGGGTTTTCTTTGAGGTAAGATTTGACATTTTCTTTACCTTGTCCCATTCTGTCACCATTATAAGAATACCAAGCACCTGACTTATCAACGATTTCGTTTTCAACACCTAAATCAATTAATTCTCCCTCTTTAGAGATGCCTTTACCATACATAATATCAACTTCAGCAACTCTAAATGGTGGTGCGACTTTATTCTTAACAACTTTAATTTTAGTTCTATTACCGACAATATCTTGTCCTTGTTTTAATTGTTCCGCACGGCGTACTTCTAAACGAACAGAACTATAGAATTTCAGTGCACGACCACCTGGAGTAACTTCAGGGTTACCGAACATAACACCGACTTTCTCACGGATTTGGTTAATGAATACTGCAGTCGTATTTGATTTAGATATCGCGCCTGAAAGTTTTCTTAGGGCTTGTGACATCAAACGTGCTTGTAAACCAACGTGTGTATCTCCCATTTCACCTTCAATTTCTGCTTTAGGTGTTAATGCTGCAACAGAGTCAACAACAACTATCTCAACAGCACCACTTCTTACAAATGCTTCTGCAATTTCTAATCCTTGTTCCCCATGGTCAGGCTGTGATAAATATAAGTTTTGAATATCAACACCCAATGCTTCTGCGTAAACTGGGTCTAATGCATGTTCAGCATCAATAAAAGCTGCCACGCCACCATTTCTCTGAACTTCCGCAATGGCATGTAGTGCCACAGTCGTTTTACCAGAACTTTCTGGACCATAAATTTCTACAATTCTACCTTTAGGGTAACCACCTACTCCTAAAGCATTATCTAATGTTACAGAACCACTTGAAACACTTGAAACTTTGCGTGCTTCGTTATCACCCAATTTCATTACCGCGCCTTTACCAAATGATTTCTCCATATTTTTTATTACTGTATCTAAAGCCTTTTGACGATCGTTATCCAATGTTGGACCTCCTATATGAGAATTCTCTCTGAAAAATATCTTAACCATACTATACCTTGATTTAGATTATTCCGCAAGTATTTTGCGAATATTTGTTCGCTAAAGAAAAGCGTTAATCACCCAAAAAGAGAACACACGTGCTATATTTTTAACTTTTAGCAAGGCGTTACTAGCTATTTAAATAAATTTAGTAACCTAATTAACACATAATTTTGTGTTCTACTTTTCATTAAATTTCTTTTGCGCGTCATTTTAAATGATTGTATCGTTAAGCTTTCGCCTGTTAAAACGCCTAAATATACAATGTCACCTTGACTCAATATCGAAATACCAACTTTTGCATTATAAACATCTCTTATAATTTGCGCTGTTATCGAAAGTTGAGATTCAATTGTATCATGTTCATTTATAAATTGTGAATGATGTGGTAACATACCACTCAACATTTCACTATCATCAAAATTTTTCATTCTAGAATATAACTCACCGTCAGTCACACCATCATATATCGCAAAGGATTCATTAACTAATGACATAACAGCTTGTTCTAGCAGTATGTCGTCAGAACCATAATAATATTTACCAATGCGATTTAGTATTGTGCTTTTCAGAGGTGCGATTAAATCCTTGCATGCTTGTTGCGATGCCCCGTTTGCAGTTAATCTTATATTTACTTCATGTGTTCCAGCAAGCGGCGCAATAGTTGGATTTGTTTGTTGATCTATCAAATCCATTAATTCAGTTTCCACCTTTGACTCACCAATTCCGGCAAAACGTAGTAGTTCTGAAAATATAGTTTGCTCCCCATTAAGTAGATAAGGTAATAACTCATGTTTCGCCATTGGTTGCATTTCTTTAGGTGGTCCTGGTAGCAAAGCAATTTTTTTATTTCCGTGATTAACGAGCATACCCGGCGCCATACCGACTTTATTTTCTAAAATATGTGCACCTTCAATCACAAGCGCTTGCTGTCTATTATTTGGCGTCATGTCGATGTCCTGCTCTCTAAAATATGATTCAATATAATTGAGTGCATGTTCATCAATTACTAATTCACGCCCTAATATTTTAGCTACAGTATGTTTGGTTAAGTCATCTTTTGTTGGACCTAAGCCACCCGTTAAAATCACAGTATCATATTGATGAAGGGCTTGATTAACCACTCTTTCTAGACGCTGTGGATTGTCACCAATTACAGAATGCTCTACAACACTATGACCGACACCATTTAATAGTTTTGATAAATATTGGCCATTTGTATTAACAATTTGTCCTAGTAGCAATTCTGACCCTACTGCGATGATTGATATATTCACAAATACTCCTCCTCAAAAACAAAGTTCCCATTATCAAATTTATCATTTTAATGCACTCTGTTTATACAATACATTTTTACTTCCCTTAATTATAAAATGAAAACCACGAAAAAACGAAAAATCTGACTTCATATCATTAAAACATCAAAAAACTGGAAGATGTCTTTACTATAAGCACATCTTCCAGTTTATTAATAATTTTAAATTATACTTTAAAAACATCTTTACCTTTATAGAAATATTCTATACCTGATAAAATCGTAAAGAACACACCAATATACAACAATACTTGTCCTATTGGGAAACCAACCCATGTAACTAACGGATCACCAAATAGTATCCAAATGATTGCTACCATTGTAACTGCAGTTTTAATCTTACCTAATTGACCAGCAGCGCTTACAAAGCCTTGTTCAATTTGCAATAAACGTAAACCAGTAACAGCAAATTCACGTGCTATAATAATAATAGCAACAACTGAATTTGTTAGGCCTAATTGCACTAAAGCAATTAATGCACTGGAAACTAATAATTTGTCTGCAAGTGGGTCTAAAAATTTCCCCATATTAGTAACAAGTCCCCACTTCCTTGCTAAATAACCATCTAAGAAATCACTAAGGGATGCAACAATAAAGATAACACCACTTATTAATAATTCAATTTTAATTTCATATCCACCGATAAATGAAACGTTACCAAATCCAAAATCTACTAATGCAAAAACAAGAAATATTGGAATTAGTATAACTCTAAACACAGTTATCCAATTCGGTATATTCATACAAAGTCCTCTTTTCTATTTATAACTTATAGCTTACATTTGTTTGCCATTTTAAAATATCAATATTGAAAATACCCACAACAATGCTGTGATAATAATCACTAAACTAATCACAACACCAACTTGTAAAGGTTCTTTATTTTTGCTGCGGTATGTTGGTTTGTCATCATTAGCGAAGGCTGCAATTGTTTGATGTATCGCTTCATCATTATTGGGAATTTCTTCTCTGTGCGCATTAATCAACTGCACTGAATCAATATTCACTGCTTTTGCATATTTTCTAATAAAACCTTCCGCATACTCAGCTTTTTTTAATGATTCGAAATCATTGTTTTCAATCATCACTAACGTTTGCCGTTTAATTTGTGTACGCGATTCTAGTTCGTTTAATGTCATACCTAAACGTTCTCGTCGTCCTTTTAATGTCTGACCAACTAAGCTCACGATATCAGCCCTCCTCAATCAACAATCTGTATTATTCAAAGAAACCAAATCCGCCACCAAATGGATCATTACCAAAATCCAAATTGTTTTTACTCTTAACTGTTTGTTTTTTCATTTCTTCATAATGAATTTCTTGATTTTTATTTTCTCTTAATTCGATAATATAATCAAAATCACTCATCTTGTAGTCGCTTGCTTCAACAAATAAGTCAGGGTGTTCAACTACTTTAATCGCAGGAAGACTCATAACTTCTTTCACTAATTCCTGGTGTTTTTGACTAGATTCTCTTGCTGTAACAGCACCATCAATGATATAGACATGATCTGAATCATATTCACCTTTAATTAATGAACTACGCACAGTTTGTTTAATAAGTGTAGAACTAATAAATAACCAACGTTTATGTGCACAGACACTACCTGCTACGATTGATTCAGTTTTACCAACTCTGGGCATTCCACGAATACCAATCAATTTATGACCTTTTTCTTTAAACAATTCTGCCATAAAATCAACTAGTAAGCCTAAATCTTCTCTTTCAAAACGAAATGTCTTTTTATCATCAGCATCTTGCTCTATGTATCTACCATGTCTAACTGCCAAGCGATCTCTTAACTCTGGCTTTCTTAACTTAGTAATAGAAATATCATCTATTTCGGTTACAATATTTTCGAAACGACTTACTTTTTCTAGACTATCAGATTTAATTAATAGACCTCTACGACCTTCATCAATACCATTGATTGTTACGATACTAATCCCCATCATACCTAACAAACTTGAGATATCACCTAAAAGCCCTGCTCGGTTCATTGTTATCTCATACTCTAAATACCATTCTTTTTTAGTAGCAACTGTCATGAAATAAGCACCCCTTTATTTAGAAACCACGTACAAATCATTTATACGTGAACATATAACCATTTATTGTAATGATATTATATCATTGAATGTTTCATAGTTGGTTTATTTTTTGTACATTATTTAAAAATCTATACGTACCATCCACCATTAACTTTCTGGATCGTTCCGGTGATGCTTCGTGCCATTGGATGACACAAATAACTGCAAGTATGTGCAATCTCAATAGGATCAATAAGCCTTTGCTGTGGCAATTCTTCAGTAATTGCCTGTAATTCTTCTTCCGACCATACTTGAGCCATATTTCCACTGACAAATCCAGGAGCAATCGCATTTACAGTCACCGTTGTCATGGCTAGCTCTTGGCTTAAAGCTTTTACAAACGCAATTTGAGCACCTTTCATTGTAGAGTATATACTCTCCATGCTTGCACCAGTTTCTCCCCAAATAGATGATATGACAACAATACGACCTTGACTACTTTGTCGCAATTGATCTATGAAAAACCTACAAATTCTAATTAGTTGGCGGACATGGATTTGATAACAATCGTCTATTTCTTTATCAGTCACATCTTGTAATTGACCATATAAAGCCGTCCCACTTGCATAAACCAAACAATCCAGTTTTGTGATCCAAGAAAAATATGATTCTAAATCAATGTCTTGATTTAAATCACATTGTAAAAATTCAACTGGTTTTCCAATATAATCACTTTGAAGTGTTTCAATATTCGTACTATTATAATGTACAATTACTTCAAAACCATCTGATAATAATCTGTTAACAATTGCTTTGCCAATCGTTCCGGAACCACCTATAACTAATGCTTTCACTATTATTTCATCTCCAAGCGACTATCTACTACTTGTGTTAAATTCAAGCATGTTTGTGCTGTATCATTCACACTTTCTAAAGTGATACTTTCAACAATATCTAATAAGTCGAACAAACTTACGCCTTCAAAATATAATTTTGTATATTGGTTCGCGATGTATTCCGGAGAGTTCAACCCTGAAATAAATTCTCCAATAAACTGTTTCTTCAACAGACTAAAGGCTTCTAAATCATCAAGTTTCCCTAAATTATTTTTAATTTCATTTAATAATAGCGTTTTCAATTTATCTGGATATTGCGTCGCACTTGTTATAACTGAAAAACTGTATGTAGGTTCTAATAAAAATTGATATCCAAAAGTTTCGTCTATTAATTCATCATTGAGAAGTGACTGATAAAAATCTGTTTCTTCACCAAATATCAATTCATAGAATAAAGTCATTTCTAAATCACGTTTAACAAAAGCTTCATTAGGCTCGTCGGATAATGGTTCGTTTTTAAAACCTAACATTAATCTTGGTGATTGTAATTTCATCGTTTCCGAAATGTTTGGTTCTTTCACTGAAGCTTGTTCAATCAATGGGTCTCTTACAATTTGCGGCTGTGCTTCTTTATCACGTTGATTCTCATGTGCTTCAATGACATTATAAATATGGTCCACATCCACATCACCAACGACAAACAATACCATATTCGAAGGATGATAAAATGTTTCATAACATAGATATAAATCGTCTTTAGTTATTTCATAAATGCTTTCAACACTACCAGCAATATCAACACGTATTGGGTGTGTATCATACATAGCTCTTAAAGTATTAAACATTAGCTTATAGGCTGGTTGTTCTTGGTACATCTTGATTTCTTCAGCAATGATACCTTTTTCTTTATCTACTGTTTCTTTAGTGAAATAAGGTGTTTCTACCATAGTTAACAACCGTTTGATGTTACGTTCTATATTATCAGTTGCACTAAATAAATAGCTTGTTCTATCAAAACTCGTAAAAGCATTGACCTGTGCATTGTCTTCAGCAAATGCTGTAAACAAATCTTCTTCGTCGTCACCATTTTCAAATAATTTATGTTCTAAAAAGTGTGCCACTCCATCAGGAACCGTAACAAAATCATCACTACCATGTGGCTTGAATTTGTTATCTAACGACCCAAATTTCGTAGTATAAGTCACAAAGGTTTTCTGAAATCCTTTTTTAGGAATTATGAATAATTTTAGACCATTTTTTAATTCAGCTTCAAATACGCGTTCGTCTATTTGATCATAGTAGGTTTCATTCATTAGTCATCGCCTCCTTTTGTCAAAATATATATTGTATCTAATGTAGTTGCCTGTGCTAGCTGTTGGATATCTGATTTTTTAACGTTTTGAATCCCCGAAATATAACTTTCTTCCGACATCGGTTCATCTAATAATATATTGTTATTCATAATTTCTATAATACTTTTAGCTCTATCATGAGATTCTTGTCTTTGAGATAGTATCACTTTTTTGGCAAGTGCAATTTTCTCTTCTTCAAAATCACCTTGTTGGAATTTCTCAAACTCAGACACAATCGTCTCTTTAGCAACTTCATATTTATCAGTTGAAACACCGCTTAATACAAATAAAAAACCATTTTTTGCGTCTATTTGGGAATGGATAGAATATGCTAAACTTTGCTTTTCTCGTACTTCATTAAATAATACAGAAGATGGGTCGCCGCCAAACATAACATTAAACACAATCATCGCAAAATATTCTGGATCTCCGTATTTTGCTGGTAATTTAAAGCCCATATTTAATTTAGCTTGGTCAACATCGTCTGTTTCTACAATAACTTGAGGTGTATGATGGTCTTGTCCTACTGGATTAGACTGTGATAATTCAAAAGAGAATGGATTAATATTAAAATATGTTTGAATTTGGGATTTCACCTGTTGTTCATCTACGTTGCCTACCACATATACTGCACAGTAGTCATTTTCCAACATAGATTGATATGTATGATATAGATTTTCTGATGTAATGTCAGCTATGTATTCAACTTGCCCAGTTGCTAAATGTCGATATGGTTGTTCTCCAAACATATATTTCAATAAGTTTAAAAATGAAATTTGTGATTTGTTGTCGATCATAGCGTTTAATTTTTTAGATAATAATGATTTTTCTTGAGCGACAAATGTTTCATCAAATTTATTATCTGATATTAAAGGATTGTATATCATTTCTTTGAGCAATTCTAAGCCTTTCTCAAAAAGCGGCGTTTGATCTTTTAAATAACGTTCATTTACTAATTCTAAAGATATGGTAATAACATGCTTATCTTTAAATTTGGAAACAAAACTATTAACATACGCACCATACAAATGTGATAAGTGTCGATTAAAATCCTTGTCTGACGGCCATTGTTTTGTAGCACGTACTAAAACCTTACTTAAAATAGATCGCGCAGTCATTGTTTCACTGTCTAACGGTGCCATATATTTTAGCGTAATCGTTGTGGTTTTAAACTTTGTTGTTGGCAATACTTTAACATGTAAATCTTTTTGTGAATTTTCTATTTTCAAATTGTCATACCTCACTTTCATAAATTTATTATTATAATCTATTTTTAACCGTTTTAAACGTAACTAAACTACTTTTGAAATAATTGAATGAATATAATATGGGTTGATCATCTGTATCGTAATGCACTAATTTTAATAACATGAGTCCTTCGTGTGGTGAAGCTCCTAAGATATCAGAGATATGGGGTTCATAACTAATCGCTTCCATTTCAGTATCTGCATATGAAACCTTTTTATTGGTATAAGCTTCTATTGCACCTAAAAGTGACTCATCGCTACTTTGATATTGTGCACAAGTTAGATAATTTGCAGGCACTTTATCTAAACAATAAACGACTGGCTTTCTATCTGCAGTTCTTAAACGTTCTATAATTGTTACAGGCGCCTTGTCTGTAATATTTAATCTTTTAGAATCTAAAGAGGTCGCTGGTTTTTCATCAAAACTAATATATTCTGTCCCCGGTGTGTAACCTTGATCTTTAATCATTCTACTAATACTCACAACTTCTCCTAATGGGTAATAGAATGGGTGCAGTGATTTAACACGTGCACCTTCTTCTAAATTATTGGATAATACTTGTTCAGTAATTAGTTCGTCTACTGCATCATAAACATCATCTGTTTTTACATTTAAGGTTCTTGCTATGGCTAAATTACTCGGAAGTGGCTCCCCATGTTGTAATTTGCCTTCTTTAATTTGTTGAATCATCCATTCTTTTACTTTATAAACTGAAGTTAGTTCCATATTTACACCTCATCACTATCAATATCCACTAAAATTTGTCTAGGTTTACTACCTTTTTGTGGTCCAATAACTTGATTACGTTCTAAATCGTCCATTAATCTTGAAGCTCGGTTATAACCAATTCTGAATTGTCTTTGTAATAAAGAAGTACTCGCTTTTTGTTGTTCTAACACAAACAAATATGCTTCATCATAAAGTGCATCTTCACTTTTCATTTCTGATTTATCAACTGGTGCATCTGGTTCCATTTCTTTTACATAATTGGCTTTTTGCTGTTCTACGACATAATCAACAACATCTTGTACTTCTTGGTCACTTAAAAAGGCACCTTGTACACGTGTTCTAGTAGAGCCACCGTTAGCAACATATAACATGTCACCTTTACCTAATAATTTATCGGCGCCAGCACTATCAATAATCGTACGAGAGTCGATTTGCGAACTTACTGCAAAAGCTATTCTAGATGGTATATTATTTTTAATCAAACCAGTAATTACATCTACAGAAGGTCTTTGTGTGGCAATAATTAAATGAATGCCGGCTGCACGTGCCATTTGCGTAATACGTTGAATAGCATTTTCTACCTCTTTACCAGCAACCATCATTAAGTCTGCCAATTCATCGACAATAACAACAATATATGGTAATTCAGATTGTTTCTCTTCTAATTCAGCATTTTGACGTCTAATTGCCTCATTATAACCTTCTATATTCCTAGTCGAAGAGTGTTGGAATAAATCATAACGACGTTCCATTTCAGCAACTACTTTTTCTAGTGCTTGTGATGCTTTGTGAGGATTAGTCACAACTGGTATCAGTAAATGTGGAATGCCATTGTATATGTTCAATTCTACCATTTTTGGGTCAATTAACATAAGTTTTACCTCATGTGGTTTAGCATTAAGTAAAATACTTGTAATTATGCCATTGATACAAACAGACTTACCACTTCCTGTTGAACCAGCAACAAGCATATGTGGCATTTTGTTTAATTCGACTGTAATAGGATCACCTGATATATCTCTACCTAAGCCTACTTCTAATTTATTTTTAGCAGGGAATTTTTCATCTAAAACTTCTTTTAATGAAACAAGAGAAATCTTATTATTAGGAACCTCAATACCAACAGCAGAGCGACCAGGGATTGGCGCTTCTATGCGAATATCTTTGGCTGCAAGTGCAAGTGCAATATCATTATGCAAGTTAACAATTTTACTAACTTTAACCCCTTGTGCTGGTTGAATTTCATATTGTGTTACTGCGGGTCCTATTTTTATCTGCGTAACTCTTGCATCGACACCAAAATTCTTAAGCGTCGTTTCCAATAGTTGTCCTTTTTTCTGAACTTCTGCTTTAGAAGTCGCTTTTTGTTTTGCTGGTTGCTTTAGCAAAGTGAGTGGAGGTAGAGTATAGGCTTCATTTTCCACTTCTCCTGCTTCAGAAATTGAATTAATCGCTTCACCTTGTTCACTTTGTTCGGGCTCCATGTCATCTATTTGTTGATCGAGTGATGCCTGATTTAAGTTAGCGTTTTGTTGTATTGCTGTTTGATCTAGCTGTCCTTCTTGATCAAACATGCGCTTAGTACGTTTACCTATAGGCTTTTCTGAGGTTTGCTTGTGGTCATCTTCACTATCACTATGTCCATATATAGGAATAGATAATTGCTGCTCAGATTTTGAACTAGGAATTTCTTTTAAATCGCTAACATCTGTAACATTGTCATCCGATTGTTGCGCTTCAGATCTTGCTTGTTGTTCTGCCTGTTGTTCCGCTTTTTTCTCAGCCTTAACACGCGCTTTAGCTTCTTTTTTCACTTTATTCTGCTTACGACGTTCTTGATAATTTTCCGAAGCATCCTTACCTTTAACTTTCAGCTTTTCAAATAATAACTTAGATACGTCACGATGTTTTTGCTTAAGTAATAAAATGATACTTGAAGCGATTAGTAGTATTGTCACTATAATGATACCCACAATAGATATAAGCGGTATAAACAGTGCTAACAGGTAATGACCTATTAAACCACCACCAAATACTGGAAAATTAGAATGCTCATAAGATTTATATACAAAAGATAAAACTGGTTCACGTTGGGCTTGAACTTTATGTGTAAAGTAAAAGATAATATGAGTAACTAATAGTAAGGCTACTTGTAATACAAAAGCGCCAACCGTACGTCTTGTTTTAGGTAGTGCTTTATAATATGTAATAAAAACTGTACCTATTAAAATAAGAATGTAAGTTAAGAATCTACTTGTACCAAATAAATAATTAAAGAAACTATCTATCATCGTTCCAATAATACCGAGTTGAAAGGCACCTAACGTCACTATTACAAATATAGCGATTGCCACAATATACCTTAATGGACTATCCCCTTGTTTTTTCTTATTGTTAGTCGTTTTCTTTCTTGTATTAGTAGGTTTTCTTTTTGTTGTTTGTCTCTTTTTTGTTTGTGCCAAATTTACCACCTTCTTTTTCAACTGTGCTCAAAATCAGTTTATATATATTCACACATTACTGTATAAAATAAATCATTTCATATTGGCAATAATAATAATTTTATCAGTTAAATATATATAAATTTATGTATGATTAATATTTAATCCTTCCATCTATAATAACATAAAAGAGGTAAGACATTTAACGCCTATAGCTATTTCAAAGGTCGCGTGAATGTCATTTCACTTCAAAACATTCAACCGCATTTTACCTTTCAAAATATTTACCTAAGCGCTTGTCTTAACCTCTTTGTTTAGTACAGAAATTATTAAATTTCAGAAATTACTGGAATAATCATTGGACGACGTTTTGTATTTTCAAATAAAAGTTTGCTAATTTGATCGCGCATGTTTTGCTTGATTTCAGACCATTCGATACGTTTCTCTTGTAAACCTAGTTCAACGATTTCACGAACTTTTTCTTCAGCTTCATTTAATAAGGCTTCACTTTCTCTGACATATACGAAACCTCTAGATTGAATTTCTGGACCAGCAGCGATTCGTCTGTTTTTAGGATCGAGTGTTACAACAGCGATAAAGATACCATCTTCTGCTAACAGGTGACGATCTCTTAGTACAATATTGCCGACATCACCGACACCGATACCATCAATCAGGACATTACCTGAGTGAACTTTTTCATTTAAAATCATTTCTTCCCCATCGTAATTAACTACGTCGCCTTTTTCAACAAGAAAGATTTTTTCAGGTTGCACGCCTGCTTCATTTGCTAATTTAGCGTGTGCAATCTGCATTTTAAATTCACCGTTAACCGGAATAAAGTACTGAGGTTTCATTATATTAATCATCATCTTCAATTCTTCCATGCAACCATGGCTTGAAGTGTGAATCTTTTTACTGTTTGGAATAATCTCTGCACCAGCTCGTACTAATTCATTAAGCGTATTTCCGACAATAACTTCCATATTAGCAGAAGCAGTAATAGCTAAAAATACAGAATCTCCTGGTTCAATATTCATTATTTTGTGCTTTTTCTGAGCCATTTGGCTTAAAGCTTCTACAGGTTCACCTTGCATACCAGTAGCAATAATAATAACTTCATTTTTAGGATAATTCTCAACTTCATTAATCGGAATTAATAAGTCTTTTGATATATCGAAGTACCCCATTTTTCTAGCCGTATTGAAAGAACTCTCCAATGAACGACCTAGGAATGATACTTTTCTATTCAATCTTTGTGCAAGGTTTAAAACTTGTTGAATACGAATAAAATTAGATGCGTAACAAGACACAATCAATCGACCTTTCACTTTTGTAAAGGCATCATACATGTGTGATTCAATTACATTTTCAGGTGTATTGTATCCAGGTTTTTCTGCTTCAGTAGAATCGCTGATTAATGCAAACACACCTGCTTCACCGACTTCAGTCATTTTCTTTAAGTCTGGTGCATAATGACCTTGTAGGCTTTGGTCAAATTTAAATTCACCTGTATATACAATCGCACCGTATGAAGTATGAATGCATACACCTAAACTATCCGGAATACTATGTGTTGTATCAAAGAATGTTACATTAACACCTTTGAAACGCATGATAGATTCGTTATTAACTGTATAATATCTCACTTTTTTATTAATATTACGCGCTTTCATATTCTCTTTAATTAAAGCAATCGTAAGCTTTGATCCATAAACTGGCGCATCAACTTGTTCTAATACATACGTAACAGCACCAATTGCATGTTCATGTCCATGTGTTAAAAAGATCCCTTTTAATTTATCTTTGTTCTCAATAACGTATTGAATGTCTGGTATAACAATATCTACACCTAACATCTCATCTTCTGGGAACATCAAGCCAGCGTCAAGCATGAACATTTCGTCATCTACTTCGACGATATACATATTTTTCGCTATTTCTCCAACTCCGCCGAGTGGAATGATGCGAATATTTTTATTATTTTTCTTTATTAAACTCAAAATGTTACCTCCTATTTAAATTCCCGTCCATATATAAACTCATAATTTATTATAAGTTAAAATAGGCTTTATGTACACTATTAAAGTAATAACTGATATAGCTTAAAAACTTATAAATGTAATCACAATTCAATTAACTTAAATTGTTCATAGAGAAAAATAAGTTTAAATTTCATAATAGTAATAAATATTTATTATAAACCTATATTGTATGGTAATAATTTCATAATATTGTGATTTTATGTATAAATTTATGTTAAAGATGTAATCATAGCCTTTTATATAATAAAAAAGAAACTAGTTTATACTGATTTTAAGCATGCTTTTACAATAGAATTAACGGCATTCTACTATAAAAGCACAAATCAATGACTAGCCTCTAATTAAAAATTCAATGCATATTAGATTTTGATTTTACAACAAGACTTTATGTGATGCATTAACGCGTCCTTGTTTATCAATTTCAGTTACTTTTATTTTAAATGTGTCTCCGACTTTCAACACATCTTCTACTTTTTCAATGCGTTCATTAGCAATTTGTGAAATGTGAACAAGTGCATCTTTACCTGGGAACAATTCAACGAAAGCGCCGTATTTCTCAATACGTTTTACTTTTCCTTCGTATACTTGGCCCACTTCTGCTTCACGCGTGATATCTTCTATAATATTACGCG
The DNA here is from genome assembly GCF_003697915.1 of Staphylococcus pseudoxylosus. Classification (GTDB taxonomy): domain Bacteria; phylum Bacillota; class Bacilli; order Staphylococcales; family Staphylococcaceae; genus Staphylococcus; species Staphylococcus pseudoxylosus. Next base: position 45,725 of record NZ_RCVN01000010.1, read on the forward strand.
CGCGATCAATCGCGTCTTTATCAACTGCGCCAATGAATATTGTACCATCTTGTTCAATGTCTAATTTAACGCCAGTTTCATCAATAATTTCATTGATTTTTTTACCACCAGGTCCAATGACGTCTCTAATTTTCTCTGGTTTAATTGTCATAGTTACTACTTTTGGCGCAAATGCGCTTAATTCGTTACGTGGTGTATCGATTGTTTGTAACATATGATCTAGAATTGCAAGACGACCTACGCGTGCTTGCTCTAAAGCTTCTTTAATAATTTCTTTTGTTAAACCATCAATTTTGATATCCATTTGAATAGCAGTAATACCTTCAGAAGTTCCGGCAACTTTAAAGTCCATATCTCCTAATGCGTCTTCCATACCTTGAATATCAGTTAAGATTGTATAACTATCATCGCGTGTTACTAAGCCCATCGCAATACCTGCTACTGGCGCTTTAATTGGTACACCTGCATCCATTAATGCTAACGTAGAACCACAAATTGACGCTTGTGATGAAGAACCATTTGATTCTAAAACTTCACTTACAATTCTCACAGTGTAAGGGAAATCTTTTACATCAGGAATAATATGACTTAATGCACGTTCACCTAGTGCACCATGTCCGATTTCACGACGTCCTGGAGAACGTACTGGTCCCGTTTCACCCACTGAATAGTTAGGGAAATTATAATGATGCATAAAGCGTTTTTGTTCTTCTTCGCCTAAACCATCCAAAATTTGATATTCGCTCATAGAGCCTAACGTTAATACTGAAAGTGCTTGTGTTTGTCCGCGTGTAAATAATCCCGAACCATGTGCTCTCGGCAACACACCAACTTCAGATTCTAGCGGGCGAATTTCGTCCGTCTTACGGCCATCTGGTCTGATTTTTTCATCTGCAATTAATCTTCTTACTTCTTCTTTAACTAAATCATTCAAAATGCTATTAACTTCTTTAATTAAAGCTTCATTGTCAGCATCAGTTTCATCGATAAATTCAGCTGCCACTTTTTCTTTTAAATTATCTAAGTTAATATCACGTTGTTGTTTATCAAAAGTTAAAACAGCATCTTTCAAACCATTCGCTTCAGTCAATTGAGTCACTTTTTCTACAAGTGATTCATCTTTTTCAACAGGAACAAATGCTTTCTTCTCAGGTTGAATATGATCTACAATTTCTTGTTGGAAATTAACTAAACGTTGAATTTCACTATGTCCGAAGAAAATGGCATCTAACATTTCACTTTCAGTTATCTCACTCGCACCAGCTTCAACCATGTTTACAGCGTCTTTATGACCAGCAACTTCTAAGTCTAAACGTGATACTTCTTTTTGTGCAACTGTTGGATTGATAATGTACTCTCCATCAATATAACCAACATTTACACCAGCAATTGGTCCTTGGAATGGAATATCAGAAACACTTAATGCCATTGATGACCCTATCATTGCTGCCATTTCAGGCGAACAATCAGGGTCTGCGCTTAATACAGTATTCATGATTTGAACGTCATATTTATAACCTTTAGGAAATAATGGACGAATTGGTCTATCGATTAAACGTGCAGTTAACGTCGCTTCATCACTTGGGCGACCTTCACGTTTCTTGAATCCTCCTGGAATTTTACCAGCAGCATACATTTTTTCTTCATAATTAACCATTAGTGGGAAGAAGTCACCATCACGCGGCTCTTTTGAAGCTACCGCAGTTGATAAGACAACTGTATCACCATAACGAACGAGTACAGCACCATTGGCTTGTTTAGCAAGTTGACCAGTTTCAATCGTCAATGATCTGTTTGCCCATTCAGTTTTAAAAACTTTTTTCTCTTGAGACATTACAAATCTCCTCTCATATATCTAATAGTACTATCATATCATTTCTTAGAAAATATTTATATTAGTATATTATTTTTTAAAAATGCTCATTTCAAATTATAAAAAAGGAGCAGGACAGAAATCTAATAATTCAAATAAGATTTCATTATCCCACCCCAAGCAAAGATGAGTAAAAAAGCGTTTGAATTCTTGTATCAACACTACTCATATCATAAATTAAGTCGTTTACATTAACAGTAGTATGTTTAACCAATGCTTTTCAAATCTGTCAGTGCCTATATCAAAGTTGAGGCTGAGACATTTAATTATGCCCCAGCCTCTATCAATATACGCCCTAAAATTAACGACGGATACCTAATGATTTAATTAATTCACGGTAACGTTGAACATCTTTTTCACGTAAATAGTTAAGTAAGTGTCTACGACGACCTACCATTTTTAATAATCCACGACGTGAATGGTGATCTTTTTTGTGCTCACGTAAGTGTTCATTTAATGCAGTGATTTCTGCAGTTAATACAGCGATTTGAACTTCTGGAGATCCAGTGTCCGCTTCGTGTGTACGATATTCTTTAATTAATTCATTTTTACGCTCTTGTGAAATTGCCATTGTCAATTTCCTCCTTTAATTTTTATTCGCCTTTATCCGAGCAAATCGTCGGAGTTTCGATGTGCCAAGGTAAAGGTGCTAAAATGTGCTATACACATTCGACTTAAATATTATATGATACTTCATCACCAAAATCAACCGATAACAAGTATTTCGCTTTTTCTTTATCTTTATTCATTTGTTCCACTAACGGATCAATACCATCAAATTTAATTTCAGGTCTCAAATAATGATGCCAAAATACTGTTACGCGTTCACCATAAATATTTTCTCCAAAATCAAATAAATTCACTTCGATGACAACTTGCGCTTTAGAAGGATCATGAAATGTTGGTTTTACCCCTACATTAGCAACCCCTCTATAAATCTGTTTATCAGCACCTATTTCCATGCTAACTGCATAAACACCATTCTTAGGTAATACATAATCACCGCTTGGTTGTACGTTTGCTGTAGGGAAACCAATCGTTCTACCTCGTTTCTCCCCTTGCACAACCGTACCTTTAATACGATAGCGATAGCCTAATTCATCATTAGCTTTTTGTAACTCTCCAGTTTTCAATGATTTTCTGATATCAGTAGTAGAAATTTTTTCAGAATTAATTTCTTGTTTGCTTACTACTGTCGATTTAAATTCAGTCATCTCATCTAGAATCATCATATTGCCTTTGCCGTATTTTCCAAAAGTAAAGTCAAAACCAGCAATGACTTCTTTAACATGATTCTTGATAATATAATCTTGTATAAAATCCTCAGCACTTACTTCTGCAAATTTAGATGAAAAATTAATGACTATACAATAGTCAATATCATAGGATTCTAGAATTTCTATTTTATCTTGAATCGGCGTTAAATAATCAGTTCTCTTTAGTTTAGGATTTAATACAACCGAAGGATGTGGATCAAATGTCATTACTGCCTTCTTTAAATTCGCCGCTTCTGCTTTTTGATTTAAAATATCAAATACTTTTGCATGGCCTTTATGCATCCCATCAAAAAATCCAAAAGCCATAGCAACATCTTCTGTTATATATTGTTCTTCCTGAATTGGATGAGTTACTTCTATCACTTTCATGCGTATTTCTCCTTTAGTTAAACACCTTTTTAGGTTTAATTTCATCTTGTTTTTCTGGATGAGGTTCATAAATTGCTAACACTTTGTGTGTGTGCTCATCTACCATTGTAACCATATCGTCTATATTTTGCTTGAACATTGTTTTTTCAAATTTTTGTCCATTTAAAATTTTAGACTTAATATTTTCTTCTGAAATTATAATTTGTGGTAATCCTTTCAAACCATATTCTATAGGAAATAACTTGTCTTGTAATGATTCATGCTCATGTAATGCTGCTACATCTTTTAAAGTTAAACTGTCCTTAATGTCAAATCCACCACTCTTAGTACGTGTTAACTTTGACATATGTGCAGGTAATTGTAATGATCTACCTATGTCTGTTGCAAGTGTGCGTATATATGTACCTTTACCACATTCTACAATTATATCAAATTGGCAGTTGTTGTTGTCAAAACGTAGTTCAGATGTACGCTTGATTTTATAAATATGCACTTGACGTTCAGGTCGAACAACTTCTTGGTTATTTCTAGCATATTCATATAATTTTTTCCCATTTACTTTGACTGAAGAATACATTGGTGGTATTTGTGTAATAACACCTTCAAATTGTTGGAGTATTGAATCAACATTTTCCGCAGTAATTTCACCATTTAATATATCTTTCTCTTCTATAACATCACCAGTTTGGTCTTCAGTAGTGGTTGCACTACCTAAACTAACTGTCGCTTCATAAGTTTTACCCATTTCCATTATGTAATCACTAACTTTTGTCGCAGCTCCTATACATATTGGTAACACACCAGAAACTTCCGGATCTAATGTTCCAGTGTGTCCTACTTTTTTAGTCTTCAATATTTTTCTCAATTTAAAAACCACATCATGACTTGTCAATCCACGATCTTTAAATACAGGTAATATACCATTATACATTCTTATTTCACCTTCAAAGTCTGTTTTTTTAAATCTTTAATTTCATATTAACATGTAATAAGTAATAAAAAGTTATGTAAAAAGAGCGGGACAGAAATCAAAACTAAATTTGATTTCGTATTCCCGCCCCACAATTTTGTCAAAACATCTAATTAGGCTCATTTAATTAGAATTTAGAAAATTAGTTCGACAAATACGCAAGTTCTAATTTACAGCATGAATATCTCATGCTGTAAGGATGTACTAGTTATTACGAAAGATTAATCTTTCTTATGCAAATCTTGGATCATTCGTTCTATCTTATTACCGTAATCGATTGATTCATCATATTCGAAATTTAACTCAGGAATAATTCTAAGTCTCATTCTAGAACCAAGCTCAGATTTAATAAAACCTTTCGCTTTTTCTAAACCTTTAAATGTGTCTGCTTTTTGTTTTTCATTTCCTAAAACAGTTAGATAAACCGTTGCAATAGATAAGTCATTAGTTAATTGAACTTCCGTAATTGTTAAGAATCCTATTCTCGGATCTTTAACTTTATTATTAGCGATATCCATGATTTCTTGTTTCATTTGTTCGCCTACACGCTCTGCTCTCATATTCATTATATTTCACCTCTCATTGTTTATAAGTCCGTTAATCTTTCCCTTACTTACAGATTATATGACAGTTTATTTCGTAACGTCAAACAAATTTCACTTATTCAGTGCCTAAAATAATATATTGTAATTAGATATCATCGTTGAAAAGATAAATTGTATATTATCAATAAAATCTAAACATCTTATGACAGTTGGGCATAATTTTATTTCCTAACTGTTAAATTATGAAATATTTTTTCATGAAAACGCTATAAATTTCATTTTAAATTGCCTAACTGTTAATTTTTTTGCCTTAGTGTTAAATTTAGTTCAGTAACTCTTTGTAATAGAACATTTTCTCACTATTTATGTGATTAAAAAATAAAATATTACACATTCCATAATTTATAATGGTATACTTCTAGGGAGCGAGACAGTACCTATATATTTTCAAATATATATTATTGCCTTTCCTCAAATGCATGACTTAATTTAATGGTCTTACACATAAATATATGAGCACCTCTCGCTTTAATTAGCAGATTACATGTATATTACTTATGCTTAAGCGCCACTTTACTGGTCGAAGCTTTTTAATAACTCGACCTTATTTTCAAAACCATAGGAGCGTATATTATTGGAGAAACCAGAACGCCTTTTGTACATTTATACACGATTTTTAAACGGAAAAGCATTAAATAAAGAAGAACTCGCACAACAACTCAATGTAAATGTAAGATTTATCCAACGAGACATAAGTGATATAAATAATTTTTTATACGAAGATCAAGAATGGCATGGACTAGAAGGTCAAATTGTATACGACAATACCATAGAAAAGCATCGTTTAAAAATTGATAGGTATAAATTTAAGAATAATAGATTACTTAATTTGATTTTTCGTATGAAAAACTTCACACCTATCATTCATGAAGATACATATAATCTTATAAGAGGGCTAAATGCTAATTCAAACTTAGCCGAAAAACTTTTGTCTAATAAAATGCTAAGTCAATTCAATATACATCGTGAATTTAGTGAATCAACTTTAATTTTCAGAATACAGTTAGCGATTGAAAACAATCATAAGATTTCGATTCAATTACAAAATACACATCTTACAGACATTATCCCTATTTATACACGTTATTTTTCCGATAAATATTGGTTCACATATTTAGCTAACGGAATCATTTATACGCTTGATTTATCTGCTGTAAAAGAAGTAGATCAACTTAACGATGTTTATGATCAATCTGTATTTGAAGATATCAATAGTGTAACGATGCTTATTCAAGATCATATTTGGCCAAAAATTAAACGCCAATTTATCATTGTAAATACGAAATCTGTAGATAATGGACGAATTGCAGATATCATTATTTCAAAAGAAGAATGTATGCACATTGCTTATGAGCATCCAACTCAAATCACATTACTAAAACCTCAACATTATGTCGATGATTTCAAAGCAATTTTAAAATCATTGTTCAACTCTTACAATATTTAAATTAGATAATAAGGAACATATTAACTAAAGCGCTTTAATTAATAGCTAGTGCTAATTTAATTAATAAGCGTCCACTATTTATGGTAGATTAACGATGATTTTTTGGTTTAAATTATAGACAATTAAGCTTTAAAAGATACGTTTATCCAAATGGCAACGTTATGTTAAAAAGATTTTTAAGTTACAAGCGTACGATAATATTCCAAATTCTCCGTTGAACAATCAACAAATGTCATAAAAATAAGAAAACGTCAATTTCTATAATCTCAATAGAAATTGACGTTTGTTCTTTGTACGAGATATTTAAATACTCATCTCTCATATTTATATTTATTATGATCACTAGATGACTCGTATTAATGCAAGTATCCAGGTATTAACGATTTTACTACTCATACATTTATTGATTAATAATAGTACTTTCCTTAGGACACTTTATCCGTGTATTAATGTTGTCTTTCCAATGTATGTTGTAAAGTTTTTATTTTTTCATGAAAATCAGAATTGCCATTTTCACGTGCTATTTTTTGTTCTTGATTCCATTTATAATATTCGATTTTACTAAGTTCCTGCTTTTTCTTAATACGAATACGTTGTTCCCTATAACTTAACACATTACATACTGTAAGATGACGATTTTGCTTCGATGATAGTACGAATAAATGGTCAATTAAATACTGACATAATTCACTATCTGCAAAATTCTTAAATATAGAAATATATAGTTCTTCCTCACTAACGATATAGATTCGTGGTTTATCATCTTTCAACATTTTTATTAATAACTCATAAGTTTTTACTTGTGATGGAAGTTTATGATTAAATGTTAAAAAATCTTTAGGTATACCTGCAGAATGTCCAGTCTGGTATGGAAAGAAATTGAGTACCATAACCCTGTTAGGATCGATATTAAATTGCTTTAATGTCGACGCATTACTATATAAATATTTCACAAACCATCTATGTCTATCTATATAAGGTAAAAATAATTTTTGTCCATCAAACAATAATTTGCCTTTAATGTCTAATAAAATTCTTTTTCTATATTCAATCGCTTCATCATCAGTTAGATTTAGTTGGTATGTTTTAAAATCATTTTCTGGTTGCTTCTTTAATATGACTATATCTGCAGTTTCTGGATTACCAAAATAAGGTCTTGCAATAGCTGGATTTAAATCAGCATTCTCAAATGTAACTCTTTGTCTATTTTTATTTAAAGTAACTTTGCCGTTCGCAAAGTCTATCATTTTTTTAAACCTTGGTATGTCAGTAAAATTATCTCCGAAGTGTTCTTGAAAATAAGCATAATCCATAGGATGTAAAAACGCTGTTGTATCATTATTTTTAATAATTGCCTTTAATGTTGATTCGTCATAAATAGAGTTATACTGACTAAAATATTGTTCCCAAAATTCATTTATATCTTTTAAATATTCACTCATCATTTATAACCTCCCATTTAACTTGATTATAATTAAAAGGATAGACAACTATTGTCAGCCCATCTCAACAAGTGCATATTTACAATAATTTTTTAATCTAATTTACAACTATAAATAGGTATATAATTTATATAAATTAATACGTCAACATTTGCAAGATTCAATTTTTGTATTTTATTATTGTTCAAAAAAGAAAAGTATAAGCATGTGTATTGTACATAATCTAATTTTATTTAATTGTTAAAATTAACAGCCTTTTTTATTAATTGTTTACAGAATATCACTGGAAATTAATTTAAGAAATTAGGACAAAAAAACAAAGCAAACAACGTAATAAAAGTTTGCTTTGTTTCTAATATATAAGTTTATTCCCAAAAAGAAAATATCATAAAAGCTTAAAAGTTATCTTTTAATTTCAACCATTTCGAATGCTTCAATAATGTCGCCTTCTTTTAGGTCATTGAATTTTTCAACTGTTATACCACATTCATAGCCTTGAGCTACTTCTTTAACATCATCTTTGAAACGTTTTAATGTGTCTAATTCACCTTCGAATTGTACTACACCGTCTCTGATTACACGAACACCAGCATTACGTGTGATTTTACCATCTATCACATAACTACCAGCAATCGTACCTACTTTAGAAACTTTGAAAGTCTGGCGAACTTCTGCTTGACCAATAACTTTTTCTTCAAATTCTGGATCTAGCATACCTTTCATTGCAGATTCAATTTCTTCGATAACGTTATAAATAACACGGTGTAAGCGCATATCTACGCCTTCATTATCTGCAGCTCGTTTCGCACCAGTATCAGGACGTACATTAAAGCCGATAATGATACCATTCGAAGCATTAGCAAGTGTAACATCTGATTCATTAATCGCACCTACTGCAGTATGAATAATTCTTACATTTACGCCTTCAACATCTATTTTCATTAATGATGCTGCAAGTGCTTCTACTGAACCTTGTACATCACCTTTGATAATTACGTTAAGATCTTTCATTTCACCTTGTTTCATTTGTTCGAACAGGTTATCTAATGAAACGCTCTTACTTTCTTGACGCTGTTGCAACACATTTGCTTCATGACGCGCTTCACCAATACGTCTTGCTTGTTTTTCATCTTTGAAGACAACAAATCTATCGCCAGCTTGTGGTACATCATTGATACCAGTAATTTCTACAGGTGTAGAAGGGCCAGCTGACTTAATACGTTGACCTAAATCGTTGACCATAGCACGGATTCTACCATAAGTGTTTCCTACTACGAGTGAATCTCCAACATTAAGCGTTCCGTTTTGAACTAATAATGACGCAGATGGTCCACGTGATTTATCCAATTCAGCTTCAATTACAGTACCTACAGCATGTTTACTTGGATTTGCTTTTAATTCTTGAACTTCAGAAGTTAGGACAATCATCTCTAGTAAGTCTTCAATACCATCTCCGCTTAAAGCTGAAAGTGGTACGAAAATTGTATCGCCACCCCAAGCTTCAGGAATTAAACCGTATTCTGTTAATTCTTGCATTACACGGTCAGGATTGGCTGTTGGTTTGTCAACTTTGTTTACAGCAACAATTGTAGGTACTTCTGCTTCTTTAGCATGGTTAATCGCTTCAATTGTTTGTGGCATTACACCATCATCCGCTGCTACTACTAAAATTGTAATATCAGTAACTTGGGCACCACGAGCACGCATTGTTGTAAATGCCGCGTGACCTGGCGTATCAAGGAAAGTGATTTTTTTACCATCATTTTCAATTTGATATGCACCGATATGCTGTGTGATACCGCCTGCTTCACCAGCAGTTACTTTAGTATGACGAATTGAGTCTAATAATGTTGTTTTACCATGGTCAACATGTCCCATGATTGTAACAACAGCTGGACGTTCAATTCCATTTTCTTCATCAGCTTCATCTTCAAAATAAATTGATAAATCTTCTTCATCAATGATAACTTCTTTTTCAAGTTCTACACCATAATCATCTACGATTAATTCTAATGTTTCATCATCTAAAGATTGATTAATGTTAGCCATTATGCCTAGTAAGAATAATTTTTTAATAATACCTGATGAATCTATATTTAATTTCTCAGCAAGTTCACCTACAGTGATACCATCATGATACGTAATTTTAGAAGGTATTTCCTTCGGCTCTTCTTGTTTAGGTTGTTTAGTATTTTTATTGTTTTTATTATTGTTTTTATTATTGTTCTTATTATTTTTGTTATTATTTTTGTTATTTTTCTTGTTGTTTGGTTTATTATTTTGATTACCTTTGTTGGCTTGGTTGTTTTTATGATTCGTCGTTGATTGTTTATTTTGAGCACTTTTCTGCTCTGATTTAGCAGCTTGCTGTGCTTGTTCTGGTTTATAAATTTTATCTAAAGCCTTAATTTGGTCGTCTTCTAACGTTTGCATGTGGCTAGTTACCTCAACGTCCATTTTAGCTAACTCATCTATAATATCTTTACTTTTTAATTTTAAATCTTTTGCGTATTCGTAAATTCTTTTTTTACTCATATAGTCACTCCTTACGATAGTCATCAATCATTGACAATAACTTTTTAGCAAAGCCTTGATCAGTGATTCCAATGTTTACACGTTCTGCTTTCCCTAAAGCTTGTCCTAATTCAGCTCTCGTTCCAAATATGCGTAATGATATATGGTAACTTTCACATTTGTTCTGTATCACTTTAGTTGTGTTATCAGAAGCATCTGTTGCAATGATTACGAGCTTTAACTTGTTCTTTTTTAAATCATTTAAAATGACAGATTCACCTGTTTTAACTTTTCCAGCACGCATTGCTAAACCTAAAAAATTTACGATGTTCTCCTTGGTCATTTAGGAATCTCTTCACGATAAATAAGACGTATAATTTCTTTATAAACAGGTTCTAGTGTTTCAGCATCAGCTTTATAATATTTTTCTAATACACCTTTTTGCTGTGCCTCTTCTACTAATTTAACATCTTTTGATACATATGCACCACGACCTTGTTGTTTTCCAGTTGCATCGGCAAAAATTTCGCCTGCTTTATTTATCACAACTCTTATCATATCGTTTTTCGGATGCATTTCATTTGATAGTATACATTTACGCATTGGAATTTTTTTCTTTTTCATAAAGTAATCACTCCAATTTATTTTTCAGTATCTACATCTTCTTCAATGATTTCGCTTGTAGTATCCTCAGAATGTGCTACTTCTGTATCAACTGTTTTTGAAGCCGTATCAGTTTCTTCAATGATACCTTCGTCTGTTGGATAAACCCCTGCTTCTCTTGCATCAGTTTCAGATTTAATATCAATCTTCCAACCTGTTAATTTTGCAGCTAAACGAGCATTTTGACCACGTTTACCAATTGCTAATGATAATTGGTAATCTGGTACGACAACAATTGTAGATTGGTTTGCTTCATCAACAATAACTTGTAAAACTTGTGATGGACTTAAAGCATTTTTAACAAATACCTTTGGATCTTCGTTCCATTGAACGATATCAATTTTTTCTCCACCAAGTTCTTCTACTACAGCCTCAACACGAGCGCCTTTAGCACCTACACATGCTCCGACTGCATCAATATCAGGATTGTCAGAGTGTACACTGATCTTAGAACGATCTCCTGCTTCACGTGCTACAGATTTAACAATTACTGTACCGTCAAATATTTCCGGAACTTCTTGTTCAAATAAACGTTTTAATAAGCCTGGGTGACTTCTTGATACATAAATTTGTGGACCTTTTGTAGTTTGTTCAACTTTGTTTACGTATACTCTAATTCTTTCATTCGGAATATAGCTTTCATTTGGACTTCTTTCCGCTTCAGATAAAACAGCTTCAGTACGTCCTAAATTCACATAAACATAGCGATGATCTACTCTATCAATTAAGCCTGTTACAATATCATCTTCTTTATCGATAAATTCATCATATAAAATTTCACGCTCTGCATCACGTAAACGTTGCATCACAGCTTGTTTGGCCGCTTGAGCACCCACACGTCCGAAGTCATTTGGTGTAACATCTTCTTCATAAATATCACCAATTTCATATGCAGGGTTTTTAACAAGTGCAGTACTTAAATCAATTTCTTCTCTATCATCCATTGATTCTTCTACAACTTCTTTACGTGCGATAACATGAAATGTACCATTATCCATATTTAATTCAACACGTACGCTTCTTGCGCTATCATAGTTCTTTTTATAAGCAGTGATTAAAGCTGCTTCTATAGCATCAACTAACACTTCTCTAGGAATCTTTTTTTCTTTTTCTAAGTACTCAGTTGCTAATAATAATTCATTACTTGACACGACTTATCATCCTCCTTATCACGTTATATCATTACAGCATGACGTGCTTTAGCGATCTTACTTCTTAATATTTCAACTTGTTTTGTTTTTGACTTATCCTTAACTTCCATAGTTATCGTTTCGTCATCAACAGATTTTAAAATACCCAACCATTCTTTAGAACCTTCAATTGGTGCATATAAAGATACAAAAATAGGTTTTGATACAGCATTATGGAAATCTTTTTCTTTTTTAATTGGTCTTTCTGCACCTGGTGACGCAACATCTAAGTAATACATTTCTTGAATAGGATCTTCTGCATCCATAACTTCGCTGATTTTTTCAGAAGCTAACGCACAATCATTTAGGTCTACGCCGCCTTCTTTATCAATAGATACTCTTAAAAAATGGTCTTTTCCTTCTTTTGTAAACTCAACTTCTACTAATTCAAAATTTAAGTCATTAAGGACAGGTTGAATAATTGCTTCAACTTGTTCAGTTATTTTACTCATGCTGACCTCCTTTTTTGGCAAATAGAAAAGAGCGGGTAATATGCCCACTCTTCCTGCCTGAGTCTAATTTTTTAAGCACTGTTATTATATCATATGTTTATTTTCTATACAAATAACTATATTTTAAAAATCCCGTAATGACAAGCCAGTCACTTTGTTGTGCTATATTTTATACGTTTAAAGTATTTTTTTTTATTGAAGAATTGTTTCAAATAAATCGTGATTATGTTTTAATCACGATTTATTTGAGTACACTATTAAGCTCATGTCATATGATTCAAAAATATAAACATTTAGTCACTTAAGTGTATTTTCAAAGTATAAATATCTCTACAAACTTATTTTAACTCATGATACTATTGGCTTTTGTATTTATAATGCAACACGTTACATGTCAAAAATAGAAAGTTGCGCTTTGTCTGGTAAGTTAGGTAATGAGCCTAATTCATCCAAATATTCGATTACTTTTTGTGATAAACCAGCTTTCTTATTTAAATCTTCTTTAGACAAGAATGGCCCTTCCTCACGTGCTTCTACTATTCTTTGTGCAACATTTTCTCCAAGACCTGGAACAGATATAAATGGTGGGATTAAAGTATCACCTTCAATAATAAATTCGAAGGCTTTACTCTTTTCTAAACTAATTGGTTGCATACGATAACCTCGTTGAGCCATTTCATTCATAATTTCCAGGACAGTTAATGTATCTTTTTCCTTTTTAGCTAAATCCATATATCTTGAATACATGTCATTTACTGTATTACGAATGCTCTCTTTATCTTTAATCATTGAAATCAAGTCAAAGTCAGAGGCACGCACTGTGAAATAACTTGCATAATAATACAACGGATAATGAACTTTGAAATAAGCAATACGTACCGCCATCAATACATAAGCGGCAGCATGTGCTTTAGGGAACATGTATTTAATTTTTCTACAAGAATCTAAATACCAATCTGGCACTTCATTATCGACCATAGCTTCAACCATATCGTCTGTTAGTCCTTTACCTTTACGCACAAATTCCATTGTTTTGAAGGCAAGTGATGGTTCTAAACCGTTATACATTAAGTAAACCATAATGTCATCACGACAACAAATTACGCTAGCTAGGTCACATTTTCCAGAACGAATTAAATCTTGCGCATTACCTAGCCATACATCCGTACCATGAGAAAGACCAGAAATTCTTACAAGTTCTGAGAATGTCGTAGGCTTTGTATCTTCTAGCATTTGTCTAACAAAGCCAGTACCAAATTCAGGTACGCCAAATGTGCCCGTTTTACATAGAATTTCTTCTGAAGACACACCTAAGGGTTCTGGTGAACTAAATATACCCATTGTTTCTTTATCATCAACTGGAATCGTTTTCGGATCAATACCAGATAAATCTTGCAACATACGTATCATCGTTGGGTCATCGTGTCCCAGAATATCTAATTTTAAGACATTATCATGAATGGAGTGGAAATCAAAATGCGTCGTCATCCAAGATGAAGCTTGATCATCTGCAGGAAATTGGACCGGTGTGAAATCATATATGTCCATATAATCTGGCACAACTATGATACCACCTGGATGTTGTCCTGTTGTACGTTTAACCCCAGTACAACCTTTTACTAGTCGATCAATCTCAGCACCTCGTTTATGGATACCTTGATCATTTAAGTAACCTTTAACAAAACCAAATGCAGTTTTTTCAGCAACTGTACCTATCGTTCCAGCACGAAACACTTTATCTTCTCCGAAGAGTTCTTTTGTATAATTATGTGCTTCTGGCTGGTACTCCCCACTGAAGTTCAAGTCAATATCTGGTACTTTATCTCCTTTGAATCCTAAGAACGTTTCAAAGGGAATATCTTGCCCTTCTTTAATTAAGTCACAGCCACAAGATTCACACTTTTTATCAGGTAAGTCGAAACCAGAACCAACTGAACCATCATCAAAGAATTCACTATTTTTACATTCAGGACAAATATAATGCGGTGGCAATGGGTTTACTTCTGTGATTTCTGTCATTGTTGCCACAAAACTTGATCCTACTGAACCACGTGAACCTACTAAATAGCCATCATTTAATGATTTCTTTACAAGTCTCTGTGAAATTAGATAAATAACTGAGAATCCGTTTCCGATAATACTTTCTAGTTCTTTTTCTAAACGATCAATAACGATTTGAGGCAAGTCTTCCCCATATAACGCTTTGGCGTTATTATAACTCATTTCACGAATCTCATCGTTTGCGCCTTCCATTCTTGGCGTATACAATTCATCTTTAATGGGTACAACACGTTCAATTTTATCTGCTAATTCATTTGTATTTTTAATAACCAGTTCATAAGCTTTTTCTTCGCCTAAAAAATGTAATTCATCTAACATTTCATCCGTTGTTCTAAAATGTGCCTGTGGTAAAGTAGAGCGATTTAATGGATTACCTGGTTGTGATGCAATTAAAATTTTACGCGCAATTGCATCGTGTTCGTTTAAATAGTGCGCGTTGCCTGTTGCAATTACAGGAATATTATTAACATCTCCCGCTCTAATTAAACGATTATATATTTCATGTAATGTTTCATTATCTCTCACAAGTTCCCTATCGATTAAATCTTGATAGAGTGCTGGAGGTTGTACTTCAATAAAATCATAGTATTTAGCAATTCGTTCTACTTGGGATTGGTCTTTTTGCATTACTGCGGTAAAGACTTCACCTTCATCACAAGCTGAACCTACGAGTATCCCTTCCCGATGCTCATCTAGTAGTGAACGTGGAATTCTCGGCGTACGATAGTAATATTGAACTAACGAAGCACTTACAATTTTAAAGAGATTTTTCAATCCTTCTTGGTTTTGAACAATCAGCGTAACATGGTTAGGTCTCGCACGTTTATACGCGTCCTCGTTGGTTAAAGAAGTATTGATGTCTTGGTGATTATGAACACCGAGCGCTTCTAATTGTTTCAACATTTTTATAAACATATATGCTGTTGCTTCAGTATCATAAATAGCTCTATGGTGTTGCGTCAATTCCACACCATATTTTTTAGCTAAGAAATTCAGTCCATGCTTACCATATTCAGTATTAATTGTTCTAGATAATTCTAATGTATCAATAACACCGTTTGTAGAAGCACCTATACCTACATGTTCATAGCCCGTATCAATGAAGCCCATATCAAAGGAAGCGTTATGAGCAACAAAGATTGCATCCCCAACCCATGATTTAAATTCTGTTAACACTTCTTCAATTTCTGGCGCATCTACTAACATATCATCAGAAATATGTGTTAAATTTTTAATCGTTTCTGATAAACGTTCATGTGGGTTACTAAAACGTTCAAACTTATCTATGATTTCACCGTCTTTAACTTTGACTGCGGCAAGCTCAATAATCTTGTCGTATTGGTTAGATAATCCTGTCGTCTCAACGTCAAACACAACATAGGTTGCTGTTTTCAAATTGCAATCTTTAGGTTTATACGCTATTGGCACTCCATCATCTACAAGCATGCCTTCCATGCCATATATCATTTTAATTCCATTTTTTTCTGCTGCCGCGTGTGCATCTGGAAATGCTTGGACAACGTTATGATCCGTAACAGCAATAGCTTTATGCCCCCATTTAGCAGCTTGGTCTACATATGTAGAAATATTGGGAATACCATCCATTTGACTCATTGAAGTGTGCAAATGAAATTCTACTCGTTTTTCTTCAGCTTTATCTTGCTTTGTTGCTTTTTTAATTTCTTCTATGTCTGACATCATCATAACTAAATCTCGTACGAAAGTATCTTCTTCTATTCTACCTTGTGCACGCACCCATTTCCCTACACTTAAAGCTTTAAAATGTGCTAAGTCATCTTTATTTTTACGTGTGAACATTTTTAATACGAGAGAATCTGTATAGTCTGTTACCTTGATTTCTACAATGTGTCGGCCGCTTTTCAACTCTTTGAGATTAATATCAAAAATGACACCTTCGACTGCTACTTTAAACTCTTCTTCAATAATAGAGTCAATTGTACGTACATTCTCAATTTGAATTGGCTTACCAATTTGACATTTTGAAACAGAACTTTCGTTATTATCTTGTTGTTTCGCTTTTTCAGCTTTCATTTTTTCTAATTTTTCCGTTGCTTCACGCGCACTCTTTTCATCTTCTTCTTGTATGTGTGCCTCTAGTGATGCTAAATCACCATCGTTTACTGCACTATCGGTTTCAAAAACAACTTTACTTATGCTAAATCCACACTGTTGATATGCTGCAATTAAACTACCGTTACAAGTTTTATCAAAATGATCGCGTTCAACATCGTTTTGACACATCACTTTTAAAATATCTCCAGACATAATTAAACGCTTCTGTTTTAATTGGCCTTTAACTTTCGGTGATAATTTTGTTTGATCAATACAATGGCTAAAGTATTTAATAGCATATTCATCTTGGTTAGCTTTATCTTTTATCGTAATATTACACTTCACCTCAGCAATTGATTTAAATTCTTCAGTAATTGCACTTGTGAAAAGTAAGTAGTCTTCTATTGCTAAAAAATATGGGAACGTGATTTGAAATACCCATGAACGATCCACTGTTTTAACGTCCACGCGTGTTAATTCACTTTTGGTTAATATTTCAGAATCCAAATGCTCTGCGATTTTAATTTGGTCAGCTAGGATTTTAAACTTTTCCTCGTTTGTCATTGACATGACGATAACCACCTTACTATTAATTACACTGTTTTACTTGTATATTATTAATTACATTTTATGACGGTGTATGTATTATTTTTCATTCTCTCTATTATAACTAATTATATTCGAAATTCTAATAGTTCAACTTATAGGATGCAATGCATCATTTTTACCAACAAATAAATAGGAGCGGGACAGAAATCAAAATTTTAAATTTGATTTCATATGCCCGCCCCACAAGACTGAATAAGTATTTAAAAATCTTGAAACCACTATTTTAAATACTAAACAGCTACTGTGTATGCTCAAACCTATACACATCAGCATTAAATGCTTTATTTTGTTTCAGCCTCATGATTTTTATAGGCATTATTTACCTATTTACATTAGCTATTATAACAAATTGTCAACGACTCTGCTTTCAACTTAAATATTTGAATATAAGTCATTTACATAATTTGTTAAGTTGTCAATGTGAACATCTTCACTGTCACCAGTATCACGACGCTTAACCTCAACAATACCTTCAGCAGCATTTTTACCAACAACGACACGTATTGGTAAACCAATTAAATCTGCATCATTAAATTTCACACCCGCACGCTCTTTACGGTCATCATATAACACGTCAAATTGCTCTTTCAATTGTGTGTAAAGTTGATCTGCTAATTCACGTTGATCATCTTTTTTAGGATTAATTGTTATTAAATGTAAGTCAAATGGTGTAACTGACTTCGGCCAAATAATACCATTTTCATCATTATTTTGTTCGACAATTGCACTTAATGTTCTAGAAACACCAATACCATAACAACCCATTAAGAGTGGTTTGGCTTTACCTTGATTATCAAGGAAAGTCGCATTCATACTTTCTGAATATTTTGTACCTAGTTTAAATACTTGTCCTACTTCAATACCTTCGGCGAAGTGAGCTGAACCTGAACCATCTACTAATGGCTCACCTTCTAATATAAATCTAAAATCACCATATTCTGTAATTTCAAAATCACGACCTACATTTGCATTTAATAAATGATAGCCATCTTCATTTGCACCAACAACAATATTATTTAAGTCTTGAATATAATTATCGGCATAAATCTTAATATCTTTATCGAAAATAGGACCTAAAGAACCTGGTTTTGCACCAAGCAGATTAACAATCTCATCTTCCGTTGCCAATTCAATGTTATCTGTGGCAAAGTATGCTTTTAATTTAATATCATTAATTTCGTGATGGCCGCGCACTAAGACCATAATGAATTCTCCGTCCACTTTAAATATCATAGATTTCGTAATTTCATCTAATGGCTTTTCAAGGAATGATGCTAACTCTTGTGCAGTATGGACGTTAGGTGTTTCTATTTTAGTTAATGGTTTAACCTCATCATGCTTTTCATTTGGTTGGTAAATAACTTCTGCCTTTTCAATATTTGCAGCATAATCACTTTGATCGCTAAATACAATCGTATCTTCACCAATTTCACTTAATGCCATAAATTCATGCGTATGACTACCACCAATTGCACCAGAATCAGCAACAACAGGTCTCGCATTAATACCAACTCGTTTAAAGATACAACCATAGGCATTGTACATATCTTGATATGAGGCATCTAAAGACGCTTCATCAGCATGGAAAGAATAAGCATCTTTCATAATAAACTCTCTGCCACGTAATAAACCAAAACGTGGGCGTTTTTCATCTCTATATTTAGATTGAATTTGGAATAATGTCAAAGGTAATTGTTTATAAGATTTTAATTCATCTCTTACTAAAGAAGTAACTACTTCTTCGTGAGTTGGTCCAAGGGCAAATTCACGACCATTACGATCTTGTAAACGCATGAGTTCCGGTCCGTATGCGCTCCAACGGCCAGATTCTTCCCATAATTCTGCTTGTTGCAGTGCTGGCATTAAGATTTCCACTGCATCAATACGTTCCATTTCTTCACGGACAATTGCCTCTATATTATTTAACACTCTAGCTGCAAGCGGTAAATAACTATAAATGCCACTTGTGCTTTGTTTGATTAAACCTGCTTTCAATAACAAACGATGGCTTAATGCTTCAGCGCCGGCTGGCACTTCTTTCATAGTTGGTATAAATACTTTAGACTGTTTCATTTATATACTTCTCTCCCTCTTTATAAGAAATAACGTTGTATATCGTTCCAAGTCACTAAGACCATGACGATTAAGACAAATACTGCACCAATTGCAATAATTGTTGTTTCTGCTTTTTTATTTACAGGTTTTCTGAATATCGCTTCGTAAATGACAAATAGTATGCGACCACCGTCTAAAGCAGGTACAGGTAATAAATTCATTAATCCTAAGTTGACACTTAATAATGCCGTCCAAGAAATTAAGTTTATGATACCAGTTTTAACTACAGAATCGACTGAATGATAGATACCAACAGGTCCATTCAACATATCAAAGGAGAAATTCCCTGTGAAAATACTAGCAATCATACCGACAATTGCAGAAAAAATAAGTTTTCCAGCTTCTAGTGTGCGGTCAATGCCCGAAACGATTGGCTTAAATAAAGTGTGTTCTGTGGTAGCTGTATAGCCCAATAAGTATCTTGTTTGACTCTTGTTTTTAGTAACTTTTTGTTCTACTTTTTTAGGCTTTATATCCATTGTATGCGTCTTACCATCACGTTCTACTGTTATTTTTGTTTTTTTGTCTTTATTCTGCTCAGTGGTTTTATCAATATCACTTTTGTCTTCTATTGTTTTGCCATCTAATTTCACAATGGTGTCACCAGATTTAAGTCCAGCTTGAGCTGCCGGCGTGCCTTTCGCTACTTCATCAACTGAATTCGTCGGTGTACCTTGATAATAAGCTAAACCGATAAATAAGACTAATGTAAGTAAGAAATTAAACAATGGTCCAGCAAAGAGCGTTAAGAATTTTTGATAAGGTTTTTTATATGTGAATTGTCGATCTCTTGGGGCAATTTGAATTAAACTACCATTTTCTACAAAATATGATTTTTCTGCAATAGGGAAACGATGACGTTCATCATCATAGGCAGTCACACCTTCCACAAACAAACCATCTTTAAAATCACATTGTTTCACTTCCATAGCTTCAATTTGTTGGAATTTATGTTGGTCATCTAAAATGATATGTGTAATTTCTTCTTTATCATTTAATTTAATTTTTACGTGCATTCCTGGTTGAACTGGTGGCTCTTCTAGGCCATCACCTGCCATACGAACATAACCACCTACAGGTAATAGTCGTATTGTATATAATGTTTCATTTTTTCTAAAACTAAAAATTTTCGGTCCCATACCGATTGCGAATTCTGGACACATAATCCCTGCCCGTTTGGCAAAAAACATATGACCATATTCATGCACGGTTACGAGGACACCAAAGACGATTATAAAAGAAATAATTGTTACTAGAAAACTCAATTTGATACACCTCATATATTCTTAATAAATTAAATACGTTTCACTTTAAAAATCTAACGATTTAAAGTTAACTGTTCACACTACAGATTATAAAATTATAACACAATCATGCTAACTGACACACGTAACTATTATATATCATTGTAGCCGTTTTTTATGTAAAAACATATCAACTTACCGTTTAGTTTTATTTAATTCCTTAGATGCTATGATTATGTATTCATATTCTCCTGATTTAACTTTTATATTTTATAACGACAAAATATCGTATTAAGTTGAAATCTTAAGATTTATTAAAGGAGTTAAGAATCATATTAACTGTATGCTTTACGCAGTTACTCCAATTCATTAACTCCTTCTGTATGATTTATAAAATTTTTAAAAGTAAATACGATTAGCTTTGAATTAGTAATATGTTCAATAGTGGCAATACAAACATAAAACTATCAAATCTATCTAAAATACCACCATGTCCTGGTAAAATTCTGCCTGAATCTTTAACACCAAAATGACGTTTAAAACCTGATTCAACAAGATCTCCTAGTTGTCCGAACATACTTAAAATAATCGTAACTATAATTAATAACCAAATAGCTATATTAAAATCGACAAATAGTATCATTACAAGCGGTACAATAATACTACAAATTAATCCACCAATAAAACCTTCTATTGTTTTATTAGGGCTAATAACTGGCCATAACTTATGTTTACCCATCAATCTACCAAAAATATAAGCGCCAGTATCAGTTAACCACACAACTAAAAACGCAAATAATATATAATGTAATCCTTCTGAGCGAGTTTCATATAAATACATAAAACCAATACCAACATATGCTATTGACATAAGACAGAAAGCTGCATCCATAAAACTAAATCTATTTTTAGAAAGCACAGTATAACTTAATAATATAAAACTCATAGCTATTAAAGATTTCAATTGGAAGTTATTAACCCAGTCGCCTGACTCTTGAGGCAACATTATAATTAATATACCTAATGCACTTATTATACCTGGTATCGATATGAATTTAATCATATTCATATTAAGCAATTCTTTTAGCGCTATAAAAGCTAATAAATATGAAAATAGCATTAGAATAAAGCCGCCCTTTAGTAATACAGGGAGAAAAATGATAAGTGCTATGATTGCTGTTAAAGTTCTAACTTTCATACTAATCTCCTAACTATTTATAACCCACCAAATCGACGTTGGCGTGATTGATAAATTTTAATACAATTTATTAATTCTTCCTTATTAAAGTCCGGCCATAATTTTTCATTAAAAATAAATTCACTATAAGACACTTGCCAGATAAGGAAATTACTAATTCTTTGTTCTCCTGAAGTTCTTATCAAAAGATCTGGGTCAGGATATGCATGAGTCATCAAATGCTCATCAATCATTTGTTCAGTGATTTCATCACTTGATAAACCTTTAGCAGTTAATTGGTCATAGATTTTTTTCACACTGTTTACAATTTCGGCACGTCCACCATAGTTCATAGCAAAGATTAATTTTAAGCCTGTATTATTTTTAGTATCTTCTTTCGCTTTAGCTATTGCTTTGAGTGTAGAATTTGGCAAATGTTCCAAAAAGCCAATTGTCTCTACTTTAACATTATTTTCTATCAATTCCGGTAGAAACGTTTTTAAAAATGTACCTGGTAAGCTCATAATATAGTTAACTTCATTTTCCGGTCTTGACCAATTTTCTGTAGAGAATGCATATAACGTTAAGTATTTAATTCCTAAATCACTGGCTACTTTAGTGATGTTTTTAACGGTTTGTGTACCTTGGTAATGACCTTTAATTCTAGGCAATTTCCTTTGTTTCGCCCAACGACCATTACCATCCATTATGATTGCAACATGTTCAGGTATATTATGTAGATCCAATTCAAAATCGGATTGGTTAGGCTGATTTTTCTTCTTATTTAACTTTTTAAACATGGTATTTCCTCCGAGCGTGATCATCTATGTTTATTATAATAGGTTCTAGATGCAATTATCTACCATTTTATCATACTAGATAGGTGCATTGAATAAACAAATAAAAAAACTGTACCAAAGTCTGATTTGATACAGTTCAGATAAAATATGATAAACCTCTGATTCTTGAATTCCATTGGTTAATTTCTAACAATAGAAGTGAAGCGAAGTCTTACCATCCATTACCATGTTTATACTGACATAATATCTTGTTCTTTTTCTTCTAACAATTTATCGATTTCTTTAATTGAATCGTCAGTTAGCTTTTGTACATCTGCTGTTTGTGATTTTAAATCATCTTCAGTGATGTCAGCATTTTTTTGTTGTTTTTTTAGTTCGTCGTTAGCATCACGACGTACGTTTCTAACAGCTACTTTAGCGTCTTCGCCGATTTTCTTAACTTCTTTCACTAAATCTTTACGGCGTTCTTCTGTTAAAGCAGGAATACTTATACGAATAACTTCACCATCACTCGAAGGATTGACACCTAAGTTAGCAGCATTGATTGCTTTTTCAACGTCTCCTACAGATGATTTATCATATGGCGAAATTACTAATAAACGTGCTTCTGGCACACTGATGCTTGCAAGTTGTTGTACAGGCGTAGGAGCACCATAGTAGTCAACAGTTACACCGTTTAATAAATTTGAGTTAGCTCTACCTGCACTGATATTAGCTAATTCTCTAGAAAGATTATCTACAGATTTTTGCATTTTTGATTTCGTGTCATTAATAATGTCACTCATAGTCATACACCTCTAAATTATTTTGTAATTAACGTTCCTATTTTTTCACCCATAACAGCACGTTTAATATTACCTTCTTCTGTTATCGAGAATACATTCAATGGAATATTATTATCCATACAGAATGATGAAGCCGTTGAATCCATGACTTGTAAACCTTCTTGTAGCATTTGAATGTGTGTTAAGTGTTCATACTTAATTGCATTTTGATCTACTTTTGGATCAGCAGAGTACACACCATCAACATTGTTTTTACCCATTAAGATAACATCAGCTTCAACTTCAGCCGCACGTAATGCTGCTGTAGTATCAGTAGAGAAGTAAGGGTTCCCTATACCAGCCGCAAATATTACAACACGTTTCTTTTCTAAATGTCTAATTGCTCGACGACGGATATATGGTTCTGCAACTTGTTTCATTTCAATTGAAGTTAAGACGCGTGTATCGCACTCTAATTGTTCAAGGCTATCTTGTAAAGCTAATGCATTCATAACCGTAGCTAACATACCCATGTAGTCAGCAGTACCACGGTCCATGCCTAAGTCACTACCAGTTTTGCCTCTCCAAATATTGCCTCCACCAACGATAACAGCAATTTCACAATCCATTTTTGCTACTTCAGCTACTTGTTTTGCCACACTTTTAATAATAATTGGGTTAATTCCAAACCCATCGTCACCTGCTAGTGCTTCGCCACTTAATTTTAATACAACACGTTCGTATTTAGAAGTTTGAGCCATTGTCTTATCCTCTCTATTGTAAAATATGTAATTATACAAGTAAAGAAGACACAATAGGTCTTCCAATACAAAAGTGAATCTTTCATACGGAGCACAAAAGGTGTCTTCTTTCTTGTTCTAACTATGAAAAATTATTTCATTTGTCCTTTAACTTCGTCAGCAAAGTTTTCTTCACGTTTTTCCATACCTTCGCCTACTTCATAACGTACGAAGTCAACAAGTTTACCACCTTTAGATTTTAAGAAAGCTTCAACTGTTTGATCAGGATCTTTTACAAAGTTTTGGTCAACCGCACAAATTTCTTGTAAATATTTACGTAAACGGCCTTCTACCATTTTTTCAACAATTTTCTCTGGTTTACCTTCATTTAAAGCTTGTTGCTTTAATACTTCTCTTTCGTGATCAATTTCATCTTCACTTACTTGTTCTGATGAAACATATTTAGGATTGATTGCAGCAATGTGCATAGCTACATCTTTAGCAGCTTCTTCGTCAGTTGAACCTTCAACTACTGTTAATACACCAATGCGTCCGCCCATGTGTAAGTAAGCGCCAAATGAATCGTTATCAGTTTTTGTTCTGATAGCAAAACGACGGATACTTAATTTTTCACCGATTGTAGAGATAGCTTCTTTAACACGTTGGTCAACTGATTTACCATCTGATAATTCAGTTTCTAATAAAGCTTCTACTGATTCAGCTTTTGTATCCAATACTTGGATAGCAATTTCTTTCACTAATTGTTGGAATCCTTCGTTACGAGCTACGAAGTCAGTTTCTGAATTAATTTCTACAATTGCTGCTTCGTTCCCTCTTGCTTCAACGTGTACTAAACCTTCTGCCGCAATACGGTCAGATTTTTTAGCAGCTTTAGCAATACCTTTTTCACGTAGGAAGTCTACTGCTTTATCGATGTCACCATCAGTTTCTGTTAACGCTTTTTTACAATCCATCATGCCAGCGCCAGTTTTTTCACGTAATTCTTTTACAAGTTTAGCTGAAATTGCCATTTCATATTCCTCCATTATTTAATGAATTTTATTATATTTATTTTAAAAAAAGGTGATAAGCTTAAATATCTTATCACCCATTTTACATTATTCTTAGTTTGATTCAACAGAAGTGTTTTCTTCAGTTGTTTCTGCTTCAGTAGCTTCAGTTGATTCGTTTAAATCAATGTTTTGTTCAGCTGCTACTTCTTCATTTGATACACCTTGTTGACCTTCTAAGATTGCATCTGCCATTTTACCAGTTAATAATTTAACTGCACGGATAGCATCATCGTTTGCAGGGATAACGTAATCAATTTCATCTGGATCACAGTTAGTGTCTACAATACCAACGATTGGGATGTGTAATTTACGTGCTTCAGCGATTGCGTTGCGCTCTTTACGAGGGTCAACTACAAATAATGCTTGAGGCATAGATTTCATATCACGAATTCCGCCTAAGAATTTAATTAAACGGTCATATTCTTTTTTAAGTTCTACAACTTCTTTTTTAGGTAATACTTCGAATAAGCCATCTTCTTCCATTTTTTCAATTTCAGAGATACGTTTGATACGTTTAGAAATTGTTTTATAGTTAGTTAAGATTCCGCCTAACCATCTTTGGTTTACGTAAAATTGACCAGCACGTTCTGCTTCAGATTTAACTGAATCTTGTGCTTGTTTCTTAGTACCAACGAATAAAACTTTTCCGCCATCTTCTGATACTTGTTTAATGAAGTTATATGCTTCTTCTACTTTTTTCACTGTTTTTTGTAAGTCGATAATATAAATACCGTTTCTTTCAGTGAAAATATATCTTTTCATTTTTGGGTTCCAACGGCGTGTTTGGTGACCGAAGTGAACACCTGCTTCTAGCAATTGTTTCATTGAAATTACTGCCATAATAAAATTCCTCCTATTGGTTTTCTACCTCCATAAAAAGCTCATATAAACACAACATTAAATATGTCGCACCCTTTATACTTTCACTTTTCATGTGTGTATTGGCTTCATAGCCGTCAATAAATATAACATATACATTTCTATAAATCAACACTTTCAAACTACTATTTTAAACATTTAAGAGGCTCAAACGTCGCAATCTGTTTCAGCCTCTTAATTAGTATTGTATGTGTTCTATTGAATGTAATTCCACTTATAGAAACGCAGTATGTTGTCTTGGTTAATTGTCTTTGTTTGTACAAATATTTATACATATAAAAAACTTTTGTACGGTAAATAGCTCAAATGTATTATTTAATACGGTCTAATTCATCCAAGAATTTTTCTTTTTTAACTTTGATGAAAGTACCCTTCATTCCAAGTGAACGTGATTCAATTACACCAGCACTTTCAAGTTTACGTAACGCATTTACAATTACTGAACGTGTAATGCCAACTCGATCTGCTACTTTAGATGCAATTAAGAGACCTTCTTTGCCACCTAATTCTTCAAAAATGTGTTCAATCGCTTCACTTTCTGAGTATGACAACGAATTGATTGCCATGCTAATCGCAGCTTTATCTCTAGCTTCTTTTTCTACTTCGTTATGCTTTTCACGTAAAATTTCCATACCAATAACTGTAGCTGCATATTCCCCTAAAACTAAGTCATTTTCTGAGAAATCGTCAGTTACACGGCCAAGTACTAATGTGCCTAATCTTTCACCGCCGCCTAAAATTGGGAAAATTGTCGTCTTGCTATCACCAAATAAGTCTTTGTTTTCTGGTGGGAATACAGTTAATACATTGTCAATGTCGATATTGGATTGAGTTTCTTTAACATCCATCAACTGATCAGTATATTCAACAGGAATGTGTCTACTTTCTAACATCTGGATAATACGTTCGTTTTTTAAAAGTTCATTTAAACTTGATCCTAAAATTTTACCTTTTCTTGAAACTATAAATACATTAGTAACTGTTACACTACTTATCGTTTGTGCTACATCTTTAAAATCTACAGCAATACCTTTATGTTTTTGTAAAAGTGTATTTAATTCTCTCGTTTTCGATAATAAGCTCATATTCCTTCTCCTTTTTATTTATATTATAAAATGAATGCACTTAAATCTTTATTTGTTGAAATTGTTTTCAACTTATCGTCTACATATTGTGGTGTAATGTCTACAACCGCATTAGGCATACTTGGTGCTTCAAAAGATAAATCTTCCAACATTTTTTCAAGTATAGTATGCAATCGACGTGCGCCGATGTTATCAGTATCTTGATTCACCTGGAATGCTATCTCTGCTAGTCGTTTGATAGCATCATCGGTAAATTTAACTGTTACTTGCTCTGTATGAAGTAGCGCTTCATATTGTTTTATAAGTGATAGTTTAGGTTCAGTCAAGATTCTAACGAAATCTCCTACCGATAGACTTTCTAATTCAACACGAATTGGAAAACGACCTTGTAACTCTGGAATTAAATCACTAGGTTTAGACACATGGAATGCTCCTGCACCAATAAATAGCATATGTTCAGTATTAACAGTACCATACTTCGTTTGAACCATGCTACCTTCAAGAATTGGTAATATATCTCTTTGGACACCTTGGCGAGAAACATCTTGACCCGAACTTTGATTATTTGTTGCTACTTTATCTATTTCATCGATAAAAATAATTCCCATTTGTTCCGCTAATTCAATCGCTTCTTGATTTGCTGTCTCTTGATCGATTAACTCGTCGGCAAATTCGTCCGTCAATATTTTGCGCGCTGTTTTAACAGGTACTTCTCGTTCAACTTTTTTCTTCGGCATTAATTGGTTCATCATATCTTGCATCTGTTGATTTTGATTCGTACCTAACATTCCCATCGCAGCAGGATCTTGTTCAACCTTTAACCTTACTTTTTCTTCTTCTAACTTACCATCTAATAGTTGCAGTTTGATTTCTGAACGTTTTGTTTTCACTTCTTCAGTAGGTGTTTCTTCCTCTTCGTCATTATTTTGACCGAAATTAGGTATCGAACCTCCGAAAAGTGACTCTAATGGGTTGTTATTATTGTTTGTCGTTGCCTTTTTCTTCATGCTTGGCACTAATAATTTAACTAACTTCTCATTAGCTTTAGTTTGAGCCTCATCATGTACTAGTGTTTTTTTCTGCTCTTTCACTAGCCTTACTGCAATATCAACGAGGTCACGTACCATACTTTCTACATCTCGACCTACATAACCAACTTCTGTAAACTTCGTAGCTTCTACTTTAATAAATGGCGCGCCTACTACTTTTGCCATGCGTCTAGCGATTTCCGTTTTACCAACACCTGTTGGTCCAATCATCAATATATTCTTCGGAGCAACCTCTTGTTTTTCTTCTTCAGTCAAAAGACTTCTTCTATATCGATTTCTTAAAGCTATCGCAACTTTACGTTTTGCGTCATCTTGTCCGACTATATATTCATTAAGTTTTGTAACAATATCTTTAGGTGTTAATTTAATACCATTCGTCTCCATTAGACAAGTTACCTCCGTTATAATCATTTTTTATCTCTGAAACATATTAATAGCTATTTATGGAAAATTTTTACTATTTCAACTATATCTTAATGTTAAACAATTTTACATTGCAAACAATAAAGTTCTCACTTTTATTATTTACAATTCTTCTACGATGATTTGATCATTTGTAAATACACAAATATCTGAAGCAACTTTTAAGCTTTCATATGCCATTTCACTCGCTGTTAAGTGCGTTGCGTTAAGCTTTAGGGCTCTACCTGCACTTAATGCGTAGTTACCGCCAGAACCTATAGCGATTAAATTGTCATCTGGAGCAATAACTTCACCAGTACCACTAACTACAAGAATTGAAGTTTCATCCATAACTATAAGCATCGCTTCTAATTGTCTAAGTTGTTTATCTCCACGCCATTCTTGAGCCAATTCTACCGCAGCTCTTTCTAAATTACCGCTAAACTGTTGTAGTTTTGTTTCAAACTTTTCAAATAAGGTAAATGCATCAGCTACACTGCCAGCAAACCCTGCCAAAACTTTATCATTATATAAACGCCTTACTTTTCTAGCTGTTTGTTTCATAATGACTTGCTCTCCAAGCGTAACTTGACCATCACCAGCCATTGCCGAATGACCATTATGTTGTACTGCAAATATAGTTGTTGCATGGATAGATGTACTCATAAACTAATTCTCCTTTTTTGCACGTGGGTGTGCATTTAAATAGACTTTTCTTAATTGTTCATTTGTTACATGTGTATATCGTCCTGTTGTGGACAAATTGACATGACCCAACAGCGATTGTACTGTTCGTAAATCAGCGCCTTGATTTAACATATGCGTTGCAAACGTATGTCTTAATTTGTGAGGATGAATTTCAGTCACACCTGCAGTACGTTTTACAACATCATTTAATACATAACGTATACCACGTTCTGTAATGGGCGCTCCGTTCATGTTGACTAATAAATACGCATGATCACTATTTGTTTTAGGTTTGAATTGTGTTAAGTAACGTTCTATGCTTTGCTTGCAAAATTCACCAAAAGGTATAAAGCGTTCTTTACCACCTTTACCCAATACTTTGACTCCTGGTGCATACATATCTACATCTTGTTCTTTTATATTAACCAATTCAGAAACCCTAATTCCAGTTGCATAAAGTAATTCTAAGATTACTCTGTCTCTCAAACCCTTTTTAGCATCACTTTCAACCGTATCAAACAAGGCTTTCATTTCTTCTTCATAAAAAAAGTGAGGTAAATATTGTTCTTTCTTGGGGTGTACTAATTGTATGAATGGATTAACTACTTGTTCATCCTGAGTCATCCAATATTCGTAAAAACTTCTCAGCGTAGAAATTTTACGGGAAACTGATGTTCTTTTCAAGTTTTTTGAATATAAGTAACTTAAATAATTTCTAGCATCTTTGTATTCGAATGTAGCTAATACAAGATGTTCCTGTGATAAGAAATCATTAAACTGCTCTAAATCATCGTGATATGATTTCAATGTATGTTCTGAAAAATGTTTCTCAACTTTCAACATATATAAATATGCTTGTTGGATTTTTTCCATTAAAAACCCCTCCATCAATATGAATTGTAGCATATTGAAAGAGGAGTCTGCGAAAAAAAACTATTAAATTGAGTAAAACTTTCAAAATTTTCGAATTTGTTTGTTAAATGTGATATTTTTATAGCGTTTTTTTATAGTTATCTAAATAGTCCAATGCACGATTTGCTAATGTTTCATAACGTAACTTTTTGTCTTTAATTCTATTTTCCAAAGTAGGCAAAAGGCCAAAGTTAGCGTTCATCGGTTGGAAGTTCTTTTCATTTTTTGCATGTGAAATATAATATGCCATACTTCCAATCATTGTTTCTCTAGGGAAAATGACCTCACCTTTGTTTTGAATTTTATGTGCAACATTTATACCAGCTACAAGGCCACTCGCTGCACTTTCTACATAACCTTCTACGCCTGTCATTTGACCTGCAAAGTATAGTTCTTCTCTCCCTTTTAGTTCATACGTTTCTGTTAAAACATCAGGAGAATTGATAAAGGTATTACGATGCATCACGCCATACCTTACAATTTCAACGTTCTCTAAGCCAGGTATCAGGCGAATAACGTCTTTTTGCGCGCCCCATTTTAAATGTGTTTGGAATCCAACGATATTATATAACGTACCTGCCGCATCATCTTGACGCAATTGAACAACAGCATATGGTCTTTTCCCAGTCTTTGGATCTTCGAGTCCTACAGGCTTCATTGGACCAAATAATAAAGTCTTTCTACCACGCTCAGCCATAACTTCAAACGGCATACAACCTTCAAAGTATTTTTCTTTCTCAAATTCATTGACTGGAGCAACTTCTGCTTCCATTAGAGCATCATAAAATGTATTAAACTCTTCTTCAGTCATAGGACAATTTAAATAGGCTGCTTCACCTTTGTCATAACGTGATTTTAGATATGCTTTGTCTAAATCTATACTATCTTTTTCAACGATAGGCGCCGCTGCATCATAAAAATATAATTGATCTTTACCAGTGGCTTCGACAATTTCATTTGCCAATTTATCTGTTGTTAAAGGTCCAGTAGCAATAATAGTATATCCTTCTGGAATGCTATTTATTTCTTCATTTAATACCGTTATATTTGGATGTTCTTTTAATGTTTCTGTAATATAACCTGCAAAATCATGGCGATCAACCGCTAAAGCCCCTCCTGCTGGTACTCTTGCTTTATCTGCAGCACGAATAATCAATGAATCCAAACGTCTCATTTCTTCTTTAAGTACACCTACTGCATTTGTTAACGCATTACCTCTTAACGAGTTAGAACACACTAATTCAGCAAACTTATCAGTGTGATGTGCAGGCGTTTGCTTAACCGGTCTCATCTCAATAAGATTGACTTTTATACCTCGTTGTGCCAATTGATATGCAGCTTCTGAACCGGCAAGCCCAGCACCTACGACGTTTACTACTTGAGTCATTTATTTACCTCCTACTTATAAAATAGCAACTTAGACATTCTATCATATTTATAAATATATCATCTAAATTATAAATATATGTCGTAAGTTGCTACTATCATTCATATATAATTATTTAAAACAACCAGCGATATCACATTATTTATTTCTGTTCTTCTTCTTTGTAATCACAATTAGAACATACAACTTGGCTCTTACGTCCTTGTTTTTTCTCAACAAGATATTGTTCACATTTCGGACAGTCTCGACCTATTGGTTTATCCCATGTAACAAAATCACATTCTGGATATTTCGAACAACCATAGAACACACGATTTTTTTTCGATTTACGCTCTACGACGTCGCCTTCTTTACATTTTGGACAAGTTACCCCAATTGTTTTAACAATGGCTTTTGTATTACGACAATCCGGGAAATTTGAGCACGCCATAAATTTACCATAACGTCCCATTTTAATGACCATTGGTGAACCACATACTTCACAGTCTTCACCAGCAGGTTCATCTTTAATTTCAATTTTTTCCATTTCTTCTTCAGCACGTTCAACATCTTGGCTGAAACTACTGTAAAAGTCTCTTATTACCTTTTTCCATGGAATTTCACCGTCTGCCACTTTATCTAGTAATGTTTCCATATTCACAGTGAAATCAACATCTATGATTTCTGGGAAGTAATCTTTTACTTGTTCGTGTACGATTTCGCCTAATTCTGTTGGCACAAACCGTTTACTTTCATTCTTTACATAATTTCTTTTTTGTATTGTATCAATAGTTGGTGCATACGTAGAAGGTCGCCCAATCTTCAACTCTTCCATTGTTTTAACTAGCCGAGCTTCAGTATAACGTGGTGGCGGCTGCGTGAAATGTTGTGATGGTTCAATATCTGTAGCTGTAACCATTTCGCCTTCTTCAATATTCGGCAATTTATTATCTTTACCATCATCGTTATCATCTTTTGCTTCAACATATAAAGTCATAAAACCTTTGAATTTGATCGTTTGACCATTTGCACGGAATTTTATATCATTTTGCGTTATATCCATGGCAACCGTATCTAAGATTGCTGGTGCCATTTGACTTGCTACAAAACGCTCCCAAATTAATTTATATAATCTATGTTGATCTCTCGTTAAAAATTGTTTCATTTCATTTGGTGTACGTAACGTACTTGAAGGTCTGATTGCTTCGTGAGCATCCTGAGCCCCTTGACCTTTTGCTTTGCGTGTTGATATATAATTTTGGCCATAAGTCTCTTCAATATAGTTTTTGGCTTCCGCTTGGGCTTGATCGGATATTCTCGTTGAATCTGTACGCATATAGGTAATTAAACCAACCGTGCCTTGTCGTTTTAAGTCAATACCTTCATATAGTTGTTGCGCTAACATCATTGTTTTACGCGCTTTAAAGTTTAACTTACGCGCAGCTTCTTGTTGTAACGTTGAAGTTGTAAATGGGTTTGCAGGGTAACGTGTTTTTTCTTTCTTCGTTACTTTCGTTACTTCGAATTGATCTCCGTCCAACTGCGTTGTTACTTTTTCAACGTCATCTTTGTTTGTTAATTTATATGGTTTGTTTTTTAAATGTAAGAATTTAGCTGTAAATTTAGATTTTTTGTATCTAAATTCGCCTTCAATTTTCCAATATTCTTCTGGTTTAAAGTTTCTTATTTCATTTTCTCGATCAATAACAAGTCTCAGTGCTACTGATTGTACGCGACCGGCTGAAAGCCCTTTTTTTACTTTTTTCCAAAGTACTGGTGAAATATTATAACCTACTAAACGGTCCAATATACGACGCGCCTGTTGTGCGTCAACAAGTTCCATCTCAATACCTCTTGGATGTTTAAAGCTATCTTTCACAGCATCTTTTGTTATTTCATTAAACACTACTCTATTTTCTTTTGAATCTTCTAAATTTAATATATTTGCTAAATGCCAAGCAATAGCTTCACCTTCACGGTCCGGGTCACTCGCTAGGAAAACTTTTTTGGCTTTCTTAGCATGTTTCTTTAATTCTTTAACTACAGGACCTTTGCCGCGTATTGTTATATATTTGGGTTCATAATCATTTTCTGCATCTACGCCCATTTGACTACGAGGTAAATCTCGAACATGCCCCATTGACGCGATAACTTTGTATTTTTTCCCTAAATATTTTTCAATAGTTTTAGCTTTTGCAGGCGATTCAACTATGACTAAATTTTCTGCCAAAGTAGTTACCCCCTTGCATTTTCTAATTACAAAGATAAATGATAAACGGTGTATTTTGTTTTTGTCAATGTTTTTAATTTTAGTGTGTATTAAATTAGCGTATGATTGTGGTCAAAATTTATTATTGTCATTGCTTTTACATATGTTTTATATAAAACTATATTTCTACTGATTTAAACGTTATATACGCTTATTTTATTATGATTGACGGTAATCTTCTAAAATGTCGCATGCCTTCACGACAATCTTTGCTCCTTCTTGTGCACTAACTAAATTTCCTTGGACCATAGGATTGTATATAGATCCCGGTAATACATATACTTCCCTATTTTGTTCCAATGCACAATCCATCGTTATATTTGTCCCACTACTCACAGTGGATTCTGTGATAAAAACGCCCTTAGAAAGACCGCTAATAAGCCTATTTCTTTCGGGAAAATAATGTTTTCGAGCTCCATCTGTTGGTAAATACTCACTAATTACTAAACCTTTAGACTCAATTTGTTTTCGAATGGCATAAGTTTCTTTAGGATAATGATGGTTATGACCAAATCCTAATACAGCAATCGAACCCATATTATGTTTCAGTGTTTGCTCATGAGCTATGCTATCTGCTCCTTTAGCTAAACCGGATACGATAATTAAATTCTCAGTTTCAAAATTAGGGAAAAATGTTTCTAGTGTTCTTCGAGTATAATTAGTAGCTTGCCTCGAACCGATAATAGCAAGTATTCGCGTAGACTGCATTAAAGTAGGATTACCTTTATAGAAAAGGATGAATGGTGGATCATGTATTTCACGTAATAATTTAGGATAAGTATTGGAATCAATAGCCACATAACTAATATGCCATTGCTTTAGTAGTTTGAAAATATGTTCACACTCTAAATTTAAAAAATTGTCATAAATGATGTGTTTTCGAGTTATTGCTGATTTTGTTAAAAATCTTTTAAGGGTGTGATTCTGCTCTAATTCGTGTTCATATATAAATGACGGTGAAAATTCAAATAGTTGGTGTAAATGACGTGTAGTTAACCCTGCAAATCTCAGTTTTAAATAAAGTTGTTCTTTCATATATCGCGCTCCTTTATATGTACATTATAAAGGAGTTTCTATTGGATTTATTTTACATTATAAAATCATTTTTCATGAAATTTAATATAACTTTAAAGAGTAATTTTCGCTATAGAAACGTGTTAGCCTGAAAAATTGAGGGATATTATTATTCTTAAAATATTCACTATGGAAAAATCCAAATTTTCAAACCATCTTTCATTAGAAATTGAACACAATTTGAGCTGATTGACTATTAATATGGTAGAAACGCAACCTAAAAAAGCACAAACTCCGACATATTATCGGAATTTGTGCGTGTTATAAGACAAATAATTATTTAACAGTCAATAATTGTTCGTATATACCTGCTTCTTTTGCAGCATCTATCAATGTCGTACCAATTTCAGAAGGTGTATCTGCAGTTTTCACACCACAGCTATTAAGCGTTTTAATTTTCTCATCTGCAGTACCTTTACCACCTGAGATAATAGCACCAGCATGGCCCATACGCTTACCAGGAGGCGCTGTTTGTCCACCAACGAACCCGACAACCGGTTTAGTCATATTAGCTTTAATCCACTCTGCAGCTTCTTCCTCTGCAGTACCACCAATTTCACCAATCATAACAACTGCTTTAGTTTCTTCATCTTCATTAAATGCTTTTAATACATCAATAAAGTTTGTACCGTTAACAGGGTCTCCGCCAATACCTACTGCAGTAGTTTGACCAATACCTTCTTCAGTTAATTGATGTACCGCTTCATAAGTTAATGTACCAGAACGTGAAACTACGCCTACATGACCTTTTTTATGGATATAACCTGGCATAATTCCGATTTTACATTCATCAGCAGTAATAACACCAGGACAGTTTGGTCCAACAACACGTGTCTTCTTACCTTCTGAGTAACGTTTAACTTTAACCATATCAACTACTGGGATGTGTTCTGTAATACAGATTGCTAAATCTAACTCAGCTTCAATACATTCTAAAATTGCATCTGCAGCGAATGGTGCAGGTACGTAGATTACTGAAACTGTAGCACCTGTTTCTTCTTGTGCTTCTTCAACTGTATTGAATACTGGAACGCCTTCAACAACTTGTCCGCCTTTACCTGGAGTAACCCCAGCAACAATTTGTGTACCATATTCAAGCATTTGTTTTGTATGGAAAAGGGCAGTTGACCCTGTGATACCTTGTACAATTACTTTTGTATTCTTATCAATAAATACGCTCATCTTCGTGCTCCCATCCTTTCCTTATGCTTCTTTAACAAGTTTTACGATTTTTTGTGCACCTTCAGCCATTGTAGCTGCTGGTTCAATTGCTAATCCAGATTCTTTAAGGATTTCTTTACCTTTTTCAACGTTTGTACCTTCTAAACGTACAACAAGTGGTAGCGTAAGTTCTACTTCTTTAACTGCGGCAACTATACCTTCTGCAATGATGTCACATTTCATAATGCCACCAAAGATATTTACAAAGATACCTTTAACTTGCTCATCACCTAAAATAATTTTAAATGCTTCAGTAACTTTTTCTTTAGTTGCGCCGCCCCCTACGTCAAGGAAGTTAGCCGGATTTCCACCGAAGTGATTAATTGTATCCATAGTAGCCATTGCTAAACCGGCACCATTTACCATACAACCGATATCTCCATCTAATGCAATATATGATAAATCATATTTAGATGCTTCGATTTCTTTTGGATCTTCTTCTTCTAAGTCACGTAATTCTTGAATATCTTTATGTTTAAACAATGCGTTATCATCAAAGTTTACTTTTGCATCTAAAGCTAATACTTCACCGTCACCTGTAGTTACAAGTGGGTTGATTTCAACGATAGAACAATCTTTTTCGATGAACACA
The DNA here is from genome assembly GCF_003697915.1 of Staphylococcus pseudoxylosus. Lineage (GTDB taxonomy): Bacteria > Bacillota > Bacilli > Staphylococcales > Staphylococcaceae > Staphylococcus > Staphylococcus pseudoxylosus. Next base: position 82,719 of record NZ_RCVN01000010.1, read on the forward strand.
TTATATAATGATACTAAAAATTTAGCCGCTTTATTAATTGATTCTTTTGGAATATTAATGTTGAATGCGATTCTTCTTGCTTGATATGGTGCTAACCCGACAACAGGATCAATTGTTTCTTTGAATATTTTTTCAGGTGTTTCAGCAGCTACTTCTTCAATTTCTGTACCGCCCTCTTCTGAAGCCATTAAAGTAACTCTATCTGTTGCACGATCAATTACAAAACCAACATAATATTCTTTTTGAATATCGCAGCCTTCTTCTATGTAAAGGCGTTTAACTTCCTTACCTTCAGGCCCAGTTTGATGTGTAACAAGCGTCTTACCTAATAATTCATTTGCATAAGTTTCCACTTCGGATAATGATTTTGCAATTTTCACACCGCCAGCTTTACCTCTACCCCCTGCATGAATCTGTGCTTTTACCACATAAACTTTTGAATCTAATTCTTTTGCCTTTTCAACCGCTTCTTCAGCAGTATATGCTACGCGTCCTTCTGGGACAGCAACGCCCATAGAACGAAATATTGCTTTACCTTGATACTCGTGGATATTCATTCTCCATCCTCCTGTTTCTTAGGTTAAGTTCATAATCAATTATAAGAAATGAAAGCGCTATTGTAAACTCATTTATTCTACTTATTTCAATTATTTCATTTTAACTATTAATTTGTGAGCGATTTAATTGGCTCAAATGTTTTCCTGTGTTCAGGTATAATACCCAATTGTTTAATACCGTCTAAGTGTTGTTGGGTACCATAGCCAGCATTTTTTTCAAAACCGTACCCAGGATATTTCTCAGCTAATTCACGCATATATTTGTCTCTATGCTCTTTTGCCAGCACACTTGCAGCTGCAATAGATACACTTCTAGCATCACCTTTGATTAATGATGTTTGTGGAATATCTATATCTAAAGTCATCGCATCGACAAGTAAGTGTGTAGGGCGTACTGGTAATGCTTTAATTGCTCTTAACATAGCAATTTTTGTGGCCTCATAAATATTTAATCGATCAATCTCTTCCACTGTTGCATAACCATAAGCATACGCAAAAACATCATTTAATAGCTGTTTCTCTATACTTTGTCTTTGCTTTGCAGATAATTTCTTCGAATCATTTAACCCTGTAAAATAATGATTCTCATTTAAAATGACAGCACATGTCACAACCGGGCCAGCTAATGGGCCACGACCAACTTCATCGATACCACAAATAAGCGCATCACTATTTTGCGCTAACAATGCGATTTCAAACGCTGACATTTCCTCATAATTTTTTAGCAATAACGCTTCTTTTTCTAATTGTTTACGTCTTTGTTTGATAGCATTTTGCACACCCTTACGTTCATCTTCAACAAACATGTGTGTATTAAGTTCTTCTATAGATTGTATTGTTTGCAATATCGTCTTCACTTCTTGAATCGTTTGTTTCATATTTGTCTACACGTCCATTTCATTGATGATATCGAACGTGTACGTACCAACTTTAGCATTTCTAACTTCATGAATAATCAAATCGATTACCGCTTCATAATCTATTTCATTACCTCGACGCAACAATCCACGTCTACGTCCGATCGTATCAAACCATTCTATGTTTTCTGCATCTACAGGGACATCAATTTTATAGTGCTGCTTTAAACCTTCGTAGTCATGTGCTTTCATGAAATCTAAAGCATAAATAGCAACTTCGTCTAAATGAACAATACTATCTTTAATTGCTCCAGTAACACTTAGTTTCTTACCAACGAGTTGATCTTCGAATTTAGGCCATAAAATCCCTGGCGTATCTAGCAATTGAAGTGAATTCCCTACTTTTATCCATTGTTGTTGTTTGGTTACACCTGGCGTATTACCTGTTTTAGCAATAGACTTATTAGCTAATTTATTAATTAATGTTGATTTCCCTACATTAGGTATGCCGACAATCATTGCTCTAATCGCTCTAGGTTTTAATCCTTTTTGTTTTTCTCTTTCGAATTTTTCTTTGGTAGCTTTAATGGCCGTCTGTTCTACTTGTTTAAGTCCTTTACCATGTTTTGCATCAATTGCCACAGGGTAATAACCTTTATCTTTAAAAAATGATTCCCACTTTTCTAATTCTTTTAAATTTGCCATATCTTTCTTATTTAAAATGACGACACGTGGTTTTTGTTGTATCACTTCATCAATCATAGGATTTCTAGAACTATAAGGAATTCTAGCGTCAACTAATTCGAACACGACATCGACTTTTTTTAATTGTTCTGATACTTCTCTTTTTGCTTTAGCCATATGGCCTGGATACCATTGTATTACCATATCTATATCACCTTTCTATTTTTGCGAATTTCAGATTTTTATTAATTTAAATATATCATTATACTTGCACGTTGCTTTGACTTTAAAATCATAACACGCTACATAGTGCTTGATAAACAAAATAACGTCATGGCTTATTTACCATCTTCAATTTTACACTATTATTTAATATATAAATATAGATGATTTATAGTTGTGCTTTAGATATCTGTATATAGGTTAATGTTTTATTTATCTCTGGTTTTTTGAGAAAATTAAGATATATCTTAAAAAGATTAATTTCACATAAAATATATAGTCTTTTTAAACTCAATTTGTAAAAAATCGTTACAATAGCATTATACTTAATACATATATAGGAGATTACCTATGAAACGTAAATTATTGTACGTCTGTTTGTTTATTATATTAGCAATTATTGGGCATAGTTATGTTATTTATAGATATGTTTATGATGGTGTATTGTTTACTGGTCCTAATGATGGGATAGAACAGATGGTGCCAATTCAAATGTACTTGTTTGATAATTGGAGTAAGGGGAATTGGTTCTACGCATCTGATTTCGGTTTAGGGGGAGATTTTTCCACTGATCTAAGCTACTATTTCTCCACTAACATTATTTTTATATGCAATGTAGTGGCCATTGTAATACTTAAAATCTTTATTCCAATAAACACTTCAGATGTTTTGTTTTGGACAACAAATGCCCTGATTATATCAATCATTAAATCTGCTATTGCTATGCTAGGAACCTTTATATTTGTGCGTAGTATTTCATTTAATCGTAATATGGCTATACTTGGTGCGTTCATTTTTGTTATATCACCGCTTTACTTTAGATTCACAGTATACTGGCCATTTTTCAGCGATATATTTATATGGCTGCCGCTATTGTTATGGTCCATAGAACATTTCCTCAAAAATGGGAAAATAGGTTGGTTTATACTAATTGTTGCTATTTCACTAATTAATAATTTTTATTTTGCATATTATCAATTATTAACTGGTATTTTATACTTATCAATTAGAATCTTACTCAGACATAAAAATGATTTAGTCCCTAGGTTTAAAGCATTTTGGTCGTTAACTTTAGCATCTTTCATTGCTTTGGGTTGTAGTTTATTTATTTTTTTCCACGCCGTCCAAGGTTTCTTAAACAATAGACGTACACCTTTTGATAGTAAAGTAGATTGGTTTGAACCTTTTAATCAGAATACAAATGTTTTTTACGATAACTATTTAATTGTCTTATCATTTATTGTTTTACAAGCATTATTATCTTTCAAATTATATAGGCACTATTATTTTAGATTATTTGCTATATTTACCATTGTATCTATTGGCGCAAGTTTCATTCCATTTATCGATCAAATATTTAATGGATTTTCTGCACCTCAAAAAAGATGGCATTATCTTATTGCATTGAATGCTGCAGTTTTAATTAGCTTCTACATCAAATATTTTAGAACCATATCAATAAAAAATTATGTTTTGTCAGCTATAGTTGCATTAAGTTATCTATTTATCAGTGCATGGTATTATAGTGACTTTGTGTCATGGTTGTGGTTTACACCTATCGTAAGTGTCATTGGCTTTCTGATACTTTTAGTCAATGAGGCGAAATCACGTGTTAAATTAACATATTTATTTATTATTTCTATTATGATTCTTAATTTGCTAATTTCTTTTGTCTTTATTCGCAATCAAATTTACTTTGAAGACCATGTTGAACGAGCTAATAAAAGTTATATTAATGCCAGTCTCTTTAACACGCCTCTCCAACGACAATTAATATCACAAATGACACATCATAAATCTGAGGATGAACGTATTGATTGGCGTGTTAATGAACAAGATAATACACCTATGTATCAACACTTTAAAGGCGTGAGTATTTATTCAAGTATTTTTAATCATAATATTTTAGATTACTACTATGATGCGCTGAAGATTAATATGCAAGAAGAATCAGTTAGTAGATATCAATCCACCAATGCACGTCAAAATATTAACAGCTTATTTTCAATCAAATTTTTAATGCTTAAAGATTATCAAAATAATGTGCCAACCTATTTTAAGAAAATAAAAACTGAAGGACAGTATCAAATTTATGAAAATACATTAAACCTTCCATCTGTTCGTGTCACAAATAATATTTATGATTCAAACTCTATTAATACAGCTATTGATAGAGAACATGCCATGATCGATGGCGTTGTAGTTAATGGTAAAGGGAAAGAATATACAGATACCACTAAAAATTTATTAAATCAAACTCAAATATCGTATCAAAATATAAATAAATTGGCTGGGCAACATATACAACTTCGTAACGATAATAGCCAAATTCAATTGCACATACCAGAACATCTGAGACAGCGTTTTAATGATTTTTATTTAACTTTAAAAGTCAAACGCGGTTATCCAGACAGCAACTTTACAGTGAATATAAATGACTATGCAAACCATCGATTATTCAATAATTCTACATATCGAACAGGCGTAGATACTCAACTTTACAAAGCACAACCAGATGAACATGGCAACATAAATATAAATCTCAGTCCATCTGGAAATTATCAATTAGATATTAAAAGTTTACACGGTGAAAATTACCAAAAATTAAAATCTGCCCATGGTTCTAAAACTAATATAGGTAGCTATCATGATATTAAAAATGGTGTCAAAGTTAACTTGTCCCCACATCAAAAAGGAATCGCTTCTATTAATATTCCGTATCGTAATGGCATGACAGCTTATATTGATGGCAAAAAAGTAAAACCTTTTAAGGTAAACTATATGATGACAGGCGTTGCTGTAAATAGAGATACTAGTCAAATAATTCTCAAATATCGCCCTAAATATTGGTATACCTTGATCATTATTTCCGCCATATTTACATTATCTACAATTACATGGCTAATTCGTAAAAGATTCAAGAGCAATTAAATCACTTTATAAAAGGAGTTTGTCAGAGATGAGGTATGACCATGTTTCGTAAGCTTTGGTCCAATAAAACAACGAGATTATTATGCATCATTACAATGGGTGTTTTCGTAGCACTTCTCACATTCACACCATATATTTATCGCTATCTAACCCATGGCGTTGTATTTAGCGGTTATGGTGACGGTTACAGGCAAATGATGCCTTTTCAAATGTACTTATATGAACATTTTAGTCAGTTTAAAAGTTCGTACGATCACTCATTTGGCCTTGGGGGCAATTTTGTACAAGATTTATCTTATTACTATTCAACCTCCCCATTTACTTATATAAATTTTATATTTGTATGGTTATCGGAAGTGATATTCAATAGTAATCCAAGTCAAATTACGTTTTGGACTAGTAATCAGTTAATCGTTGCCTTTGTTAAAGGCGTAGCAACTTTTGTTATAACTTTTTACTTCTTTAAATATTTAAAGTTTAAAAATCATTCAATATTTTTAGCTGCATTGCTCTATGGTGCTTCTACAACAGTTATATACTTTAATTTTACGTGGTCTTACTATGGCGATTTACTAATTTTTCTACCCTTGTCACTATTAGGTATTGAACGTTTTTATAGAGAAAAGAAATTAGGGCTTTTTATTTTCGCAATTGCATTAACACTTTTTTCAAATTTTTACTTTAGTTATTATGAAGCGATTGTGATATTAGCTTATGTCATTTATCGCTTTATATTTCCACATCCAAGAGACATAGTTTCTCGAAAACAGCAGTTGTGGATGATACCTATTGCAGTTATATTGAGCACGTTAATTGGTATTTGGGGGTTCTATACTGGGGTATCTTCATTTCTTAATAACGATAGAGTGAGTAATCCACATTTCAGCATAAATCTATTTACTGACTTTGCACGTCAGAAAAACTTTTTTAGCAATGGCTTTTACATTACAGTATCATTGATTACGATCATCGCTTTATTATCTTTCAAACTTTACAAGCATTATTACTATAGGCTTTTTGCAATTGCAACATGGATTATGTTAATAGGTTCGTTAACACCTTATTTCGATAGTATGTTTAATGGTTTTTCAACGCCAGAACGTAGATGGGTTTATATTTTTGCATTAACAACATCAGGATTAATCGCTTTATTTATTCAGCATCTTTCTGAGTTAAATCTAAAATCTTATGTCATCTCTTGTCTACCAGTTTTAATAATTATGGGTATGATGTCATTTGTAGTGACTGATCAAAAAATCTCCTGGATGGTCGTATGTTTAATACTTATGCTTTTCATAGCATTTACACTGTTTAAAAAATGTTTATTGCAACAACGATGGGTTATATTTACCATCCTATGCTTGTTTATTGTGCAGCAAGCCTTTATATTATCTAACAATCATTTTAATAATGTTAAAAACTACGAATCAACCGTTTCAGCTATGCACGATGCTAAATATAAAAGTCCTGCATTAACTAAAAAAATAAATGCAATCAACCAGCAACATAGTGACGATCCATTAAATAGAATTGATTATATGTCGCAATATGGTTTAAATTCACCGATGTTATATCATTTTAATGGCACCGCTTTGTATTCAAGTATATTCGATGGTGATATCTTAAAATATTACGATAAAACTTTACAAATCAACATGCACACTGATAAAAATAGTACGTATCGTTTATTATCTAATCGTGCTAATTTAATGGCTTTATGGAATGTACAAGATCGTATACGTCGTCCAAATGACTTAAATATTCCATACGGATTTAAACATGAAAGTACTGTTGAGCATTCTAAAGAAGAGTCATTTTTACATTCTACTAATCAAATAGCATACCCAAGTGCACACATCACGGATAAAGTTTTTGATTCCAAAGACCTTAAATCACCGTTAGATAGAGAGCAAGCCATGTTACAAGGTGTTGTATTGAATGATAGTAGCACTTCATCCAATCAAACATTCAAAGCTAATAAAAATTTATTAACTGAAGCGACACCAACATTTAACCATGCGCATAGAAACAAGGATAATCATTTAGTCGTTTCTAAAGATACTGGCGGCATAAGTTATCATTTACCTAAATCTATTGCTGACAAATATGAAGATATGTATGTTGAGATGGACGTGGAGTTACTCTCACCTGATAAAGCACATGATGTCCGTGTTAACGAATACAGCCAACAACGCAATGAATTGACCTATAAGTATAGACGCTTTGTTACACCAGTAACTATGCGCGTTAAAGCAAATAAAGACTTAAACATTCAATTATCTAAAGGTGATTACCGATTTAATATCAAAGGAATCTATGGTGAAGATTATCAAACATTACGTAACGCAACAAAATCCTTAAACCCTGTCAAAGTCTCTCAACAACGTACAGGTTATACAATAACTAAGCACAAAGAAGATGAAGGATACATTGTACTTCCTATGGCCTATCGTAATGGTATGAAAGCTTATTCAGGCAAACAAGAATTGCCTGTCAAGCAAGGTAACGGTATTATGACGGTGATTCCTACTGAGAAAGGTCAAGAAACAATCACCTTAAAATATACACCACCACACACCTTACTATTAATCACATTGTCTGTTTTCGGTGTAATTTCTAGCATTGGCTTTTTATGGTGGTTAAGAAATAAATCTAAAAATCGTATACGTAGGTAGAATATATGTTTAAATGTGCCAATACCAAACAAAGATTTATATGGTATTGGCACATCGATATTAAAAAAACAATACTGATTTAGTTAGCCATACTAAGTCTACTATGTAGTAACTATCAATGCTAATTACGGTCTATTCACAGATTATATAGGTCCAAATGGATGTTTAGTAGTCTAAGTTTTTATTTAAGCGCTACTAACCTTTGTAGAGAGCTCTCAATTTATATACTTCACTTTGGAATCACTAATCATAAGTAAAATGTTTTGCTCATGATACTTACATCTGATCCCACAAGCTTTAATTAGTTCCCATTAGATAATGAAGTTCGTCCAATGGCTTTGCTTTTTCTTTATCAATAAACAAAAAAGCGGCCCTCTTTATGAGGACCGCTTTTTTTATGCTGATTATGCTGATTAACGAATTTCTTTAATTCTAGCAGCTTTACCACGTAATTCACGTAGGTAGTATAATTTAGCACGACGAACTTTACCACGACGTGGAACTTCGATTTTTTCGATTTTTGGTGTGTGTAATGGGAATGTACGTTCCACACCTACACCTGAAGAAATCTTACGAACAGTGAAAGTTTCTGAAATACCTCCACCACGGCGCTTGATTACTACACCTTCGAATACTTGGATACGTTCACGTGTACCTTCAATAATACGTACGTGCACTCTTAAAGTGTCACCTGGACGGAATGAAGGTAAGTCTGTGCGTAATTGCGATTGAGTTACTGCTTCGATTAATTTGTGATTACTCATTATTTTTCTCTCCTTCAACCTATGTTCTTGCCTCGACAAAATATAGCAGCGGATCATAGTGATTTTTCGTGTGTCGCACACTTAAAATATGTTAGCACATCGTTAGTCTTTTTTCAAATGCTTTTTGTATCTTTCTATAATCTCTTTGTCTTCTTGAGACATCGTATCGAAATTTAAAAGATCTGGTCGCTTCGTCCAAGTTCTGATAATTTTCTGCTCATGACGCCACTTTTCAATATTTGCATGATTACCTGACAACAATACATCTGGTACACCCATCCCTTTATATTCACGTGGTCTCGTATATTGTGGAAATTCTAGTAAACCATCTTGAAATGAATCATCCTCATGTGATTGTTGATTACCTAATACACCAGGCAGTAACCTAACAATTGCATCAGTCATTACCATTGCTGGTAGCTCTCCACCAGTTAATACATAATCTCCCATGGAAATCTCATCCGTTACTAAATTTTCACGGATTCTTTCGTCATAACCTTCATAATGACCACAAATAAAAACAATATGCTCCGCTTGACTAAGTTCATTAGCAATGGCTTGATTAAACGGACGTCCTTGAGGACACATTAGTATCACTCTTGTGTCAGCTGTCTTATTGATACTGTCCATCGCATTAAATATAGGTTCAGGCTTTAATACCATTCCTTGCCCACCACCGAAAGGATAATCATCTACTTGGTTATGTTTATTTTCTGCAAAATGTCTAAAATCTACAGTATTGACTTGTAACACATCTTTTTCTTGAGCACGCTTCAGAATAGAATGATTTAACACGCCATTAAACATATCTGGAAATAGAGTTAAATAATCAATCTTCATTAATCTAACAATCCTTCCATTGGTGAGATTTGAATACGTCTACCTTCGACATCAATTTCTTTAACTACGTCTGCAATATAAGGTATTAAATATTCTTTATCCCCTTTAACAACCCAAACATCATTGGCACCTGTTTCGAAAATTTCTATCACACGACCAATTGGAGTATCTTCTTCATCGAAAACCGTACAACCAATAATATCTGAATAATAATATTCATGTTCACCTAATTCAATTTCTTCATGGTCGCGTTCTTGCACTAATGTTTCACCTTTTAAATGCTCAATATCATTAATATTATTGATTCCTTCAAATGTTAACATATGAAGTCCTTTATGCATTCTATATGATGAAATTGTAAATGTTAATGATGCTTTGTCTTTACGTTCTATCTCAACGATTTCCCCGGGTTGAAAACGTATATCGATAAAATCTGAATTTGATTTCACCTTAATTTCTCCTTTTATGCCATGTGTATTTACAATCTTGCCTACTTCAACTTTCATATATGTTCCTCCATAATAATTAGACTATTTCTATTATTTTTAATTATGTATCTTCGCTATTTTATTAGCTCATTATAACACGTAAGTTCAATCACTGTGACTCATTACATTTAAAAAATAAAGGCTCTATGATATATAGCCTTTTTTCATTTTTGTTGAATTATATTGGATATTTCGCAATAAAAAAAGAGCACCTCTCGAGGTACTCTTACAAATATACAGAATGTATATTAGGTTAAAAATTATTTTTGCTCATCAAATTTTTTCAAGATACCTTCTCTTGATAAAATGTTATGAACTGTATCAGTTGGTTTCGCACCATCTTTTAACCATTTAAGTGCTAATTCTTCGTCGATTTTAACTTCTGGTGCATTAACATTGTTAGGGTTGTAAGTACCGATTTGTTCGATATTACGACCGTCACGTGGTGCACGAGCATCAGCTGCTACGATACGATAGAATGGATTTCTTTTTGAACCTAAACGTGTTAAACGTAATTTAACTGCCATTTATATTCGCTCCTTTAATTTTCATAGTTTTTATTTTCTACAAGAAATAATAATAACAGTAATCTTCAACTTTGTAAAGAGTTTCTTCTTTACCAATTTCAATATTCAGCCAATTTCTTTTTTACAGCTCAAAATGATATCATATAAAATCTTAAATTTTCCTAAACTTGACATTATTCACTAAAAAATATACATTGAAATTAAATTAAATAACCAAATGCACTAGGGGTGTTTCTAACTGAGATGAGTCTGACTCAAACCCTTTGAACCTGATCTAGTTTAAACTAGCGGAGGAAAGTGTGAAATCTAGCATATTTCAAAAGCTTGTTGAAGCACTTTTTATACATATGTTGATATTTCTAATACACAACTTTCTTTCTGAAGGGTTGTGTATTTTTTTATTGAAAATTAAGGAGTGTATATCAATGAAAAAAAACGTCATAGTAACTGGCAGTAGTCGTGGATTAGGCGCAGCTATAGTAAAAACACTAGCTCAGCATGGCCATAACGTTGTCATAAACTATCATAAAAGTGAACATGCTGCACAAAAACTTGTTGATGAAATTGGAACTCGACAAGCCATCGCTGTACAAGCAGATGTGACAAAACGAAATGAAATTGACAGATTAGTTGATGAAGCTACACAATATTTTGGTCAGATAGATGTTGTAATTAATAATGCCCTAGTTGGATTTAAATTTGATCCTGTTGAACAAAAAGCATTTGCAGATCTTACATGGGAAGATTACCAGCAACAAATTGATGGCACATTAAAAGCGGCTTTCAATATATGTCAAAGCGTTATACCACAATTCCTTCAAAGACAAAAAGGTAAAATCATCTCGATAGGTACGAATTTATTTCAAAATCCTGTTGTCCCTTATCATGAATATACAACAGCTAAAGCTGGATTAATTGGATTTTCACGTAATTTGGCTGCCGAATTAGGACAATATGGTATCACATCCAACGTAGTATCTGGCGGTTTGTTAAAAACAACCGATGCAAGTGCAACGACATCAACTGAGGTCTTTGATTTAATTGCGCAAACAACACCTATCAAAAACGTTACCGCACCACAAGATGTAGCTAATATGGTCGCGTATCTCGTATCAGATCAATCTGATGGTATTACAGGTCAGAACTTTACAGTCGACGGCGGCTTAACAATGAATTAATAAGGAGGAGCGATGGATTCTATGACACAAACAAAACATTTAAATATCGGTGTACTCATCTATGGCTGTGGTCACCATCAAGCCGCATGGCGCATGCCCCATTCAAGCGTTGAACGTATTGGTGATATTACGTATTATCAGTCGTTGGCAAAAATTGCAGAACAAGGCTTATTTGATGCTATATTTTTCGCTGACAATCAATCGTTTCCAGCTAATTCTAAAAGTGATATGCCTGCATTTTGGTTCGATCCTCTAATTAATTTAACAGCGATATCACAAGTTACACAACATGTTGGACTAGTTGCTACTATATCCAGTACATTTTCTAACCCTTTTACAGCGGCTAGACAACTATTGAGTGTTGACCATATTAGTCAAGGTCGCGCTGGTTGGAATTTAGTCACTTCCATGACAGATTTGGAAGCTGCAAACCATGGAATGGATCACTTACCTGAACACGAAGCACGCTATAAAAAAGCAGATGAATTCGCTCAAGTGATGAATCGATTACTTGAATCTTGGAGTGTGGATGATTTTTTACATAATAAAGAAGACAATAGCTTAATTAATCATTCTGAAATCAATGCTATCCATCATAAAGGTTCACACTTCAGTGTACAGGGACCATTGACAACACCAAGTAGCCCTCAAGGAAAACCAATTGCAATGCAAGCCGGTGCATCAGATCCTGGCATCGCATTGGCAACTAAATACGCAGATGCAGTCTATGCTGTGGCTTGGAATTTTGATCAAGCAAATACTTTTAAAAAGAAATTAAACCAAAAATTAATACAACAAGGAAAGTCCGAAAATAGCTTGAAAGTATTCCCTGGTTTAGTAACGTACGTTGGACAATCATATGAAGAAGCTTATGCCAAAAAACAACAACTTGATAAATCTTTAGAAGTTGATACAGCTTTAAATCAATTAGAGTTTTTTATTCGTCAAGATTGTCATAACTGGGATTTGGATGAACTTGTACCCTCGTTACCACCCGTAGAATCTTTTAATGGACCTAAAGGACGTTATCAAACTGTGTTAGAAATCATCAAAGATAAAAATCCAACATTGCGAGAATTATTAGGCTATTTAAGTGCAGGTGGCGGACATTTAACACTTATTGGGACACCAAAGGATATTGTGGATGAAATGGAACGTTGGTTTAATGAAGGGGTTGCGGATGGTTTTAACCTAATGCCCCCAGTATTCCCAAATAGTTTACAAGATTTCGTCAATGATATCGTACCTGAATTACAAAAGCGTGGTTTATACCGAACTGAATATGAAGGCAAAACATTTAGAGAAAATATCGGTATTCATTAATAAATTATTTATCGATATCTTCTCCTCAAAACAACACGTTTGTTATAAGCAAAATCGCCATAATATAGGGGCATACTATCGACAAAACCTCCGATTTTGTTAGCAGTTTTGTACACGCTTTCCGCAGGCACTGCCTTATCCTGTGGTCGTTGGCTAGAGCTCATTCCATAGCGTCGGCCCAAATCATTGACCAAGTCACATTTTAAAATCATAGTATATATAAATTAAATAGTAGTTCTGTTATTGTGTTGAATAAGTCAATTGATAATAGAACCTAATTTAGTCTGAAAGACCACTGCTATTTAAAAAATTAACTATACGAATACAAATAAACAAACCTTAGATGATAATCCTAAGGTTTGTTTACGTTCTAAAACGAGTACAAAAAAGTAGTAATTCACACTGTCGATGTGGATTACTACTTTTTAAATTATTATTAGATTAATCTTTTTAAGAAGCACATTTTAAAATGGTAAGTTCATACCATTCATCATATTTTCCATTTGCTTACGTTTACCTTTTTTACCTTTTCCGCCACCGGAAAATTGTTTCATCATTTTCTTCATATCATTAAATTGTTTCATTAATCTATTTATTTCTTGAACTGACCGACCAGAACCCTTAGCGATACGTTTTTTACGAGATACATTTAATGTCTCAGGTTCATTACGTTCACTTGGTGTCATAGACTGAATAATTGCCTTAATATGATCGATTTGCTTTTCGTCCATATTCAATTTATCCATGCCTTTCATCTTGTTCATACCTGGTATCATTTTCATAATATCATCAAGTGGTCCTAGATTTTTAACTTGGTCTAATTGTTCTAAGAAATCTTCAAGCGTAAACGATGAGGTACGCATTTTTTTCTCTAAATCTTTGGCTTTATCTTCATCAACATCTTGTTGTGCCTTTTCAATTAAACTTAATACATCTCCCATACCGAGGATACGTGAAGCCATACGTTCAGGATGGAATGGTTCTAAACCATCAAGTTTTTCACTCATACCTACAAATTTAATTGGTTTTTGCGTTACAGATCTAATGGATAATGCAGCACCACCACGAGTATCTCCATCTAGTTTCGTCAATGTTACACCTGAAACGTCTAGTTGTTCATCAAATGATTGCGCTACATTAACAGCGTCTTGACCCGTCATCGCATCAACAACAAGCATAATTTCATTTGGTTTTGTAATTTCTTTGACGTCTGTCAATTCTTCCATTAAGGCCTCATCGACATGTAAACGGCCTGCAGTATCAATAATTACAAAGTCTAAATGTTCATCTTTAGCATGATTAATAGCATTTTCAACTATTTGTTGTGGCTTTACTTGATCGCCTTCACTGTATACAGGGATATCAATTTGTTTACCTACAGTTTGTAATTGATCAATTGCAGCTGGACGGTATATATCTGCTGCAACAAGCAATGGTTTTTTATTATACTTTTTACGCATTAGTAGTGCTAATTTACCTGCAGTTGTTGTTTTACCTGCACCTTGTAAACCAACCATCATTACAACTGTTGGTGGTTTATTAGCCATTGTGATGGTTGAATTTTCCCCACCCATTAATTGCGTCAGTTCTTCTTGCACTATTTTAATTACTTGTTGTCCAGGTGTTAATGATTTCATTACATCTGAACCTAGTGCTCTATCTGATACAGTTTTGATAAAATCCTTAACGACTTTAAAGTTAACATCTGCTTCTAATAATGCTAATCTAACTTCACGCATCATTAATTTAATATCAGCTTCTGTGACTTTACCTTTACCGCGGATTTTTTGCATCGTTCCTTGCAAACGATCGGACAATCCTTCAAATGCCATATCAAATACCTCCTTTATGTTCTCTAATCTAAATCTTCTAGTGCTTGAATATATTGTTGTATTTTTTCTGGATCATTAACATGCTGTTTAATTTGTTCATATAGATTTTGTCTCTGTTCAAAATTACGGTATAAACCTAATTTTGTTTCATAATCTTCAACTAAATCGCCAGTTCTTCTTATGTTATCATACACTGCTTGTCGACTCACATCAAATGTATCAGCTATCTCACTTAAAGAATAGTCCTGTAAATAGAATAACTCTAGATAATTTCTTTGTTTCTGAGTGAGTAACGCTTGATAAAAATCAAACAAATAATTCATCCGAATCGTTTTAATTAAATCATTTTGACTCATCTGAGTGACCTTCAATTTCTGCTTCGTTTTCATTAGGCGCTTCATTTTCATCTACATTTTGTTCAATCATATCAGCAAATAGTCCATAAACATAACTTTCTGGATTGAATGGTTGTAAATCATCTAATTTTTCGCCTAAACCTACATATTTCACAGGTATGTGTAATTCATTACGTATCGCTAACACAATACCACCTTTGGCAGTACCATCCAGTTTTGTAAGTACGATACCTGTAACATTAGTAACTTCTTTAAATGATTTAGCTTGTGACAATGCGTTTTGACCTGTAGTCGCATCTAAGCATAGTAATACTTCATGCGGTGCTTCTGGGACAGCACGTCCTATGACACGTTTCACTTTTTCTAATTCATTCATTAAATTAGATTTGTTTTGTAAACGCCCTGCTGTATCACAAATAAGAATATCTACATTCTTACTTTTCGCAGCATTTATTGCGTCATACATTACTGCAGCTGGGTCTGAACCTTCACTCTGGCTCATTACTTCAACTCCAACACGCTCTCCCCAAACTTTAAGTTGTTGAATCGCGCCGGCTCTGAAAGTATCCCCTGCCGCTAACATTACTTTCTTACCTTCTGCTTGATAACGGTGAGCTAATTTACCAATTGTTGTTGTTTTACCAACACCATTAACCCCCACCATTAATATGACATTAAGGCCTTCATTTTCTATATTCATCACTTCTGAATTATCATCATTTTGGTGATAAATTTCTACTATTTTTTCTACAATAACTTCACGCAAATCTTCTGTTTCTGAAATATTACGACGTTGCGCTTCTTCACGCAATTCTTCCACTAATTGCATTACCGTGTTAAATCCAACGTCAGCTGTAATAAGCATTTCTTCTAGCGCTTCGAAAAATTCTTCATCCACTTTACGATAACGCGCAATTAAATTGTTAAGTTGGGCTTGGAAGTTTTCACGAGATTTTTCTAATCCTGCTCTGAATTTCGCACCTAATTGCTGTGCTTCGATTTCTTCAAAGTCTTCTATTGATATTAAGCCATCATCATCAAAATCTGCTTCTTTTAATTTTTTTGGCTTTTTGGCGGGTTGTTCATCTTGAGGCTCATCTATTTCCTTTTGAGAGTCCTCAGATAATTGTTCTAGATCTTCTTGTTGCTTTGGTTCTTCTGAGGTACTGGAAAATTTATCCTTTAATCGTTTGAAAAAGCTCATGCTTGTTCCTCCTTAATAACTTCATCAATCGTATTTAAATTAACACTCACTAATTTGGATACACCAGATTCTTGCATTGTTACACCATATAATCGGTCTGAAAATTCCATCGTCCCTTTACGGTGAGTAATCACAATAAATTGTGTTTGGTCTGATAAAGCTTTAAGATATTGTGCATATCTAATAACATTTGCTTCGTCCAATGCAGCTTCTACTTCATCTAATATAACAAATGGTGCTGACCTTACTTTTAATATTGCAAATAATAGAGCAATTGCACTTAGTGCGCGTTCTCCACCACTTAATAAAGATAAGTGTTGCAGTTTTTTGCCTGGAGGTTGAACAATGATGTCTACCCCTGCAGATAGGTAATCATCATCCGTTAAACGTAATTCTGCTTGTCCACCACCAAAAAGTGATTTAAACACTTCAGCAAAATGACCTTGTACAGCATGGAAAGTCTCTTTAAAACGGTCTTTTACTTCTTGATCCATTTCTTCTATAAGTTGTTCTAATGTTGCTTTAGCTGCCCTTAAATCAGCACGCTGCTCATCTAAAAATGTATAACGTTCGTTGACTTCTTCAAATTGTTCAATCGCATTTAAATTAACATGCCCTAATTCTTCAATAGACATTTTTGTTAACTTGACTTTTTTACGCAACGCTTCAATATCCTCATCTAATTCGTATAACTCACTCGCACGTTCATACGTCATATGATAAGTATCATTCAAGTGGTTGATTGCATAATTGATCAGTACATCTAAACGTGATTGCTCAGATTTAATATCTTGGTAGCGATTTTCAATAGATAAAATATCTTGATTGGCTTCTTGTAACATTTGATCTGTTTCTTCAATTTTATCATTTAATTCTAGTCTACGCGATTTCACTTCTTCGATGTCTTGTGCTAATTGAGCTTTAGCATTTTTACTTTGCTCAATATTACCTTGAATTGTCTCAAAAGCTTTTTCACCAGTCATTTCATCAGAATTAAATAACTTTATTTGATCATCCAATTTTTCCTGTTGGCTTGCAACCGATGAGAGTTGTTTAGTAATTCTTGCGTAAGTTTGCTTTTGTGCACTTAATCTTTCTTTTACTACCGCTAAATCCGATTGCTTTTGGTGTAACTGTTGTTGGATTTGTGTTGTACTTTCTTTACCTTCTTTAGATAATTTTGTATAAAGATCAATATCTTCTTCTAATTTTTGCAATTTGGCTTTAATTTTAGCTAATTTTTGTTTTTTATCATTTAAGGTTTGCTTGCTTGTTGCACTTTGGTATCCATCATTTTTTTCAAATTCAAATTCTTCATGTTCATCTTTTAAATGTGCTTCATTTTTACGTAGTCTATCCAATTCTAATTCATAATCATGAACTTTTTGCTTCACTGAATTATAAATTTGACTTGTTTCGAAGTACTTTTCACTAATATGATCCGCATTTTCTTTAATTTCTTGGAATTGTTTTTCAAATTGAACAGTTTGCTTTTGATAATCTGCTAATTGTGCACGCATTTTAGCAAGTTCATCTTTTTGAGCTAAAATACTTTTCGATTTACGATCGCCGCCACCGGTCATAGAACCACCAGGGTTAACTATATCACCATCTAATGTAACAATACGTGTACGGTATTTAATTTTTCGTGCTAGTTCGTTAGCATTTTTTAACTCATCAACGACAATTGTATTACCTAATAAATTTTGGACGACGTTTTGATAATCCGCTTCAACTTGGATTGCTTGGGATGCGATATTAACGAAACCTTCCGCCTCTTGAGCTGTTGTCAATATATCACTAGCGATTTGACGTGGCTGAATAACATTTAATGGTAAGAATGTTGCTCTGCCTAAACCATGTTGTTTTAGGTATTGAATCGCTTGTCGTCCTTCTTTTTCAGAATCAACAATAACATGTTGTAAAGAGGCGCCTAAAGCCGTTTCAATAGCTTTAGTCAAATCTGAAGGTACTTGGATAACTTCTGCTACCGCACCTCGAATTCCTGTTAACTGATTATTTTTTGCTTTTAATATATGTTTCACTCCGTTAAAGAAGTAACTATATTCTTCTTGTTGTGTCGCAGCACTATCTATACGTGACTTAAGCTTTTCATTAAACCGATAAGCCTGATGTAATTTCTCTTCATATTCACTACGTTGCTGTTTAAGTTCTGTTAATTTGTGCTCATACTCATTAAGTTGCTGCTCTGCTTTTTTTAAATCCTTCTGTGCCGTTGCACTATTTTTTTCAGCTTCGTTAATATCGTGTTGAATTTGTTTCAATTGTTCAAATGCTTCAACTAGTCTTGAATCTAAGCGTGATTGTTTAGTTTCATTTTCTTGTATAGTATGCTCTAAAAAGCGTATATCATTATTCACATCTGACTGTTCAGACATCAACTGATAATACTCGTCTTTAATGCCTTCTAGCTTTTCATCGTGTTGATCATCCGTTACATAAAGTTGAGATTCGAATTGTTGTATTTTTTCGTTTAATTCTTTTTGTTGTGATTTTAGTCGGTCTATCTCTGCTTGTGCATCAGCTTTCTCTTGCTTTAATGTAGCAGTTTGATTCAAGAGACTTTCTTGTTCTTCTTCAAATCTTGCGTTTGTTTTAGATTGGTTCTTTTTACGTTCTTCTAGTACATTTAATTGACCTGTATATTTTTCAACTTCTTCTGTAGCTTTAACGAGCTGATAATTTAAAGTTTCGATGCGTTCATCTAATTGTTGTCTTTCAGCTTTAAACTTATTAAGTGATTGTGTATGTTGTACTTTTTCACCATCTTTTGTTGATTGTTGACTTTTTAAATAATTTAATTTTTCATCTAGTTCATGAATGTTATTATTATATTGCTCAATATCATAGACCGTTACTAATACATCACTCTTTTCCATTTCCTTTGAAAGGTGTTTATATTCTTTAGCAATTGCAGCCTCTTCTCTTAACGGTTCAACTCGACCCTCTAAGTCATATAAAATGTCTTCTACACGTGAAAGATTATCTTCAGTTTGATCTAACTTTTGTACTGAAGTTGCTTTTCTCTTTTTATATTTCAACACGCCTGCAGACTCTTCTAAAATTTGCCTTCTATCGATGGGTTTGGCATTTAATATTTCATCCACACGACCTTGTGAAATAATACTAAACGCTTCTTTTCCTAAACCTGAATCTAAGAATAAATCCAGAATATCTTTTAACCTTGCTCTATCATTGTTCAGGTAGTATTCACTTTCGCCACTTCTATACAAACGACGCGTCACTGTTAATTCAGTAGCTTCTACCTGTAACTTGCCTGCACTATTATCTAACTTTAATTTTACTTCTGCATAATTCTGGGCTTTACGATGTTCTGCACCTGAAAAAATAATATCTTCCATTTTTGCACCACGTAAAGATTTAGCCGACTGCTCACCTAACACCCATTTTATTGCATCAGTGATATTACTTTTCCCGCTACCGTTTGGTCCAACTATTGCTGTTACGCCTTCATCAAACTGAACATTTGTATGCTCAGCAAAAGATTTAAAACCAAAGGCATCTATAGATTTTAAATAAACCATGCTATTCTCCTTCAAAATGTTCCTTCTCTTGTATCAATTTAGAAACACTTTTACATTAACCTTTAAGTTAATGCATTGCTTAATAAACGATATTTTTAGAATTAATATTATCAATGTGTTACTTATTATAAAAATGCATTTAAGCTATTCACTTATTTTTTAATTTTTTGTATGCTTGTTCAGCAGCTTTTTGTTCTGATTCTTTTTTAGTCTTTCCTTTTCCTTCTGCTACGGCTTTATCTTCTAAAATAACTTCAGAAGTAAACAATCGATGATGTGCCGGTCCTTCTTCATTGATGAGTCGATAAGTCACATCGCCTTGGTTTTGTCTGTGCACAAACTCTTGAAATTGTGTTTTAAAGTCTACAACACCATCTAATTCATCATCTTCTACATAAGGGAATATAATCTTTTCAGAGAATTTCCATACTGCTTCTACGCCTTGATCTAAATATAGCGCACCTACAAATGCTTCAAAAGCATCAGAAACTAGAGAGGGGCGAGTTCTTCCCCCTGTTTTTTCTTCGCCTTTTCCTAATAAAATTAATTCATTCAATTGAATTTTTTTCGCAAATATTACAAGTGATGGCTCACATACAATTGTTGCACGCATTTTTGTTAAATTACCTTCAGGCAATTCTGGATATTTATCAAATAAATAGCGTGAAACCGTCAATTCTAATACCGCATCTCCTAAAAATTCTAATCTTTCATTGTGATCTAAGCGATCCATATTAAAATCATTTATAAAACTAGAATGCGAAAATGCTTGTTGATATAAATCGACTTGATTAAAATTCAAATCTAATTCTTGCATTTTTTTGGCAAACTTTTTTTGGAATGCTTGAACCATTTCTTTCTTTTTATGATTGGTCAATCTCTTTCCTCCTCAGATAAAAACAACTATATGCTAAAAATACTGTATACGCTTTTATTCTACGTGAAAGTGCAATAAAACTAAAGAAAAAACTGTTTGTCATATATAAGTTTGTAACGCTTTACAACGAGTGTGTAATCAATTCGTGTTAACGTTTACCTAAATCATCTATGATTTAAATATAGATGTTTTTCAAACAAAAAAATCTGAGCCGTTTTTACTACGACTCAGATATTTGCTTATTATTTTTGAATACTATTGATAAAGTTAACCGCGTCACCAACTGTGTTGATTTTTTCAGCTTCTTCATCTGGAATTTCAGTACCAAATTCGTCTTCTAATTCCATTACTAATTCAGCGATATCTAGTGAGTCAGCGCCTAAATCATCTTTAAAAGATGCATCTTTAGTAACTTTTTCAGCGTCAACACCTAAACGGTCAACAATAATATCTTTTACTTTGTCAAAGTTTTCCACGTCGATTCACCTCCTTTTAAAAGTCTACTTATAGACTTTTATATTTTCCCATTTTATCAATTGAAATACAAGTAGTAATTCATAGTATTACTCTAGAAATACTACTATCACGTTCAAATGAACAACGATTTGTGAACAATTGAATAGCTCATAGGTTACATATACATGCCACCATTGACATGGATTGTTTGACCAGTAATATATTTAGCTTTTTCAGAAGCTAAAAATGCTACAGTATGAGCAATATCGGAATCTTCACCAAATTCAGCTAATGGGATTTGTTCTAACATTTGTGCCTTAAGTTCGTCACTTAAAGCATCTGTCATATCTGAAACGATAAAACCTGGCGCAACAGCATTAACAGTAATGTGTCTAGATGCTAATTCTTTTGCAGCTGACTTAGTTAATCCGATAACACCTGCTTTTGTCGCAACATAGTTAGCTTGACCTGGATTACCAACTGCACCAACAACGCTTGATAAATTGATGATAGAGCCACCTTTTTGTCTTAACATTTGTGGTGTTACTTTTTGAATACAATTAAAGACACCTTTTAAGTTTGTATCAATTACATCATCCCACTCTTGCTCTTTCATTCTCATCAATAAATTATCGCGTGTAATACCGGCATTATTTACAAGTACATCTACTGAGCCAAACTGACTAACTACTTCTTTGATCATCGCTTTGACTTCATCGCCATTTGCTACATTTGCTTGAACAGCAAAACTTTCAACGCCTTTAGCTTTGATTTCTTCTACGACAGCATCAGCTTTTTCTTTATTACCGGCATAATTTACTGCGACATTATAGCCTTCTTCTGCTAATTGGATTGCAATACTGCGTCCAATACCTCTTGATGCTCCTGTTACTAACGCACTTTTAGTCATTTTCATTCCAACCTTTCACATCTTCTAGTGTTTGAATTGAAGTTACTTTTACATCTCTGTTAATTTTCTTAATTAAACCTGATAGTACTTTGCCAGGGCCAATTTCAATAAAGTGATCCACACCTTGCTCAATTAACCACTGCGTTGAATCTATGAATTGAACAGGTGAATATAATTGTTCTATCATATTTGCTTTAATGACATTTGCATCCGTTTCACCTTTGGCATGTACATTTTGTACCACAGGATATTGAGCATCTTGCCATTCGAACTGATCAATAAATGATGCAAAATCATCTTTGATTACTTGCATCATAGATGAGTGGAACGGACCTGATACTGCTAATGGTAGTACACGTTTAGCGCCTAATGATTTACCCTCAGCTACTAACTGATCAACTAACGTTTTATGGCCTGAAACAACGATTTGTCCAGGAGAATTGATATTGGCTGGTTCAATAATTTCCTCTTCAGTTGATAATTGTTTACATATTGCATCAACTTCTTCGTAATCTAAGCCTAATACAGCCGCCATGCTCCCCACACCATTTGGGAAAGCTTCAGCCATAAGTTGACCACGCTTTCTTACAATCTTTACTGCGTCTTCAAATTTCAACACATTACTAGCGACTAAACTTGCATACTCGCCTAAACTATGCCCCATTGTGTAATCTGCATTCAAATCATTTAACGCATTAAATAATGCTATGCTATGGGTTAATAAAGCGGGTTGTGTATTTTCAGTTTGGCCAAGTTTTTCTTCGCTATCTGTAAACATTGTTTCTAAGATATCGAAATCTAAAGCTTGTTGTGCTTGGTTTAGAATTGATGTTGCTACTTCGTCATGTTCATATAAATCGTTTGCCATACCAACTTTTTGTGAGCCTTGGCCTGGAAATATTATCGCTGTTTTACTCATCTTTTTTTCCCACCGTTTCTTTCATAGTTTCAACAATTTTTTGTTCACCCGCAATTTTCGCCTGACGAATCGCTGAATAAAATGCTTTAGCACTAGAACTACCGTGCGCTTTTACCACTGTGCCGTTCAGTCCTAATAATACAGATCCACCATACTCAGCATAATCCATTTTCGACATTAATCCTTTTAGGTCTTTTTTCAAAATTAGTGCTGCCACTTTATTTTTCAAGCTGCTTAAAAGTGTAGACTTAAACATTTTGCCCATTGCTTTAGCTACACCTTCTAAATTTTTCAAAATCATATTACCAGTATAACCATCAGTAACAACAACATCGGCGGCGTCATTCATCAACCCTTTAGCTTCTACGTTACCTGTGAAGTGAAAGTCATTTTGCGTTTCCATCAATTGATAAGCCTTCTTAGTCAATGAATTACCTTTGGCAGCTTCAGTTCCAATATTCAATAAACTTACTGAAGGTTGCGAAATACCTCTAATCTTTTGTGCATAAATATTACCAAGTTGAGCATATTGTAATAAATGTTCTGCCTTCGCTTCCGCATTTGCACCAACATCCATAAATACAAAGCCTTTACCCGAAACTGTTGGCAACGTTACAACTAACGCCGGACGTTCTACGCCTTTGATACGGCCGACTATAAATAACCCAGCTGACATTAGCGCACCTGTATTTCCTGCTGAAACACATCCATCTGCTTCTCCAGATTTTACTGCTTCTGCCATACGAACCATTGAGCTATCTTTTTTACGCTTAATTGCTCGAACAGGTTCGTCATGCATAGTTATAGACTCTGTACAGTGACGTACTTCTACACGGTCATGTTTTAGTGTACATTTTGACTCATCACCAAATAAAATGATTTCTAAGTCTTCAAATTTGTTAACCGCCATTTCAACAGCTTCCAAAACGATTTCAGGTGCGTCATCTCCACCCATCATATCAATCGCTAATTTAACCATTTTGTTCATCCTCACTTGTATAATACATTTTAAATGTCCCTTTAAAAACAACCGTATCTTTAACATACGATTCAACTTTTATAATATAAAATTTATTTGTAATTTCAATGGTTTGCGCATTTGCACGTACCGTTTCGTTCAATTTCACTGGTTTTGTAAATGCAACATTACTTTCACTTGTCAATACGACTGGTTTATGTATAAGTGCTACACATAAAGAGTTTGCTTGAGCAAATAGAACGTGCCCTCTTGCAATCTTATTTTTTGTAAAAACAGAATCTTCATCAATATTAATAATTGAAGTAGCATATTGATCAGGTTCTACATTGATCACGTCCCCTATGATTTCATTACCTTCAATAGAACGAATGCTTTCATAATTTTTCCTAGCTACAGACTTAATTCGTGTTCTTAACTCAGGAATATTTAAGTGTGTACGATCCAACCTAATTGTTTGGATGCTTACTGAAAACAAAGTACTTAAATCTAAATCTGTAATAAACGGATTTTTAGCTATTTCATTTTTTATTGCATCGCGCCGTTCTTGTTTTTTTAATTTCATCGCATTCAAACTCCCATGTTTTTAGTACCAAGTCTTAAACACTCCTAACATATCATAACACTTTCCTTTTCAATTGCTCAACAAAAAACATACGTAAGTTTGAATTTAGTAACTTTTAAGTAAATATATTTTACTATACCGAGGTTAGAGTACTTTTTCAGCTAGTAAACAATGAAAGTTCATCTTTCATTAATTTCTCTGAACTTATTTTAAAACTAAGCTTAGGGTAACCACTTTGAATTGTACAACGACAAAATACTTAATATCATTATTTAAATTTTTATATATAATAAATTTTAGCATTAGTTATACATAATTTGTATTTATCCATTTTAAATATAAAATTATTTTCGCTATTTCCTATTGAATTAATTATAAACTATACGTATAATCTTAAATAATTTGAAATTTCAAATATATTTAAAATAATCAGAAATTTATTTTTATACCATTCATTTCTAGGAGGATATTATGAGGAAAATTTTTTCTACCACGTTACTAGCTAGTTCAATATTAGCTATTACATCTGGTAACGTTCACGCCGAGGAAAGTAACAGTGTACAACCTGAGAGTTTTAAAAAAGCTGATAATTCAACTATTCAAAATGAGACGGATGTAAAACAATATTTAAATCAACATGCACAAGATTTGGTTAAGGATACAAGTAAAACTAAAAATGAAGCATTTAATAAAAATGCCTTTAAACAATATGAAGTAGCAAATAAAAACACAGATAAAACTGGTGTGACACACTACACACTGAAAGCTAAAATTAATGACGTTACTTCTAGTGATAGTACACTTAAGGTACATGTAAACAAAAACGGTGACGTAAAATTGATAAATGGTAGTATCGACAAACCATACATAAATGTAAAAAATTCAAACGAGATAACTTCTGCTCAAGCTGAAAAAAATGCATTTAAAGCCATTGGTAAATCAAAGGCAGAAGTTGAAAATATCAAAGGCTATGACATCGTCAGTAAAAACAATTTGGATATAAATAGTAATAAACAAAAACTCGTTTATAATATTGAATTGAATTATGTGTCTCCTAAGGTAGCACGTTGGAAGATTCAAGTTGATGCTACAACAGGTAAAATTATAAAAAAACAAAATACACTTCAAAAAGCAACAACTGAAGGAAAAGGTACCGGTGTTAATGGAGATGTAAAATCACCACTTAACATAACTCAATCACAAAATCAATATACGCTACATGATACGTCTCAAAATGCAACAATTGACACCCAAACCGCCAATAACACGACAGACACGATAGCCCCTATTACCAATGATAATACGAATTTCAATAAAAAATCTCAACGAGCTGGTGTTGATGCACATTACTATGCTAAAGAAGTTTATGATTATTATTTAGATACATTTGACAGAGACAGCTATAACGATAAAGGGGGCCCTATTAATTCTATTGTAAATTACGATAAGAATTTCAATAATGCTGCCTGGACTGGACAATATATGATATACGGTGATGGTGACGGCCAAACCTTTAAAGAACTATCGGGCGCTAAAGATGTTGTCGCTCATGAACTAACACATGCAGTAACTGAGCGTACTGCCGGCTTAGAATATAGCTATCAATCAGGAGCATTAAATGAATCATTCTCTGACGTATTTGGTTATTTTGTCGATCCAGATAATTGGTTAATGGGTGAAGATGTGTATACACCTGACCAAGATGGCGATGCTTTAAGAAGCTTAAAAAACCCTGAAGATTATAATCAACCAGCACACATGGATCAATACCAAAAAGGCAGCGAAGATAACGGCGGAGTCCATGCCAATAGTGGTATACCAAATAAGGCTGCTTATCTAACAATTACAGATATCGGTAAAGACAAAGCAGAACAAATTTATTATCTTGCCCTCACAGAATACTTAACACCAAATGCTCAATTTACAGATGCTAAAACAGCACTTACTATTGCTGCAGATAAATTATATGGCGATAATAGCGAAGAAGGTAAAGCGATTGAGAAAGCATGGGACGATGTTGGTGTGAAATAGCTAAAAAGCGGTTAACACTAGTAACATCAGAAAACACATGATTATGCGGACGATTTAAATTCAAATTCAAAACCAACATATAAATATCACATTAAGTTGGTATAAAAAACAAGGCACTTACCTGTAAAACAATGACAAAGTCATATGATTTTACAGGTAAGTGCCTTAATTTTACTCATTATTAATCGAAACTCATATACAGTAAATTCTTCTCTATAAATGATCTTAAAGTTTGATATTGTGGCTCAAAAAATATTCCTGTTTGAATCAATTCTGCCGCTTCATCTCTAGCAACTTCTAACATTTTATAGTCTTCGACGACGTTTGCAACTAAGAAATCTGGCAAACCACTTTGTTTTACGCCGAAGAAATCTCCGGGACCTCTCATTTCAAGATCTCGTTCACTGAGTTCAAAACCATCTGTTGTTTGTGTCATAATATTCATGCGTTCAATACCCGTTTCGGTTTTTGGCGAAGCAATAAGTACGCAATAACTTTGATGCTCACTTCTACCCACACGACCCCTTAACTGGTGTAATGTAGATAATCCAAAACGATCGGCATCATATATCATCATAAATGTAGCGTTTGGTACATTAACCCCTACCTCAACTACGGTTGTTGAAACTAAAATATCTATTTCATGATTACTGAATTTTTGCATGACCTCATCTTTTTCATCAGAATGCATTTTACCATGTAATAATCCCACTTTGTCAGTACCATAATAAGCTTGTAATGATTCATATAATTCAACCACATTTTGAACATCTTCTAAATGCTCAGAGCTTTCAATCAACGGACATATAACATAAGCCTGACGGCCTTTCTTTAATTCATTAGTCATTTGATTCAAAACGCTCTCATACGCTTCATGTTTTGACCATGAAGTAATAATTGGTTTTCTACCTTTTGGTAACTGTTTAATTGATGAAACATCCATTTCACCAAATACAGAAATAGCTAACGTTCTAGGAATTGGCGTTGCTGTCATAAATAGTACATTTGTCATTGCGCCTTTTTCTCTAAGTAGTTGTCGCTGATTCACACCAAATCGATGTTGTTCATCAGTAATAACAAGTCCAACATTATTAAATTTCACATCATCTTGAATCAATGCATGTGTTCCAATCAAACAATCAATTTCATTATTATTTAATTGATCTAATAATAGTTGCCGTTTTTCACCTTTTACTGATCCTGTTAATAACGCGACATTCATCCTGTCACCAAATATATCCACTAAACTTTCAGCATGCTGTTCTGCTAAAATTTCAGTCGGCACCATTAATGCCGATTGAAAACCAGCAGTTTTAAGTGCGTACATGCAAATAGCTGCAACAACAGTTTTCCCAGAGCCCACATCTCCTTGGAGTAAACGATGCATACGTATCGGAGCCTTCAAATCACGAAAGATTTCATTAACGCTATGTTTCTGAGCATCAGTCAGTTCAAAAGGTAAACTATCAATAAAATGCTTAACTAAATTGATATCATAATCAACTTCAATAGCTTCATCCGAAGTTTTTTCAAGCCTATTCAACCATTGCATTCTTAGTTCAAACATAAACAACTCTGTAAATGCATACGTTCTTCGCGCTTTTAATAATGAAGCTTTATCAGTTGCAAAATGAAGTGCTTTAATTGTATTTTCTAATGATTCTAGTTTATATTTTTCCCTTAAATCTGCTGATAGCCATTCATGTATCGTTACTTGATCTAATACTTGACGTATCATATCTCTTAATGGTTTTTGCTTAATACCCTCTTTAATTCGATACACAGGTTCAAATTGGGCAGACTCAGTAACCTGTTGATTGAAAAACATTCTATTTCCATTAATTTCTTGCTTTCTTCTGTCCCATTTACCTTTGACCGTAACCATTCCATGTAGTTCAATTTTCTTTTTCAAATAAGGCTGATTGAAAAAAGTACACTTTACTGCAATGTTATTGACCATGATATGTACTGTTAACTTAGATTTATTACGACCAAAAAAAGCGACAGTCGGTGTAGAATATACTTCACCTATCACTGTCACTGTCGCTTGGTCTTCTGCTTCATTTAAGTCAATTACAGTATTATCCTCGTAACGTGTCGGTAAATATAAGATTAAATCTTCAACGGTATAAATATTTAATTCATTTAATACCGCTAAACGTTTAGGTCCTAGACCTTTAATTTGAGATAACGGAAATGGGCTTTCTATTAAATTGACTTTTGACATTATTAATCACCAAATATTTCTTGTTTTAGACGCTGACCTGTAGGCGTACCAGCTAAACCTCCACGACCAGTTTCACGCAAAGCAGATGGCATTGTTTGGCCAATCTTATACATTGCTTCAATCACTTCATCTGTCGGTATTCTAGATGTCACACCTGCCAACGCCATGTCCGCAGATACGATTGCATTAGAAGCGCCTGCAGCATTTCTTTTTACACAAGGAACTTCTACTAAACCAGCAACTGGATCACATACTAAACCTAGCATATTTTTCAAACAAATTGCAAAGGCTTCAGCTGATTGTTGTGGCGTACCTCCAGCAAGTTCAACTGTTGCACCTGCAGCCATAGCCGCTGCCGAGCCTACCTCAGCTTGACAACCACCAGCTGCACCTGAAATGGACGCATTGTTAGCTACAACGAAACCAAATGCACCTGAAGTTAATAAAAAGTTAAGCATATCTTTACGTGTCGGTTCAAGTCTAGGTTTCAAGCCAAACAATACACCTGGCACTACGCCAGCTGATCCTGCAGTCGGTGTCGCACAAATTTTTCCCATTGCCGCGTTGACTTCATTTGTTGCAACTGCTTTACTAACTGCATCTAATAATGTTGCACCTGATAATGATTTCCCTGTTTTTAAATATTCTTTAATTAGTACAGCATCTCCACCAGTTAGTCCTGTCGTTGATGTTACTCCCGCTAGTCCTTCATCCAATGCATTTTCCATTGTTTGTAAATTTTTATCCATATGTGCATACACATCAGCTTCAGATAACCCTGTCACTTCCATCTCTTGTTCTAACATGATTTCATGAATTTTCTTATCTTGTGCTTCACACATCTCTATTAATTCTTTCACGCTTTTAAACATGCAATACCTCCGTTAGGCGTCTCCCATGAGTGAAACCGTCACTACACCATCGACGTTTTTAATTTTCTCTATAATATCTTTGTTTACAGCATCGTCTAACTCACAAGTCATTAACGCTTGATCGCCTTTTTCTTTTCTCGATACTTGCATACTTCCCACATTAATACTTGAATCTCCTAAAATATTAGCTACTTTACCAATCGTACCAAATGTATCCTTGTGAAATACAAGTAATGCCGGGTAATTTCCACTGATTGCAATATTAAAGCCATTAATTGCAACAACTTCAATTTTACCGCCACCAATAGATACACCTTCCACTGAAATCTCCTTTTCAGCGTTACGCATATTTATAATAGCTGTATTGGGATGCGATCTCTCTTCAGCCATTTCTATAAAATTAACTTTCATTCCTGCATTTTCTGCTGCTTCCAAACTCGTTTGAATTCTATCGTCGTCAGTATCATAACCTAACAAACCACCTACAAGTGCAACATCTGTGCCATGACCTTTATATGTTTCCATAAAAGAGCCATACAAATAGATGTCAACTTGACTTGGTAATTGGTTAAATAAATCTCTTGCTACCAATCCAATTCTTACTGCCCCTGCTGTGTGTGACGATGAAGGGCCTACCATTGTTGGACCAATTATATCGAAAACTGTTTTATATTTCATAATCATACCCCACTCTTGTTTTTAATGTTTCTAAAGTGTTGCGCTTACATTCTCAAACATCTAGTTCATTATAACAAGTTCATAAGACATTATAAACCAAAACTGGTTGCATTGTTCTTTTTAAGTTTAAAATATAATTGACTACAATTCGTATAAATTTGAGAATCACCTGAATTATTACATAAAAACGAGAGCGAGATAGAAATCAAAACTAATTTTGATTTCGTACTCTCGCTCTCACAATATCAGATTGTTTCATAAACATTCTATAGTAAAACTTGTATTCAAACCATTGTTCGACAACATAACCTATTTAAAATGACGTTTAAATTTCAAGCACATGTAAATGTCAATGTGTTGAAATCAATGACTATTCGGCAATTATTCTACTGAAAATAAATATTGATATACAGGTTGCTGACCATCATGTTGATCTAACTCAACATCCGGATAAGTTTCTTCTACCCATGCTTCTATTTCGGCAGTAACAGCCTCATTTGCATCTTCCCCAACAATCATAGTTATGATTTCACTATCTTCTTCAATCATTTGAGAAAGCAAGCCCTTAACTGTATCAAACTCATTATCTTCGCTAGTAACAATTTTATCTTCTACTAAGCCCATAAATGCGCCTTTTTTAATTTCAACACCATCTATTTTAGTATCTCTAACAGCATAAGTAACTGAACCAGAATTAACCGCTTCTAATGATTCAATCATACGAGATTTATTATCATCAAGTGAATCAGACGCATCATAATTAAATAATGCAGCAATCCCTTGAGGAATAGATTTTGTTGGAATAACAATAGCTTCTGCTTCAACAATATCAGCTGCTTGTTCACTAGCCATAAGGATATTTTTATTGTTTGGTAAAATGATTGCACGTTTACATTGTGATTGTTCAATCATTTTCACTATATCTTCCGTCGATGGGTTCATAGTTTGGCCACCACTAATCATATGTGTTGCGCCCATTGATTTAAATAACTCAGAAACACCATTACCCATTGATATAGCAATTACAGCAGTTTCAACAGTTTCATTTTCATCACTTTGAGATACAGGTTGATTATTTTGCTCTTTTTTCACAACTTCTCTGTGTTGTTCACGCATATTTTCTACTTTTAATTTAATTAATTCACCATATTGTTGGCCAAAATTAAATACATCACCTGGTTTTTCAGTATGTACGTGTACTTTAACTATTTCTTCATCATTAATCACTAATAAAGAATCACCAAATGCACTCATATCTTCTCTAAATTCTTGTTCATCGAAAGTTTTTTTATTTTTACCAAAACGAACCATCATTTCGGTACAATAACCGTATTCAATGTCTTCAGTATTAATCACACCATGAAAATCATGTGCTTCACTTACCAATGAATCTTTGTCTAATTTTGGTGATTGCGCGGATACTTTTTCTCCTTTTAACGCTTTTAGGAAGCCTTCGTAAACCACTACTAATCCTTTACCACCACTATCAACAACTCCTACTTCTTTTAAAACTGGTAATAAGTTCGGTGTGTTTTCAAGTGAAATTTCTGCTTGTTCTAAAATATAAGTCATCAACTCAATACAATCTTCAGTTTCTTCAGCTTTACGCATTGCAGCATCTCCTGCATCTCTAGCTACTGTTAAGATTGTACCTTCTACTGGTTTCATAATTGCTTTATATGCTGTATCTACACCAGCTTTAAAGCTTTCAGCAAATTGTTGTGCATTGATTTCGTCATAGTCTTCTAAATTTTTACTAAAACCTCTAAATAGTTGCGATAGTATTACACCAGAGTTACCTCTCGCACCCATCAATAAACCTTTAGAATATGTTTTACCTAGCTCACCTATATGTTGTGATAAATTCTCTTCTACTGCTTCTCTACCAGATGTCATAGTCAAGTTCATATTAGTTCCTGTGTCTCCATCAGGTACCGGGTATACATTTAATGAATCAACTAAATCTGCATGATTTGATAAATTTTGTGCCCCTTGTATAATCATTTCGGCAAATAATTTACCATTTATTTTGCTAACCATTGCGTAATGTCCTCCTAGTTCTTCGTGCCATTATTGACGCGCACACCTTGTACAAATATATTAATTGAGTTTACTTTTACTTTTAATGTTTGTTCTAATGTATATTTCACAGTTGATTGCACATTACTTGCAACTTCTGATATTTTTGTCCCGAAGCTAACAATTGTGTACATATCAACATCAATCACTCCATTGTCTTCTCTTACAACAATGCCTTTAGAATAATTTTCATGCCCTAATATTTCGGCAATACCGTCTCTTACTTGTTGTCTAGAAGCCATGCCTACAATTCCATAACATTCTACTGCTTTACTGCCCACCACTGATGCTATTACTTCGTTTGAAATATCTATGCTACCATAATCATTTGTGATTTCTAACGTCATAAAATTGCCTCCTAAAGTTTATGGTTCTGAAACTAACTGTAAATAAACAATTATTTAAGATGAGTTTAATAATAAAATACTATATTTATCCACAGTTTACAATTATACCATAATTTAGTTTGAACAAAAGTAGAAGTCATGTAAATCAGAAAAATTTCTCATTATATTGCTATATTTTTCTATTTATGGTACATTATTCAAGTATGTAGTAGATACGTGTATTTATATTTATTAAAGGAGGTACTTTCATGGGCAAACAATGTTTCGTAACAGGTCGTAAAGCTTCAACTGGAAACAATCGTTCACACGCTTTAAATTCTTCTAAAAGAAGATGGAATGCTAACCTTCAAAAAGTTAGAATTCTTGTAGACGGAAAACCTAAAAAAGTTTGGGTTTCTGCACGTGCTTTAAAATCTGGTAAAGTAACTAGAGTTTAATAAATATAATGCACGAAAAAACCAATCCTTATGTGGAGGATTGGTTTTTTTTGAACAATTTTATCAACTTATGATGACTGACATTAATCCCTACTCCGTATCATTAATACATTCCCTTTAATCAACTCAACTTCTCCATGCGAGGAATTAATCTCATTAGAAATAGTTAACGTTGACCCTTGTTTAAGCGTCTCTTTAGAAAGGTTATATTTAAAATACTTTAATGTGATGACTGTCGGATACGAAACGGGAATAAATGAAATATATGGGTACAAGTCATTCACTTCAATATGATATAATCCTTGTTTTAAAAATTGAACCTCATTTGATTGATCAATTAATTTTATAACTATGCCATTTTCTACATATTCGGGCTTCTCCAAGATTTGTAAAGCGCCCAAAAAATGATCTAATCTACCACCGGTAGCACCAAATACATGTATTTCTTTATATCCACTCTGTACCGCTTGATCTATCCCTAACGCTAAATCTGTATCATCTTTTTCTGAATTATAGGGATTTATTTCAATTTGTTGTTCTATAAATGATTTTTCCTCTTGTGTAATTGAATCAAAATCACCAACTGCAAATTGCGGTGTGATACCGGCTTCTAACAAAATTAACGTACCTCTATCTATGCCAATCCAATCGGCATCCGCACTATCAACCATTATACCTTTAGGTAAATTTCGATTACCACATAATAAATTGGCTTTCATTAACGTCAACCTTTCAGTGTTTTAGTAACTGACTTATAATTGTTTTGTTTGAAGAAGTATGACCCAGCAACTAACATATTTGCCCCATGCTCAATTACGGTTTGGACTGTTTTATCATTAATACCACCATCAACTTCAATATCAAAATCTAAATTCAATCTTTGTTTAACTTCAGCTAGTTGATCTAGTTTATGAACTGTATCAACAATAAATGATTGTCCTCCAAAGCCAGGATTCACGGTCATTACTAATACATAATCTACCATTTTTATAATAGGTAGAATTGCATCTACTGGTGTTCCTGGGTTGATCACCACACCAGCCTTTACATTTGCGTTCTTAATTTGTTCTATCACGCGATGAATATGTGGTGTAGCCTCTACATGAACTGAAATCATGTCTGCACCATGTGCTGCAAATAGTTCTACATACTTTTCTGGTTCCTCAATCATTAAGTGTACATCAATAGGTAAATCTGTTCCCGTTCTAACTGCATCTAAAATTGGAATACCAATTGAAATATTGGGTACAAATTGACCATCCATAACATCAAAATGTACACCATCTACGCCAGCTTCCTCTAAAGCCTTTAATTCCTGTTGTAAATTTAAAAAATCTGCTGATAATAAAGATGGATAAAGTTTTGCCAATTAATATCTTTCCTTTCTATTTGCAATCTCATTAAATAGTTGAACATAATGATCATATCTAAATTGAGTAATATCGCCCTGTTCTACTTTAATTTTGACATTACACTTAGGTTCATTAATA
Source organism: Staphylococcus pseudoxylosus (assembly GCF_003697915.1). Lineage (GTDB taxonomy): Bacteria > Bacillota > Bacilli > Staphylococcales > Staphylococcaceae > Staphylococcus > Staphylococcus pseudoxylosus. Next base: position 117,587 of record NZ_RCVN01000010.1, read on the forward strand.
TGATTACAATCTCTGAATTTACATGATTCCCCATACTCATGAATTTCCATAAAATAATTTTTCAGTTCGTCTTTTTGAATATGGTCAAAATCTAATGCGCTAAACCCTGGCGTATCCGCAATATATCCATGTGTTCTTTCAAAAAGCTCTACATGTCTCGTAGTATGACGACCGCGATTAAGCGCTTTTGAAATATGTTGTGTTTCAATATCTAAATCAGGAAAATATTTATTCAACAACGTAGATTTTCCAACACCAGACTGACCGCTTAATACGGCTAATCCATCACCCCATTGCGCAAAAACATTTTCGATATCATCGTTGATACTGATGAATTGAGTCTTATAACCCATCTCTTCATATACGTTTAATGACTGTGTCACCTTTTGTTGTATTTCAATTGATGTTAAATCTTTTTTGGTTATAAGTATGCGTGGACGCATGTGATATGAGTGTGCGATAACTAAAAAACGATCTAGCAATTGTGTAGAAAAATCTGGTTCTACTGCACTCATTACTAAAATAAGATGATCAACATTACTTACAGGCGGTCTTTTGATCTCATTTTTTCTTTCATGGACATGTTGAATATAACCCTCTGTTACATTTTCAACTTCAAAATCCACTACATCACCGACGATAGGAGAGAATTTATTTTTTCTAAATAGTCCACGCGGTTTAGTGTCATACATTTCGCCTTCTACATCTACACGATATACGCCACTGATTGATTTTATGATGCGTCCTGTTTTCACTTAGGCACCTCTCTTATAATTACTTTTACTCTTTACATTATAGCAAAGCCTTTTTAAATTAAATATGATTTGAGTTTATTTTGAATAAAAAATTAGTGATTAGTATAAAAATTTACATCACATACGTATTTCATCTTGATAAGTCACTTTAATTGATATACAAAACACCAATGTAATCAAATCAATGATTACATTGGTGTTAAATTTGTTATCGACACTAAACTCGTTTACTCGTTATACTTGGTTCGCAAGATCTTTGCTCTTGCTTAAGCGACACTAAACTCGTTTACTCGTTATACTTGGTTCGCAAGATCTTTGCTCTTGCTTAAGCGACACTAAACTCGTTTACTCGTTATACTT
>NZ_RCVN01000110.1 GCF_003697915.1 Staphylococcus pseudoxylosus
TTTTTTCTTTTTTACCATTAGGCATTCTGAAATCAGATATATTGTAATAGTTAGGGTTAAAGTTATCATAAACGTTAGCTTCTAACATTAAATAAAGTCCGCCTTTCTCTTGATTTTAAGCTCTGCCTTACTTAAATTAACTAGCTCCATTTGACCTTTTTCAATTATACGAGTTCTGTATCGCTCAAAGTTCATTACAGGGAATAAGTTTAGTACAGTT
>NZ_RCVN01000111.1 GCF_003697915.1 Staphylococcus pseudoxylosus
GAGTACTTTTAAAGTGGCAGAAAACATTCGATGATTGTAAGCCTATTAAACGTGGTCAAAGTTTAAGAGCGAGACAAACACACCTTATTGGTGCCATTATACCTAGAATGAATTCATATGCAGTAGATGAAACAATCAAAGGATTGGCAAAACAATGCCAAAAATATGAATCACAATTAATTTTGAATTACACAGGATCTATATACGTCGGAGTTTCA
>NZ_RCVN01000112.1 GCF_003697915.1 Staphylococcus pseudoxylosus
TGCCCGACATGTGAATCTGAAGTCCATCCTGTATTACTTCTTTCATTTACTGGTTTGGTTAAGGTTTTTTCTAACGTGTTTTGCTCTTTATAATCTTCATCTTTGTCTGATTTCATTTCTTGAGCAGCTTTTTTAATTTTTTCTATTTCTAATTCTTTTAATTTAAAACCATACCCCTCTTTTATTACTTTATCAATATTTTCACCTTTTAGTATCT
>NZ_RCVN01000113.1 GCF_003697915.1 Staphylococcus pseudoxylosus
GTCATACTCCCCAATTCATCCAGTGCAGTAGTTAATGTTTTAGGTAATGAAACATTTAATATCAATAGTAAGATGCCTAAAAAAGAAGCTAAAAGAATTGGAAAAAGATGGACTTATTACACGTACTATTTATCCAGTTATGCCACCTAAAGTAGATTATAAACTAACTGAATTAGGAAAATCTCTAAAACCATTAGCAGAAGAATTATATAACTGG
>NZ_RCVN01000114.1 GCF_003697915.1 Staphylococcus pseudoxylosus
GTTTTATGAATTAACAACAAAAAGTGTCTGAAAAATAAATAAATGTTCAAAGCTCTACAAAGTTATATTGGCAGTAGTTGACTGAACGAAAATGCGCTTGTAACAAGCTTTTTTCAATTCTAGTCAACCTTGCCGGGGTGGGACGACGAAATAAATTTTGTGAAAATATCATTTCTGTCCCACTCCCCACTTACTACTCGTATTTAAAGTTTGA
>NZ_RCVN01000115.1 GCF_003697915.1 Staphylococcus pseudoxylosus
TTTCATATGCTTCGTCTGTAATGCGTTTATTTTTCCAATCTGCACGGTATTTTCGAACTTCTCGGCTTTGTGGGAATGATCCAATAGTTGTTGTTGGTAAATCCGGTAAGTTCAAACGTTTTTGTTGTTGTTCAATACGTTGCGCGAATGGTGATTGTCTTGAAGTACGCACGCTTTCGAAATCATAATCTAAGTTTTTGAATGATTGATTTTG
>NZ_RCVN01000116.1 GCF_003697915.1 Staphylococcus pseudoxylosus
TAAATCAACTAACGATTGTCGAACAAAACTGGTTAGGTGGCGGTTGGACAGAAGGGCCAGAACAAGGCGGTACAGGTTGGGAAACAGTCGCACAACGTGTACATCCATATGACCCGAATATGTACTTTGTGCGTCCTAACTTTAAAGCAGCAGAAAAAATTACATGGAATTGGTCAGGACGTTTTACAGCTAACACAACGATTAAAGTAAGAC
>NZ_RCVN01000117.1 GCF_003697915.1 Staphylococcus pseudoxylosus
TTGGTCTGCATATTAATCAAGTAGGTTATCAAGGACAAGTGTTACCTATGCTTGTAGCAGCTTATATCTTAGCCTCAATTGAAAAAGGGTTACGCAAAGTTATTCCAACGGTGTTAGATAATTTGTTAACACCATTGTTATCTATTTTTATAACAGCATTTCTAACATTTTCATTTGTAGGTCCAATCACTCGACAATTAGGTTACTGGTTAT
>NZ_RCVN01000118.1 GCF_003697915.1 Staphylococcus pseudoxylosus
TTTCCTAACAATAAGAGAGTGTATTTATAAAATAATATAGATTCTAAAATAGTTACCTGAACGAAAATATTATATGAATATAATATTTTATATTAAATAAAATTAAGGGTGAAACAAAAAATATGTTTATAAAAGTATAAAAAAGTATATAAAGATGTATAAGTATTTATATTGTAAATTTTCTTGATGGAGGTTTTATTAAAAATGGCA
>NZ_RCVN01000119.1 GCF_003697915.1 Staphylococcus pseudoxylosus
AGTAAATATATAATAAATTAAATAATAGAAAGTAGGTATATCATCTTTAAAATATGCTCAATTACAAAAGAAAACCTCACAATTAAGTGAGGTTCTTTTTTTAGTTTACTTTTCCGTACTCTGCTTCAAATTCGGCTTGGAACATAACAGTTTCTGGTAACTTGATTACTCCAAATTTACCTTGGAAACCTCCAAGCATACGTGTTGTTT
>NZ_RCVN01000011.1 GCF_003697915.1 Staphylococcus pseudoxylosus
TGTTCGGAATTAACGTTGACATATTGCAATTCAGTTTTCAATGTTCATTTCTTCATTTAATTAATAGTTGCTTTACAATGCTAACATCTTGTTCAATGTTTTGTCAACAAGAAAATATTATTTTTTTAATAATCAATTAACATTACTGTAACAATATTAAATTATTATTCTTATTAATGCAAGTATATTTTTTACACTTTTTATAATTAATTTAAATAATTTGTTTGCCGTTTTTGACGACTTTTATATAATATCAATTCTATCTAGAAAAGTCAACAACAATTTTAATCTAATTATTTTTTGAATTCACGTTTGCGAAATCAAATGTTTGTCACAAGAAACTATTCTACCATCATTCAGAAAAAAAGCAATAGAAAAGTGGACAGAATTTAAATTAAATTCTGTCCACTACTAAAAAATACTTATTTATTAGTCTTTTCAATAATTTGTTGTGCCATCGATTGGTATATTTCTCCAAGTCTATCATCAGTTTGATAAATGGAAGGTGCAAAGTCTTTAGGGTTCCATGATGGTTGTTCTAGTGGAAGATGTCCTAATAAATCGGTTTGGAGTTCTTCTGCAAGCTTCTCCCCTCCACCAGTACCAAATACATATTCTTTATTCCCAGTTTCTTTACTTTGGAAATAAGACATATTTTCAATTACTCCTAAAATAGAATGTTCAGTATGCTTTGCCATTGCTCCAGCCCTTGCAGCAACAAATGCTGCTGTTGGATGTGGTGTAGTCACAATAATTTCTTTACTTGAAGGTAACATCGTATGAACATCTAATGCGATATCTCCCGTACCAGGTGGTAAATCTAGAATAAGATAATCTAAGTCTCCCCATCTTACTTCAACAAAAAAGTTTGTGAGCATTTTACCGAGCATTGGCCCTCTCCATATAACTGGTGCATTTTCTTCAACAAAGAATGCCATAGATATTACTTTAACTCCATGACGTTCAACTGGTATGATTTCTTTTCCTTGAACACCTGGTTTCTCATCAATCCCCATCATATCGGGAACACTAAAACCGTAAATGTCCGCATCTACAAGTCCAACTTTTTTACCTTCTCTTGCTAAAGATACTGCTAAGTTGACTGCTACCGTCGACTTACCAACGCCACCTTTACCTGAGGCAATCGCGATAAATTCAACCGGATTATCTTTTGAAAGCAAACCTTCTATTGTTTGATTTTGTTCTTCCCCTGAACCACGATATTGCTCTACAACATCTGATGGTAACTCTTCAAATCGAATACCAACTGTATTCGCACCATTTTCTTTAAGCACTTCTACAATTGCCATTTGCAAGTCTAGTTGTGGTTGACCACCTAATTGAGCCATTGCCACTTTAACACTTACATGTTCTTTTTCTTCTTTAATACTTACTTCGATAATTCCATCTGTTTCTTTTAATGGTACATCAATTATTGGATCCTTTAATTCTCCAACAAGTTCTTTAACTTGCTCTATCGTTAACACAAAGCGTCCCCCTCTTATTTCATTATCACTTATATTCTAACAAATAAACTTTGACTATGCTTTAAATTGTTTATACTTAGTATAAATTTAATATAAAGAATAAAAAAGCAGTTAGCTCAAATTATTCTTACATATAAGAATAATGAACTAGCTGCTTTGATTTATATTGCTTATATCCACCAACACATTTCATTTCATATTTACTCGGGGAAATATTTTTATGTTCTGTGTATAACAAAAATACTATTTGTGCTTATCATTAAGATTTTTGCTATCTGGATAAAAGATTTCCTTACATATAAACAAAATGCCAATGATTAAGACAATCACCCAGAAATCAATGTTGATATATGCATAATGAATATGCACTATAAAATAAAATAGTAAGGTCGTTACTGTAAATGTAATCAAATGGTATGTTGTTCCTTGAAAATACGGATTTTCAGGTATTTTTTTCCTAAAGTAATCCATTAAGTTTTCTATAATAAATAAATTAAAATAGCCTAATACGATATAACTACCATAGTAAATTAAATTATCGTAAAAACTTTTATTATAACCAAAGTACGCCAAATGAAAATATATTAAAATTCTACTTAACCCATATAAGCCAAAACCTAGAAATGTTAAGAAGATGGCGCCAGATACTATAAATACAGAAAGTACAATAAGCGTTGTAAATAAATATCTAATATATTTCATTGCTTACTGTCCTCCCTTTCTCGATTTATCTACAATATGTGTAAACGATATTCTCCACTCATTATTTATATTACCATTATACCCACCCTGTACAAAAAACATAGATAATAAGTAGTAACTTTCACATAATATCAAAATGAGCTTAATGTATGTACATTGCTACTCAGTTGTTACTGTTTTCTCTTTAAATGCGCATAGCCATAATAAAATGAGCGTGACGAGTATTACTAAACTTAAAATAATCACGTTGTGTATGTGAACACTAATAAAAGTAAACGATAAGGCATACACGTATCCCATAATTGTAGATCCTATAGAATTTCCTAAACTTTTCGTTAATGTATAGAGTGACATCATACGTTTCATATTTGCTGGCGATGTTTCCTCTTGGGTAATCACACTATCTTTAGTATAAACGGTCCCGAAACTAATACCAGCTAATAATAAGCTAAATCCGATAAAAATTGGAGATTCTGTTCCAATAAATACTAATATCCCACAAATTATCAATGATGTAAATGCACTGATGTACAATGCTTTTCTCGACATTTTGGCTTCTATTTTATCAAGTGAAAAATTTAAAATTAACCATGCAAATGAAATCGGGAAAATAACAAATCCACTTTGTAACGGTGATAATCCAATATCTTCTTGTAAATAGATTGGCATATATAAATTATATCCCATCAATATAATCGCATAAGCAAAATCAGTAAAGAATATTAAAACAATCATTTTATTAAATTCGTTAACTGGTACAAATGGCGTTTTTACTCTCTTCTGATTTTTAAATAGTATCATTGCTACTACTATTGCTAAAACCATTGAAGCTATATTTAAATATAGGTTTGACTTATTCATAACTGTAAAGATTATGAAAAATACAAAAACGTAAAATAAAGTTAAACCTTTGATATCTAACTTATTTTTAGCTGTTGTACTTTCATTTTCAAAATGAAAAGTAAATATAACAAGTATCATTGCTATGATTGCAATAGGAATATTTACAAAAAATAACCAATGCCAAGTTGCAAATTCTAAAATGCCTCCCCCTAACACTGGACCAATAATACTTGAAATCCCCCAAACACTTCCTACCGTGCCCATAATTTTATAACGTAATGGAATTTCAAAGGCTAACTTTGGTACGATTTGGCTTAAAGCCATCATAACCCCAGCACCTAATCCTTGAATAAAACGAGACACAATTAACAGTGTGAAAGTGTCACTTAGCCCAGATAGCAAACTTCCTACTGTAAATAATAAAAGTCCTAATAAAGTTATATAAATAATTTTTGTGCGTTCTAACAGTTCACCTACAATTGGATTGGCAATGACTATAGCAATAAAATAAACTGCAAATATGAGTGAAATGGATGATGCTACACTCAAGTCCGTTTTAATTGTTGGTAAAGCTAAAGAAACTATGGAAGTTTCAATTGCAGACATAAACATTATTAAAATAAGTGCAACTACAATGCCTAATGATTTTATATTCATGTATTATTCTCAACTCTCTTACCTTCTTAAAATTTATATTAATTTCTACTTAATCATTATTTATTTCTAAGTTCAATATCTTTGCTTTACTTTATATCAAACAAATTTTTATGCCTTATACTAATTAATAACAATTATTACCTTATTGACTAATTGCATAATTAATTATTCGGTAAAATGACTAAATGCACAGAAATGCCGACAATATCTAATGATATTGTCGGCATAAATAAAACCTACATAAAATATATAATTGCTATAAAATGGAATACTGAAGCAATCACAATAAAGAAGTGCCAAATCATATGAAAATATGGTCTATCCTTTTGGGCATAAAACCAAGCACCTATTGTGTATGCAATACCGCCAAACAGTATAAATAGCATAAATGTAAGGGATGTATCAAAAATAATTTTAGGCAAGAATAATACGCCAACCCACCCCATTACAAGGTACATAATTAAACTTAATTTATGATTAACATTTTTAGCTAGCGATTTGTATAAAATGCCCCAAATCGTTATTCCCCATAATACAATCATTGCTGACCAACCAATCCACCCCCCAACTAAAGCTAAGCAAATTGGAGTATATGTACCAGCGATTGCAACATAAATCATACTATGGTCAATTATACGCAAAATGAATTTATGTGATGATTTGTTTGGCATCGAATGATAAACCGTCGATGAAATAAACATTAAAAATATACTTATAACATAAACAGAAACACTAAAAGCGCCCATTATACCAAAGTTCAGAAAACTTAAGATGGCAGCATAAGGTAGCGCACATAACGCTATAAAAGCTGCTACACCGTGAGATACTGCATTGCCTATTTCTTCACCAAATGTTAAAGGTACAATATCTTTAAATGTTTTAACGACTTTATTATCATCAGCTTTTATTGATTGAGACAACAGTGTAACCACCTTTTTTATATCATATTCATACGTTTTAAATCTGCTCTAGCTGTTTCAACACTATCTTTACCTTCTTTATTTTTGAGCGGAGAAAATTCTTCATCCCTCGGAACTTGTAAAGTAATAAAGCTATTTGCATATTGGAATATATCAAAATAAAACAATTCAAATTTCAAAGTTGACTGCTCAATTACACCAAAGTCCTCGTCTAACTGTTTTAGTTTCTTGATTGCTAAATGGTATGGCAATTCATTGTCAACGACATTACTAATAAATAAAAGTTTGAAAGAATGAATTCCTATATTAGCATTATTAAATTCATTTGCTACATCTGGACTTAGTTCTGAATATTCAAGTACCGTATCTTTATGTTTTGTATGGACTAAACGGCCAACGCTTTCGCCATCTTTAGGTTGTATAGATTTTGTAGTAATATCCATACTATTTTGGAATGTATATCCTGCAAATAATGGATCAAGTACTTTAACTAGTACATTATCGATGTTATTTAAGAAAATATATTCGACACCATTATCTAACATTTCTTGTAAATAGCCAGCTTTTTTAAGTGCTTTAAACACACCACCATTACCATTTGGTGTTTCTAAAATATTATTATCTACATCTAATACTAATTTACCTTCTTCAGATAAGGCTACAATATTATCTTGCATAAAGAAATGCACATGTGATTTGTCATAACCAAAGTAATTATTTGATTCGAAGAATAACTGTGTTTCTTGATCATTAATTTTACTAGTCATGATGTACCAATCAACGAATTCGCCTGTTTGCTCTTTTAATGCTAATAGTTGTTTAGCCTGAATCTCAAACAAACTTACGCCTTCGATTTCGAAAGAACCTTTAGGACCCTTATATCCTAATCGCGTACCTTGCCCACCGGCCATAAGTAGTACTGCAAATTTACCTTTACGAATAGCTTCAAGCCCAACTTTTTCATATTGCTCAATCTCTTCGTCTGTAAATTCATTTTTTATATCATACTTTACTTCATTGATAGAAGTAACATCATCAATTTCTTTTTTATTTACATATAAATCTTCGTATAAATCTTGAATATCCGTTAAATTTAGTGCATCTAGTTTTTCAGATAGTTGTTCTTTCTCATTTGTGCTCATCAATTTTTCAAACTCAATGAGATGGTCTTGATTAAACTTTTCTAAAGCTTTCTTATCTAGCATGCTCTCTCTCCTTAATATCCAAATATTTAAATAAAAAATATATCTTATTTGCATTACGGATATATAATTTCACTATATGTACTTTATATTATTATGATGCTCAGTACAACCATAATTATAACCAATTCAATAATAACTTATGTATAGACGGTTGAAAAATTACATAAATTGCTCCAATAGATAACGCGCTAGCTAAAGACAAGTCAACTAGGCCACCTGTTTTAAACACCACTGGGAATTTCACACTTATTGGAACAGGATAAAATAATTTAACACCTCTTGGGGTTAACATATCTAGTATAACATGCGAAAGCAAACCGAGAACAATACTACTCAAATAATAATTCGGGGTTTGAATCAAATACAGTAAAAAGATAATAATACCTATAAATAAAAGTGAATGTGTAAATGTCCTGTGTCCAAATACCATTCTAATTAAGTAACTAATAAGTTTAAATCGTCTACCAATTTTACTTTGTGCGTGACAAATATCAGGTACCAAACTCGAAATAACTGCAAGCGTTATAACTGTAACAGATGTAAACAAATCAGTATGAAAATATTCTAATGTTAAAGCTCCGACTAATAAGCCGCATGATGCGTGGGTTTTACCTGTCATTTTCACTACTCCTTATCGGATTTATATTTTAGCACATTTACGCGTTAAATGCGAACATACTTTCGTTAAAAACATGAGTATAACCTATTTTCAAAAAGTATCACACAATCACTTGAAAACGTTTGCAGTTTATTGTATGCTATAGCTATAAATTAATTAAAGGATGTGTTCGGTATATGGCAATGACAGTAAAAAAAGATAACAGTGAAGTAAGAATTCAATGGAGAGTTGCAGATATTAAGATTCCAACAAGTGATATTAAAAATATTTCACAGGACCAAAATATTCATGAAGTTCCTAAACTTGATAGAAATAAAGTTTCAAGAATTGGTTCTACATTTGGAAAAACAAACCGCGTTATCATCGACACTGATGACCATGAATACATTATATACACACAAAATGATCAAAAAGTTTATAACGAATTAACTAAATAATTAATTTAAAAATATACTATAATTAGCTATGATGGCATCTATGACGATAGATGCCATCATAGCTATTTTTTTATTGTTGTAGAGAAGCTGGAACAATTTATAATATCCCTCAACCTTAATACATCTTTGTAAAAAGTTATATAGTTAACCAACGCCCTACTAACTAATAAGGGTTCTCAATTATATCAATAAATTATCAATGGTATACTGTGAATATATTATAGAAAGAAGGTGCGTTTCATGTGTGTAGTGACGAACAGAATTGATGTAAAAAAAGGATTTGCTGAAAAGATGGCTCCAAAATTTACTCAAGGTGGGAAAATACAAGAACTAGACGGCTTTCATAAAGTAGAAGTTTGGTTAATTGATGATGAGGAAGATTACGACCAAATGTATATCAACACATGGTGGGAAACTGAAGACGATTTTAAAGCGTGGCTTCAAAGCGATGCCTTCAAAGAAGCTCATGAAGGAAGATCAAAATCTAGCAGCGAAGAATCGCCTGTCTTGGGTAATAAAGTTGTCAAAGCCAATGTCATATCAGTACTAAGTAATGAATCATTATAATTCAACTGATTATAGTTGTTAGATCGTATAAATAAAAAGAAGCGCCCTGGACACGTAAATGTCTATGACGCTTCTTTTTGCTTTCAACTAAGTAGATTTTACAAACTTGTTAGATTTAATTTTCTGTATCCTGTATTTTAATTGAAATACAAGTGAGCCATTAACGCTATAATAGGTAACGCTATAATTGTTCTTATTAAAAATATGATAAAGAGTTTAAAGATACTTACTGGTATTTTAGAACCTAAGATTACTCCACCAACTTCTGATAAGTAAATCAATTGTGTAATGCTCAATGCACCGACAACAAATAATGTAATATCGTTACCAACACCTTCAATTAAAATTGATGGTAAGAACATATCAGCAAATCCAATTAATACTGTTTCTGATGCTTGAGCTGCTTCAGGGATTTGCAGTAATTCTAAATATGGTACAAATGGTTTCCCAATAATCGCAAATAGTGGTGTATACGTTGCTATAATGGTTGCAAGCGTACCTACACTCATCACTACCGGTAAAATTACAAACCACATATCTATCACGGTCTTGAAACCTGATTTAAAAAATGATTTAAATCCTGGTGCGTTGATACCTGTTTCAGTCGCCATATCAAAACCATGGCCGAGAGCAGTTTTATTGTCAGGTAATTTTTCTGTTCTCATTTCTTCAGACACTTCTTTTGAGTATTCATCTTTAATAGATCTAAGCGGCCAAATTCTTGGCAATATAAACGCACATACTAAACAAGAGATGATTACAGTTAAATAAAAATAGAAGAAATGATTTTGCATATGTACAGTTTCGGCAACAACAATGGCAAATGTTAGTGAAACAACACTAAACGTAGTAGCAATAACTGTCGCTTCTCTTCTAGAATAAAATCCTTCTTGATATTGTCTGCTAGTGATTAAAACCCCCACTGTTCCATCACCAATGAATGATGCTAGATTATCAACCGTTGACCGTCCGGGTAATGTAAATAAAGGTCTCATTATCGGTCTGAAAATTGGTCCTAATAATTCTAATAATCCGTATTCCATTAGTAATGGTAAAAACAATGCTGCAAAGAAGAAGACAGTAACTAGTGTAGGTAATAGGCTTTCAAACACAAGTCCACCCGTGTCTTCGGAATAAATAACGCTAGTACCTACTTTTAAATATGTCATCCAAACAAACACTACTGCTAATATTCTTAAAATCAACCAGACAAACTTTACATTGAATGCATTGTTCATTAGACCTTCTGGTTTAAATTTATTTTTCAATACTGTCGAACATAAAATAGATAAAATACCTGATATTGTAATGATGATTACAATAACCAATGGCATCGCATTTCCAATTAAATCTTTTAGTAATCCTGCTAAAAATGCAACAGGGAGTGTTGTTTGTTTTTCACCATCTTCTGTCACTGTAATTGGTATTAAGAATAAAATGATACCAATTAATGACATGATAATGAATTTAAGCTGCCCACGTGTGCGCTGTGATTTATTATACTGAGTCACTACATTCACCCCTTAGGTGTATTTATTTGATATATACTTAAAAAACAACACCAATAATTATAACTTAAGATGTATAAATATGTAAATCTATAAATTGTGTCTATTTGTTGTTATTTTTGTATAAAAAAGTAGAGTTAATCCTAATATTTAGAATTAACTCTACTTTAAATGAAAGCGTTTACTTTTGCAATTTATTATTAAATTTTTCTCAATAAGAATAAAAAGTAAGGTACTCCGACGATTGCAACAACAACACCCACAGGAATGTCGATCGGTGGATGTATGCCTCGCGCTAAACAATCACTTATTGATAATATTAACGCTCCTATCAATCCTGACATAATAGTAATATGTACGTGTTTATGTCCAACAATTCTTCTGGCTATATGTGGAGAGATAAGTCCTAAAAAGCTCAATCCACCTACTACTGAAATAGATGCACCTGCTAAAATAACAGCTAATAGTAACAATATCATTTTAATTTTTTTCACTTTTGCACCTAATGCGATTGCAATATCATCACCTAAAGTTAAAATATCGAGCTGATGACAGTAATAAAAAATAATCGGTAATGCAACGATAAACCAAGGTAAAATAACCAAAACGTTCGACATACTATGGCCATACAAACTACCTGTTAACCACACTAATGCTGTATTGGCATCTTGCGGATTACGTATTAATAAATATTGCACTACCGCTGTACATATTGCACCTATTGCTAAACCTATCAATGCTAACTTAGACCCTTTAACATTAAATTTTGCAATTAATAATGTCAAAATCAAACTTACACATAAGGCACCAGCAAATGATCCAAATGGTAAAATGAAGAGTGGTGCAGAAGGGAATAGCATAATGATAGAAACTGCTGATAAACTTGCACCTTTAGTTATACCAATCACATCTGGCGAGGCAAGTGCATTTCTTACTACGCCTTGAATAAGTGCACCCGAAATCGCAAGGCTACTCCCCACAATAATTGCGAGAATCATCCTTGGTATACGGTATTCATTTAATATAAAGTTATCTTGTGCAAATAAACTTTTAACCGCTTCAACTGGATTAATCCAAACTGCTCCGATAGACAATGATGCAACTGCTGAGATTATAATTAATATTACAACGATACCATAACGAAAAGTTAATCTCCCGATCATAGTCTATCAACTCCTCTAACTGTAATAAATAGAAAGTATACCGCCCCTACAAATGAGGTAACAATGCCTACAGGTGATTCAAACGGAAATGCTATTAGACGACTTAAGACATCAGATAACAATAATAAATCTGCACCGATAATCATCGTCAACGGTACCATTAGTCTGTAATCTGTTCGAATATAATGTTTTACAATATGTGGCACAATGAGCCCTACAAAACCAATAGGTCCTGCTATTGAAACAGATGCACCTGCTAAAACAATGACAAGTAGTCCAACAGTAACTCGGACAACTTTGACATTTTGCCCTAGCGATGTTGCTAAATCTTCACCTAATTCCATAATAGTTAATTGCTTGGATATAAAAATGGCACCAATGAAAGCCATTACTATCCAAGGAAATACACCAATGACTTGCGGCCATTGAATACTTGATAAAGAACCTACTAACCAAAACATCACAGTTGAAGTTGCATCTTCATTTAGCAATATAATTCCTTGGGTCATACTAGAAAAGAATAAATGAATAGCCATTCCGGCTAATGCTAGCTTGATAGGAGTCATCCCTTTAGTCGAACCTGATAGTGTATACACTGTCAGTCCACCGATAAATGCACCAATAAAAGCTAATATCGTTGAATACGCAGTTAAAGCTGGTACAATCATTGAAATAAATACAATTACAAATGAAGCTCCTGAGTTAACACCAAATATTTGTGGTGATGCCAAAGGATTACGAGTCATCGCTTGCATTAGCAAACCCGAAACGCCAAGTGCGGCCCCTATTAAAAGGCCGGCAAACATTCTTGGCATACGGACATTATGTATCAAAAATGTTTCTTTTGTATCAATATGTTTCACACTATAATCTATAAAATCTTGAAAAGTAATTTGTGAAGCTCCAACACTCAGGTTGAAGTATATAATGACAAAAAGCGCACATACACTCACAATAAATGTGAGTGCAGTACGTTTTTGAGTTTTCTTTTCATTTGATTTAGTTGGGTTAACGCTATGTGATTTAATCATTACCGTTCATCCTACTTTTGTTGTGAGTCTTTTTGCTCATTTTTAGAAATTTCAGCAAGTTGTTTTGCAATTTCTTCGGAAGATATAATACCTCTTGCACGTGCCCATGTATTTCTATCCACTACAGATACGCGATTATTTTTAACCGCATCTAAATCTTGCCAAACTGGATCCTCTTCTTGTTTTTTAAGGTTTGGATCATTTTCACCTTTATCAGCCATAATAAACATGCGACCAGGATTAATATCAGAAAGTACTTCAGGGTTTAATTGTAAGTATGGCCCTTTTAGATATTTAGATAAGTTATCCGTTTTCGTTTTATTTAACGCATTATCAAAACCTAACTCTTTTAAAAGCTCTCCGACATATGTATTTTCAGGATGTGCTAATAGGCCTGATTTTGCAACTACTGATGCTAATACAGGTTGTGATTTATCCATTGTAATTTCTTTACTGTATTTATCCATTAGCTCATTATGCTCTTTTAATCTATCTTTACCTTTATCTTCTTTACCTACTGCTTTTGCAATTGTTTTAAATGCTTCTAAGTTGTCTTTATAATCACTGTCAAAGCTAGGTAGCATAATTGTTGGTGCAATTTTTTCTAAATCTTTTTGGATGCCTTTATGTCTATTGCTGTCTGCGATAATAACATCTGGTTTTTGGTTACTTATTTCTTCTAAGTTAGGTTGCTTACGTGCACCTACTGATTTATAATCCCCAATTTTTTCACGAATAGGTTTAAGGATTCTATCCTTTTTACCATCATCAGCAACGCCAACTGGCTTAACATCTAATGCTGCAAGTGCATCGACAAATGAGAATTCCAATGCTACAACGCGTTTAGGGTCTTTAGCAATTTTTGTCGTACCTCCATCATGTTTAATTGTTATGCCATCTTTGTCGTCATTACCTTTACTGGATTTGTCAGAACCTTTATCGCTGACGCTGCCACATGCAGACAACATTACTACGGTTAAAGTTAAAAACAGGATAGCCATAATTTTATAACTATGTTTCATCGTTTTCACTCCTTAGAATATGTATAATTACATATTCAATTTTATTGATAATGATTATCGGTGTCAACAAAAACTTTTAAAACATTTAATGAAGTTTAAATACGATTAGATTTTTGAATATTAAAGTTGTGGCATAATTTTTCAATAACACTATCATGAATATAATTTTTACCTAAATTGGTCATATACATACTTTGTGCCAATGCCTTATACCCTAAACTAAATTGAATTTTATCACCAATTTGATAGTGGTCTTGGTTTAACAAATCAATCATTACGTGATCGCTAGTTGCCCCTATCACTTTAACTTGGTGGTGATGTGGTTTAATATCATCGATAAATGTATCTAAGTTGCCGATATCAACGATGGCTTGTAAATATTGCTGACTTGATGAAATATCAATACGTGGTTTAATTTCAACTATCTCCGCTTCTAAAATGATAGCATCTTGATACAAAGAGGCTATAGGTTGATTAGTTGTTGTTTCAACACCTCTAAAAAGCGTTTCTCCTACACGTAACTCATTAATCTTTCCCATATCTTGATATAGCATTTGTGATATCATACTGGAATTGCCACCTGAAATTATTTTAAATCTCATATGCGTTTCTAATTCCACAGATTCTACGAATTGATTAATAAGTGATACATCTTCTTCAGTTGGAATAATTGATTGAAAGCACATAAAATTAAATGCTAATCCAATCACACTTACATGATGCATCGAAAGTATTTCATTAATATAATCTACAATGTCATATGTCAGTATACCTTCTCTTGAATCCTTCCAATCAACCATAAGTAATATGTGATGTTTTACCTGATGCTTTTGGGCAATTTCACTTAATTTGCGGATTGTCGCTATTTCTGTCTGTATACTTATATCGCTAAATCTAACAACATCTTCCAGTTCATGTTGACTAGCCGTTCTAATCATCATATAAGATAAATTTTGATCTTTAGTTTTATTAATATTGTCAATACGTGCATCAGCAAAATGCGTTATACCGATTTGTTTTAACGTTTCAACAATTTTTCTATCGCCACCTACGCATTTAATAACTGGTGTAAATTGCATATGATTCTGTTGAAAAATAGACAATAATACTTGTGCATTATATTGTATTTTGGACAAATTTATCTTTATTTCAGCCATCTATTACACCTCTTTATATATAGGATTCCTCAAATCAATGGTCACATATTGTTTTACTTTACTTTCCATTCTCATGCGTAAGAGCGCTTTTACAGTTATCGTTTCACCGAACAATACTTGTTTTAACTTATTAGCATGTGGTTTATTAAGATCGATTGCGTGCTCAACTATCTCACCTACTAATTCAAATAATTCGGATTCTTTTACAAATTCATATTGCGCAAAATGGTGGATGAGTTCTGCAATTTGATTTTGAATAACTGCATGTTGAAACTTAGCTATGACCGCTTCAATATTTTCTGCAATTAAACTCGTGTTAGTAACATCAATATTAGGAATTTTATGTTTTAATGTTGTTAAATCTATCCTTGAACCACCTAAATCTCTAACGATAAACTTCATTTGATAATTCGGCCCTAGATTCACGATTGTATTTTGCATGTGTGCTTCCAAAGCAATACCATAATCTTGAATATAAGCAATTAATGGGTCGATTAATGCTTTACTATAGTGCAATAGAAATTGCTTAATCGCATCTATCGTTAAACCATCATTCACCCAATTGATATAGCTATCTACGGTTACTTGGTTATCGACAGGATTTTTATTAACTAAACTTGCAGTTACTAGCGTTGTACCGTTATCTGAAATATAAGGTTGATGTCGTACGATACACGCCAAATGCCTTGCATCATCTGGTTCAGTTTTGGCATGTATACCAAATGGTTCCATAGCAACTTGTAACTGCGGATAGATAGCTAACATGTCTTGTAATTCATAGCTTAATTTAGGGCCGTCTACCGTTGTCACACTCGACACAGTTCTTATAGCACTTGTTGCTTGTATATTGACTGGTAATTTAATATGAAACGGCTTGTGAACAAGTTGCATAGTTCTAAATGATAGAGTCGCTTTAGACTCAACTTCAAAAGGCGTAGGTAGTAATCTTTTTTCTAATATCCAGTCTGCAAATTTGTGAACAATAACATTTTCATATTGCCAAGGATGTACAAGTACAACACTATAATCTTTTAACTCTAAATCATGCGGTGCTAAAAATCCTTTTAATTTGTAACGATATTCTGGAATAATTTCATCTATCATATAGTTTGCATCATCTTCCATAGAAGTAATTACGCAATTATCTTTATGAATGAGCATAACTTTTAATGGAATAAGCTTTTCAAACTCTGGCGCGTATTTTCTTACTTCATCAGGTGTTAATGGCAGTTTAGTCTTAGATAATGGGTGCGTAGGATGTCCTTCAATAACAAGGCTTTCAGAGTAATTCAAATCATTGATTTGCTTTGATCCAGCCATATGTTGTAGCCATGAAAAGAAGTTGATTGTTTCAGGCATTTTTGAAAATTTTAGCGTTGCATGTATCAAAGACTTTCTATGTTGAAAATGTTCATAAGTCAGGGCGAAACCTTCCCTACTAGAAATCAATTCATCTGTTAATCGTTGACTAATAGGCATATTAAAATGTACTTCTAGTACTTCTAATAGTTGTTCTAAAGTCTCAATCGTTACTTGTGCCTTACCCTTGATATAGAAAATCACACCATAAAATTCATAACGTTCCATAGCACTTTTTCTAACTTTATTTAATTGCAGCACTTGACCTTTATATTGTATTTCAACACAGTGATCAAATTCATTAAATAACATACCTTGCGGAAATATTTGCTCTTTAATAATTGCGTTAAAAATACGATACTGCACATTTCTATCTGCCAATTGCCATGTTTCATGCATCATACAATACTGCCTCCATTTTTTCTTTGCCTTCTTGTAATTGCACTGAATAACAATGCAATGACAAATGTACTCATCCCCATAATTATAAAGGTTTCAATAATACCAATAAGTTCTGCTAAGAAACTCATCAGCATGGCTCCTAAAGGAATCATACCTCTATCCATCATAATGACACTAAGTATTTTCCCCCTGTGTTCAGGTTCTACTCTATGTTGAAAATATATTCTATTTGAAGTTCTTGCCCATTGGCTGAACAGACCAATAAAGAATAATGAAATAAATAATAAATAGGTATTGCTACTAATCGTACACAGTAGTGATACACCAAACAGCACAGAGCTTATGTAATACATTTTGACCATAGATACTTTTTCTAAAATATTAGGTAAAACTATTGTTGCTAAAATACCGCCTATTGCGCAACAAGTCATCGCACTACCAAATATTGTTACTTGATTAGGGAATGTCTTGTCTGTTAACACTGGTAAAAGTGTAGTATAAGTAAAACCAGTTGCCATAATAAGTAACGATGTCACAAATATTCTGGCCCCTACTTGATTGTCTTTAAAGTAATTGATGACGTACTTAAAACTTACTTCCGGATTTGCCTTTGATAGCACATTATGACTGAATGATAACGGTAAACAAAGTATTAACGAAATGAAATAACATAGCGCTTGTATCCCAAAACTAATTTGCGCATTATACACCGCCATAATAAAACCAGCTATCGCAGGTCCAATCGAACGACATATATTTATAATAAATGAGTGATACGATACTGTTTGTGTTGTTGTTAATCGTTGTGTCAAATCTGGTAATACTGCCTGACGTACTGGTGTTTCTATCGCACTCATAATGCCACGACCTAGGGAATATAACAAAAATACAATTATCGGTAATTGTGGTTTTTGAAATGTTAAAATACATAGTATCGTTGTTAATAAAAATGAGGAGGTTATTGTTAATTTTAATAATTTTCCTCTATCACATCTATCAGCTAAACTTCCAGCCCATACACTTATGAGTAAAATAGGTACGAGTCGGAAAAAATTAATCAGTCCTAGATAAATTGCGTTATGATATAGAGTAAATACATACCAATTTAGCGTGATTTGTCCAATCCAATTCCCTAAGAACAGTAGGAATGAACTAGGAAAAAAATACTTCGCCATAAAATTCCTCCTGTTTTTAATTGATAATAATTATCATTATCGATATTATGGATTATACAAATATCTTATACATTTGTAAAATAATTTTTTTAGAGGTGCATTATGAATCACAAAATAAACGACAACAATTCAATTGAAAAACTCACTAATGACGAACAATACGCTTTATCGTATTTACGTTCGACAGATATACGATGGGCAAATGCTTTTGAAGATATATTATTAGAAAGTCGCGATAAAATTTCTCAAAGATTAATCACTTCTTTACATAGAGAGAATTTAGTTCAGAGTCGATATCACAGTGAGATTATCAAGGCACAAAACTTAAACTTGGATGTTGCAATCACGCAACCTTTCATTTTAAAAATAACGTTTCCGGAAGCTAAAAAAACTTTATATGCACCTATTTCAGGACAACATGCCTTTGACAGAATCGATGTTGAAGGGCCCTTTTATTTTGAATATGAAAATCATTTAGAACGTATACTACATCCAAATGAAATTTTAAACGCTATTTTAATAGAAGCGCCTAACCTTGATAACGAAGCTAGTAACCAATTTAAGGATGATATGAATAATAGTGTTGCGAATATGGCTATTTCGTTAAGTTATCAATCCATTACATTATCTCAGAATAATGAACCACTTTTAGAATTAATTATTAATGCGAAGGATAGCTATTTAATGTCTGAACAAGCAGTTGTTGAAGGTCATCCATTACATCCCGGTGCAAAACTACGTAAAGGTATGACACCAGAAACTGCGATTAATTATTCTTCTGAGTTTGGAAATGCCATCGCTATGAAATTTATATTAATTCACCATGATATTGCGAAAGTCCAATCATTAGCGAAGCCTTATAATGAAACAGTATTTACATTATTTGATGGCCTTTATGAAGCTGCAGCAAAATTATTAACTGATGATCAAATTGATGATTATTATGTTATGGCAGTTCACCCATGGCAATATAATGCTGTGTTAGAAAATGATTATAAGAATGAGTTAAATAAGCAGCAGCTTATTCCTTTAGACTTTGATTTAAATTATTATGCTGGTCTGTCATTTAGAACATTAATGCCACAAAGCCCAAATATTGAAACACACATTAAATTATCGACGAATGTGCATATTACAGGTGAGATACGTACGCTATCTGAACAAACAACATATAACGGACCACAGGTCACACGCATATTAAATCATATTAAACAACATGATCCATTATTTAATCATATTCAGGCAGATACAATTGATGAAGTTGCTGGTATTCATTTTTATAATCCACAAGACATACCATCACAACAAACAATAAAGAGCGAACAGTTAGGTACGCTCTTTAGAGAAAATATTTATAATATTAAGGAATCTCATACAATACCGCTCATTCCTTCTAGCTTAGTTGCACATTACAGCAATAATAATGAGTCACCTATCGTGACATTAATCAAAACATACGCTAATGCTTTCAATATTGACAGTTATGACGAAGCATGTAGCAAATGGATTGCAGAATATAGTAAAGCTCTGATTGATATAGCCCTACCTTTATATGTAAAATACGGTATTGCATTAGAAGCACATTTACAAAACTCTATAGCTACCTTCAATCAAGACGGTTCAATCCACACATTATATATTCGTGATTTTGAAGGACTGCGTATTGATAAAACTTATTTAAATCAAGCCGGCTATAGTACATCAGACTTTCATGAAAAATCATTAATTCTTACAGATCAGTCGCAAACCGTTTTCAACAAAGTATTTTATTCTAGTATTCAAAACCATCTCGGTGAATTAATTGTAACCATTGCTCAATCTAGTCAAAGCAATGACTTAGAGCAACAGATTTGGTCAATTATAAGTGATACTATGTATGAAAAATTAGAAGATATTGCATCAACAATGACTGATAACGACAGAATTACAGAAATAAAATCTGTATTATTTGCGCCACAAATCGATTATAAATGTGTTACTACAATGAGATTAGAAGATGAAGCAGATTATTATACTTACATTAAAGTGAGTAATCCTTTATACAGAAACATGAAATAACAATAATAAATGAAGCGTCTATTTTAATAACAACTATGTAAGTATCTTGTCTGAGGACATCAATGAAGCATTATATAGCGTTACTAAAGTTGAAGATTATGAGGATAAAAATCACTACCTTTTAAAAGTGCAGTGCTTGAGTTAATACTTATATGTATATGTTAATAATTTTCATAAATAAAAAGGTCCGAAACATTAAATGTTTCGGACCTTTTTATTTAATTGAATGGCTCTTAATTATTGTAAACCTTTTTCCTCATTGTTTGAGTTTTGGCTTTTTTCATTTTTTTGAGACCATTCTTTTTTAGTCATAACATCTTCAACGCGCATGTTAACTTCAACTACGTCAAGACCAGTAATATATTTAACTTGTTCTTTAACTAAGTCAGTTACTTTACGAAAGATTTTTGGTGCTGATTCACCATATTCTAATACTACTTTTAAATCAACAGCAGCTTGTTTTTCTCCAACTTCTACACTAACACCTTGTGTAACATTGTTGCTACTACCAAATGAACTAGAAATATTGTCGACGAATCCGCCTTTCATTTCTAAGATACCGCTAACTTCTCGTGCAGCGATACCTGCAATTTTTTCGATTACTTCATCTGAGAATGATAATTTATTAGTGAATTGAGGTTCTTGATTTTGCTGCTCTTGTCTTTTTTCTTGTTCTTTTTCTTGAACTCCTGTTTGGTTGTCATAAGCTTGTTTAGCTTTATTGTTATCTACTGCCATATTGCATTCTCCTTTACCTTATATAATTTGTTTTAAAATTTTTATTACATCAGAATTCATAAAATTTAATCGATTAGCTCCATCGATTAAGGAAATTTAAAAAGTCTTGCTTACGGTCTTTAGTATACCCAACTCCAATTCCAATCAAACATAATACTAGAATTAAAATTGTACTCCAGAAACCTAGAGTTAAAAATAATATTGCTATGATTAGAAATGCTAAGAAGCCAATGATTCTCCATTTAAACGTTTTGAAAAATTCAACAACTTCTTGCGTAGAATCTTGTCCATTTTGGTTATTATTGTTAGCCATGATAACCCTCCCTTACAACACACGTTTGCCTGAGGTTTTTTGATCTCTAACATTAACCTCTAATTTTGATACTGGTAATTCTGTAAAATGCTCGACATTTTGCTTGATGTCATTTCTAATCTCTTCAGTTAAAGAATTAACCTGAACATCACCAGGAACAAAGAAATCTGCTTTTAAAGCAATATGTGATTTCTTTTTCTTGTTATAAAGTTTTGCAATCACGTTTGGTTGACGTATTTGATCATATTGCGTAAGTGTATCGTATGCAGATTTTTCAACTGCTTTTCTCGATACATAAATATGACCATCTTCGAAATTTTTATATAGTCCGGGTTTTCTATACGTAGGTTTAAACAAGCTGAATACTAATATAAGACCAATAATAATGAGTAACGCCGCTAAACCAATGAGTGTTGGTTCAAACCAGTTAAACTGATTAAAATAGTCTTGATACTGGCTAATTCTAGAATCTTGAATATACATAAAGAGTAAAAATCCAACGATTACTACAATTAATATGCCTAGGATAAAATTCTTAAGTCGTTTCACCTCGTATGACACCTCCTATGCTTTGTTAATATGTACTTGTCATACAGAACTACTACCCTTAAAAAAATTCTTAGAAACATTTTTATTGAATTTTATTTTTAACTTTTATTACAAAACAAATTTGTTAGTCCATTTTATTGATTGTCCTTTGTCACTTGATCAGCTAGTTCTGGATGATTTGCAATACGATATTGTAATAGTTTGTCGTCTGATACGAGCAACTTATTACTCGGTCTTGGCTTTTCAATTGCTAATGATTTAAAAAGTGACCAAATCATAAATATAATGACAATCGAAAATGGTAAGGCAGCAATAATTAATAAGTTCTGGATGGATTGCGTACCGCCAGTGTATATCATAATCATTGCAAATAAAGCTAATATGATACCCCAGCTAACTTTTACAATACCTTTTGGATTAATACTACCTTTAGAACTTAACATACCTAAAACGTATGTCGCTGAGTCTGCTGAAGTTACAAAGAAAATCATAATCACAATTAATGTCACTATACTTAACAAGAACCCTAGTGGAAAATGTTCTAAAGTTGCAAATGTAGCAGTCTCTGTTGCCTCTTTCGCAATATCTGCGATACCATGTTGCTGTAAATAAGTAGCAGACGCCCCAAATACTGCAAAGAATAAGAAACAAACTAGCGCTGGTACAAATAAAACACCCAAAATAAATTCTTTAATCGTTCTACCTCTTGAAACACGAGCAATAAATATTCCAACAAATGGAGCCCATGAAATCCACCAAGCCCAGTAGAAAATCGTCCATTGTTGTAACCATTGGAATTTTTCGCCACCTGATTGTGGAATACGTAAACTCATATTAAAGAAATTTGCAATGTAATCACCAAGTGAATTGGTAAAGGTATTTAATATAGTTAAAGTTGGACCTACACAAAATAATACGATGAGTACTAGAAAAGCGAGTATCATATTAATATTACTCAATGTTTTGATGCCTTTATTAATACCTGACCAAGCTGACCAAGTAAATAAAATCGTTGCTATAACAATTATAATTACCTGAGTTGTAAAGTTTGAAGGTATATCAAATAAAAAATTCAATCCTTCATTAATCTGTAATGCACCGAATCCAAGTGTTGCTGCTACACCTGTAACAGTAGCGATAATCGCTAACACATCGATCGAACCACCTATGGGGCCTCTCATCATTTTAGAACCTAAAATCGGTGTTAACGTCGCACTTACTAATCCTGGATAACCTTTGTGAAAATTAAAATAAGCAAAAACTAGACCAACGATGCCGTATACTGCCCAAGCATGGACACCCCAATGAAAGAATGAGAATTGCATGGCATCATTAATTGCAGTTTGCGTACCTGCTTTATGTAAAGGTGTTAACGTAAATGCATGGCTGATTGGCTCTGCTGTAGTCCAAAAAACTAATCCTATCCCCATACCAGCACTAAATAACATAGCAAACCAAGATTTCAATGAGAATTCTGGATCCTCTCCATCTTCACCTAATGTAATTGATGAATATCTAGAGAATAATAGATACACACATACAATTAATATGACAAGTACCAATAATAAATAGTACCAGCCAAAATTTAATGCAATAAAATTTGTAATATTTTGTGTTACTGTTTCTAGTTGTTTTGGCAATATTGCACCATATACAACAAACAGGGTACAAATTGATAATGCTACCCAAAATACAACCGTTAATCTGTTTAAACGCATGTCAAAATTACACACTCCCTATACTGTTATGTAACTTACATACCCTAACTTATTGTATATATTCGTAAAATCCATAAAATAAAGCATATTATAAAAATTATATATATTATTTAAAATAAAAAGCATCTTCCTATTCACCATACCATGATGAACTATAGAAGATGCTTAGCTTTAAATTCATTTTTATTAAACTTAATTTCAAAGTTTAATCACTAGCTTACCTATCATACTTTGATTTTCTAACTTAACATGTGCATCGTATAAGTTTTCAACAGTTAAGCCATCTATTACTTCATTCACGGTCGGTTTGTATATACCCGCTTCTATTTTTTCAGAAATATCAGTAAGATAATCACGATGTATTTGCATATCTTCGGTTTCGTGAATAGGTCTTGATGACATAAATTCATGCGTAAATGTAATGCTTTTTGGTTTCAGCAAGTTTAAATCTTGATTATGCTTGAAAGCAACAATCGTTGCAATCGTACCTCTTGGTTTTACTAATTCAATCATTTTTTCATAATACATATCCGTATCAAAGGTACAGAAAATATAATTTACTTCACTAATTTCATATTTCTTAAACTCTTCAGCTAAATCATGCTTATGATTTAATACGATATCTGCACCCATATCTTTAGACCATTGGTGTGTTTCCTCACGAGATGCTGTAGTGATTACATGTAAACCATAGTGTTTAGCGATTTGTGTTGCTATGCTTCCTACACCACCAGCACCATTTATAATTAAAATAGATTTCCCTTTATTTTCTTCTGGATTAAAGGATATTTTAAATACATCAAACAGGGTTTCATAAGCTGTCAGACCAGTTAGTGGTAAGCTTGCTGCGTCCACATTAGAAATATTTTTAGGCTTTTTCGCTACTAAACGCTCATCGACAATTTGATAAGATTGGTTAGAACCCTGATATTTAGGAGAGCCTGAATAAAAAACTTCATCTCCAACTTTAAAGTGATTAACACCTTCACCTACTGCTTCTACCACACCTACAGCATCGAAACCTAAAATTCTTGGCGCTTGTTCAACCACTGTCTTTCTGATCTTTGTATCTACAGGGTTAACGCTAATTGCTTCAACACGTACTAATAATTCATATTGTTCAGGTTTGGGAGTATCAACAGCGAACTCATAAAATAAATTGCCATCTTCTAGATTAAAACTTTGATCTGCACCTATCGCTTTCATCATACGCACTCCTTTCTTGATTAAATATCATCTGATACTTGAACAACTTGTTTTCCGAAATTATCACCTGTAAATAAGTTTCTAAAGGCATTTGGTAAGCTATCAAAACCTTTTTTAACAGATGTCTTAGTTTTAATTTTATCTTCTTGGACCCACTGTGCAAGTGCTTTACTAGCGTTTGGAAAATCGTCTGCATAATTAGCAACAATAAATCCTTGCATCAATGCTTGTGCTTTAATAATAATTGGTTGGATACGAGGGCCATATTCAACTTCTGTATTGTTATAACCAGAAATAGCACCGCAAACTGGAATTCTAGCAAATTGATTAAGATGTTTCATGACTTCATCCGCAATCGTGCCGCCTACATTTTCAAAATAGACATCTACACCATTCGGCACTGCTTTCGCCAATTGCTCAGCAAAATCATTCGCTTGATAGTCTACTCCTACATCAAAGCCTAATTCTTCAGTTAAATAATTCGTTTTTTCACTTCCACCTGCAATGCCAACTACATGAGCGCCTTTTAATTTTGCTATTTGACCTACAACTGAGCCAACTGCACCTGAGGCAGCTGATACTACAACAGTTTCACCTTCTTGTGGTTGTCCTATTTTTAGTAAGCCATGGTAAGCTGTCTGTCCAGTCATCCCTAAAACACTAAGATATAGATATAAAGGAATGTCAGTTTGACTTACTTTAATAGCATGCTTGGCTTTTATATTCACTATTTTTTGCCATGGGAACGTACCAGTAACAATGTCACCTTTTGTAAATCCATCTACACTTGATTCGATGACTCTCCCTACTACGTGACCATTCATTGGTTTGTCTAATTCGAATGGGGCTACATATGATTCACTATCATCCATACGGCCACGCATGTAAGGATCTACTGATATATATAACGATTCTATTTGAATTTCATCTTGCTTCGGTCCGTCTATCTCAACAGTTTCATATCTAAATACATCATCGGATGGGATTCCTTCAGGTCTTTTTGCCAATACAATTCTTTCTGTATTCATTATATTACCTCCATTCATTGTTTGACTTTATTCTAAAGGGATACTTATCATCAATCAATCAAATCGCTTATTTAATACTTCAATAACGTGTTATGCTATTGCTAATTTATAAAACGTTTTTCGTTTTATCACGTTAGGAGATTGTATATTGAAACTTAGTATTTTAGATTATGTGCCAATATTTGAAGGACGTAACGCTACTCAAGCATTAAATCATACTGTTGAATTAGCCCAATTAGCTGAACAGTTAAATTACACACGTTATTGGGTTGCTGAACATCATCAAGTCTTTTCAGTAGCGTCCAGTGCACCTGAAATGATTATGATGTCATTATTAGAAAATACTAACTCAATTCAAATTGGCAGCGGTGGCGTTATGTTGCCACATTATAGTGCGTATAAAGTGGCTGAAGTATTTAAAACTATGGAAGCTAGCCACCCTAGTAGAGTCAACTTAGGTACTGGCCATTCTAAGAGTTATAAAAATGTAAATAAAGCTTTAAATGAACATAAAACAATACCCGTTGATTATGAGAATCAAATTGATGATCTAATAGCTTATTTTAATAGTGACAGTGATATAAATCAGCAATATAAAGATTTATATGCGATGCCACTTATCAACACTAAGCCTAATATGTTTATTTTGGGTACAAGCAAAAAAAGTGCATCACTTGCTGCTATTAGAGGATTACCTTTTGTTATTGCCAATATGGGACAAGATAAAGAACAAATCAAATCTGTAATAAACCATTACCGTTCTTCATTCAAAGCACAGCATCCCTTACATCATCCTTATGTCATCATGGCTTCTTTTGTAATTACGGCAGATAATAAATACCTGCGCGAAGATTTAGCTAATGCATTTCATTTGTGGTTATTGCGTATTGGTTACTTAGACCAACCAAAATGTTATCCTTCAGTGGACTATGCAAAACAAAAATCATTTTCTTCTAGAGAAATTGAAAAAATAAATCAACACAATCATCGTGTCATAGTAGGTTCAGCTAATGAAGTCATCTCCAAATTAAAAGAGATGATGACTGACTTTGATGTCGATGAAATGATGATCCAACCACATGTTTATGGCGAAGATAATAGAAAACAATTAATTCAATTACTCGCAATAGAGAACTTTAAGCATAAATAAATGGCACATACACATGTAGTGAGGCTGATGTGTATGTGCCATTTGCTTAATATATAGAATAACAAGCACTTGACCTCTTGTATAAATGCTACAAAATCAATTCATTAAGAAGTACTTTAACTTTATTTCCCCCATAAAAATTGATTCATTTTATCGGTGACATAACTATTATCATGAAGTTCACTATGATCAGCATTTCGTCCGGTCACTTTAAATTCTTCATAACTCCTTACTTTATCATCAACTAAATACCTTAATGATTTAGATGAAACATTGGTAACCCGATTATCAGAATGTGTGCCATCTTCTATATCACCATAAATATTTAGCACTTTTGTAGTTTCTGGATATGACTTTTTCATAGGCAACAAATCTTTATATGCTTTTAGCATTTTATTTGGTTTACCATCTTCATCTAATTTAACATCTAAATCAAGACCATCTATGTCAACTTCACCATTAAAATTACCTGCTAAACTCACTTGTTTATTTAATTTTGGTAAGTTTTGATTATCACCATAGTTCAACATATAATAGCTAAAAGATTGATTGCCCATAGAATGTGCGACAAAATTAAACTGGTCAAAGTGATGTTGACTCATCGTAGCAATGATAACTTGTTGTATCCATTGCGCATTTTTATTTAAATCTTTATTTGTATTATCTTCTAATATAATTTCAATGACTGGATTCTTTGCATCAGGTGATAATGCGCCCTCGAATGTCACCATTCCCTCTTTAGAAACTTTTGCTTTGATTACTTCTTCTGTAATTTCTTTTTGTACTGCAGAATTAATCATGTACTTTATAGAATTCTCTGTCCCACCATAACCATGTAAATAAAATGTCGGTATATTAGCATACTTATAATTATTTTCTTTATATTGACTATATGTTTTAAAAGCCGCGATCAAAATAATGACAAATAAAATAAATGCGATCAATGCAATTGTCAGATATATATTAGTCCTACGTTTGTTAATCTTCATATAAATACCTCAAATTTAAAATTGTGTCCTATTATTTATATTATGACACTTTACATGATTAGTCATTCATTTTGATACAAATATATAATATTAAAATAATACAAAAAAACTTCCCAATTTCTTGGGAAGTTTGAAAAGTCTGTTCAATTTGACACAAATTGCTATACAACTTGTGTTCCAAATCAGTAAGCGAATTGAATTCGCAACAGCTTCGACAATATTAACGTTTTGAGAATTGAGGTGAACGACGAGCTTTTTTAAGACCTGGTTTTTTACGTTCTTTCATACGAGGGTCACGAGTAAGTAATCCAGCGCGTTTTAAAGAACCTCTATATTCAGGATCAGCTTCTAATAATGCACGTGAAATTCCGTGACGGATTGCTTGAGCTTGTCCAGTAAATCCTCCACCATGAACGTTAACTAATACATCATAGTTACCTTTAGTTTCTGTTACATCAAATGCTTGGTTAATGTCTAAAATTAATGATTCGAATGGTAAATAACTACGTACATCACGGCCGTTAACAGTAATGTTACCTTCACCTGGTACTAAACGGACACGTGCTACTGAGTTTTTACGACGGCCTGTGCCTTTATATTCAACTTGTGCCAATGTAATTTCCTCCTTTTAATTAACCACGTAACTCGTAGTTTTCTGGTTGTTGTGCAGCGTGTGGATGTTCAGCGCCACCATATACAAATAATTTTTTACCTTGTTTTTCGCCTAAACGTGTGCTTGGAAGCATACCTTTAATTGAATTTTCAAGTAAACGTTCTGGATTGTTAGCTTTTAACTCACCAGCTGAAACTGATTTGATACCACCTGGGTGATTTGAGTGACGATAGTACATTTTATCGCGCTCTTTATTACCAGTGAAGTGGATTTTTGAAGCATTAACGACGATTACATAATCACCTGTATCAACGTGTGGTGTATAAGTTACTTTATTTTTACCGCGTAAAATAGCTGCTACTTCTGATGATAAACGACCAAGTGTTTTACCTTCAGCATCAATAACATACCATTTGCGCTCAATGTTTGATTCATTAGCCATAAATGTTTGACGCATATAATTGTCCTCCTAGAATAAATAAATGTTTCTTAAATTAATAGTTTATACTTACTAAATCTTAAATTTCATCTATTTTTTTAAATAGTTTGTTTCTACGTGCTTCTATATCTTGTAACACAATAAGATTCCGGGGCTTATCGTGGGTGATATAAAACAATACCGTTAGTAATCGTATAATTTTTTTGTCATTTTGTCAACGACATTTAACAATTTCATATCGATTTTTTTTGATGTAATTTTATATCATTACCAAAATCAGTGGTTAATTCACTTGGTGTTAAATAAATCTTCTCTAAATATAACCCTTCTGCAGGTGCAGTAAAAGGCACTTTATTTCGATCTTTATCCTCTAATAACTTAGGTATTTCTTCTGGTTGTCGTTTTCCTTTGCCTACTTCAATTAAAAAGGCTATTAACACACGCACCATATTATATAGGAAACCGGAGCCTGTGACAATATAGTCAAAGCCATTTTCTGTTTTTTCTATACGACTTTCGTAGAGTGTTCTCACTTTGCTAACAACTTCTGTTTTTTGTGAACAGAACCCTGTAAAATCATGCGTACCTATAAAATATTGTGCGGCTGCATTCATTTTATCTATATCTAGCGTTTCAGCGATATGTGTTTTTAAGCCATTAAGAAACGGATCTTTGTGTTCAGCTTGATAAATTTTATACCGGTAAGATTTGCCTACGCAATCATATCTGCAATGAAAGTCATCACTAACAAAACTGACATGATTGACATATATATCACCTGGTAATGCTCTATTCATCGCATATTGCCATTGTTGCTCAGGAATGTTCAACTCTGTGTCAAAATGAAAATATTGCTCAATTGCATGCACGCCTCTATCTGTTCTACTGCTTGGATGAATTCTCACATCATGCTTATGCATACGCTTTAATATCTTTTCGAATTGTTGTTGTACCGTTCTTCCATTTTGTTGTATTTGAAAACCTAGAAATTGGCTTCCTTGATAAGAAATATTAACTAACACACGCATGATTTATTACACTCCCATGAATTTTAACGCAAATAATACTACTGATAGTGGCAATAATATTAACAACGTTAAACTGTCTTTCATTTGCCACTGTAGTTTACGATAATTTGTCCGTTGCTTTTTCGTATCATAACCTCTCACTTCCATCGCAATCGCCAAATCTTCAGCGCGTTGGAACGCAGAAATAAATAAAGGAATCAACAAAGGTACAAATGCTTTCACTCTATTGATTATACTACCAGAACTAATTTCAGAACCTCTAGACTTTTGAGCCAGTATAATTTTATCTAACTCATTCATCAACGTGGGAATAAATCTTAACGCAATAGACATCATCATACTTAATTGGTGTACAGGTATTTTCACTAATTTCAGTGGTGATAGTAGTTTTTCAAAAGCATCAGTTAAATCAATTGGACTTGTACTTAACGTCATAATGGTTGAAATCATAATGATAAACATAAGCCGCAAAACAATATAAATACCTTCTAAAATACCATCTGTATCAATTGAGACGAAACCTAATTCAACTAACCTTGTACCGCCTTTTGTTAAGAACAAATGCATTAAAAAAGTAAATATTAGAAAAATCCAAATAGGTGTTAACCCTTTGGCTAAGAACCATAATTTAATTTGTGCTAGTTTCATAAACGTAATAATTGAAATAAATAGCCATAAATAGGTTGCAAAAGAATGCGCAAAAAAGATTAAAATAATAAATACAAAGACAAAAATCAATTTCGCACGTGGATCTAACCGATGTATAATCGTATCTAGTGGAAGATAACGTCCTATAATAAATTTATCTTTCATCTTGTTGCCACCCCTTATACATCTCAACAAATTCTTCTTCTGTCAAAGCAATTTTATTGAAATAATATTGATGCTTATCTTCTAAATCTCGTTGCAATTTCACAATGTCTGGTACATCAAGATGCATTTGATTTACATAATTCGTATCACTAAATAGTTTTCGAGGTGAACATGATTCTATCAGGTGACCGTGTTGCATAATTTTTATTTCATCCACATATTTCGCTACATCATTCATTTCATGCGTCACTAGAATAATTGTTTTTTGCTGTTCAACTTGGAGTTTCTTGATCATTTCCATTATCTGCTTTCTACTTTTAGGATCAAGACCCGCTGTAGGTTCATCAAGTATGACAATGTCAGGATCCATTGCTAATATGGATGTAAGAGCTATTTTCCTCATTTGTCCACCTGACATTTGAAATGGCGACTGTTGTAATATATATCTATTAAATCCAAATTCTATAAGCAAGCGAAATGCTCTTTCCTTCACTTCATCTAATGGCATATTAAAGTTTTTTGGCCCAAATAATATTTCGCGTTCTACTGAATCTTCGAACAACTGTGACTCTGGAAATTGGAATACCACACCCACTCGCTTGCGAACATTCTTCAAATACTTATCTTTCGTATTATGACTAATTACCACATCGTTGATTTGAAGCAAACCTTCTGTTGGTTTAAGTAGACCATTAAAATGCTGAATCAATGTAGATTTTCCAGAGCCAGTTTGACCAATAATTGCATAATATTTTCCTTGTTCAAAAGTCGTTACAATTTCATTTAAGGCTTGATGCTCAAATGGTGTCCCTTTTTGA
Organism: Staphylococcus pseudoxylosus; assembly: GCF_003697915.1. Lineage (GTDB taxonomy): Bacteria > Bacillota > Bacilli > Staphylococcales > Staphylococcaceae > Staphylococcus > Staphylococcus pseudoxylosus. Next base: position 29,715 of record NZ_RCVN01000011.1, read on the forward strand.
TAAACATAACTTACTTGGTTAAAATTAACAGTCATAATTTTTTTACCAGCCCTTCATATGTTATGAAATCAATACTGCCTAATAACTGATTATGCATTCGAATAGAGAATGGTAAGTCTAAACCAATTTGAGTTAGTTTATCACCATCACTGAAGATAGCGTTTGGTAGTCCCGTTTGAAATACCTCGCCTTCATTTAATACAACGAGGTAATCAGCTTCTGCAGCTTCTGATAAATCATGCGTAATAGAAATAATAGTTACATCTTTTTCTTCTTTCAAACGATGAATTAAATCAATTAAGTCTTTTCTACCAGCAGGGTCTAACATAGATGTCGCTTCGTCTAAAATAATTATATCGGTATCTAATGCAAGCACCCCAGCTATAGCAACACGTTGTTTTTGGCCACCAGAAAGCGATTGAGGTTCATAATTCGCTCTATCTAACATATCTACATCATTCAAAGCTTTGGGCACTATCGCTCTCATATCATCATAAGAGACGCTATGATTTTCTAAACCAAAGGCTACATCAAATTCAACAGTTGAACCTACAAATTGATTCTCTGGATTTTGAAATACAATACCAATATGTTGTCTTAAATAATCAAGGTTCTGTTGATTGATAGCTTCATTTCTAAAATAAATATTACCTTCAAAAGGCTTTTCAATACCTACCATTAATTTAGCAATTGTAGATTTCCCAGAACCATTGTGACCAACTATAGAAGTCCATTTCCCCTTTGGAATACTGAATGATACATCATTCAACGCAAGCGGTTCATCACTATTATATTTAAATGAAACATGATTAAATGTAATAATATGCTCTTGCGTATCCATAACGGTTGCCTCCAATATTTAGTAAGTCTATTTTTTATATACCTTATCTATTTTACATGAAAATATGAATATATACTACCATTAAAGAATTACTCAATCTGATTTTATCAGTAGCTACATACATAAGTCTTAAGCAGTTCTCTAAACTTCGTTTAGCTAGTACTGCTTAAGCATTCGCTTATCGAATGTTTTCCTTTTTTATTCTAAAGAATTAAGATATTGCGGTTCGCTATTGCTTCGCAATTGCATAAGTCTTAAGCAGTTCTCTAAACTTCGTTTAGCTAGTACTGCTTATACATTCGCTTATCGAATGTTTTCCTTTTTTTATTCTAAAGAATTAAGGTATTGTGGTTCGCTATTGCTTCGCAATTGCATAAGTCCCCCTAAATTCTAAAGAATTAAGGGGGACTAAATAAAAAAGCGCGCACCCCATCATATTTTGAGTTCACGCTTTAAATTTTATTAAGTTTTGATGGGGTACTCTGAGCTAGACAATATTTGTATGTGGCAAACATTATCGTTGCACTCATTTGCTTTATACATAGTAGTTACGTATATTTAAATTAAACTAATTCAATAATTACTGATTCAGCGCCATCGCCGCGACGAGGACCTGCTTTAAGAATACGAGTGTAACCGCCTTGACGTTCTGTATAACGTTCAGCAACTTCACCAAATAATTTTTGTAATGCAGTTTGTGTTGATTCATCATCATTTAAGATTTCAACATTGCGTAAAGTTTTAGCAGCTTGACGACGAGAAGCTAAATCTCCTTTTTTACCTAAAGTGATTAATTTTTCAACCACACTACGTAATTCTTTTGCACGTGCTTCTGTAGTTTCAATGCGTTCGCTAACGATAAGTGAAGTAGCTAAATCGCGTAACATCGCTTTACGTTGATCAGAAGTACGACCTAATTTTCTGTAACCCATGAGTTAACCTCCTTTATATTAATCTTCTTTTCTTAAACCTAAACCTAAATCTTCGAGTTTGTATTTAACTTCTTCTAAAGATTTACGACCTAAATTACGTACTTTCATCATATCTGCTTCAGATTTATCTGCTAATTCTTGAACAGAGTTAATGCCTGCACGTTTTAAACAGTTGTAAGAACGCACTGATAAGTCTAATTCTTCAATAGACATTTCAAGTACTTTTTCTTTTTGATCTTCTTCTTTTTCAATCATGATTTCAGCATTTTGCGCTTCATCAGTTAATCCAACGAAGATATTCAGATGTTCAGTTAGGATTTTTGCAGCCAATGAAACAGATTCTTGTGGTGTGATTGAACCATTAGTCCAAACATCCAAAGTTAACTTATCAAAATCACTGCTTTGACCCACACGCGTATTTTCTACAGTATAGTTAACACGTTCTACTGGTGAATAAAGTGAGTCAACTGGAATTACACCAATTGGTAAATCACTAGTTTTGTTTTGTTCTGCTAATGCGTAACCTCTACCCTTATTAGCAACTAGACGGATTTTTAAATGTCCACCTTTTGATACTGTTGCAATTTTAATCTCAGGATTTAAAATTTCAACATCACTATCATGAGTAATGTCACTTGCAGTTACATCGCCTTCATCTTTAACATCAATTTCTAAAGTTTTGTCTTCTTCAGAATAGATTTTTAATGCAAGTTTTTTGATGTTCATAATAATTGTAGAAACATCTTCAACGACATTATCTATTGCTGAAAATTCGTGTAACACGCCTTCGATTTCAATGTACTTAACGGCTGCACCTGGTAATGAAGATAGTAGGATACGACGTAAGGAGTTTCCTAGTGTAGTACCGTAGCCACGTTCTAGTGGTTCAACAACGAACTTACCGAATTTAGCATCATCACTAATTTCAATTGTTTCAATTCTAGGTTTTTCGATTTCAATCATTTACAATATCCTCCTTGATTACGTCGACTTGATATATACTGTATTTCTCAGTGACCTGCGACAATAACAATAAAATTATACGCGACGACGTTTTGGTGGACGACAACCATTATGTGGTACTGGAGTAACGTCACGAATTGCAGTTACTTCTAATCCAGCTGATTGTAACGCACGGATAGCTGATTCACGACCAGGACCTGGGCCTTTTACAGTAACTTCAACAGATTTTAAACCGTGTTCCATCGCTGTTTTTGAAGCAGTTTCAGAAGCCATTTGAGCTGCAAATGGTGTTGATTTTTTTGATCCTTTAAAGCCTAGTGCACCTGCTGATGACCATGATAACGCGTTACCAAATTCATCAGTAATAGTTACGATTGTATTGTTGAATGTTGAACGGATGTGAGCCACACCATTTTCAATATTCTTTTTCACTCTACGTTTACGAGATACTTGTTTACGTGCCATTTAAATTTTGCCTCCTTTACCTATTATTTTTTCTTGTTAGCTACAGTTTTAACTGGGCCTTTACGAGTACGAGCATTGTTTTTCGTTTTTTGTCCGCGAACTGGTAATCCACGACGGTGACGGATACCACGGTATGATGAGATTTCCATTAAACGTTTAATGTTTAAGTTTTGCTCACGACGTAAGTCACCTTCTACTTTATAGTTGTCAACTACTTCACGGATACGACCTAATTCATCATCAGTTAAATCTTTAACGCGTGTTTCAGGTGATACGTTAGCTTCTTCAGCAATTTTATTTGCTGTAGTAGTACCGATACCATACACATAAGTTAATGAAATAACAATACGTTTTTCACGTGGAATATCTACTCCTGCAATACGTGCCATAATTAATTACACCTCTCTTTATTAGCCTTGTTTTTGTTTATGTTTTGGGTTGCTACAAATTACCATTACTTTACCTTTACGTTTAATGACTTTACATTTTTCGCAAATTGGTTTTACTGATGGTCTTACTTTCATTTTAATACCTCCCTATATTATGGAGTGACGATTATTTATAACGATACGTAATTCTTCCGCGCGTTAAATCGTACGGAGACATTTCAACTGTTACTTTGTCGCCAGGTAGAATACGAATATAATTCATTCTGATCTTACCACTCACATGAGCTAAAATCTCATGACCATTTTCTAATTCTACTTTAAACATTGCATTTGGTAAAGTATCTAATACAGTACCTTCTAATTCAATTACATCTTGTTTAGCCATTAATTAACTTCCCCCTTTTTGAAATAGTTGGTTATCGTCAAAAATCAACTCTAACCATACGAGTCTATAAGTGTTGTTAATCAGTTTAACAAAATTAAATGAATTACGTTAACGCATGGTCACTCTTATTTAATTATACTTTTAGCATTACATAGACCGTACAAAGTTGACTTTATTTTAAATTCTCTAAGATATCAATTACGTCTTGAGTGACTACGTTAATATCTCTAGAACCATCAATGTTTTTTAAAACATTTTTATTATCATAGAATTCTAAGATAGGTTTAGATTGTTTAACATTGACATTTAAACGATTTGCAACTGTTTCTGGGTTGTCATCTTCACGTTGATACAATTTACCACCGTCAAGATCACAAATTCCATCAACTTTTGGAGGATTGAATACAAGATGATAAGTTGTTCCGCATTTTTCACAGATCCTACGACCAGTAAGGCGGTTCATTAATTCTTCTTCAGGTACCTCTATATTGATAACAGCATCAATTTTTCTATCTAATTCTTGCATAATATTACTTAATGCTTCAGCTTGTTCAATAGTACGAGGAAAGCCGTCAAGTAAGAATCCTTTTTTTGCATCGTCTTCAGATATTCTATCTTTTACGATACCCACAGTAACTTCATCAGGGACTAATTCTCCACGATCCATGTATGATTTAGCTTCTTTACCTAAATCAGTTTCATCTTTAATCGCTTTTCTGAACATGTCGCCAGTAGATATGTGTGGAATTGGGAATTTCTTAACAATTTCACTCGCTTGAGTTCCTTTACCTGCACCAGGTAAACCCATTAAAATGATATTCATAAGTGCCCTCCTACAATTTATCTACCACCAAAGCCTCTATAGTCTTTTTGGCTCACTTGAGCTTCTAGACTTTTCATTGTTTCAATCGCTACACCAATTACAATCAGTAAGCTCGTACCACCAACCTGAATAGATTGTGGTAAACTCATAACTTTAGTTGCAATAATTGGCAGAATCGCAATTACAGCTAAGAATATTGATCCTACAAATGTTAAACGATAGAGAACTCTAGTAATATATAGTTTTGTTTGTTCGCCAGGTCTAATACCTGGGACATAGCTTCCTTGTTTCTTAAGGTTATCAGCCATCTTTTCAGGATTAACTTGGACAAATGCATAGAAATATGCGAATGCAATAATAAGCACCACATATACAATCATACCGATGTTATTCGATGGATTTGCCACATCAGATATCCGTTGCGCCCAACTAGCGTCAGGGAAGAACAATGTTAAAGTTCTTGGTAACAAGAAGAACGCCATTGCAAAGATAACTGGAATAACCCCTGCAGAGTTAACTTTCAAAGGTAAATATGTTGCTTGTGAACCTAATCGTTGTGTTGATTGTTTCTTCGCATATTGAATTGGAATTTTACGAATAGCTTGTAATACAAATATTGCGCCAACCGTTAATAATATCATGCCAATAACTAATCCAATTACTTTCAACCATGCCATAGAAGTATCATCCTGACCAACGAAGGCCTGCTGATAAAACTGTATTAATGATGAAGGTAATGAAGACAAAATACCTGCGAAGATAATAATGGATATACCATTACCAACACCGAACTGAGTGATTTGTTCACCTAACCAAATTAGGAACGCAGTACCAGCTGTTAATACAACAGCAATTAATAAATAGCTAAGGACTGATTGATCCATGATCAATTGACCTTTAAGGTAATTATTAAATTGGAATGCCATACCTATTGACTGGATAAAAGCAAGTATAATCGCAAAATAACGCGTTACGTTATTAAGTTTCTTTCTACCTGCCTCACCTTGTTTTGCCCACTCTGAAAACTTCGGAATAATATCCATTTGTAATAACTGCATTACAATTGATGCAGTTATATAAGGCATTATACCCATGGCAAAGATAGAAAAGTTCTTCAAGGCTCCGCCACCAAATGTATTTAACAAGTCAGTGACACCTTGAGAACCTTGTTGACTGTCAAAAGCAGCTGGATTTACACCAGGTGCTGGAATATAAGTACCTATTTTAAAAATAACTAACATTGCGAGAGTAAAAAAGATCTTGTTACGAACTTCTTTAGTTTTAAAGAAATTCACAAGCGTTTCAAACATTAGATCACCTCGTGTGCTCCGCCTTTTGCATCAATAGCTTCTGCTGCAGATGCAGAGAATTTGTTAGCTTTAACAGTTAATTTCTTGTCAAGTGAACCGTTACCTAGTACTTTAATACCAGATTTTTCACTCTTAACTACACCAGATTCTACTAATAAAGCAGGAGTTACTTCAGTACCATCTTCAAATTTATTAAGTTGGTCTAAGTTAACAATAGCATATTCTTTACGGTTAATGTTAGTAAAACCTCGTTTTGGTAAGCGACGGAATAATGGTAATTGACCACCTTCGAAGCCTGGTCTTACACTACCACCTGAACGTGCTTTTTGACCTTTTTGTCCACGACCACTAGTTTTACCGTTACCAGTAGCTGCACCACGACCAACGCGGTTACGAACTTTACGAGAACCTTCTGCCGGTTTTAACTCATGTAATTTCATTTCGGCACCTCCTTAAAATTATTTTTCTTCTACTGTCACTAAGTGACTTACTTTGTTGATTTGCCCACGAATAGCAGGGTTATCTTCAACGACTACTGAAGAGTTTGTTTTTTTCAAACCTAAAGCTTCAACAGTTTTACGTTGTGTTTCTGGACGACCTATAACACTACGAGTGAGGGTAATTTGTAATTTAGCCATAACTTATTTTCCCTCCTTAATTGTATAATTCTTCTACTGATTTGCCACGTAATTTCGCAACGTCTTCAGCATTTTTAAGGTTTTTTAATCCGTTGATTGTTGCACGAACCATGTTAATTGGTGTATTTGATCCTAAAGATTTACTTAAGATATCAGTGATACCCGCTAATTCTAATACTGCACGAACAGGGCCACCTGCAATAACACCAGTACCAGGTGCAGCTGGTTTCATAAATACACTGCCTGAACTGAAACGTCCAGTAATTGTGTGAGGTGTAGTACCTTCAACACGTGGAACAACAACTAAATCTTTTTTAGCTGCTTCTACTGCTTTTTTGATTGCTTCTGGTACCTCTTGCGCTTTACCAGTACCGAAACCAACGCGACCGTTTTTATCTCCTACTACTACTAAAGCAGTGAAACGGAAACGACGACCACCTTTTACAACTTTCGCAACACGGTTAATTGTAACAACGCGTTCTTCAAATTCTTTCGCTTCTTCTCTACGAGCCATGTAAATGTCCCTCCTTTAAATTAAAATTCTAAACCATTTTCACGAGCTGCATCTGCTAAGGCTTTAACACGGCCATGGTATAAGTATCCTCCACGGTCAAATACAATTGTTTTTACGCCTTTTTCGCTAGCTCTTTTAGCTACAGTTTCGCCAACTTTAGCTGATAAGTCAACTTTTGAACCTGATTCATTAGCTAAATCTTTTTCTTGTGTTGATGCTTGCGCGATTGTTTTACCATTAACATCATCTATAACTTGTGCATAGATATGTTTGTTTGAACGATAGATATTCAAACGTGGTTTCTCAGCTGTACCAGCTAATTTACTACGTACACGTGAATGTCTTTTTAAACGCACTTTGTTTTTATCAATTTTGCTGATCATCTTAATTCTCCTTTCTATAGAAAGTTATTTATTATTTACCAGTTTTACCTTCTTTACGGCGAACGTATTCACCTTGGTAACGAATTCCTTTACCTTTATAAGGTTCTGGAGGTCTTACTGAACGAATGTTTGAAGCGATAGCTCCAACTTGTTCTTTAGAAATACCAGCAACTGTAACTGTTGTATTTTTTTCTACACCGAAAGTAATACCATCATCAGCTTTGATTTCAACTGGGTGAGAGTAACCAACGTTTAAGATTAAGTCATTACCTTGCATTTGAGCACGGTAACCAACACCAACAAGTTCAAGTGTTTTTTGGTATCCTTCTTTAACACCTTGTATCATATTATTAATTAAAGCACGAGTTGTACCATGTACTGTTCTATCTTCTTTAGAATCAGTTGGTCTTACAACTTCTAAAGTGCTTTCGTCTTGTTTATATGTCATTCTTTCATTCATTGTTCTTGATAATTCACCTTTAGGACCTTTAACAGTAACTGTGTTACCTTCAACACTTACTGTTACGTCGCTAGGGATGTCAATAATTTTTTTACCAACACGACTCATGTTATCGCACCTCCTTATTATTTATTATTACCAAATGTAACCTAAGATTTCTCCACCGATATTACGTTTTCTAGCTTCTTTGTCAGTGATAACACCTTCTGAAGTAGAAACTAATGCAATACCTAAACCGTTAAGTACTTTAGGTACTTCGTTAGCTTTAGCATATACACGTAAACCTGGTTTTGAGATACGTTTTAATCCAGTGATAACACGCTCATTATTTTGACCATATTTAAGGAATAAACGGATTACCCCTTGTTTATCGTCTTCAACGTATTCTACGTTTTTAATGAAACCTTCACTCTTTAATATTTCAGCAATTTCTTTTTTAATGTTAGAAGCAGGTAATTCTAATTTATCGTGACGCACCATGTTTGCGTTTCTTACACGAGTTAGCATATCTGCAATTGGATCGTTGATTGTCATTGATTGTTGCCTCCTTTCAGACTATTTTCTATTACCAGCTAGCTTTACGAACGCCAGGGATTTGGCCTTTATAAGCTAATTCACGGAAACAAATACGGCATAATTTGAATTTACGATATACAGAATGTGGACGACCACAGCGTTCACAACGAGTATATTCACGTACTTGGAACTTTTGTTTTTTTTGTTGCTTAGCAACCATTGAAGTTTTAGCCACTTAATTAGCCTCCTTTAGAGATTATTTTTGAAATGGCATACCGAATTGTGTTAACAATTCACGAGCTTCCTCGTCAGTGTTAGCAGTAGTTACGATAACGATATCCATTCCTCGTATTTTACTTACGCGATCATAGTCGATTTCAGGGAAAATTAATTGTTCTTTAACACCTAGAGTGTAGTTACCTCTACCGTCGAATGCAGTTTTTGATACACCACGGAAGTCACGTACACGTGGAAGTGATACAGCGATTAATTTATCTAAAAAGTCATACATTCTTTCTCCACGAAGTGTTACTTTAGCTCCGATAGGCATACCTTCACGTAAACGGAAAGTTGCTACTGATTTTTTAGCTTTTGTAATTAATGGTTTTTGACCAGTGATTGACTGTAATTCTTCTACAGCGTCATCTAATACTTTAGTATTTTGAACAGCGTCACCGACACCCATATTTACTACGATTTTTTCTATTTTTGGAACTTCCATTACTGAACTATAGTCAAATTGTTTCACTAAGTTTTGAGTAACTTCAGAGTTATATTTTTCTTTTAAACGGTTCACAGTGGATCCTCCTTTCAATTAGTTATTAATTATTAGATTTGATTTCTTCGCCAGATTTTTTAGCTACACGAACTTTTTTACCGTCTTCGAATTTATAACCTACGCGAGTTGGTTCATTCGTTTTAGGGTCTAATAATTGTACGTTAGAAACATGGATTGCTGCCTCTGTTTCTAAGATTCCACCTTCAGGGTTAAATTGAGTTGGTTTTTGGTGCTTTTTGATAATATTGACACCTTCCACAACGACACGGTCTTTTTTAGGTTCAGTTGAAACAACTTTACCTTCTTTACCTTTGTCTTTACCTGCGATAACTTTAACGTTGTCACCTTTTTTGATATGCATGTGTGGCACCTCCTTAAATTTATATATTTATAAATGTTTTTATTAAAGTACTTCTGGAGCTAATGATACAATTTTCATGAAGTTTCCTTCACGTAATTCACGAGCAACAGGTCCAAAAATACGAGTACCACGTGGGCCTTTGTCATCACGAATGATAACACATGCATTTTCATCGAACTTGATATATGAACCATCATTACGGCGTACGCCTGATTTAGTACGTACAACAACAGCTTTTACTACTTCACCTTTTTTGACAACGCCACCTGGTGTAGCATTTTTAACACTTACTACGATAACGTCACCAATATTAGCTGTTTTACGACCAGATCCACCTAATACTTTAATTGTAAGAACTTCACGTGCACCAGAGTTATCTGCTACTTTTAATCGTGTTTCTTGTTGGATCATGAGTTAAACCTCCTTTATCTTCACTATTTAATTAAATAATTACTGATTCTTCAACAATTTCTACCAAACGGAAACGTTTAGTTGCTGATAAAGGACGAGTCTCTTGTATCTTAACTGTGTCCCCTAATTTAGCTGAGTTGTTTTCATCATGAGTTTTGTATTTTTTAGAGTATTTTACTCGTTTACCATATAACTTGTGTGTTTTGTATGTTTCAACAAGTACAGTTATCGTTTTATCCATTTTATCGGAAACGACTCTACCTACATAAACTTTACGATCATTTCTTTCGCTCACTTTAGTAACCTCCTCTTTCAATTGAATTATTGATTCGCTTTACCTTGTTCAATTTCTCTTTCACGAGCAACAGTTTTTAGACGTGCAATCGTTTTTCTTACTGTGCGAATACGTGCAGTTTCCTCTAATTGACCTGTAGCTAACTGAAAGCGTAGGTTAAAAAGCTCTTCTTTTGAAGATTTGATTTGCTCTTCGATTTCTGAAGTGGTTAAGTCTCTAATTTCCTTAGCTTTCATTTGTTTCACCACCCAATTCTTCACGTTTTACAAACTTAGTTTTAACTGGAAGTTTGTGACTTGCTAAACGTAATGCTTCACGCGCAACTTCTTCGTTAACGCCTGCGATTTCAAATAAAATTCTACCTGGTTTTGCTACTGCAATCCAACCTTCTACTGCACCTTTACCAGCACCCATACGTACTTCTAAAGGTTTTTTAGTGTAAGGTGTATGTGGGAAGATTTTAATCCAAACTTTCCCGCCACGTTTCATATAACGTGTCATTGCAATACGAGCTGATTCGATTTGACGAGATGTGATCCAAGAAGTTGTAGTTGCTTGTAAACCATACTCACCAAATGTTACATAATTACCGCCTTTTGAACGACCAGTTGTTTTAGGACGATGTTGACGACGATATTTTACACGTTTTGGTAGTAACATTATTATTTTCCTCCTTCACTAGTGTTCTTAGTAGGAAGAACTTCTCCACGATAGATCCATACTTTGACACCTAACTTACCGTAAGTTGTGTCTGCTTCTGCATGTGCATAACCAATGTCAGCACGTAGAGTATGAAGTGGAACAGTTCCTTCTGAATATTGTTCAGCACGAGCGATGTCAGCTCCAGCTAGACGACCTGAAACTTGTGTTTTGATACCTTTAGCACCAAGTTTCATTGCTCTTGTGATTGCTTGTTTTTGTACACGACGGAATGAAGCACGGTTTTCTAATTGACGTGCAATGTTTTCTGCAACAAGTTTAGCATCTAAATCAACTTTTTTGATTTCGATAACATTGATGTGTACTTTTTTGTTTGTTAATGAATTTAATTTATTACGTAATTTTTCAATTTCTGAACCGCCTTTACCGATTACCATACCAGGTTTACCAGTATGAATAGCGATGTTGATACGATTCGCAGCACGTTCGATTTCAACGTGAGAAACTGATGCTTCTGTTAATGCGTTATCAATATACTTACGGATTTTTAAATCTTCGTGTAATAATGAAGCGAAGTCTTTTTCTGCATACCATTTAGCTTCCCAATCACGGATTACACCAACACGAAGTCCGATTGGATTAATTTTTTGACCCAAAGTGTTCCCTCCTTAAAAAATGTATTAAGCTTCTTTAGCTTCTTCTTTACCGTCACTTACGACGATTGTAATGTGGCTTGTACGTTTGTTGATCGCACTTGCACGGCCTTGTGCACGTGGACGGAAACGTTTTAATGTTGGTCCTTCATTAGCATAAGCTTCTTTAACTACTAATTCATCAGTGTTCATGTCGTAGTTATGTTCAGCATTTGCTAAAGCGGACATTAATAATTTTTCAACTACTGGTGATGAAGCTTTGTTCTTTAATTTTAAAATCGCAATAGCTTCTCCAGCATTTTTGCCTCTTATTAGATCTAATACTAATCTAACTTTACGAGGTGCGATTCTTATTGTTTTAGCAACCGCTTTTGCTTCCATTGGAATTTCCTCCTCTACCTGTTAGAAATTATCTTCTAGTTTTTTTGTCGTCTGCAACGTGTCCTTTGAATGTACGAGTTGGTGCGAATTCTCCTAATTTATGACCAACCATATCTTCAGTTACGAATACAGGTACGTGTTTACGTCCGTCATATACAGCGAATGTATGTCCGATAAATTCAGGGAATATAGTTGAACGACGTGACCAAGTTTTGATTACTTGTTTTTTCTCGCTTCCGCTTTGAGCTTCAACTTTTTTCTTTAGATGATCGTCAGCGAAAGGTCCTTTTTTAATACTACGAGCCATAGTGGCGCCTCCCTTCTTATTGTGTGCGTGCGGCTTTTAAGCCACACACGCAAATAAGTTATTTTTATTTTTTCTTACGTCCACGAACGATAAGTTTGTCAGATGATTTTTTACCACGACGAGTTTTCTTACCAAGCGTAGGTTTACCCCAAGGTGACATTGGAGATGGTCTACCGATAGGTGCACGACCTTCACCACCACCGTGTGGGTGATCGTTAGGGTTCATTACAGAACCACGAACTGTTGGGCGAATGCCTTTCCATCTAGAACGTCCTGCTTTACCAACGTTTACAAGTTCATGTTGGATGTTACCAACTTGACCAATAGTAGCACGGCAAGTTGAAAGAATCATACGTACTTCGCCAGATCTTAATCTGATTAATACATATTTACCTTCTTTACCAAGTACTTGTGCACTAGCACCAGCTGAACGAGCAATTTGTCCACCTTTACCAGGTTTTAACTCGATGTTGTGGATTACAGTACCTACTGGAATGAATTGTAATGGTAATGCATTACCTAATTTAATGTCTGCTTCTTCACCGCTTTCAAGTACTTGACCTACTTTAAGGTTTTTTGGAGCGATGATATAGCGTTTTTCACCATCAGCATAAACTAATAATGCAATGTTAGCTGAACGGTTTGGATCATATTGGATTGAATCAACTTTAGCGTTGATACCATCTTTATTACGTTTGAAATCAATAACACGGTATTGACGTTTATGTCCTCCACCATGATGGCGAACTGTCAATTTACCTTGGTTATTTCGTCCCGCTTTTTTCGGTAGCGGTTGTAATAATGACTTTTCAGGTGTAGTTTTCGTAATTTCAGCGAAATCTAAACTAGTCATATTACGACGACCATTAGTAATTGGCTTATATTTTTTTAGAGCCATTGTCGTTTACCTCCTTATTGGTAATCTTTTTTAGTTGAATAGATCGATTGATCCTTCTTTTAATTTAACGATTGCTACGCGTCTCTTGTTTGTATAGCCTTGGTAACGGCCCATACGTTTTTTCTTTGGTTTATAGTTAATGATGTTTACATTATCAACTTTAACGTCAAAGATTTCTTCAACAGCGATTTTAACTTGTGTTTTATTAGCACGAGTATCAACGTCGAATGTGTATTTGTCTTCAGCCATTGCAGCAGAAGATTTTTCAGTGATTACGGGGCGCTTAAGAACGTCTCTTGCTTCCATTATCCGAGCACCTCCTCAACTTTTTTAGCAGCTGCTTCTGTAATTACTACACTGTCAGCGCTTGTGATATCTAGAACGTTTAAACCTTGAGCTGTAGTAACTTGTACACCAGGAATGTTACGTGCTGATAAAGCAACGTTTACATCTTCTGATTCTGTAACTACTAATACTTTTTTAGGTTGTTCTAAATTAGAAAGTACAGTTTTGAATTCTTTTGTTTTTGGAGCATCTAAGTTTAATGCATCTACTACAGTTAAACCTTTTTCTTGTACTTTGAAAGATAATGCTGAGCGTAATGCTAAACGACGCATTTTCTTAGGCATTTTGTATGAGTAACTTCTTGGTGTTGGTCCGAATACGACACCACCACCACGCCATTGTGGAGCACGGATTGTACCTTGACGCGCACGTCCTGTACCTTTTTGTCTCCATGGTTTACGTCCACCACCACGTACTGCTGAACGGTTCTTAACAGCATGTGTACCTTGGCGTAATGAAGCACGTTGTAAGTTAATCGCTTCAAAAAGAACGTTGTTGTTTGGTTCGATTGCAAATACTGCATCGCTTAGTTCAACTGAACCTGATTTAGATCCATCTACTTTTAATACATCATAATTAGCCATTATGCAATTCCTCCTTTCGTATTATATTATTTATTACCTTTGATTGATGTTGTAATTTCTACAAAACCTTTTTTAGGACCAGGTACATTACCTTTTACTAAAATAACATTGTTTTCAGCGTCAATTTGAACTACTTCCAAGTTTTGAACTGTTACAGTGTTACCGCCCATACGTCCAGGCATTTTTTGTCCTTTAAAGACTCTTGAAGCATCTGATGCCATACCTACAGAACCTGGGGCTCTGTGGAAATGAGAACCATGTGACATTGGACCACGTGCTTGATTATGACGTTTAATGGCACCTTGGAAACCTTTACCTTTAGATACGCCTGTTACATCAATTACGTCTCCAGCTTCAAATGTATCAACTGAGACTTCTTGACCTACTTCGTATTCATCAACATTAACGTTTCTGAATTCACGAATGAAGCGCTTAGGTGCTGTGCCTGCTTTTTTAGCATGGCCTTCAGCTGGTTTGTTTGCATATTTATTACTTTTACTATCTTTTTTGTAAGCTTGTTTGTCTTCGTAGCCTACTTGGATAGCGTTGTATCCATCAATCTCTTCAGATTTCTTTTGTAATACAACGTTTTGGCTTGCTTCTACTACTGTTACAGGGATTAGATCACCGTTTTCTCCGAAAACTTGTGTCATCCCGATTTTTCTTCCTAAGATTCCTTTGGTCATCGAAAGTCCACCTCCTAATTTTTTCTATTATAATTTGATTTCGATGTCTACGCCAGATGGTAAGTTTAAGCCCATAAGAGCATCAACTGTTTTTGGTGTAGGGTTAACAATATCGATTAAACGTTTATGAGTACGTTGTTCGAACTGCTCACGTGAATCTTTGTACTTATGCACGGCACGAATCACAGTATAAACTGATCTTTCAGTTGGTAACGGAATTGGTCCAGAAACATCTGCACCAGAACGTTTTGCTGTTTCAACAATTTTTTCTGCTGATTGATCGATTACTCGATGGTCATAAGCTTTTAATCTGATTCTGATTTTTTGTTTTGCCATAATTTTCCCTCCTTATTCGTCTACATTTAAGTGATAGACTTCTCCACGAAAACTATCTCACACAGCGCCATGGCAAAGCGGCCGGGTGTGTCAGTAACCTTTCGCTTCATCGCGTGTTCTTAAAGTCCAACATTAGATATGATACATGATAAACAGTGATTTATCAAGCTTTTCTATAAAAGTTTTTAAAACTTTTGTCTAACACATACTTTGTTATTGTACTTGATTAAGTATTTCACTTCAACCTATTTCCTAATATTTCTATTGTAATCTTTAAATTTCTATAATTCTACTGTTTCTTATTGTTATTCTATTTTAATTATTTCCTTTATAATAGATAGATAACATAATTGTTGTTAGGTGGTGAAATGAAATGAAAAGTGCAATTCGCACTACGCTTTTAGTATTGAGTATTATTTTGATAATTAGCGAGTTAGTATATGGGATTCCTTTCTTTGGAGGCAGTATTATTCTTAGTTTAGGTTGGCAACCGTTATTAATAAGTATGTTGCTTTATTTTATAATGATGGTAATTTTGATTGTAGATAAGCAAAATGCAATTAAACCTATGATGTTTATTCCCTTATTAGGTATTATAGGGAACATCATTGCCTTCATACCTGTTGTAGGGATGGTAGTACATTGGATATTATTCTTCTTAATGTTATTTTTTGTCTTCATCTTATTATCCACTCCTCTTTATGTTCCTAACAAGAACGCTAAAGTCATTTATACGGAAGATAGACGTAATAAGTAGTTATAATAAACAAACAGTATTTATATAGATAGTTTTAATATCATTTTTAATGAAGAAACATGTTCTTTCTATCATTTACCGCTACAAATTAAGCTTTACATTGACTTTATTTTTGCTGTATATAATTTAAAAGCGCACATTGTTCTACGTCATACGACAAAGACAATGTGCGCTTCTTTATATTTTTATTATCCGTGAACAAATACGAAATAAAGGATGAATAATATCATTAATGCATACATGATTGGATGCACTTCCTTATGACGTTTTGAAATAAGCATCGTAATTGGGTAGAAAATAAACCCACATGCAATACCAGTAGCAATTGAATATGATAAAGGCATCATTATAATTGTTACAAAGGCTGGCACTGCTACTTCAAATTTCTTCCAATCTATTTCTGCAAAGTTTGCTGCCATCAACACACCGACTACGACTAAGGCTGGTGTGGTAACAGCACTCGTTACTACTTCCATTAAAGGACTAAAGAAAATCGCTAATAAGAAACAGAACCCTGTTACAACACTTGCAAATCCTGTTCTAGCTCCAACTGCAACACCTGAGCTTGATTCAATATAAGAAGTTGTTGTTGTTGTACCAAATATTGCACCAACAATTGTCGCTAATGAATCTGAAAACAGTGCGCGTCCTGCTCTTGGGAGCTTGTTATCTTTCATTATGCCTGCTTGTGTAGCAACAGCAACAAGTGTACCTGCAGTATCAAAGAAATCAATAAACAAGAACGTCAGTATTACAATTAAGAATTGCACTGTAAGTAATTGACTTGGATCTTTGAACGCTTCAAATGCAGCACCAAAAGTCGGTTCTATACTAGGTACTTGTCCTACAATAGCACTTGGTGTATGTATAAGTCCTGTAATCATACCTACAATAGCAGTAAGTGCCATACCAATAAAGATAGCTCCAGGTACTCTCAAAGCATACAATACAACAGTAGCTATAATACCAAATATTGTTAATAGAACTGGCCCATCAGTAATATGCCCTAATGTTACTAATGTAGAATCATTATTTACAATTATTCCAGAACTCTGTAAACCTACAAAGGTTATAAAAAGGCCAATCCCTGCTGATACAGCCATCTTCATTTGATAAGGTATAGCATTTATAATTATTTCCCTGAGTCCAGTCATTGTTAGAAATGCAAAGACTATTCCTGAAAATAGAACACCTGTTAAACCAATTTGCCATGGTATACCCATGGTTAGTACAACTGTAAATGCAAAGAATGCATTTAAACCCATGCCTGGCGCTAGTCCGATAGGATATCTTGCTATTAAGCCCATGAATAACGAACCTACAAACGCCGCCAGCGCTGTAGCAACAAAGATTGCACCTTGGTCCATTTTCATATTTTCAGACACGCCATCAACGCCTGCTAAACTAAGTACTTGAGGGTTAACAGCTAATATATATGCCATAGACAAGAAAGTTGTAAGCCCACCAAGTATCTCTCTCTTATAGTTTGTTTCGTGTTTATCAAACTTGAAATACTTTTTCACGGTTAGTTCTCCTTTTTTTAAAATACCTACATATTCTAATACCAAACGAACTTTTTTACAATAGCAAACACGAACCTTACTGCATTTTTTATACCATTTGTTCGATTAATCTAGAACTTTAGATCTTTTAATGCGTCTTGGAATGGGTTATTTTCTAATCCTTCATCGTTATTCATATATTTTTTTAAATCTTTTTTATTTACTTTGTCTGACTTTTTATTTTTATGTCGCTTATCCATTTGAGCTTGCGTTTCTGTATGACCACATACACAACGATATACTGCATCTTTACCTCTACCGAATAGCGTCATTTTCTTGTGGCAATTTGGGCAACGTGCATTTGTTTTTCTTTGTACATTTTTCTTCGTCTTACATTGTGGGTCCTGACAGACTAACATTTGACCATTTTTTGTTTTCACTTTGATCATAAATTTACCACATGTTGGACATTCTGTTGTTGTTAAATTATCATGTTTATAATTTTGATCACTCTCTTTAATTTCAGATACAACATCGTTCGTAAACGACTTCATTTCAGCTATAAATTTATTTGCATTATATTTACCTTGTTCTATAAGCGTTAACTTTTCTTCCCATTCTGCGGTTAATAGCGGTGAAGTTAGTTTCTGAGGTGCTAATTCTAATATTTGCTTCCCTTTTGATGTAATCCTTATTTTGCCATCTCTAGATTCAATTGCGTTCATATTAAAGAGTTTATCGATAATATCCGCTCTTGTAGCCACTGTACCAATACCACCAGTTTCTTTTAATGTTTGATTATGTTTTTTATCAGTTAAATCAAAGAATTTTTGAGGGCTTTCCATCGCTTTAAGCAATGTTCCTTCATTAAAATATGGTGGCGGTGTCGTCTCATGTTGATTTATTTGTACTTTACTAATATTTAATTTTGCACCTTTTTGCAGTTTCTCCATTTGGTCATTTACTTTATCTTTGTCATCATATATTTCTTTAAACCCTAATTTAGTAGTTACTTTGTCTTTAAAAGTAAATACATAGCCCTTAATATTCAATTCTATTGAAACCGCTTCGTATTCGTGTGGAGGCATAAGATTTTCTAAGAACCTTTGTGCAATCATCATATATATTTTCGATTCTCTCTGACTTAATTGACCCATGTCAGGTCGTACCTCAGTTGGAATGATTGCATGATGATCTGAAACTTTGCTATTATTCACAAACTTTTGCTTAGCTGAGAATGACTGCCTCATTTGACTTTTGGCGACATCTTTTAATGAAGTTGCCATAATTGCTTGCAATCTATCTTTCAAAGTATCTACCATATCATCAGTTAGATAATTTGAATCAGTACGCGGGTACGTAACCAATTTATGACGTTCATACAATGCTTGTAACGTGTTCAATGTTTCTTTAGGACCTAAGTGGAAACGTTTGTATGCATCTTGCTGAAGGTCAGTTAGACTATATAGTTGTTGTGGATAAGCTTTTTTATGTGATTTAGTAATCGTAGTTATTTGAGCAGCGTATCCTTTAATTTTATTTTCTATACTTTCAAATACTGTTTTATCTGGATGTGACTGTGGCTTAGTACATTGAAAAGTTAAGCCCCCTGCATCGATTGACATTGTATAGTATGTCTTCGGTTCAAACTGTTTGATCTCATTCTGTCTCATTTGGACTAATTGTATTGTTGGCGTTTGAACACGTCCTAGTGACAATTGTGCATCATACTTAGTAGTTAATGCTCTCGTTGCATTAATACCTACAATCCAATCTGCTTCGCTTCTTGCTAACGCAGCATAGTATAAATTGTTGAATTTCCGACCATCTTGAAGCTTGTTAAAACCATCTCTAATTGCTTTTTGCGTAACTGAACTGATCCACAGACGTTTTATTGGCTTTTTATTATGTGATTTATCTAAAATCAAGCGCGCTACAAGCTCCCCTTCTCTCCCAGCATCGGTTGCAATAATAATATCTTTCACATTATTATTATTAATCAATGATTGCACAGTCGAAAATTGTTTTCTAGTCTTACTAATAACAACTGTTTTCATTTTATTAGGTATGATCGGTAAATCATTAAGTTTCCATTCTTTATAACTCTTATCATATTGTTCTGGCGTTGCATTAGTTACAAGGTGGCCTAATGCCCATGTGACAATATATTTATTATTTTCAAAGTAACCATTACGTTTTTCGTTGATATTAAGCGTATTTGCAATATCTCTACCTACTGAAGGTTTCTCAGCTATAATTAATGATTTCATAATTTCGCCCTTTCAAATTCAATATAATATACATTGTAACATGTATGTAGCACATCAAAACTTCCATTTATTCAAAAAAGTTCTTATAATTAACTTAAGCGATCATTCTATGGAGGTATTGTTATGAAAATTATTCAGTTAAATAACTATGATCAAATTGTAAAGTTTATTAATAACGCTGATTACCATACCGCATCTTATCTATATAAATTACCACAAGCACACGAAAATGTTGAAGCTGCCATAAAACAAGCTATAGACGATTCAGGTGTATTTGCTCAAGTCAATGAACACAATGAAATCGTCATGCTTATCTTCGCATTTAAATATGAAGATAATAAATACAAGGTTATTGGTCCTTTCATCGATAAAAATAGAGCATTAACAACTGAGTCATTTAAAGTTTTATTTGAAGCTATGGCGCAAAGTAAACCTGACACAGCTAACTTTAATTTCTCCTTTGAAGAAAACGAGCAAAATTATTCGTCTTTTATGAAATCAATTCAATCATCCTATAGTTTTACAGACTATCATTTAATATCAACACAGGACATTGGTACTGTCGATAATATCCAAAACATAACAGAGTATCATCCAGCTTACTATCGTTCCTTCAAAAAATTACATGAGCACACGTTTAAACATGATGTCATGACCGCTGACGAAATTGTTAATTCATTGGATGAGCAACATAAACTTTTTGTTTTCATGTCCGAAGGCCTGCTAAAAGGCTACTTATACTTACAAATATATGAAAATACTAAAAATGCTGAAATTAAGTATTTCTCTTCTCATACAGATTATAGATTTATGGGAATTGCATTTGATTTATTATCACACGCATTAAGCTTTGCATTTTCTAATTACGATATTAATAAGACATACTTTAAAATTAGAAATAAAAACCACACACTAGTAGAACGATTTAATGAATTAGGTTTTTATATTAATTATGAATATAAGAAATTCAAATATGTAGCTGCACATCTTTAAACTATATTACCTAAAATTAAATTAAGTCCTTTTAATTCTAAAAAAATTGCAAATTATAAACTAATACTTTTACTAAAATAATAGTTTGCTTTAGAATGAATGTTTGTAAACAATTGTTGGTGATTGTTTTAAGGGGAGAAAAACAAATAGAGAGAGAGTGAGTAAAAGTATGGATTTATTAATTGCTTTATTACCCGCGTTATTCTGGGGTAGTGTAGTTTTAATTAATGTTCTTGTAGGTGGAGGCCCTTATAATCAGATTAGAGGGACGACTTTTGGTGCATTAATCATCGGTGTTATCTTATTACTTACAGGTAATGCTAAATTTGATGATCTTACCATCATTATTGTCGGTTTAATTTCTGGTGCTTTCTGGGCATTAGGTCAAGGATATCAATTAAAATCTGTAAGTCTTATAGGTGTTTCAAAAACAATGCCTATTTCAACAGGATTACAGTTAGTTGGTACAACGTTATTTAGTGCTATTTTCTTAGGTGAATGGAGTACTGGTGTGCAAGTTACATTAGGCCTTGTTGCTATGGTATTACTTGTTATTGGTATTGCGTTAACATCTATTAAAGGTAAAAATGAAGCATCAGAAAGTGCCAAAAACTTTGGTAAAGCGATGCCTATCCTTTTAATTTCTACTGTTGGTTATGTTGTCTACGTAGTAGTAGCACAAATATTCGGCGTAGATGGAATGAATGCTTTATTCTTCCAATCTATAGGTATGGCTATTGGTGGTTTAATACTATCAGCTAAACATGAAACATCAGTTAAAAGTACACTATGGAATTTAATCCCAGGTGTTGTGTGGGGTATCGGTAACTTATTTATGTTCTACTCACAACCAAAAGTTGGTGTAGCAACTAGTTTCTCATTTTCACAATTATTAGTTATTGTATCTACACTCGGCGGTATTTTCCTATTAGGCGAGAAAAAAGACAAACGTCAGATGATTGGTATTTGGGCTGGTATTGTACTTATCGTAATTGCAGCCTTTGTACTCGGAAATATTAAAGCATAATTATAATTAAGAGATATAACCATGCTTTAAATTGTTACTAATTAAGGAGGAGTTTGAATATGTTCACAGATTTAGAAGGCAAAGTAGTAGTTATCACAGGTGGTAGTAGCGGCATTGGTAAAGCAATGGTAGAACAATTTGGTAAAGAAAAAGCGAAAGTTGTTATTAACTATCTTTCAGAAAGTTCATTAGACGATGTAGCTGAATCTATCAAATTAATTGAAGATGCAGGTGGACAAGCAATTAAAGTACATGCAGACGTATCAAAAGAGGAAGACGTAAATAATTTAATTAAAGCTGCAGTTGATACATTTGGAACATTAGATATTCTTATAAATAATGCTGGTTTTGAAAAACCAATTCCAACTCATGAGATGCCTTTAGAAGAATGGCAAAAAGTGATTGATATCAACTTAACTGGTGCATTTATCGGTTCAAAAGCTGCAGTTAATCAATTCCTTAAAGAAGATAAAAAAGGTATTATTCTTAACACATCAAGTGTACACGATAGAATCCCTTGGCCAAACTATGTAAACTACGCTGCTAGTAAAGGTGGATTAAAATTAATGATGGAAACAATGTCTATGGAGTACGCTCAACATGGTATCCGCATTAATAATATTTCACCTGGTGCTATCGTAACAGAACATACAAGAGAGAAATTCTCTGACCCAGAAACGCGTGCTGAAACATTAGAAATGATTCCAGCCAAAGAAATTGGTGAAGCTGATCAAGTTGCAAATGTTGCGCGTTTCTTATGTTCAGATTTAGCTGACTACATTCACGGTACTACAATCTATGTAGACGGTGGTATGACAAACTACCCAGCGTTTATGGGCGGTAAAGGATAACTTATATTTATTATTAAACTTATCCCTGTTTAATAATAAATCATTTGATAAACCTATTTAGTCAGCAACATCTTTTCACTAACGCTATTGTTGTCACACCCCGACAGCAATAGCTAAATTAACCGAGACATAGCTTTATGCCTCAACATTATGGCCCACAAGCTTATTTGTGCTTGTGGGCCATTAAATTTACAATTATGATTAAAGTACTCAAGACATTTGTGGAATGTCCTGAGTACTTTTTCTTTATATATGGATTGTTAAATGATTCTTAACTGCACTTGTGCGCTTCCCTTTTTCAATTAATTAAATAAAAAAATAGGATAGCAAAGCAATTTATATAAAAGACTTCATCACCCCAACCCAACAAATATGACTAGATTGTTATACGTGAAAATATTCAACTGAGATAAATGCTCATTTATAAGTTAAGGCTGAGACAATCTATTTGCCCCAGCCTTAGTCTATATTTTGCTATTAAATTATTCATTACGAAAGTTTAAACAAATAAAGCTTGATAAATGTACAGAATGACAATACTAATTACAATTGTTAAATTCGTAACCATACCTACCAACGGTAAAGTTTTATATTTAAATTGTATGGAGTAAGGTATGATAGCTACACCAACAGGTAACAACCAAGCAACTTGTAAAGTCGTTTTGATCATCTCATCGTTTACTGGTAAAAAGAAATGTACTAATAAACCAGCAATTATACCTAAACCATAGTGTATAGCTAAATATTTGAGTGCAATCGGTAAAAACCTCTTATCAATACTAAAGTTCAACATCAAACCTAGTAAGATCATTGATAATGGCATATTAGCCCCAGATAACACCGAGAAAAAATCAATTACTGGGTCTGGAAAATGGATATCAAGCATATTTAAAATAAACATTATGATATACGTCATAAGTGGCACCGATTTGAGCAAGTTTTTCCCTAAATATTTAAAGTCGAAACTATCGCCAGCGCTACTAAAATAGCTACCGACAAAGTAAGTTACACCAAACATGATAATAGCCCCACCTATATCAGCCATACCAAAATATATCATTCCAGTTTGTGGCCATATTGCTTCAACGAGCGGATACGCAAATAATCCTATATTCAATGAAGCCATCATCATGCCGGTCGCGCCACGAATCTGGTTATCATATTTTATAAATAGCCAGACCACTATAATTTTGGCAAGAATACCATAAATGATCATCATTATTGGTAAAATTGAAAGTGATAAATCAAGTTCTGCACCATTCAAATTAACTATTACTAGCGAAGGCAATGTGACATTTAATACTAAGGTAGAGAATACTTGGCTATCGTTTGCCTTAAAATAATTAATCCTCTTTAATGTATAACCCAATGCAATCAGTATAATAATTATGATAAATTGTTGAGTCACAATAATCCTTCTTTCATTACATTATTTCGTTTTCAATCCATTTTCATACTTTAACATAAATGTTGGTTGTTTTAGAAGCTTTCGATTTCATGTTATAATTCTAGTCAATCTCATGTAGCCTAATGCTATAATAATAAGGAGTGACTAGCAATGAATTTAAATGATAAATTAGCAGAACTAAAATATGATTATGTCAGATTACAAGGCGATTTAGAAAAAAGAGAATCCGTCAATCAAGATGTTGACCCATTGGTAAGACAACTTGAAGAGATAGAAGAAGAAATTGCATCTGTGCGTTCAGAAATTAGTCTAAAAGATCATCAATAACATCCTAGTCAATCTATTTTTTACATGCTAAGATTAAGAGCGAATATAGAAAGGATGTCAACGTATGCAACTATATCTTATCTTGTTACCAATACTTTATCTAATTGTGAGTTACATAAGCATATTTAAAATGAATACAATCATCACGCGTATTTTAAGAATAATTATGGCTCTATTATTACTATTTGTAGTATCAATTACAACACTCTCATTCCCTGCGATCAACTGGTGGGTATTTATCCTACTCTTACTATTAGTTGGTAACGTGGAAATTACAGGTTTCAAAAGTGGTAAAAAAGATCAAAAAGCAGTTCAAATTTTAAATATTATTACAATCATCATCTTTGTAATATATGTCATTTTGACTTTAGTATTATATTAATATAATATTTGAATACTTACACAAAGACGAGACCGTAATCAAACTTTTAGTATTGATTGCGGTCTCGTCTTTTTTATATAAATTATGAAAGTGAAGCCAGAAACAACTTCTGTTAAGATGATTTTATTCTATTAGTCCACGTTAGTGAATATACTGATATATATAAGTCTGAGACACCTACCTATGCCTCAGACTCTCCTTATACTTATTCAAACTATTTCTTTTTGCGTGTTACTTTGTCTTTTAATGTAAACAATATTTCGTAAATAACTGGAACAACAATCAATGTTAATAATGTAGAAGATATCAATCCTCCAACAACAGTTGCTGCCATGCCTTTAGAAATAATGATTGAACTATCTTCACCAAATAACATCGGTGCGAGTGCACCTATGGTGGCTAATGCCGTCATTAATATTGGTCTGATACGTGTTCCACCAGCCTCTAATAGCGCTTCTTTCATCTCAAGGCCTTGTTTTTGCTTATTAATTACTCTATCTATTAACACAATTGCATTAGTAACTACAATACCTATCAACATCAGCATACCAATCATGCTTGGTACAGAGATTGTTTCTCCTGTAATGACTAACGCTAGAACTACGCCTATCACTGTATATGGTAAAGAGAATAATATAGTGAATGGTGCAAGTGCCCCTTTAAATGTTAATACAAGTACTAAATACACAATGATAATAGCCGCTAACATTGCGAAGGCTAATTGTGTAATGGCATTACCAATATCTTCATTCGCTCCTCCTACGTTTATTTTCACATTCGTAGGTGTATCAAGATTGTTCACTTTAGACAATACCTTTTGAGAGGTACCACCGACATCGTCATTTGTCACTTTAGCGGAAACGGTAGCAGTATAATCACCTGCTTTTGTTTCGATCTTATTCGGTGTTTTAGTTTGTTCTAATGTAGCAATATCACTTAACTCTATAGCTTGCCCCATCGGTGTTTGTAATTCCGTACTTTCTAACTTTTCTTTCGACCAATCTGTTTCTTTATCTTCCTTAATCTTCACATCAATGGACTTCCCTTTTTCCTTGACGGTAGTCACACTTTGTTCTGGTGTATTTTGATTCAGGGTCATAGCTAATTGAGCAGCTGACAAACCATATTTTGCTGCTTCATTTTGATCAACTTTAATATTATATTGATCATATGTCTGTGTTAAGTCAGATTTGACATTAGCCATACCGCTAACGCCCTTCATCTCATCTTCTACTTTATTAACTGTGTCTTTGATGGCTTCAAGTGATGGGCCTGTAACTGAAACTTCTAACTTATCATTACTACCGCCTGTACCCATATCCTGATTTGCCCACTCGCCTGGATGATTGTATTTTTCTAAGTGTTGTAATACTTTATCAGGCTCTTCATCAAAATTGGGTGTATTTGAATCGTATTCCACCATAATAGCCATACTATTTGAGCTACCAGTTGGATCAGTAGGTGATGCACCACCAACTGAGTATTGTACAGTTTTCACTTTATCTTTTTTATTTAAATATTTTTGAACTTGTTCCGCGTGATTTAATACAACTTTTTCTGTTTCTCCTGGCTTTGGCGTGTAGGTTAATGCCATGAATTTATCTTCACCTGTGGAAATAAAGCTAGTTCCTAATTTAGCTGCACCTAATCCTATACTTGCAATTAAAATGATCGTACTAACTAGAATGACAATCCACTTGTGACTTAAAGACCATTTTAAGACTCCTTTATATTTTCTACCAATAAATCCTAAAGATTCCTCTTTATAATGTTTAACACCTTTTTTAAAAAATGTAGCACTTAAAGCAGGTACAATTGTAATAGAAACAAGTAATGATGCTAATAGACTAAAGGCTATCGCTAATGCGAACGGTCTAAACATTTCACCAACAGAGCCGGTAACAAAGGCTAAGGGTAAGAATACGATAATCGTTACGATTGTCGATGACATGATTGGTTTAAATACTTCACTCGTTGCACTTACAATTAATCGATCTCCTGTCAATGATTCATTTTTGTCTGATAATCTCCGATAAATATTTTCTACTACTACAATTGAATCGTCTATGACACGGCCGATTGCAACCGTCAACGCACCTAGTGTTAGAATATTTAGTGACACATCAGATAATTTCAAAGCAATCATCGCTATTAAAATAGACATCGGTATTGAAACAACAGCTATTGCAGTTGTTCTAATATTTCTTAAGAATAATAGAATAACGATAATTGCCACAATCGTACCTAATATTGCTTTTTCAATCATGGTATACAGTGCATCTTCAATAGGTTTTGCTGTATCCATTACTTTTGTAGCTACCATATCTGGATTTTCTTTAATAAGTTTATCTATTTCTTTCTTCGTATCTTTTGCTACTTGAACTGTATTTGCGTCTTGCGCTTTTGTTATCTGAACATTTACAGCATCTTTACCATTTGTTTTAGATATGGACTCTCGTTCATCCCCGGCTGTTACATCAGCAATATCTTTTAATTTAACTGAAGGTATCTCGGCTCCTTCAGTTTGACTACTTGCTGTGGAACTGTCAGATTGCGACTGAGCAGCAAGTGAACTTTGTGATCCACTTTGATCATTGGATTCTTGCATCATTGCATCACTTGAATCGCCTTCGGTTTGCGACTGAGTGCCTGAGCTTGCCCCTGCAGATAGTGGTATGTCTAAGTTTTTGAGTGCATCTACAGATGTAAATTCACCATCAATAACCACGGATTTTTCTGTGTTCTTAAATTGGAATAATCCCAATGGCGTTTCACTTGTAGCGCTTTTCAAATATTGTTTAACACTATCTTTTGTTAAACCACTACGTTCAAGTTTATCTTGATCAAATTTAATAGAAACTTCACGAGATGTTTGACCATTTAATTGAGCATTTTGTACACCATCTATGGTTTGTAGCTTCGGTATTAATTGATGATTAATTTTGTTCGTTGTATCTTTTAAGTTATTGTCTTTAGTCGTAAATGAATACGCTACAATCGGAAAGGCGTCCATAGAACTCCTTGAAAGTTCAGGTTCTTCAACACCCTCCGTAAATTTTATTTTATCAATTTCTTTTTTTAAATCATTTTCTACTTTGTCCAAGTCTACGCTTTCTTCATATTCTACTGTAACCATGGAAGCATTTTGTATAGATTGCGCTGTGACGTTTTTAACACTAGCCATCGATCTAACTTGATCATCAATTTTATCACTAACGTCTTCTTTAACTGTTTCTGGTGTGGCACCTGGCATAGACGTTTGTACTGTAATCATTGGAGATTCTACATCTGGTAATAATTCCAGTTTCATTTTTGCACTAGCATATAATCCACCTAAAATAACTAATAGTACCACTAGAAATATGGCAAATTTGTTCCCTAGTGAAAACTGTAACAGTTTCTTTATCATATCGTTTCCCCTCTCACGTTTCTTAAATATCACACATTCCATTTTAATAACAAACATTTCCCTTTTTATTGCAATAACATTAATTAATATAAACACCGGTAAAATATGTATACATAAATAGCGCACGTTATATAGTTTATTAAATTAATTCTAAAACTTTATAACGTGCATGCATTTGAATTTAGACTACTTATTTATTTTTTAATTTACGTGATAATTTAATTTTTGCTTTTGTCAGTTTAGGTTTAAAGTTCTCGATAACTTGATATAGTGGTTGATTTAATACGTAATCAAATTCACCAATTTTTTCACTCAAATAAGTGCCCCAAACTTTTTTGAATGTCCATAAGCCATAATGATCAGAAGATTTATCTGGATCGTTATCTGTACCACCAAAATCGTAAGTTGTTGCCCCATGCTCTCTAGCATACTGCATCATTGCAAATTGCATATGATGGTTTGGTAAGAAATTACGGTATTCATTTGAAGAAGCACCATATAAATAGTAGGATTTATTACCTGCAAACATTAACAATGCGCCTGATAAATAGATACCTTCAGGATGTTTCGATTCTAATACAACCATTTCATCAATGAGTTCTTGTGTTTTACTTATTTTATTATCTGCATCGTTCAGTTTGTTAAGTGTTTTTTTATCTTGTTTCTTATCGGCTAATTTTACTTTTTCAGCTTCAATTTCTTGTAACTCTTTTCTTAATTCTTGTAGAACTGGTTTGGGTTCTAATTTAACTAGGAATAATTCTGCATCTCCGTCAGGATGCAAGGCGTCATATATATTCTGGAAATAGCTGATATCTCTTGTTAAGAACCCGTCACGTTCGCCTGTAATTTGCATTAAATTAGCGAATGTCTTTAAACCTTCTCTATTTGAACGCTCAACTGTAGTGCCACGTTTTAATGCTAATCTTACTTTCGAACGATTGCGACGTTCAAAACTTTGAATCAATGCTTCATCTGTTTTATCGATAGGCGTTATCATTGTCATTCTTGGTTGTATATAGTCTTTAGATAGTCCTTCTTTAAATCCTTTATGTTTAAAGCCTAATGCACGTAAATTGGTTAAAGCTTCTGCCCCTTTATCTACCTCTACATCTGGATCAATCTTAATCGCATATGCTTTTTCTTCTTTAGCGATTTGCATTGCAGCTTCCAATAATGTCTCTAAAGCTAACTTATTGCTATAGTCTGTAACAAATCCACGCGAAATATAGCAAAGTGTATAAGGTAGCTTAGGCACTTTTTTAAATAGTAATTGACCTACTCCAGCAATTTCTCCATCTTCTCCAACTGCGATACGTCTTGAATACCAGCCAGTTAATGTTTTGGTTTCAGCCCACTTAGTTAATTGTAATAAGTCACCTTGCGGATGCGCTTTAACAAATGCATCATGCGCTTGATTAGTGATATTCATCTTTTCCATAAAAACTGATGTCTCCTTTATCAATTCAATTCTATGATATTATATATTGTTTTATTCTAATTTTCACATACAAACCATCATTTGCTATACTATAATAAATATAGAAATGAGGGTTTTTTATGCGGATTTTTATTATTGCCTTACTATTACTAATTAATTTGATTTTTATTTTTCAAGCTATCAATGAACCACTTACAATTTCATATTTAAGTTTAAGAATTATTTTAGCAGCATTTACATTTATAATAACTGTTTATTTACTATTATTGCGTACTCAAAAAATTTCTACTTACTTGGCTATTTTAACACTTATCACATCTTTGATACACATATTCATAATCGCACATAGTGCATACCTGTATATTTATTAGTCTGCTATAAATTTGTAACTTAAACCACGTATAATTAATGTGTAAGGGGACGTTGTTTTATTATCTTTTATAGTGACTGATTTATAACCTGAGTCAGTGCCATCACTAATGTTAAATAATGTCTCATCCCCTTTTAATTTTAATGTTGTGACACTTTCTGTTTCGTTTATAATTTCCATATCAAACCAACGTTGCCACTTATTCACTGTATGTTCACGCTCAGTACTAGTCAATTCTACAGATTGAATTATAAATTCATTTTGACGCAGTGATGCTAATTTTTCATTTCGCGTATCTTCTTGTTCATTCCACTGGATAAAAAATGGGGGCTTCACTCTATAGTCTGGGTCTGCAATATATAATAACTTCCATGATGTTTTATCGCCTTTCATATTCTCTCTTTGCATGTTTACTGGTCCAATAACCTCTATATCTCTTTCTTCTAAATCTAATTTTAACTGTTCAATATCTTGTGTTCGAAATGCCATTGTTTTTAAACCTTGTGCATAATGATCTTGAACTATTTTTGAAGGAAATGACACTCTACCTTCATCAGTTTTAATAATTTTTTGTAAGACGTCTGGCTTGTAAACATCTATCAATTCAATATATGCATTGCTTAAATAAGCCAACCTATTGTATGTACCTAATCGCTCGTGTTGTCCACCTTGTTGTAAAGTTAGCAAATGTCCTGGGTATTTAAAGTTGTCTAATTGTTGAATATAGTGTACTAAATGATCTAATTTTAAATATTGCATAACTTTTCTCCCCTATTTTCATCTTTAACCTTATCATAACAAATTGTATACTACTTTACTTCTTATAAGTAACTAAAGAAGTTGTTAATTAACTCTTTACCGTATGTTTTAATTATTATTTTAAAACAATACTATTGATTTATTTCATAAAAAGGCTTAGAATATTATCTGTTATTAAAAGTTAGCCTTGCTAACTATTTTAGGAGGCCATTATGAATACACCAAACATATTCAATAACTTAATTGCAGTTTATCGCCCTTATACAAAGTTGTTTTCACCTATATTTGAAGACTATGATTTATATCCAGCACAATGGTTAGTGATGAAAGACATTGCACATAATGCACCAACGACATTAGTTCAAATTTCTAAGCGTCGTGCAATCGAAAAGCCTACAACTCGAAAAATCTTAAAAGTACTTTCTGAAAAATCATTGTTAAAAATTGAAACTGGAGAAGATAAAAGAGAAAAATTATTATCTTTTTCTGAAGAAGGACAAACTCTTTATGACAATATAAATGAACGTGTTTCTATCGTCCAAGAAGAAATACTTCAAAATACTAATTTATCTGAAGCTGAGCTGAATCATACAGTTCAAGTCATTCAAAAAATTCATGAAGAGATAACTAAAATGGAGGAAATGTAAAATGAATCAATCATCATCCATGCGATCACCTATATGGACCAAAAGCTTTAATATCAATTTTATAACGAACTTCGCAATATATCTTAGCATGTATTTACTCATCGTTATTATAGCGAGTTATACTAAATCGGAATATCACGTGTCCGATAGTATAGCTGGACTCGTTTCAGGCCTTTTTATAATAGGGTCCCTAATTGGACGATTCGCTACAGGTAAGTATGTTAATAAAGTAGGTCCAAAAACCATATTATTAATAGGTTTAATATTCTTAATCATCACACAGCTCTTTTATTTTATAGAAGGCTCATTGGCCCTATTAATGTTTACTAGATTAATTAATGGGATTGCTACAGGTATTACCACTACTGCAACTGGAACAATTGCAGCGTACGTAACACCAAATGATAGAAAAAGTGAAGGTATTAGCTTATTCTCGCTAAGTCTTGTTATTGGTGCTGCAATAGGTCCATTCTTTGGTCTATTACTTATCAATACTTTCCCAATTAAATTATTATTTTTAATTTGTTTAGTTTGTGGCATTGTTAGTTTTATCATTTCTTTCTTTGTAAACTTAGATTTCAAATTAGAAACAAAAGCACAAAGCACGCCTGAACATGTTAAAAATAAGAAATTTAATATAAACAATTATATCGCAAAAGAAGCAGTACCTGTCGCTATCATCATGTTAATATCAGGTCTGACTTATTCATCTATTCTTACGTTTTTACAGTTCTTCGCCCAAGAAATTAATCTCGTAACCATATCTAGTTACTTCTTTATATTTTATGCTATTGCCTCATTAGTGACTCGTCCAATAGCAGGTCGCTTAATGGACCAAAAAAATGAAAATGTTATTGCATATCCTGCATTCTTTTTCTTAATTATTACTTTTTTAACCTTGAGTATTACAAATAATGGTTGGTTACTTATCATAGCAGGTCTATGCTTAGGTGCCGGTTATGGTAATATTTCTTCCTGTATGCAAGCAATTGCTATAAAAGTATCACCTCCTGCAAAATATGGGATAGCTACTTCGACTTATTTCATAGGTCTTGATTTAGGACTTGGTTTTGGACCTTATGTATTAGGTTTTATCACTTCTACTGTTAGTTATGCGCAGCTATATGGCATTATGGCAATCATTGTCTTAATAACTGCAATTATTTATTATTTTTTACATGGTAGAAAAGTAAAAAAATTAGCTTCTAACTAAAATTATATAACTAACACGATCGTATTATCTTACCGTAGTAACAAAATAGTATTAGGTCGGAATGCCCTAAAACCTAATTTATTTTAAAAGGTTTTGTCATGCTTCCTCTACAAAGTTGACTACGATTAGTAAGAACCAAAGGTTTACCTGACATGAATCTTAGGTATAACTTACACTAATTCAATATTATGATTAAGGCTGGGACAATTAAATTGTCCCAGCCTTATCTTTGCTTTTGTAATTACATTACTTATGTATCATTTTGATGGTTGCGCAACATTAATTTTTTCAACCTCTTTAATAATGTCATCTAACAACTGTTTCTGATCATTATTATAATAATAGAAAACTTGTCTTTCGTCTGTCTCAGAACGCACTTTCGAAATCAATTCTTTTTATAAATCTTTCTTATAATTACATCAATTTTACTAGTATCCCAAAGCATTTCGAAATGAAGTGCGTCACGTAATTCTTTACCACTTATTCTTGTAGCTTCGTATACTTTGAACAATACAACAAATTCTTCAATCGACATTTTATGCTTTGATTTCAACCAATGTTTTAACTGACACAAATCTCTTTCAGATGTTATAAAATATGATACTTTACTATCCATAAAAATGGCCTCCTTATTGACTACTCTAGTTGTTTTAATTTTTTTATTTGGCTTTACTTAATGAATAAGCTTCAAAAGTATTATATAACACTTTCTTCTTTTAATCTATTATTTTTAATCGAAAAGATAAATATTTTTTTCTATTGAACATTATTTATATCACTTAAAATGAATATCTTTAAAAATTTGTATTCACTAAAATGTTTCAACCTCAATTAACCTCTTTGTTTAACATTATTATTTTATAATACTTTAATCTCTTTATGATATGATACTTTAATCTCTTTATGATATGATACATATATAATAGTGTTTACTATGCTAAATTATTTGATTTTATTTGATTTTCAAAACAAAAAATCCCTATTAAAGTGTGCAAAGTGTTAAATGACTACTTTAATAGGGACGTGGCTGTATGAGCTGAATTAACCACCAATATAATTCATATTTATTTTTTTACGTTTTCTATTTTCAACTGTTTGAGCTGTACGTTCATCTGAATAACGGTCATCTCTTATATTCCAAAGCATCTTAAATTGTTCAAATAACTCAGCATCAGTTGCACCATTTCTCATAAATGATTTAACATCAAAACCATCTACTGTACTAAACAAACACCCATAAAACTTACCATCTGATGATAGTCTAGCACGAGTACATGTAGAGCAAAAAGATTGTGAAACGCTTGTGATCAATCCAAATTGTGCTGCAGTATCTTTATGTTTATAATATTTGGCCACTTCCCCATAGTATTTAGGTTCGACCGCTTCAATATCAAAATCTTTTTCAATCATTTCTAACATTTCATCTTTTGTAACAACTTTGCTAAAATCCCAACCATTATCATTACCAACATCCATAAATTCAATAAATCTAATTTCAATTTGCTTCTCTTTAAAATATTGAATCATTGGAAGAATTTGGTTATCGTTGACGCCTTTTTGCACAACAACGTTGACTTTCACCTGAAATCCAATAGAAACAGCATAATCAATCTGTTGTAGGATCGTTGAAGCTTTAATATTTCTATTATTTATGCTTTGGAACACTTCATCTTCAATAGCATCAAGACTTACGTTTATACGTCTTAAACCAGCATCATATAACTTTTGACCATGTTTTTTTAATAGCAAACCATTGGTAGTAAGTCCAATATCTTCTATTCCATCAATTTGATTTAATTTGTAAATAAGTTTATCCAAATCACGTCTCAATAACGGTTCTCCACCTGTTATTCTTATCTTTTTTACACCTAACTTTGTATAGACATGAGCTATACGTACCATTTCATCGAATGAAAGTAGTTCATCTTTAGGTAAGAACACAAAGTCATCACCAAAAATTTCTTTTGGCATACAATAATCGCAACGAAAGTTACATCTATCGGTTACTGACAATCTTAAATCACGAATCGGACGTCCGAGTTTATCAGTTATTTGTTCTACCATAACGTTAGGCCTCCTTATCTATTTAATATATCTTGTTGTAAAGAGTCCAAATCTTGTTGATAATTTATATTTTTATACCAATAGTCTGGTGATTGTATCGTATCTACACTTAACCAGTCACTTTTAACTTTGCTATATACATTTTTCAAGCTGAAATCACCCGAAGCTAAAGCTTCATTCATCGTATTCAATGTATGTGGGCTGTAAAATGCCAAAGTTGGTATTGGTCTTCCCTGTTCATGAAAACCTGCAACATCTAATTGATCTTCTATCAAATGTTCCACCATAAATTGATATAATTTACTAACGGCTTTTTGCGTTATCATGGGTGTATCAACCGAAATCACAAAAAAGAGCTCTTCGTTTTTATATAAGTTCATCACGGAACGAATACCTGCCAAAGGACCTTTATCTTTATTTTGATCGTCGTCAATAACAATATCGTCATAATCAAACTGTGAAGCTAAATTCTCATTTGTACTGATTATGATTTGGTTAAACATATTTGTTGCTTCTAACACACTAATAATTCGCTTATAAAAATATTGAGAATCTATTTGTGCAAAAGCCTTTGGTTCGCCGAATCTCTCTGATTGTCCTCCGGCAAGTATAATAGCCTTCATGTCTTATTTACCCTCCGCTAACTGGTGGAATTAATGCCACTGTATCATTTGGATGTACGATGTCATCTTGTTGAACGAATTCTTCATTAATTGCGATTTGAAATTGTTTATCTTTGATTTGTGGATATCGCTCAAATAAATCTATTAAAAATTCATCTACCGTAATATCATAACTCAAATCAATCTCCTCAGACGTTCTTTCTAATATATCTTTGATTTCTGCAAAGTATAATAGCTTCATTTAGCATCATCTCCTATAATAGCATCATTATAATTACCATGTTGATGACCTTGCCATTGCGCACCATCTTCCCATATTTCTTTTTTCCAAATAGGCACAATTTCTTTAATACGTTCTATTGCATATTCATTTGCACGATAGGCATCTTTACGATGGGGAGATGAAACACTTATAAGTACAGCAATATCTGATATCTTTAGTGGTCCTATCCTATGGACAATCGCCGTTAAGGTTCCTGGCCATTTTTTTGAAATTTCATCACCTATTTGTGCAAGTTTCTTCTCTGCCATAGGAATATAAGCTTCATATTCAAGGTATTCTGTTTTTATTCCTTTTGTCCATTCTCTTACATGTCCTGTAAAAACTACAATCGCACCCTGATGTTCATTTAAAACAAACTCCCTATACTGTTCTGTTTGTATGGGTTCATTCACTACTTCAAACTGCTTCATTTAATGCATTCCTTTTATCTTAAAATAAGTTAATAACCAATTTTCATAATGCTCCATTGCATTGATGTCATTCATTTTCATATAATACTGTATATTGGAAAGCTTGGCTAAAGCTTGGCGCTCATTTTCATTAGTGTAAACGACTACTTTATCAAAACCTGCATTTTTAAAACCTTCTACCAATATGATGTCACTGTCTATTGTAACAGATTCATTTATGATTTCCTCAAGACTTTGTTTCTCAATTCTTGTCACTGTTTGTTGATAGACATGCCCCTGTACAATGCTTTGATCAGCACCAGCATGAAAATGTTTCATATGATCCACCTGATCTTTTTGTAACGTAATATCATCATCTTGAAAATCCTGTTGATATTGTCCATGGTGCTTTACAGTAGCAACGGTTAAGTCATGTACTTTCAAAAGTTTAATTGTATGTGACATCAAAGTAGTCTTGCCTGAGTTTTTGAAACCTACTATTTGTAGAATCATATAAAACAATCCGTTTCATAAGCTTGTGACTCCGTTAAAATAACATCTACTGTATACCCTTTTTGATATCCTCTTGTTCCCCCTGGCAACATTATCATCGCATTACTGTGTGCAATAGCAACGACTGCCCCAGATTTATTAAATCCTGAAGGCACGACTGTCATTGATTTCCCATTAAAAGTAGCCGTTGCTCGTACGAAACGTGTAAATGGATTAGCTTTGGTTAGATCTTCCATTAAAGTTGCCTGTACCATTTGGGGATAAATAGCTGTTGCCCCCATCATATGCAGTACAGCCGGTTTAACATATAGTTCAAAACCAGTAAAACATGCCGACGGATTACCAGATAGACCAAATAAATATTTACCATCAGCTACTGCGACTGTTGTCACACTACCAGGTCGCATAGCAATCTTATTAAACAGCACCTCGGCATTAATCTCATCATAAATTTGTGGTAAATAATCAAAATCACCAACAGAAACACCTCCTGTTGTGATAACAATATCATGTTTAGACATAGCGTCTTTTACCACTTGAATACTACTTTTCAAATCATCTTCTTGAATTTGGTAAGACGCTACATCTAAATTAAACGTTTGACTTAAGGCAGCAATCATAGGCCCATTGGAATTTCTGATTTTACCCGGTTCTAAGTCATCTCCTACTTTTAGCAACTCACTTCCTGTCGCAATAACGCCAATACTAGGCTTATCAAATACTTTAACCTGTGTGTAACCATAAGTTGCTAGAACTGCTATAGCACCTGGATTGATTTGTTGCCCTTTATTTAGAACTGTATCACCAATCTGTGTTTCTTCACCTTTTAAAGACACATTCTCATTAGCAGTAAATGATTTTCTTATAGTAAAACTTTGTTCATCTTCTACTGTTTGTTCTAACATTACTACTGCGTCTGCACCTTTTGGCATTTCAGCGCCTGTCATAATACGTACCGCTTCAAAAGGACCTACTTCTTTTTCAGAAACTGATCCTGCACCAATATGGTCAATCACATTAAAGGTAATTCTATGGTTTCCACTTGCACCTTCAGTATCTATACTTCTCAGTGCAAATCCATCATAAGGTGATTTATTAAATCTCGGGATTTCATATGTAGCTACGATATCTTCCGCTAATATATAATTAACACTATTTTCTAAAGGCACTTCGATTTGTTTTGTATATATATCTTGACTCACAACGCGCTCGATTGCTTCTCTTACTGGTATTGGATTTCTTTTTTCAACTGGCATTTAAAATCTACTCCTTAAAAAAATGGATTTCGTGATATACTAGGAAACGATTAGGAGGGATTACTTTGTCTGAATTCACACATATCAATGAACAAGGCAACGCTAAGATGGTTGATGTCTCAGAAAAAAACATTACCAAACGCACAGCCACTGCACATTCAAGTATTACAGTTAATCAAGCAATTTATCAGCAAATTGTCGATAATACAAATAAAAAAGGCAATGTACTTAATACTGCACAAATCGCAGGTATCATGGCAGCTAAAAATACGGCTGATATTATTCCTATGTGTCATCCATTACCACTTACTGGGATTGATGTTTCATTTAACTGGAAAGAAAATGAAACATCATTTACTTTAAATATCCAAGCGAGCGTTTCAACAACTGGAAAAACTGGTGTAGAAATGGAAGCACTTACCGCAGCATCTGCAGTTGCGTTAACTGTATATGACATGACGAAAGCGCTAGATAAAAGTATGATCATTGGCGAAACATATTTGTTATCTAAAACTGGTGGTAAATCTGGTGATTTCCAACGACCAAATTAATATCCGGTTATACATGCCTATGAAACACATACCAAGCTATATTGCATATCACAATATGACTTAGGTATGATATGACCTTAAAATCAATACTATGTTAGGTAAATACATATGACTGTGTATAACAATTATTTTGACTATTGAGTCAAACTGTTAGGAGGGAGAAGATGAAATCAATTGAAATTTTTTGATTTTTATCTCTCCTATTTTATTTTGTTATTTCTTGAACTAAATGATTTAATTCGGGTTTGATTAGCTTGTTCAATGCTAATTTAACTGCACCAGTAGAACCAGGCACACTAAAAATCAACTGTTTACCAACTGTACCTGCAATCGCCCTTGATAATAACGCTCGACTCCCAACATCTTCAGTATAACTAAGATATCTAAATAGCTCTCCAAATCCCTCAATTTCTTTTGTTATAAGTGATGACACCGCTTCTATTGTCACATCTCTTTGTGCAATACCCGTGCCACCCGTAGTGATAATAACGTCAATTTCTTCGGTCAACCATTGCTTTAGTTGTGTTTGTATTGCAGTTATATCATCTTTTACAATACAGTAATGATTATCAGCAATATGAACGTTCAATTCAGAAAGAAGAGATATTGCCAATTGGCCACCTTTATCTGTATCGTAATTTCTTGTGTCAGATACAGTTAATATTGCACAATTAATATCTTTATCTAGCTTTACATTTGTATGCATCATTATTAATTCTCCTTTATCCAAAAAGTTGATTCATTAGTGTAATAGCCGCATCAGGCTTAGTCATACCATGTATCAGCATTCTCCCATTTTTAAAACTTACTATTCGATACCCTTTGTATTTAAATTGAAGCAGATAGTCATTTCGCTTAAATGGAATTTGATATTCTGCTAAAAATGCTTCTAATATTTCCTGGGAAATGTTAGGGTTTTCATACTGTACCGTATCTCTTCCACATAAACTAACAAATTGACGCTTTGTTTCGTTTAAATATGGATATGTAGGTGATTCACCACATGTTGGACAATGGGGTCGCTGTAATTTACGATAACCAAACGTAAAATGTGTTCCGTCCCATAAGTCTCCATATGTTACTTTGGTGGTAATGTCTTGCTGAGTTAACACTTTTAACGCATCTCTCATCTGTAAACTTGTAGTCATACTTACAGCTGGTTGAATGACACCAACTGTATCACAAGTTCTATTAATAACAGGTAATTGTGGCATCAAACAATTAAAACACGGTGTTAAACCTGGTATAAACGCAGTTTCTATATATGTGCTTTCTACAACACCACCATATATCCAAGGAATCCTTTGCTGAAATGCAAAATCGTTAATCATTTGGCGTGTTTCAAAATTATCTGTCGCATCTAATATAAGCTGTACATTTTTACAATGTTCATCTAAAAACTGTCGATCAACATGTGCAATATGACAACTTAAATTTAAATCTTGGCGAATTGCCATTAAATGGCGTTCAGCTGCTACGACTTTAGGTAATGCTTCATTTGCATCAGTTTCCGTATATAACGTTTGTCTTTGTAAATTACTGAACTCAATATAATCTCGATCCACAATTGTAAGTTCCCCTAACCCAGCACGAACTAAACTTTCAGCAAGATGCGTCCCTAAAGCACCCATTCCAATTATCACGACATGCGCGTTTATAATTTTATCTTGGCCTTTGGAACCAATATGTTTAAATAACGTTTGTCTCGAATAGCGATCTTTAGTCACAAGCATTACCCTTTCTATACATCATTGTTTCCATTATAAATCTTGGGTCACAATGTAACAATGTTTTGATATTAATATGATAAAAAGTAGCGTTTTCCCTATGTTAAATATTTATGATTGAAATTTATTTCTATATTGAAATCTTATTCAATACGCTATATATTAATTAATCATATCCCTTGCTTAAATGTTCGTGGTACAATTAGTTGAATATTATTCGGAGGTGAATCAATGGCACGTTCAAAGGATTATGAACAACTATTAACCCAAGCTAAAGACATCGTGATTAATTCTATAGGTGAGACTATGGATCTTTACGGTGTTAACCGTAGTGTCGGCAATTTGTATGGAACGATGGTATTCGAACAAAAAAGCATGACACTAGATGAAATGCGCTACGAATTACAAATGAGTAAACCAAGTATGAGTGCAGGAGTTAAAAAACTTCAAGAATTTGACGGCGTTAAACAACAATTTACGCGTGGCAGTAGAAAACAACATTTTGTTGCTGAAAAAGATTTCTTTACTTTCTTCGGTAATTTTTTCTCACAAAAATGGAACAGAGAGATTAAATTAAATTTAGAAGTTATTCAACGAGCAGAAAAATTATTGGACCCCATTATTCATTCAGAAAGTGCATCTGAGGAAGTCATCGAAGAAGCTAAAGAAATGTCAAAGCAATTAGATCATTCTAAAGTATATTATGCTTGGTTATCTACATTGTCTGAATCACTTAATAATGGAGAAATTTTCGAACATTTCCCTATTCCAAATACCAGTAACGAGTAAAAGGCATAAAGTTCCAATTGGAACTTTATGCCTTTTCAAGTCTGTATAATTAAACCATCATAAGCAATGGTCGCATTCAGGCCAGACTGCTTTAGTTGTTGTTCTAA
This sequence comes from Staphylococcus pseudoxylosus, assembly GCF_003697915.1. Taxonomy (GTDB): domain Bacteria; phylum Bacillota; class Bacilli; order Staphylococcales; family Staphylococcaceae; genus Staphylococcus; species Staphylococcus pseudoxylosus. Next base: position 70,687 of record NZ_RCVN01000011.1, read on the forward strand.
CTTCATTACCTGTATTTCATTTAAACTTTCTGTTGCTTCTATGTGTGTAAAATAAGTATGTTTTGCATTAATTTCGTAAGCGAGTTCTACACTTTCATCAAATCGTACTTCTCCTAATTCCTCAAGCATCCCTGCTTCATGTATACGTTCATGAGTTACAGGGTTAACTTCATTACTACCAAAAGGTAAAATTGCAACATCAACTTCTTTGATTTTTGCTATAGGTATATAATTTTTTATCTCATCCGGAATAATCAAAATACGTTCCGCATTAAATGTAATATAAAATCCAAATGCAAACCCCTCTGCTAATTGAATCCACTCGATTGACGCATTATTTATATTTATTCGGGAGTTGTTTTCTACAATTTCTTTTTCAATCACACCGAGTTCACTTAGGTAGTTCAAATGATCCCAATGGCCAAAATACTTTTTAAAATAAGCCACTTGTTGTTCTGTAATATAAATTTTAGACTTTTTAGATTGCGGTATTTTATTAATAAAATCATAGTTGAGTGTTTCCCAAATTCTAAGACCCACTGTATGATCTGGATGCCAATGTGAATATACCCCATATTTTATATCATCTATTTGAGAGCGCCGTAATTGATAAAAAATATCTTCTGATGTATCAATTAACAATTGTAAGTCGTTAATGTAAATGGCAGGTCCAGTTCGCTGAATCGTATCTAAATGTTGAGAAACTGACTTATATAACGAAGGAACACCACCAGCAGTTCCCAAAAACTCTATTCTCATGTATACACCACCTTCAAAAATACTTAAATTTTTTAAAATACATTTATCATATTTGATGAAGTGTTTAATTTCTTCAGTGTTTTGTCTAAATGCAACGCAGCGTTAAACTCATTTGATATTTATAACTTCATGCGCTAAGCTTGTAGCTTCGTAATTGGAATGTGTCACAAATATAATAGGTATTTGCCATTGTTCAAAAATACGTTTAACAAGCTCTATACTTTCTGCTTTTGTTGTATCATCTAAGCTTGAAAATGGCTCGTCCAATAAAATCAAATCCGGCCTTGTGCTTAGCGCCCTTGCTAATGCCACACGTTGTGCTTCACCACCTGAAAGTCGTAAAGGATATTGATTCTTTAAATGCGCTATATTCAATTGCTGTAAAAGCTTGTCTATATGTTGAGAAGGTTTTGTCATAAAAGTTATATTGTGATAAACATCCATATTAGGAAATAATTGATAATCTTGAAATAAATATCCGATATTTCGTTTTTGTATTTTCACGTCTATAGCTTGCTTTGTATCACAAATAACATGACCATTGAGTTGGATAAAGGCCGTATTGGGTTTTCTTAAACCAGCTATCATGTTTAATAATGTCGTTTTACCAATTCCCGATGGACCTTTAATAGCATAAATTTTAGGCTCATTGTCTTCAATGTGGATTTTTAATTGTTGATTTTTTAATGGATGATTTAATTGTATTTTCAACAATTAGTCCACCTCCCGAAAACGGTCTTTATTTAATATATTTATAGTTCCAATCACTGTGATTGCAAATGCTACTAACACAATCACCCATAACCAAGCTTGATTTTCTTTGCCTTGTTCTACTAAGAAATAAATTTCTAATGGTAAGGTGTTCGTTTTATTTGGAATATAACCAGCAACCATGAGCGTCGCCCCAAATTCACCAATCGCACGTGCAAAGCTCATCATAATACCTGAAAGTATTGGCCTTTTCGATAGCGGAAAAATGAGTTTGAAAAATATTTTATTCTCACTAGCCCCCATTGTTCTGGCGGTATTTAACATTTTATGATCAATGTTACGAAAACCTTGTACAGTATGTTGATACATCAGCGGAAAACTTACAATTACTGATGCAATAACTGCACCAGTCAAAGTGAAAACTACTGGCATATTTAGTGTTTCCTTAAAAAATGCACCTACATAACTTTGTGGTGAAAATACAATCAACAAAATAAAACCCATTACAGTTGGTGGTAGGACAATGGGTAAGACAATGACACTTTCCAAGATTCTAGCAATGATTCCATGGCGTTTATATAACCATTTTGATATTAAAATCCCCAACAAAGTAACAATTATAGTACTAATTAGAGCTACTTTAAGCGATATCCAAAATGGTGTCATATCTTGCATCGCTAAAACCTCCTATGCTTCAAATTTATATTCTTTCAAAATAGCTTTCGCTTTATCTGTTTTTAAGAAATCTACCCATGCTTTTGCCGATTTATTATCTGTAATCGTAGCAGCTTTATAAACAATTGGGTTATTTAAATTTGCTGTATTAATCGCTTTAACTTTGCTATTACCATTTTGTTGACTTTGATATAAGTCAGTCTGGTAGACGTATCCCAATTGTGCATTACCTTTTTCAACATAATTTAATACTTGGCGTACATCTTTTGCATATACTAGATTAGGCTTTACGCCTTCAAATAAGTCATTACTTTTCAGATATTGTTCAGCGTATTTACCAGCTGGCACTGATTTGGTTTCGCCGATAGCTAATTTGTCATCATCTTTAATATCTGTTACAGATTTATAATCACTGTCTTTACCAGCGATAAGCACCAACTTATTTTTGGCATATTCGTATGTATTTTGTGCTTGATTTTTATCTACAAGTGCATCTACATCTTTTTCATTTGCTGACATAAAAACATCAACTGGAGCCCCTTTTTCTATTTGCTGTCTTAAAGCACCTGAACCACCATAATTAAAAGTAACATCTACATTATTATGTTGCTCTTTAAAAGCTTTTTCTAAATCTTTTGTTGCATCTGTAAGACTTGCTGCTGCAGCAATATGCAATACTTGTTTTTGGGTTTCTTCATTTTTCGTCTTTGCATTTTCATCACCTTTATGCTCATTAGAACACCCAGTCAAAATGAATGTTAGAACAATAAATGTAATAAGTATGTATTTAGGTCTAATTTTCAAAAAAATCACTCCTTCACTTTATTATATGCTTGCATATAATAAAATAAAAGCAAGAAAATAGGAGCATGATAGATGGAAATCAAATTTCATCATTTGATAACCTCACCAAACTCCTAATTAATAAAAAGTAGATAAAGTTTCATAGAAACTACCTTATCTACCTTGTTCATGTCTTCATTGATAACTTATTTTAATCATAAAATGTCTATAAAGCGTTTAAACGCTGCTCGGCCAACCTCAGTATTTTTAAAGACACCAGCATCTTCTAATACGCGTTTGAATTTGTAACCTACTTCTTTTTCAACAATATCATCTACATTGTTAGTATCGATATCATAAGTTTGTTTCATATCATCGGCCCATGGTTGATGAATACCTATATCAACATGAACGGCACCTAGTAAATATGATTTCACTTGTTTTAATTCTTCCTTTAAACGGCCAGGCAATATGGCCATCCCCATCACTTCGATTAATCCAATATTTTCTTTTTTGATGTGTTGCACATCTTTGTGGGGGTGAAAAATACCATCTGGAAACGCCGCAGATGTCTGATTATCTCTTAGTACAATATCCAATTCATACAATCCATTTCTATACCTTGCAATAGGTGTAATCGTATGATGTCTTTCTCCATCTTGGCTATAAGCCTTAATGTTCACACTATTATCAGAATATTGATTCCACTGTACCATCACATGTGTTGCCGCTTGAATGAGCTCATTACTATTTTTACTTTTTAATCGAATCACACTCATTGGCCAATTTAAAGTACTTGCTTCTACTGATGGAAAACCCGCTATAATAAATTTTTCAATTTCCGCTGCATTATCCATCGGGAATATGTGTTGCCCTGTTTGGTAGTGATTATGTGATAATATAGACCCACCTACTAGTGGTATATCCGCATTAGACCCTATAAAATAATGTGGGAATTGTTTTATAAAATCAATTAAATTATGAAAGGTTTGCTTGTTAATCTCCATGGGCTCATGTTGTTCAGAAAATACGATGCTATGTTCTAAGAAATAAGCATATGGAGAATATTGAAAACCCCATGGTTGCCCATCTAAATTCAAACGTATCACACGATGATTAGTACGTGCTGCTTGTGTAACAGATCCCTGAAATCCTTCATTTTCAATACATAAAGCACATTTTGGATACTCAGTAGCCGGAGCAGCTTTAGCTTTTGCAATTTGCTTTGCATCTTTTTCAGGTTTGGATAAATTGATGGTGATTTCTATGTCGCCATATTCAGTACCCACCTCATAATTAATATTATTTGCTATCGCGTCTTCTTTCACATAATGATTACGCTTAGCGATTTCATAAAAATAGTTTGTCGCTGTTTCCGGTGATTGTTCATAAGCTTCTCTAAACTTTCTATTAATAACAGACGGTCTTGGCGTGATTATGTCTAAAAGTTGTGCTTCAATAATTTCTTTATTGTATAACGCATCTTCAATGCAATTTTCATTTATAGCTTCATTAATCCAATATTGTGTTATATCATTTGGGGTAGCATTTTTAGCTAAAGGTGATTCTAACGTCTCAGTTATCCCTCGTGCATTTAAAATACGCAATAATTGGTTTTGAATATAGATACTATCTTCTTGTTCATAATCGCCAAATGAAATTGCTTGTGTAATAAATTGTTGCACCAATTGTTGGTTTAATAACATGCGTTATCCCTCCATACTTTGTTGATAACCATCAGGATGCTGATGGTGCCATTGCCATGCTGAATCAATGATTTCATGAATATTATCATGTTGCGGTTTCCACCCCAAGACAGATTGTGCCTTGTCACTTGCCGCAACTAACTTACTTGGATCCCCAGCTCTTCTTGGACCAACTTCAGCCTTAATTGGTTCTTTCGTTACTTTACGTGCAGCTTCTAAAATTTCAAAAACAGAGTAGCCTTGACTACTACCTAGGTTAAATGCACCCGATGTGCCTCCGTTTTGTAAATACTGATAAGCTAAAATATGTGCATCAATTAAATCTACAACATGTAAATAATCGCGTATACAAGAACCATCTTCAGTATCATAATCGTCACCAAAAATAATTAAAGCATCACGTTGTCCTAAAGCTACTTGTAATACAATAGGAATTAAATGCGTTTCAGGACGATGGTCTTCACCTATCCATCCACCTTGTTTAGCACCAGCAACATTAAAGTAACGCAGTGCAGCATAGTTTACACCATAAGCATTATGGCTCCAATGCATCATTTTCTCCATCATTAATTTGCTTTCGCCGTATGGGCTCGTTGGTATTTTAGAATCTTCTTCAGTTATTGGAACTGTATCGGGCTCCCCATATACAGCTGCCGTTGACGAGAATATAATATGTTTTACTTGGTGCGCATACATTACCTCTAATAGTACTTGTAAACCATATACATTATTATTGAAATAGGCTAATGGTTTTTCTACAGATTCTCCAACTAACGAGTATGCACAAAAGTGAAAAACACCTTCAATTTGTTCATTTGTAAAAACACGGTCTAAAAATGCTTTGTCACGAATATCACCTTCATAGAAACTTGCATCTTGATGTACCGCCTCTCTATGTCCCGTTCCTAAATTGTCTACAACTACAACTTTATAACCTTTCTCAATCAATTGATCTACGGCATGGCTGCCTATATAACCTGCCCCACCCAACACTAAAACAGACATATAAAAACCTTCCTTCATTTATTTTGTATCACTTATAAAGATGTTACGCCACCGCTAATACCTACGTGGTAAAACGAAGGGGCATAACCAATTTTTTCTATATACATTTGAGAAACTTCATGTTCTAATCGCTCGATACTGTCTTTATGCACTAAGGCAATCGCACAACCTGCAAATCCTGCACCTGTCATTCTCGCCCCTAATACACCATTAACTTGTTGAGCTGTTTCAGCTAATGTATCCAATTCAATTCCTGTAACTTCATAATCTTCTTTCAATGAAGCATGCGACATATTAAGTAGTTTGCCAAACTGGTCAAAATCATTTTCAGCAAGTACTTTACGCGCAAGTTTTGTACGTTCATTTTCTGATACAGCATGCTTAGCTCTACGGCGTGATACTTCATCTTTAATAAGATGCTTGTTTTGGTCAAATTCAGTTAACGTCAGTTCACCTAGCGCTTCTATATTCAATGCTTGTTTTAAGTCAGCAAGTGCAGATTCACATTCTGCTCTGCGCTCATTATATTTGCTTTCAGTCAATGAACGACGTTTATTCGTATTCATTATAGAAATCACATAATCTCCAAATTTAGCTGGAACGTATTCAAAATCCAACGTCGCAGTATCAAGTAATATGGCATGATTTGCTTTCCCCATACCAATAATAAATTGATCCATAATGCCTGAATTTACACCCATAAATTCATTTTCAACAACTTGACCTATTTTAATAAGCTGCAGATGTTCTAATTCTAAATCAAATAAATCTTTTAATAACCAACCTGTAAGGATTTCGATTGAAGCAGACGACGACAAGCTGGCTCCATTTGGAATGTTACCTTCGACTAAAATATTAAATCCGTGGTCAATTTCATCGAATGTTTCAGTTAAATACTTTACGACGCCTTTAGGATAGTTTGCCCAGTCATCATCTTGGTTAAATATTAAATCATCTAAAGTGAAGGTGATAATACCTTTTTCTTCAAAATTATTAGAGTAAAGTTGAATTTTACGGTCTTCTCTTTTAGTTGCTAATCCATAAGTTCCTAATTCTATTGCCGCTGGAAAAACATACCCCCCATTATAATCAGTGTGTTCCCCAATTAAATTGATTCTCCCAGGGGCAAAGGCACTGACTTCAGCTTCTACACCAAATAACGTTTCAAACTTTTCGCGCATTGCTTGTAACATAAGATTCCCACTCCTTTTTATCTACATTAAATGCAAAGTGATTAATTCTTTTCTTCTTTTTATTAGTAAACACAAATAAAGTTTACTTGTTTACTAAAAGTTTTGTCAATGTAATATACTTCACTTAAACTTTAAAAGTATTCCGAGATTTCAATGGTGCTTCTACTACTATATGGATAGCAAGCTTTCTTGTTTGATTAATACGTTCTTCTGCCATCCTTACTGCCGTTCTACCAAATTCATCTACAGGAATATGTACACTACTAATAGAAGGCACAGCATATTGGATAACTTCTAAATCATTAAAACTAATTAACTTTACCTTCTCTGGTATTGCAATTTTATTCTCTTGAATTAGCTGTAAAATACCTATTGCGACCATGTCATTTCCTGCAACAAACACTTGTGGGAGCGATTGTTTGTGCTCGATAAGTGTTTTAACCGCTAGCTCACCGTGTTCTTTTTTCCATCCATTAAGCAATGCTATCGTTTCTAATTGATGTCTTTCACACCAAGTTTGGTAAGCTTTATACCTTACATCAGTTGCATTTGAAGTTGGTGTGCCATCTAAATCTCTTATTGTATGATACCCGCCTATGTATGCTATGCGTGTTAAACCTAAACTCTTTATCTTGTCTAGCAAGTGAGTCATAGCATAATGAAGATCTGAATATACAGCATCTATAGATTTAGGGACATGGGGGTTATTAATTACTACCATATTAGGGTTATAAGATTGGAGTTTGTGTAGCGCATCAACAGAAAAGTTACCTATAACTATTATTGCGCCTGCCTTTTCTATTGTATTTAACTCATTATTATTTTGGTTACCATCAATACGTATTGTTCGCTTTAACGACAGATTTAAACGTTTAACTTCCGCTTCAATTGCCAATCTAATTTCTCTATAATAAGGATCTGACATTTCTTTAGCTCTTGACGCATAAGTAATGATTTGAATACTTTTATTTTTCCTTGTTGACTTGTGATATTGTTTCTCTTTCGCAATTTGATGGATACGTTCTCTAGTATTTTTCGATACCGAAAGCGTTGGGTCATTATTCAATACTCTGGATACAGTTCCTGGGCTAACTTCTGCTAAATGTGCAATATCTCTTATACTAACCATGTCAAAATCACCTCTTAATCTGTTTACCCCAAGTTTACTTTCATTAGGTTCGTAAATCAATCTTGACTATGCCTAGTTATGATTTAAACACTACATAGATGTATATTAATTTACATGAGTAAAACCGAATTATTTTTTTATAATTAAAAATGCGCTAAAATATAAAGTGAATACGAAAAGAGGTGTACGAATGAATGAAGACGTTTTAACCAATCAACCAATCGTACGATACGAAAATGGTGAACTTATTGATAAAACAGATCACTATGTAACCGAATTCCCTTTAACAATTATGGTTAATGGAGAAGAATTTGCTACCATAATCTGTAGTCCTAACCATATGGAGGAACTTGTGCTTGGTTTTCTAGCGTCTGAAGGGGCTATTCTAAAAAGTGATGACTTAAAATCAGTGCAAATAGATGATAGTAAAGGCTTTGCTCACGTCGAATTAACAAGATCATTAGGCGAACGTTTTGAATATTCAACTAAACGGATGATTGCCTCATGTTGTGGTAAGAGTAGAGAGTTTTATTTTCAAAATGATGCTGCTGTAGCAAAAACTTCTATGTCAAAAATTGTTATTAGCCCAAAACAAATTCTAAACATGATGACACGTTTACAAAGTGCAAGTGCCGTTTTCAAACAAACTGGCGGCCTTCATAATGCAGCTATTAGTGACGGAGAGGCTTTCTTCGAACATCGTCAAGATATTGGTCGTCATAATGCACTCGATAAACTTTATGGTTATTGTATTCAAAGACACATTCCTGTGCGAAATAAAGTGCTAATTTTCAGTGGTCGTATTTCCTCTGAAATACTAATTAAAGCCGCTAAAATAGGCGTAGGTGTTATACTTTCGAAATCTGCCCCGACTACATTAGCTGTTACACTAGCTGAAGACTTAAATATTACTGCAGTTGGGTTTATTAGAGATGGAAATTTCAATATATATAGCCACCCTGAACGTGTACAAATAGAGCGTATAAATAAATAATCCACTAATAAATATGAAGCGATCCTAGGACATAGCTGAATGTCTTAGGATCGCTTCGTATTGATATTTAAGCTTGTTCTTTCAATATTTGATAGCAATAACTGATAAAAATGTATCCTTGTTTGATATACATATGTTTTGCACTATCCTCACCATCAGCGATAAGTATAATTACTTTATCATCCGAGACATCAGCTACAAATGATTGCATGGTTTGACCTATCCCTCGTCTTTGAAAATCTTCCAACACACCAAAACCATCTATTTCAACTGTTTTATCAGTCATTATTAAATCTAAAATTCCTACTGGTGTGTGTTGCTCATAGGCAATAATACGTGATTTACTTTCACTTTGAAATTGATTACGTATTACTTGTATACTTTCTTCTGTATATTCAAGCCCAAAAGGTTCTGAAAACTGTCGATAGATTGCAATATAATCTTCTAAGTTTTGATTCGTGACAAATTTGACTTCAACGTGATTATTATGGCTTCTACGAATATTCTGTGATTCAATTGCATAAAGCTCCATACACCCTAGTTCGAAACCACAAGCTTTAATTTCATCTAACCAAGCTTGGCTTAACGGTGTATTTTCTGGAAAAGTAAATGCTAAATGGTCGGAATATTGTTGTCTATGTAAACTTTGTTGCATTTCCATATGTTGTTTCCAATCCTTGATCGCAGGCATTTCTTTATACACCCATTTATTCGCGTCATACACTAAAGGTGCTTCAGGTGTTAAATAAATTGTTTTAATCTGATCATTAGAAAAAATTTTACCCTCTTGAAATATGTTTGCCATCGAAATTGTCATGAACCTTCACCCTATCTTCTTCTGCCTCATCAATGCTTATCTAATTGAATGTCTAAAAGTTTATTTTAATAACTGTTTAAATTGACTATGATTCAACATAATATTTCCAATTAAACTTGCGACAATCGCTTTCAGAATATCAGCAGGCATAAATAATAATGATAACGTAACAGATTTCGTGACAGGTAAATTAGTTATTAACCCCATTATAATGGTACCTGTGATATCTAATAATAAGACACCAAAAACGATTGTTGTAATTAATAGTACAACAAAATTAATTTTTTTAAAATATAAGTCTCTTACCAAGCCAATAAGATATGTAACAACTGGATACATCAATAAAAATCCTGCTGATGGTCCAGCAAATACACCGATGCCTCCGCGACCACCTGATAATAATGGCAACCCTGTAGCTACTAGCAATAATAAGACAATGACACTCAACGTACCATATTTACGACCAAGCAAAATTGCCGCTAGAAATAGCCCAATGTTCTGTAATACAATTGGCACAGGCATGACAGGCAATGGGATGGCAGGCACAAAACCTAGAACAGCTATAATTGCCGTCATCAAAGCTGTATATACTAAATATTTTGTAGTCAAAGTGATTCCCCCTTCAATGAAAAAAATTATACCACAAATGTAAACTAATAAAAACTGGTAGTTTACATTTAAGAAGTCATAATTTAAGGGACGAGTTAGAAGTCAAAACATTACTTTTGAATTCACATGCTCGCCCCTTAGAGACTAATTAGTTATTAAATTTACTATCTTATACATTTAAAGAACTTGAATTTCTATTTATTTAAAAATTTTTCTTTTAAATCTTTTCTCATATATTCTAAAGTATAAGGATCATTATACCAATATGTTTCTGCTTGAACTTGAATCACTTGATCTTTTTGAACAGCTGGTATATTTTGCCATAAATCTGTTTTTTCATAAGCTGGTTTTGATTTACCTTCACTTGTTGAAACAATATAATCACCTGCATAATCTGCAATCTTCTCTTGCTTCACTTCTGCCCAGCCTTCTTTTTTAACTAAGTCATTTAATTTGTCTGGCATTTTTAGACCAAATGCTTGATATAATACTTCACCACCACGTCCCCAATTGGGTCCGTAGCTGTATAATTTTTTATCAAATTCATCAAAAATAGAAACTGTTGCATCTTCACCAATTTTATCTTTGATTTCTTGTCCATCTTTTTTAGTTTGAGCTTTCCATTCTTTTTCCCAAGAAGCTACTTTATCTTCTTTACCAAGTAATTTACCTAATTCCCTTTGTTGATCTAAATATTTATGCTTCCCATAGTCATAAACAACAGTTGGTGCAATTTTATTATATTTTTTAATGTTTTTATCCGTAGAATAAACAACAATTAAGTCGGGCTTTGCTTTTGCTACCTTTTCTACATCATTTTCCCCAATTTTTTCTACACCTTTAAACTTATCTTTCAGTAATTTACTACTATCTACTTGTTCGTTGACAGCTACAATATTACCACCAAGATATTTAATCCCCCCTGCATATGTAGGTGCTACAACTGCTATTCTTTCAGGTTTTTTAGGTATATCTATGCTTTTCCCACTATCTAATTTATAAGATTTTGTTGCTTCTTTTTTGTCACTATCTGATTTATTACCACATGCAGCTAAAATGAGTACTAAAACAAGTAACGGAAACAATAATTTTTTCATAATTCTCCTCCAATGAAAATGATTATCAGTACCAATTGATTATATAATGAGTCTAGTAATTTTACAATAGCAAACAAGTGAATTTTTTATTTTTTTAATTATTAAAAAATGCATTCAGACAAATTGTCTAAATGCATGGTTATTGTATTGCTCTTAATATTTAAAAATGATCTAATACACTGTGTGCAATATTTGTATATGCCATGTCTTCCATAGGCGGATTGTGCAAACCTGCGCGCATGTCTCTATAAAAACGTTGTAAAGGACGTTCCATTTCAAGACTTTTCGCGCCTACAATTCGCATGGCAATATCTATAACTTCTAAACCTTGGTTCATTACCATTACTTTACTGGCAGACGTTTCATTCCATTTCACTTTTTCAGAAGCTTCATCATTATATAAAGCAGCTGTACTCCATAAAAAATGACGCGCAGATAATAAAAGTGTTTCCATTTTCCCAATATTTTGTTGGACAGTAGGTAAATCACCAATAGTTCCCTCTATACTATTCGGACTGTATGTTTTGGCAAAGTCTACTGCGTAATCTCGTGCTGCTTGAGCGATACCTAAGTAAACACTTGGTATGTGTAATATCCAGCCATTTGGCTTTTTACCACCAGCACCCCTTATTTCAACAAAATTTTCTTCTGGTAAATATACATCATTTAATACAAGGTCATGACTTTCTGTTGCACGCATACCTACCATATTCCAATTATCAGCTATCTCCACACCCTGAGTATCCTTTGTCACTAAGAAAAAACCTACTTGGTCAATTGCTTCGTAATAAGCACTTACTACAAAATGTGTAAGCCCTTTGCTCATAGAAGTAAATGTTTTTACCCCATTAAGTACAAAGCCGCCATCTACTTTTACTGCGTTTGTTGCAGGTCTACCTCCACGCGTTGGGCTACCAGTTTCCGCTTCACTAACGGCCCTATTCACCAATGCCCCTTGTTTCACTGCTTCAGCAAATTGATCAAGCATATCGTGTTCCCACATTTGTTGTTCATATAATTGTCCAATGACACTCAAATGCCAGCCTATTGATAAAGCAGTTGCACCATCGATTGATCCCAAATAACTTTGAAGTATCACCATATCTTCAATAGTCGCGCCTTCGCCACCATATGCTTTAGGTAACGTTAGCAATGTGTAACCTTCATTTACAAGCCATTCAATATTTTCATAGGGAAAATGTGAATGTATGTCATTATATTCAGCTTTCGCTCTAAAATCGTCTTTTATAGTATCTAATTTAGCAATCCATTTTTCTTGAATCTCCGTATGTATTAATGCGGACGTATTCATTTCCTTCACCCCGTTCATCACTTTTTCCTTATTAAATACAAGTTTAACACTCGCCATGCTTGAAATAAAGCTTTTCAAGCACAAAAACCTTACTTTACCGATAAGATTTATTATGATAGTTTATACTTAATGAAATATTGGGGGAAATTGAATGATTAACGTTAAACATCTTATACATAAATATAATGAAAATACGATACTCAATGACGTAAGTTTTAACCAAGAACAAGGAACTGTAACTGCAATTATTGGGCCAAGTGGCTCTGGTAAAACAACGCTGTTAAGGACTTTAAATGCATTAGCACTACCAGAATCTGGCACCATTACTATTGGCAATGAAACATTTAATACTTCTAAACATACTAAAAAAGACATTGCAAAATTACGACAAAAATCTGCAATGGTCTTCCAAAACTATAATTTATTTAAGAATAAAACTATCTTAGAAAATATAACTGTCGGTTTAATACATGGTAAAAATCACAGTACATCTCAAGCAAAAGAAATAGCGCTCTCCTATTTAGAACGTGTTAATTTAGCAAGTCAAAAAGATAAATACCCAATTCAATTGTCTGGCGGTCAAAGTCAACGCATTGGTATCATTCGTGCTCTTGCTCTTAATCCGGATGTATTACTGCTGGATGAACCAACTTCTGCATTAGACCCAGAATCTATACAAGGTGTACTATCACTCATTAAGTCTATTGCACAAGAAGGTATGACGATGGTTTTAGTAACACATGAAATTGAATTTGCTAAAGCTATTGCCGATCAAATGATATTTATTGATGATGGTCAAATTATTCATCATGGTACACCTCAAGAAGTATTAGATCATAATAACTCAGAAAGAATAAATCGCTTCTTAAATAAAGTAAGCACGGAGCGTGATAAACAATGATATTAAAAAAAATATTTATTACCGCCATGATTCTTTCATCCCTTTTCGTATTAACTGCTTGTACTCAAAATGATAATTCAAATAAGGAATCTCACAAAAAAGAAGTTAAAGTAGCACTGTCAGCAGAGGTCAACCCACCCTACTTGTATACCAATAAGCAAAATGAGTTTGTAGGGCTCGATATGGACTATATGAAATTAATCGAAAAAAAGTTACCACAATACGATTTTAAATATGAAGTAGGTGAAGAAGAATCAAATTTAGTTGGTATTGGTGCTGGTAAATTTGATATGGGAATTAACTGGTTTTTCAAAACACCCGAACGTGAAAAACAATTTCTGTACCAAGATGTGCCCTATAGTTATGCGTTGCCTATGTTAGTAGTCAATCGTAACAATACGGATATACACAGTTTAGATGATTTACCTGGAAAATCATTGACACCCATGGCGCCTAGTGGCGGACTATATTCCATCTTATCTCAGTACAACAAAAATAATTCACCAAAAATCAATATTAATACGATTCAAGAACCTTCAAATGGAGACAACTTAAAAATGGTCAGCCAACAGCGACGTGACGTTATGTTATTAAACTGGAACACTTATAAAGCTATTCAAACACAAGTCAAAGAAGATGTTAAAATTGGTGGCATTGTCAAAAAAGAGCCACTACATATCGTTTATAATAAAAAACATCAAAAATTACATAATGACATTGATCAAGCGACATTAGAACTTAAAAAAGAAGGTAAATTACAAGCACTTTCAGAAAAATATTTTGATATTAATGTATTCGATGACTTAGATGAAATTAATGACAAAAAATCGCAATTGGAGGTGCAATGATAATGCAATCTGTAAATTGGTTAGATTTGTTTGGACAAGTATTACAGCAATTGCCATTAACTCTGTTAATGATTGTTACATCATTAATATGTGCGTTAATGCTAGGTTTTATATTAGCGCTTATTCGCATTAAACAGATGAAGGTACTTTCACCAATTGTAAGAATTTATTTATCTTTCATACGTAGCACGCCACTACTTTTACAACTATTTTTAGTTTACTTTGCATTACCACAATTATTGTTATTGATTCATATAGATATTAATCATTTTAGTAGATTATTTTTCGTTATCTTAGCCTTCACGTTACATACTGGAGCTTATTTATCAGAAATAATACGTGCTGGGTATCAATCTGTAGACTATCATCAAATAGAAGCCGGTTTATCAATCGGCCTATCCTACCCAAGAATACTAAAAGAAATAATCGTCCCACAGGCTTTAAGAAATAGTATTCCAAATTTAACAACGCAAATTATCGAATTAGTTAAAGATACTTCATTAGCTTTTACTATAGGCATCATTGACATGATGGGACAAGTTAAATTGATTATCGGGAATAATTATGGTTTAGGCATGTTAGAAGTTTATATTGTCATTTCAATCATCTATTGGATTATCGCTTTAATTATACAAGGCACATTTACTTTAATAGATAAACGTGCACAAAAACCATACCGCATTTAAGGAGGATATTCATTTGGACTTTGTTTTATATACAATAACTGAAGTGCTTAAAGGTGTTCCTAATACAATAATGATTTCTATTGTTGCCATAATCGTAGGTCTAATTGTAGGATTATGCTTTGCACTGATTCGTTTAAAACGCATGCCCGTACTATCACAATTGATCATTGTCTACAATTCATTTTTCAGAAGTACGCCATTAATCGTTCAGTTGTTTATTTTATATTATGGATTACCTACATTTATTATATTTTTAAATGATCAATTCAAATGGCATATTAATCCAGATATTTTTTCACCTTTAATTATTGCTTTTATTGTATTTTCATTACATGCGATAGCTTATCTATCTGAATCAATAAAAAGTGGATTACAGTCGGTAGAATTTGCTCAAATAGAAGCAGCTCAAAGCGTAGGTCTTTCAAGATTTCACATTTATAAAGAAATCGTTTTGCCTCAAGCTTTTGCGTATGCCCTGCCTAATATAGAAAATCAATTTATTATGCTAATAAAAGGTACCTCACTCGCATTTGCCGTACAAGTCACTGAAATTATGGCAGTAAGTCATGTCATTGCTAATGAAGGCTATAGATTTATAACAGTTTATTCAGTTGCTGCAGCGTTTTATTGGTTATTAGCGATTTTATTAGAGTTCTTTTTTTCAAAAATGGAATATAGAACAACACATTATTTAAATACGCGTACAACTTAATATAGGTTAATAGGCTGTTAAATAGCTTTAATGTATGGATAATATCTCATTACAAAAGTGATACAGCTTTGACCATTGCCTTTAACTTCGCCAACATTTTTGATTTTTTGAGAGTTTTATTCTGTCACTAGATTATTTAACTTACCAAAATTAACAATATTCAATGCTGATTCGTTTCACTCATAAAAAAACAAAGGATACATTATCAAGCTTTTTCATCTTGAACTATGTATCCTTTGTTTTTTAATACTTTTTGTACATTTAATATATGTAGGAATATGACAAAAATGAAACATTTGTAAATAGATCTTATTGTCTCTATCCTTTTTAAATTAGCCAACATTTCACTCACAAAATTTTATAAAGCTAAACTTTTAGCATATTGCTTTTTCAATTTATAATATTTTTTGACCTTTTTAGGCATCGTGCCATTTTGTAATTCATCTTTCGTGATAATTGGATAATTTTTAAATATAAGTGAACCTAAGTATCCACAAATTGCACTGCTGACAGCACACATAACTGCGACTGTAATCACAGTTAACGCGTTATTAAATCCAAACATAACCATAAGTCCAGCTATTGGTGTAGCAGTTCCTGTCGCGTCATTAACTAATCCAAACATAGCTATAATCACACCAGAAATTGCACCACCCATAAAGTTAGTTATGTATACAGGTACTGGGTTTGCAGTTACAATATCTGCTTGAGATAACGGTTCAATCGCTACTGAAATCGTTGTTTTACGATCTCCAAACTTCATACGCTTAAATAGTACGAAATTCATAAATGAAGAACCAAATACTGCTAATGCGCCTATAGCCATTGGCGTACCAGTTAACCCTAGTAATGCGGTCAATGCCATTGAACTTAATGGTGCAGTCGCAACCACTGTAATAATACCACCTAAAACAATACCCATTAATATCGGACTTGATGTAGTTGATTCTTTAATAATATTACCTATTTGAATCAAACTAGCATCAACCAAAGGCGTAGTACCAATTGCAATTAATCTTGTAATCGGTGCAATAACAATGATTGCTGCGATTAAATCGAGTCCGTCTGGTAATTTTTCTTCCATCCACTTCATACCAAAACTAGCGATATAAGCTGCAATGAATCCTGGTAGTAAATCCATATTGCCACAAGCAACAGCAATTACGAATGCATAGACAGGAGACACGCCCATTGCTAATGCAACTAAACCTGCAGCTGCAACACCACCAAGTCCACCAGCAACATCTCCTAAATCTCCTAAAAATGGTATGCCAATCAAATCTCCGCCTACATATTTATGAAATGCTTCAACTAAAAATGATGCAATTGCAGCATTGGCAAGTGCCCCCATCGCTTTACCACCATTAGGCGCTTTACTAGTGAATAATGTAAACAAACATAAAACAATCCCTAAAAATATGACTCCGATTAGTAAATTCATATTAACACCTTTCCCAGTCGTTTTGTATGCTTTTTGTATGCGCTTTCATTCAACAAATATTAGTATAACACAGTTAATTTGTTTCTAAAAATAAATATCAGTTAAATACATAATAAATATTATAATTTTACATTATTCAGAATATTCTTTTTATTTTTACTTATGTACAATTCTATTTTATCACTACCTTCATCATTCATCACAATGTTTGTTGTAACGTTTTAATTATCCCATTAATTTTACCACGTTGTACTTCATTCACACGCACAACTACTGTTCGTTCATCTATTTCACTTCTCTTTTTGCTCAAATACCCCATTTTAATCAATTTTTGTAAAGCTTTCGTTAAATAATAAGGTTGTAGCTCTGAATACTTAGCTATTTCTTTTGCTGTAATCTCATTTTCCTTACAATTAAAGATATAGTTTAAAATAAATATCTCTTCATAGTTAAGCTTATGTTGCTTTTTAGTTGTTTTGAAAAAATGTTTGCCCTTTTGATAAGTTGTAATTAGTTCATTCAGTGTTTTAAAATTTTGTTCAATCATAAAACCACTCCTTTTGTTTCTTCATGATGTTAATATGTCAAAGCGATTTCTAACAATATTAATATAATAATTCTATACTATTACATTCCGTTAATTCAATATCTCCAAGTATAAGAAATATTAAAAAATACTACTATTTTTTTAGTATTTACTTTTCAAATTCAAATTTTAGTTGGATATTCATTCTTTTTATTACTAAAAAAAGAATATGTTCATCCATTGCATTTAACAAATGATGACTTTGTAAAATGCAAAACAACATTTCCTCTTAACTTTTCTAAATTATTATCAATATAACAATAAACGAATATTGAGGCATGCAACTTCAAAATTCATAATTTTTACTAGCATGTCATCCAAAATAACATATAAATATAATAAAACAGTTTATGAATCCTGCTTTTTAAAATAATAAAAGCCGAAACATTCTTAAATGTCCCGGCGCTTGTCATTTATACAGTGACACTTTCAAAGTGACACGCTTTATTTATTAATCTATTTAAATGAATGACTTACTTTTTTTTACAATCAATTGTATCAAGGAAGCTTAACGCTGCTAAACCTGATAAATCTAAAGCGTGTTTAGCCCCTGCTTTACCATGACCAGCTTCAAAATGTTTATAAGCAGCTACACCTAAAACTGAAATTGTTAATAGTGAAGCAACACGAGAAAGTCTTTTACTAGCAAAACTTAATACGAAGAATACTGCACTTAATGCTTCTACTGCACCAGCTAAAGGTACTGCATTTGAAGGTAAATTAAATACCTCTACAAATGTATCTTTCATTGATTGGTCACCTTTAAGTTTAGGTTTTGCTGCACCATATAATTCTTTAGCTAATTTTAAATTTGTTAAATAACGTAATATCATTACAAAATCTCCTTTTATTTGTTTTCAAAATATTTATCTACAATAGGTTTTACCCGCTCTGCCAACAATTTAATTGTGTTAATTGTATTTTCATGTGGCATTGATCCAACAGGGGTATGCAACATAAAGCGAGTAATACCCAAAGCTTCAATCGTTTCAATTATTTTTTGAGCAACCGTTTCAGGGCTACCTACGTATAGTGCGCCATTAGGTCCGGCTTCTCGCTCAAAACTATTCTCATCATACATTGGCCATCCACGTTCTTTTGCCAATATATCATGATTTGCCTTAACCGATGGAAAGAACGCTCGCTTTGCCTGTTCATCAGTTTCAGCAATGTATCCCCAAGAATGTGTAGCTATTGGTAGTTCATTTACATTATGCCCATAAGATTCAGCAATAGATTTATACATATCTATATTTCTTCTAAACCTTTTTGGATCGCCACCTATTATAGCATAAGTTATCGGTAATCCTAACGCTCCTGCTTTTAAAGAAGATTCAGGTGTACCTCCAGTAGCAATAGTAATAGGTAGTGAACCTCTTTCTGTTCTTGGATAAACACCTAAATTATGAATTGATGGTCTCATATGACCTTCCCAATTTACAACTTCTTTCTTATTAATTTGCATTAATAACTCAATCTTTTCATTGAAAAGTTCCTCATAATTTTTCAAATCATAACCAAATAGTGGAAATGATTCAATAAACGACCCTCTACCTACCATAATTTCTGCACGCCCATTCGAAACTGCATCTAATGTAGAAAATCTTTCATATACACGTACAGGATCGTCAGAAGAGAGTACAGTTACTGCGCTACTAAGTTTAATATGCTCAGTATTCCTTGCTGCAGCTGCTAACACAGTGACTGGATCTGATACGGCATAATCAGGTCTATGGTGTTCCCCTAGACCATAAATATCAAGTCCATATTGATCTGCTATTTCAATTTCTTCTATTATATTACGAATTCTCTGTGCATTACTTATAGCAGGTTGATAACCATCTTCCATATATATATCACTATTATCAGCAAAAGATGTCAAACCCAATTCAATTTTCATTTATTCACCTCACTAAATAAGTATAATTTTTATACTACTATATTAATATCTTCTTTATAAGGTGTCAATATCGTTGCTTGAATAGTAAATAAAATATTAATTTGCTTAATTTAAATAAGATAATTCACTACAATTTGTAAGAGTAATTATTTATATTTTAAATATCAAATACCCCTGTTTTTTAGAGTTTCAAATTTTCTGTTATTTTACATCGTTGTAATAAAGTGTAGTGCAATGTTACACCGACCAAAACGAAAACGCTATAACAACGCCTTTAAAACGCGCAACACTTATATTTCTTTTATTACATAAACCGATATATTATTAGAACTAAATTACAAAATGATAACAACCCACACAAACGTAAGTTTTTCTGATAAAGTATTGCTTGTCGTTAAAACAGCGAATTAAAAAATTATAAAAATTGTCGTTTAGAGACTGGGATATATTTATTTACAATTCTTAGGAGGATATTTAACAATGAAAAAAATCGCTACAGCTACAATCGCTACTGCAGGAATCGCTACTTTTGGTTTAGCTCAACACGAAGCAGACGCAGCAGAAAACAATAATGGTGGGTATAATCCAAATGACCCTACTTCATATAGCTATTCTTATACAATAGATCAACAAGGTAATTACAACTACACTTGGCAAGGTAACTGGAACCCAAGTCAAGCAGACCAAGGTCACTCAAACAGTGGTTATAGCTACAATAACTACAATAACAATAGTTCATATGCTACAAGCAACACGAACTCGACTCAATCATATACAGCAAACAACCAAGGTACTGGTGGAAGTGGCGCAGTTTCACACTCAACTTCAAACAGCAATGTTAAAGTTAGTACAACTAGTGCACCATCAAGTTCTTCAAACTCAATTTCAAGTACTTCAGGTTCTTCAAACAACTTATACACTGCTGGACAATGTACATACTATGTATACGACAAAGTTGGCGGTAAAATCGGTTCTACTTGGGGTAATGCTAACAACTGGGCTAGCGCAGCAGCAGCTTCAGGTTACACAGTAAACAACAACCCTTCACAAGGTTCAATCTTACAATCTTCAACTGGTGCTATGGGACATGTTGCATACGTTGAAAATGTTAACAGCGACGGTTCAATCAACGTTTCTGAAATGAACTACGGCCAAGGTGCTGGTGTTGTAACTTCACGTACTATCTCTGCAAGCGAAGCTTCAGGTTACAATTACATTCACTAATTAGTGATATAAAAAAGACCAAATGCTATTATTAGCATTTGGTCTTTTTTTATATTAACAATTAAGATAGTAACGGCACATACTGATTATTGATAATAATATCCACTTAGCAATTATTTAACCAATATCTTACTGTATTTATATTTATGACTTCCTCATTCAAACTTACCTATTAAGTAAAAGCATGATTTAATCTATGCTGCCGTGATAGAAAGTTATTACTTAAGTGATACACTTAAATGTCATATTGTATTTTCCATAACAACTAAAATCATTCGCTACATTAATCAATCGATTTTGTCATGTAATATCGCTACAATATACAAAACAAAACCGATTGCACAATAGATAACGGAAGTATATTTAACAATTTTTACCTATATTGAAATATTGATGAGTTGCAATGTCTAATAGTAATATCGCTACAATTATTACTATGTATAACAAAACTCCACCTCATTCATAGTTATATATATCCTATTTATATTTTTTTAAACTTCTAATCTGAAATTTATAAAAGAATATTAGTTAAAAGTGCTATCTTATTAGTATAGTGAAATAGCATTTAATTAGTAATGAACTATGCAGCGTAAAGAAAGCGCGAGTATAAGGTAGCGAAACAGAAATACAATTTATTTTAAAAATTTCGTTGTTCTAACTCAACAAAAATCACTAAGGTCGCAATTGCTAAAAAATCGCCTGAGCTTGATGCACATGCATTTATATTATTTAAGCTGGGACAATTAAAAATTTGCCCCAGCCTCTCTAACATGCTGCAATTCAATATTAAACATTCTAACCATCTTGATTTAGAATATGTTGTAAAATGCTTCATTCTGTAGTTTTTACTTTTTTAATACCGATACCGCTAAAACCATAAAATAGTGCAAAAACAATACATAAATAGCATGGAACTGTCCATATAAAGAATTGATCTACAGTTACGCCTAACTGTTGTGTATAATAAATGCCTGATGTCCCCCAAGGAATTAATGGAATGATCATAGTACCAGAATCTTCAAGTGTTCTAGATAAGTTAGTTCGATCTAGTCCCATTTTATTATACATTTCCATCAATAATACACCCACCATAATAATTACGACGGAAGCTACGCCTGCTGCAAGTACCATCATAATACCACCAAGTACTGTAGCTAATATTAACTGACCGACAGAATTGATGTTTTTAGAAATTTTATTAAGTATGACATCTAAGCAACCAGATTTTTCAACAATACCAGCAAAAGCATAACCACAAAAAATGGTGACGACAATTTCAGTCATGCTCATCATACCACCCTGTTCAATCAGGCCAATCGCTCTATCAGTTAATGCTCCATTACTTGATGACACCATCCCTTTATTGAATCCGTCAAATGTCGCTTTGAATCCATCAACCACGTTAAACCCATTATTGAATACACCAACAATAATGGCACTTAAACTCGAAATAAGCATTGCTGGTACTGTTGATATTTTTATCAATAAACATATGATAATAATGATTAATGGCAACCAAACGAAAATATTAATATTATAAATTTGGGATAGTTCATTAAGTAACGCATTAACATTTGATGTATTCGTATTACCACCAAATTGTCTTCCAGCAATATACCAAACTATAAGTCCGATAATCGAAGCAGGAACCGTCGTCCATATCATTGCTCGAATATGCGAAAATATATTCACTTTTGTAACTAATGCTGCTAAATTAGTTGTATCAGACAACGGCGACATTTTATCTCCAAATACTGCCCCTGCAATAATTGCGCCTGCAGCCATACCTGCTGGAATATGTAATTGTGTAGCAATAGCCATTAATGCAATACCTGCTGTAGATGCTGACCCCCATGCTGTACCAGTTGCTACAGAAGTAATAGCACAAATAATAAACGCTGATACTAAAAATAAATTAGGATTTAAAAATTCTAAGCCATAGTAAATTAATGCAGGAACTGTTCCTGAAAACATCCATGTTCCAACGATAATACCTACTGATAAAATAATGAAAATGGCTGGCATCGCTGTTGCCAAACGATACGTTATACCTTCCTCTAAGTCTTGCCACTTTAAACCTACTCGTCTTGCTATCAAAGCTGCGTATGCAGAAGATAGAATCAACAATGCTTGTATCGGAATTTCAAAAACAACAAAACCAGTAATTACGATTACAATCATTACTAATATGGTTGAGATTGCCTCTAAAAATGTTGGTTGTCTTTTCATACGCATCCCCCTCATCAATTACTTTAATTAATCAAGTCCTAACTTATCTTTCCCTAATTCGTCTATCGTCAGTCCTTCTTCAAAGAAATCACGCTCTAGAATAGTTGAAGCAATTACTATGATTGCATCAATATTAGGTGTTGGAACGTCAATCTCACGTCCAAGACTAGACCACAATACGAGGCCATAGGCAATATCTTCTGTTAGATAACGATTTTTGACATGATTTGGTCCCTTAATTTGTGAAAATACTGGACTTGTATTAAACAATCTATTTAATGGTTCATCTTCATCCTGTCTTTCTAAATAACCTCGTTCAATACGTGCTTCCTTTGCCGAAGATAACTCAAACCCTAATTTACGACCTAATGTAAGACGTTCTAATTCAACCGCATGTAGCAACCTAACTGTATGCTTCGTAATGCCCTCTTCATATAACGCGAATTCATCTGAATAATCTATGCGACCTACGTTTAATAATGTTGGACCTGGATGAACTTCAGGGTTACCATTTTCTAAATTAGTTTTCCATAAGCTTTCTTCTTTTACAATATATGGATATAGCTTTTCAATTTTATCGAAACAATCACTTAAATAATCTTTATCATAAGTTGAAAAATGCACTTTTCTTACATTCAATGATAGCTCTACACGAGCTGCTTCAAAATTCACTCGAGTACCGTATGTTAGTGTATTGACTTCTGCGAAATGAGGCATGACATCAATGTGCATATCCTCTAAAACATTCATAAACCTTATTGAACCCATAGCTGCTGCAATATTAAAGAAAATCAATTGGTCTTTTTTCACAAAAGGAGCCATAGTATGTGCATAATGTTCAATAAATGATGATGGTATAATGACTTGAATGACTTCTGCATCACTCATTACATATTCCATGTCATCACTAATGTCTGTAAATGCTACAAAGCTTTCTTCACCTTCATTATTAAAAGTAAATCCACCTTGTTCTAATGCTTTATCAAATTTATTAATAGATTGATTTCGACAATATAACTTCACTTCATGTCCTTTATTAATCATATCTAATGCTGCTGTTACCGCTCCATTCCCTGAGCCTACGATAGCAATTTTCATAATCAACCTTCTTTCCAAATTTATTATGTACGATATTAAATCATTACTTTGAACTATAGCCTAATAAGAAATTAAATAAACACTGGTTTACAACTTAAGTTTATGGTTATAACATAAGTAAGTACCTATAGTGATATTGCTATATTTTAACAACTAACGTTATATCAAAATAGGTATATTTTAAAAGTTTTTGAATTATTTTAATTACATACTAAAGTCCACTTAGATTTGATATGATTATATTAAAGCAAAGGAGGTTTGTTACTTATGACAACACAGTTTGAAGAACAATATTCAAACACATATGGGAATCAAGAGCCAGATGCAGATGCTAGATTAATGGCAACCCTTATCTATGTATTAAGTTTCTTTACATCTTTAATTGCACCATTAATTATTTGGCTAATCAAACGGGATGAATCGCCGTTTGTAGATAGAGCCGGCAAGAATTATTTGAACTTTTTACTTTCATACTTAATTTGGGTAACAGTGGCTACAATCGCTATATTTATTATTATAGGAATTATCATTCTTCCTATACTTGTACTTTTAAATTTCATTTTCACAATTGTGGCAGCTGTAAAAGCATATAATGGTGAAGATTATTTACCACCTTTATCCATTAGATTCTTCAAATAATTTGAATCACAATTTTGTGACTTTTTACAATGAATGTAACAATAAAGTCGGAGTGTACTTTAAATTAATAACAAAAACCTTATAATATCACCGTTTGTGAAATATTACGGCTCGATACGATTTTGTAACCTTACATCTCGTTTATTACAACGATATGTGAGGTTTTTTTAATTGTTTTACAAAAGCGTAACATTCCACACAAAGCTTGATTCATCTGTTAGAGTATTACTTGTCGTTGAAAGCAAAGCGAAAAATAAAATTTAAAGATAAGCATTTAAGCTAAAATATAAACTTTTTAAAATCTCTGGGAGGATTTATTAATTATGAAAAAATTAGTTACAGCAACAACATTAACAGCAGGTATTGGCGCAGCAATCGTAGGATTAGATCACGGAAGCGAAGCTGATGCAGCTGAACAAACACAACAAACAAATGAAACTACACAATCAAATCATTCAAGCGCTAACTTATATACAGCAGGACAATGTACTTGGTATGTATTTGACAAAGTAGGTGGAGGCATTGGTTCTACTTGGGGAAATGCTAATAACTGGGCTTCTGCTGCTTCTTCTGCAGGTTATGCAGTAGATAACAATCCAGAAGCTGGTTCAATCTTACAATCAGGTTCAGGCCCAATGGGTCACGTGGCTTACGTTGAAAGTGTGGGTAGTGACGGTTCTGTTACAGTATCAGAAATGAACTATAATGGTGGACCTTATTCAGTAAGTGAACGTACAATTTCAGCTGGTGAAGCAAGCTCTTATAACTATATCCACGTAAACTAATCTATAGTTACAAATTAATAAATATGGTTATTTACTATAATTAATTTTAATTCAACTTATTTATAGAAAATACCCTATTGAGTCCGGAACATAAACATATGTTCCGGACTTTTTTTTAAAGAACTACTTTTTTCATTCATGAAAATTAGTAGTTCTTACACATGAGCCTTAAGCTCAGGTGGTCCTTTTATTGAGCTAGTGACTCTTACACATGAGCCTTAGCTCAGGCGGTCCTTTTATGGAGTTAGTAGTTCTTACACATGAGCATTAAGCTCAGGTGGTCCTTTTATGAAAATCATCAGTGTTTTAAACATTAACTTTAATTCTATGCTTATTAAATTATTTCAACCTCATAAACCATATTATCCCTTCATTAAATATCCAAATTTGATTTTTCCCCTACCACTTATTTCTGCTCATTTTCATTTCATATTATAATTAATCACAAATCACTATAACTTTTGTACAATTGATAACATTGAATTCTTATATATTATTTGAGAAAATAGAATAGTTTAGTGAAAAAAGGAGGCACAATTTATGCAGTGGTTTAAAGTTATCTTAGCCGGACTAATTGAAATATTATGGGTAACAGGACTAAATGCTGCTGATTCTTTACTTAGTTGGACTGGTACAATCATCGTGATTATAATTAGTTTCTTCTTAGTTATTTCCGCTTGTAAATACCTTCCTGTTGGGACAGTTTATGCTGTCTTTGTCGGTATTGGCGCAGTTGGAACTGTAGCAGTAGATATGATCTTTTTGGGTGACCCGTTTAACTTTTTAAAAATCGGATTAATCATTTTGTTAGTTATTGGTATTATTGGATTAAAATTATCAACTGAGGAGACTGAAAGCTGATGGCTTGGTTTATATTATTTATCGCAGGACTATTAGAAGTCATCGGCGTCGTTATTTTAAATGAAATTGCACGAACTAAAAAGAAATGGCTAGTCGTACTTTTAGCTGTCGCTTTTATCTGTAGTTTTAGCACGCTTAAAGTAGCAATGAATGATATACCAATGGGAACTGCTTACGCCATTTGGAGTGGTATTGGTACTGGAGGCGGCACTTTAGTTGGTATGCTCATCTATAATGAATCTAAAAGTATAAAGCGCATTTTCTTTATCGGCCTCATTATCTTATCCATTGTTGGATTAAAATTAATAAACTAAATTTTAAAAAATGTAAAACGTTTTCATATTTTTCTATATAATCATTACTTTTATTTGTTTGACTCAATGAAATTTACTATACTTTGATATAAAGGAAGTGATTATACATGGTAAAAGTTTATATAGCAGGTCCAATTCCAGAGGTAGGACTCAATTTATTAAAAGATCAAGGTTTTGAAGTTGATATGTATGAAGGCAAAGGCATTATTGATAAAGAAACACTAAAAGAAGGTGTAAAAGATGCCGATGCATTAATTAGTCTACTTTCAACAAATGTAGATAAAGATGTGATTGATGCAGCAAGTAATTTAAAAATAATTGCAAATTACGGTGCAGGTTTTAATAATATAGATGGCGATTATGCACGTCAACTCAATATAGATGTTACCAATACACCTAAAGCATCAACTAACTCAACCGCCGAATTAACTTTTGGCCTTGTACTCTCTGCTGCAAGACGCATTGTAGAAGGTGATAAACTATGCCGTACAACTGGTTTTGATGGATGGGCACCATTATTCTTCCGTGGTAGAGAAGTTTCCGGTAAGACTATTGGTATCATTGGTCTTGGAGAAATAGGTAGTGCAGTGGCTAGACGTGCCAAAGCATTTGATATGAATGTACTTTATACAGGCCCTAATCAAAAAGTTGATAGAGAACGTGAAATTGGTGCCAAATATGTAGATTTAGAAACATTATTAAAAAATGCAGATTTCGTAACAATAAATGCTGCATATAATCCAGACATGCATCATCAGATTGATACTGAGCAATTCGAAATAATGAAACCAACAAGTTACCTTATCAATGCATCAAGAGGCCCTATCGTACATGAACAAGCCTTAGTACAAGCTTTACAAGATAAAGAAATTGAAGGCGCAGCATTAGACGTTTTTGAATTCGAACCAGAGATCAATGATGAACTTAAAAAATTGGACAATGTTGTGCTTACACCGCACATTGGTAATGCAACATTTGAATCTCGAGATATGATGTCTAAGATTGTTGCAAATGATACAGTTAGTAAATTGACTAATCATGAGCCTAAATACGTAGTTAATTAAAGTTTTATATCTTTATGCTATTAATTATGAACAACAAATAAAGAACCTAGAAACACGTTTTACAATTTAAACGTATTTCTAGGTTCTTATTATTTATTTCAATATTTTATTTACTTTTCGATTTGTATAAGAATTTTGTTTCTCTAGATATCAATTGATTTGGTGTTAATTTAGCGATTTTATTTCTTAAAGCAATCAATATTCTATTACTTAGTTGTGCTACCTTACCTATTTTTCTAGACTTTTTGATTACTTTCTTTGTATGTTTAACGCGTAACTTATCATATCTTTGAATTGCTTCTTCAAAGGGATAGGCCTGCAAACAATTTGCAAGTACAATAGCATCTTCCATCGCTTGTCCTGCACCTTGTCCCATGTTTGGAGTAGTTGCATGCGCTGCATCACCTAAGAGTATCACACGTTGATATACGAATGCTTTCAATGGTTGTAAATCATACATATCGTGTAATAAGATTTCCGTTTCACTTTGTTTGTCTAAAATCTGCCTAACTTCATTGGGAAAATGATTAAATCTAGCTTGTAAGTGAGGCTTACCATAAGATTTCAACGTAGCGTCTTGCGCTTTAGCATTAATTGAAATAAACCAATAGGCTTTATTATTCAATAGCGGAACAATGCCCACTCTTCCTTTAGATGACCAATATTCTTTAGCAACGTTGTCCGGTTTAATATTTACGTCCTCTACTAAGCCTCTAAATACCGTATAGCCTTGATACAATGTTTCACTATTAGGCACTACCGTATTACGAACATGAGAGTGTAAACCATCTGCACCAATACATAAATCAAATGCTTCTGATTGTTGTTCTGAGAAATGCAATTTAACTTTCAAGGCACCACTATCCACGTGTGTTACTTTATGATTTGTAAATATGATAGAGTCAGGTACATACGATTTAATAACATCTAATAATCCTTGTCTTGTCATAGTTAAATTCACAGTATTCTTTTTAAGTTTTGCTTTGCTTAACACGTTTCCTTTGTCGTCCAAAACTTCCATTACATCTATAATTTGCCCAATATTTTTAATACCTTTAGCTAAATCATGTTTGCCTAATTTATCGATGACATTACCGCCGATACCTATACCAGCTCCAACTTCAGCTATTTCACTGTTTTTCTCAAACACCTTTATTTCATGTCCTTGTTCCTTTAATAAAGCTGCTGCGGTTAAACCACCAATGCCTGCTCCAACTATAGCTATTTTCATTTTTCAAACCACTCCATATTTCCCTAGTCTTCTCTATTGTTATTGTTTATAAATAGTAATCTTTTTTTACATGATCTTTTTTTACATGATCTTTTTTTATACCTAAATCATCATAGTAACGTTGCATAAACGTTGCGATGTTTTCATCCCATTCAATATCACTGGCATATTGATGTTCTCCTGGGGATTCTGGATTCCAACGCATTTGATATAACGAAAGTTGCTTATTTTCAAAATAATTATTTCTTACAAATTTAGCGCCACCCATAATTGCTTTTTCAGGTGAGGTCCACTGCTGTTTCTTTGCAAAACTACTACCCGTATGAACAGCATCTTCATCAAATGCGCCAATGCCATAAAAGTTATAGTAGTGCTCTCCATCATCTTCAATGCCTTTAGCTAAATCTGACTGGCCATTACCCGTTTCTACAAGCGCATGACTTACTAAATATAGTACGTTCACTTCATATTCATCTTGTGCTTTTAAAAAAGCCTTACCTTTATTTTTTAAAATGCCCTTATCTTTTAAAATATTGTTTAATTCCTTTTCAGACATTGGCACTTTTTCAGAAATATCCATATGGTTCAAATTATCTTTATCATTATTAACATCCATTGCTTGCTTTACATCATTTTTTGAAGCTACAACAAATTGACCATCTTTTTCAGTCATATTTAATGTGCCTGCGCCAACTTGCTTATCAACCGCTTCATCAAAAGTGTGCGTCTTACGATTATCAAATAAATCTGTTTCATTAATAATCAATAAAACAATAAATATTAATACAATTAGCCCCACCAAAATCAACGGTAATTTACGCTTTAGATTTTCATTCATTATGTGAAATAACCCCTTATCCTACACTTATTTTGTTAATGTAACATAAGCAAATACAATAGCAATTAAAACAATTATAAAGGAAACATTAATTACTATTCTCATACCTTTTCTATCTCTAAATAACGTGTTAAATATAGTTAAGCTAATGACTAGAGATAATACAAACATCGTCATCGCCATTAAAATATTAAAAGTTAATAAAAATACAATTCCAATAACTAGAAATATATTTGACATTATAGCTGAGATTTTTATCATCTTCGGATTGATACGTCTTCCACTCCTTGCCTTAAATAATAAGTTAAAATAAAACACTAATAATAGAAATTGTATCACATTTAATCATCTTTCAATATGTCATTTTAAAAACAATAACAGTAAGGTAATCCAAAGAAATTCAAATTCCACCATGGGTTTTAGTACATTTCTAGCAGATTGTTTACTTTTAAGTAACTAAATATGTATCAATTGGTGTAGATTAATTCCACCTATAAACACAGTAGAGGCTAGGACAATAATAACTATCCTAGCCTCGCTTATTTTTTAAAATTTTATAATTACAAACTATCTATTCTCTAGACATACCTCTTAGCATATTCAGCATGTAGGTTAAACTACGATTCATTTCATCATCTTTCAATATACCCATTAAACCAGTAATAGATGTTTTTTGATTAGGGTTTGCTTTATTGGCAACACTCAAACCTTTGTTTACTTTATTAAGCATTGTCGATAAGTCATTTACATCTAAGTCACCAAGTAAGAATACAAGTGAAGCCATATTTGAAATTAATCCTGTATACTGTTCTTTGTTGAGTTCGACTGCAAATTTATTAGCAATGACGCCCCTACTTTTCACGGCACCGGATAATGCATCTAATAATTTAGCATCATCTAATGTGCTGATAATATTTATTGCTTTTAAAATACTGTCTTTATTAGCAACAATTGCATCTGTCACTTCCGCCAAACTATCTTGTTTCAGTTCTTCTTCGGACTTTTGCATACGTTTAATATTCGTTATTCTTTCAGCCATTATTTATCCACCTGACTTCCTGGGAATGTATAATCCTCACGTTTCCATTTGTCTTGAACTCGAACACTATATTGTGGTTGACGTTGTTTATTGACACGGAAGTTCGTAGGATTCAGTGGCGATTTACCCCTACGCGTTTTAACTTCCATACGACAACTTGTGCGTTTGTATGATGGTGTATCTGTGTCTTTATCAACATCACTATTAGTTAATAAGTTGATTGCACCTTTATCACCATGAACCATTGCATTATTATTTAAAGGAATATAAATCTCTTTACCTTTTACTCTATCTGTTACGTGAGCAATTAATTCTGCTTCGCCAGTTTCAGAAATCAATTTAATTTCTGCGCCTTCATGAATATCTCTTTCTTTAGCAAGTTCAGGAGATATTTCTACGAAAGCATGTGGCATTTTATATTCCAATCCTGGTACTTTATAAGTCATATTACCTTCATGGAAATGTTCTAATAAACGTCCGTTATTAACATGTAAGTCATACGTTTCGTTCACTTTAAAGAAGTTATCAAACGTTAATGGATAGAAATTAGCCTTACCATCTTCAAAATTAAATCCATTAAGATATAACGTTGGTTCGTCTGTACCATCTTCAGCAACTGGCCATTGCAAACTATTATACCCTTCAAGTCTGTCGTAACTTACACCTGAATAAAGTGGTGTAACTCTAGCAATTTCATCCATGATTTCACTTGGATGTGTGTAGCCCCAATCATATCCTAATGATTTGGCTACTGCTTGGATAATTTCCCAGTCAGGTTTAGAATCGCCTTTAGGATCTAAAGCTTGATATAAACGTTGGATACGACGCTCTGTATTGGTAAATGTTCCAGTTTTTTCAAGTGAAGGACTTGCTGGTAACACAACATCTGCAAACGTTGCTGTGAACGTAAAGAATTCATCTTGTACTACTAAGAATCCAACTTTCTCTAATGCTGCTTGTACATAGTTGATATTAGAATCGACAATTCCCGTATCTTCACCATATAGGTATAAGGAATCGATTTCACCTTCGTGTATGCCTTCCATCATTTGATGATTATCTTTACCAACTTTGCTTGGTAATGCTTCGCCATATTCACGTTCGAATTTAGCTCTAATTTCCTCGTCTACAACTTTTTGGTAGCCTGGGAATTGATCAGGCATACTACCCATATCACTACATCCTTGAACATTATTATGTCCACGTAAAGGATAAGCACCTGTGCCTGGTTTTCTATAGTTACCTGTTGCTAACAATAAATTAGAAATTGCAGTTGATGTATCACTACCTATATCTTGTTGTGTAACCCCCATCGCCCATGCAATAGATACTGACTTAGCATCTACTACTTGTTGTGCGAAATCGATTAATGCTTCTTTAGAAATACCTGTAGTTTCTTCTGCAAATTCCATAGTGTATGGTGCTAACGAATTATAATAATCCTCAAAATGGTTTACCCATTCATCAATAAATGACTTATCATGCAATTCATTATCAATAATATATTTTGTTACAGCGGATAACCACACTAAATCTGTCCCTGGTTTTGGTTGATAGAAATTGTCGGCACGCTCTGCCATTTCATGTTTACGTATATCAAAAACATTTAAAGTATTGTTATATAATTTATGTCCTCGTTTAATACGAGATGCAATTACCGGATGTGCTTCTGCTGTATTTGTACCTATCAATACAACCATATCTGCAATCTCAAGATCATCTATTGAACCTGAGTCACCGCCATGCCCTACAGTTCTAAATAATCCTTTAGTCGCTGGCGCCTGGCAATAACGTGAGCAATTATCTACATTATTTGTACCAATAACTTGTCTAGCGAGTTTTTGCATGAGATAAGATTCTTCATTTGTAGCTTTAGAAGAAGAAATAAATGCTAAACCATCAGAGCCGTGCGAAGCTTTCACCTTGTTAAAGTTATCCGCAACAACTTTCAATGCCTCTTCCCATTCAACCTCTTCAAACTGCCCATTTTTACGTACTAAAGGCTTCGTTAAACGTTCATCTGAATCAACATAATCCCAACCAAATTTCCCTTTAACACAAGAAGAAATTTTATTTGCTGGTGATTCGTGTTGTGGCTGAACCTTTAACACTTCTCTATCTTTCGTCCACACATCGAAAGAACATCCTACACCACAGTATGTACATACTGTCTTAGTTTTTTCGATACGTTCTTCGCGCATAGCCGCTTCTGAGTCTGAAACAGCAAACAATGGACCATAACCTGGCTCTGCTTTTTTAGTTAAATCAATCATCGCTGCAAGTGAACCTGGCTCTAAATCTGTCATGTAACCTGCGTTACCTTCCATATTCACTTCCATCATTGCATTACACGGACATACCGTTGCACATTGTCCACAACCTACACATGATGAATCATTTATCGTTGTATCATTGTCCCAAATTACTCGTGGCTGTTGACGTTCCCAATCAATTGTAAGTGTTTCGTTAACTTGAACGTCTTGGCAAACTTCAACACAGCGACCACATAAAATACATTGATTTGGGTCATAACGGTAGAATGGACCGTAATCTTTTTCATAAGGTTTTTCCTTATATTCATAAGTTTGATGTTCTAATCCCCATTGGTCCATTGTATTGTGAATTTCGCAATCACCATTGTTATAATCACACACAGTACAATAAAGCATATGCTTTTCTAGAATTCTATCTAGTGCTTCTTTTTGACTTGTTTGTACTTTGTCGTTTTGCGTATTAACAATCATTGGTCTATCTATTGTCGTGCTACATGCTCGTTGCATTTTACCATCAATTTCCACAGTACATGTATCACAAGTTTGGATAGGACCTAACGATTCGTTATAGCATATAGACGGAACAAAAGTATCTTGAGATTTAATAAACTGAAGTAAATTTGTTCCGGGTTCTACAAGATAGTCTTTACCGTCTAAAGAGACAATTAAATGTTCTTGCATAATCTTCACCCCTATTATTATTTATTCTGCCCATGTAAAAACTTCATAAGATGTTGGTTAACATTCCATCTAAAAAGCCCCACACTTTTTTAAGATAATGTTACTTACATTGTATATGTATTTACATTAAATGTTAAGGTATTCTATTATATTCCACTGTTTTTTATTCTTTATTTAGTATATAGTGCAAAATTAAACATATAGAAAACGAAACTACGACCATTACAATAGCCAAATAAAAAAAGCTATATATTTACATGATAGTGTAAACATATAGCTTTATAAATTATATACCTAGATTATCTTTAATTGTTGATTCTATTTCACTTATTGAACTTTCACTTGGTTCGAAGTAATAAAGTCCATCATCTTGTATGCCACCTTGACCTTCTAATTGGTGTCTATTGACATTGTCATTAGCATCTTTATAATTACTTCTAACTTTATTTAATTGTCCAACTGTTAGATCTGTCTTAACGTTGTCCTCGACGTGATTCATCAATGAATTGAAGTGTGTAACTGAACTTACACTTGTTAATTTGTTTGCAAGACCTTGTATCACTAATTGTTGTCGTTCTTGACGTCCAAAGTCTCCGCCTGCGCCATCTTCTTTACGACTTCTAATAAATGCCATGGCTTCTTTGCCGTCCATTTTTGTGTTTTCACCTTGGTTAAACTGATAGCCATCATAAGAAAATGTAGCGTTACTTGTTACTGAGATACCGCCAACCGTATCAATCATATCTTTCATACCATCCATATCTATCGTTGCGTAATGATCAATTGGTACATTTAATAGTTTTTCAACTGATTTTACTGCCATATCTGGGCCGCCATAAGCATAGGCGTGGTTAATTTTTTCAGTAGTTCCTTTACCTACGATATCAGCTTGTGTGTCTCTAGGGATACTTACAATTTCAGTTGTTTTCTTTTGTGGGTTTATCGATAGTACCATCACCGTATCACTACGTTGTCCGCCTCCAGCTGCATCTCTTTTAGCATCTGAGTCTACACCAAACAACGCTATAGTAAATGGATCACCATTATCTAAATTCACATTTTTATCTCTTAATGCGGATTTATCTCTATCTAATGGGTTGTGTATTGACCCACCGACAGAAAATATTTTAAAACCTAGGTAAATCACTGCTAGCAAAGCAAATAAAACTAATATCCCAAAAAACCATAAAAATATTTTAGCAGGTAAGCCCATTTTCCTATTCTTCTCAGAACGATTCACTCTTATCATACTCCATTTCCGTATTCAATTTTCTACTCTATTTAATAATACATTATATAGTATTACTTTTAAGATGACATAGTTCTTAAGACCTATTATTTATTAAATAAAATATTAATATAGTAAA
Source organism: Staphylococcus pseudoxylosus (assembly GCF_003697915.1). Classification (GTDB taxonomy): domain Bacteria; phylum Bacillota; class Bacilli; order Staphylococcales; family Staphylococcaceae; genus Staphylococcus; species Staphylococcus pseudoxylosus. Next base: position 106,194 of record NZ_RCVN01000011.1, read on the forward strand.
TCAATTTTTATTTCTTATATCCATTTCCGGAATTCAAAATTGCTAATACTTTTTCATGGCATGCTGGATTACTAATTATAAAAGGGCCTGCCTTAGAAAAATCCAACTCAGTATTATCCAATGTTGTCATTTTCAAGCCAAGTTCACTTGCAAATAAAAATTGTGCTGCAATATCCCATGGTTTAGGATTTGTATTTATATGAGCACCAAATTGTCCTTTAATAACACGTATTGAATCTAACCCACATGAACCAATACAACGATAGCCAAATGACGCATCCTGTAAACCATGAATTGTTTCATCATTAATCACTAATGAATTAAATGAAATAATCGCCTCTTGTAAATCTATAGGTTCTGGTTTTACAAGTTGCTCTCCATTTACATAAGCACCGTATCCTTTAATTGCTTTATATAGTTTTCTATGTGGATAATCGTAGATATAAGACAAAACAGGCTCTCCATCAACAAAATAACCTAAGATAATACAATAATCCTCTTGTTGTTTAACTAAATTTGTCGTACCGTCTATAGGATCCATTACCCAAACGTGCCCTTGTTTGGCATTGATATCAATATTAGACTTTTCTTCAGCAAATAGTTGGTGATTTGAAAAGTTTTCAGCTAAAAATTGTTCAAAGTTTTGTTGAATTGATTGATCAACATTTGTCACCAAATCAAATCTATTCTGTTTCGTGCTCGTTACCATTTCTTGTATGAGGCTAGGAATAATCTCGTCCAAAGTTTCTAACCAAGTTATTACTGACTCATCTATGTAATTTAATTGTGTTTTTTCCATATGTAGTACACCTCTTTTAAATAGTATATTAAGAAAATAATCGCTATGTATAATTTGTTATATTCTATCATAGAATTATCAAAGAAATATATGATAGAAACTAACATTGAAAACGCCTATATATAAATGTGAAGCTTTTAAAGCCCCATCCATAACATAAATAAAACCGACTAGCGATGCTAGTCGGTTAAATAGAAAGGAAAGTAAGTAATAAATATTGAAGATGTTTTATTAGTAACTCGTACGAATAGATATTAACAAAACTATTATGTAATAGCCTACCCCTTTGTCATCTACTCGCTATCCCCTTGTTACTAAATTCATATTAACATAATCCTCTTAATAATGTAAGCGTTTTCTTTAATTTTTTTAAAATTTATTTTCTAAATGTCGTCATTGTCACTTTTATGCTATAATAAATGTAATATGTAATCATTCGGGAGGTGACTTTCTAATGAATAAACGCGAAAGACAAAATAAACTTGTTCTAGCCATTCAAGAGAATAAACAGATTACAGCATCAGAATTAGCTACAAATTTAAATGTGTCAAAGCGTACTATTTTAAGAGATATTCAAGATTTAGAAGATCAAGGTGTTAAAATACTAGCAAAACATGGCAAACTTGGTGGTTATCAACTGCAAGAAACGCCAAATAGTTATGAAATTGAGCTGACCGAGAATCAATTATCCGCTTTATTCTTGGTACTCAATGAAAGTCAATCATATACAACGCTTCCATACAGAGAAGAAATTAATGCTATTATTAAAAAATGTCTCAACTTACCCTATACTAAAATGAGACGAACGCTAAAAAAACTAGATCGTTATATTAAATTTGACAAACAACAACACACAAACTTGCCCCCCATCTTTTCTGATGTACTCATTTATAGTACCGAAAGAAACGTAATGGCGATGGAATTTTACAACAACAATCAAGTTGTAACAGAAAATGTCATTTTTATTGGCCTTTTATGTGATGAAGGATTATGGAAAGCAATTATCTTTGAAATTGGACTCGGTAAAACAAATGAAATTCCGATTATTGATATTCATGATATTTCGTATTCATTTGAAAAAACAATTAAGACACAAGATATAAATATAAATAACTATCAGCAATTTTTAAAACCAACTGAGTCCTAATGTGCCAGTTGGTTTTTTTATTATTTTCTGTTTTGTTCCAAGTTTAATTTGCCATTAAGTTAATTAAACTTGAAACTAAGCTAATATAACACCTCTACTACATTCCACTTAATAATGTCTATTTATTTTAAACATTTATCTACACTTTAAAATCTATCTAATATTAAAATCATAAATTACGAAAGGATGTCTTTTTATGTATCACCTAGAATTACACAACTTAGAACAACGTATAATGAAATTATTAAATTTAATCGAATTATACAAATATGGCATTATGACCAATCATAGAGACAAATTAAAATTTCAGCAAGACTTACATATATACATAGAACACGACTACAACGATTTTATTCAAAACAATTTACAACACCATTCCCTTTTTCATTATAACTATTTCAACTTTCTATCCAATCAAATAGAAGATCCAATGGATGAGTTCACAATTGGCAATACGCTTAAACATATTGAAATTATTCAAGGACAATTACTCAAAATACTAAAATCACTCTCCTTTATTTTGTAATAAAATTTCACTTTAAGGTTTTATTGAAAATGAAATTGTAATAGTTTTTCATGTATTGTACAATGAAAACGATTACAGTAATTAAGGAGTGATAACTGATGCATGGCTTTTCCGTTTATCTCGGCCACCCCATCGATAAGTCGTATATACGACGCATGGTCGATTTAGGGTACAAAACGATTTTTACTTCAGTTCAAATACCTGAAGATAATGATGACACTAAATATCGCTATTTGGGAGAACTTTTAGATTTTTTATCAAACGACCAGCTGAACTATATGATTGATATCAATCCTTCATTGCTGGATCATCATTTTTATGACTTTTTAAAGCAATATGACTCTGCTCAATTTATTATTCGAATTGATCACAGTACTTCCATTGACACTGTTAATGAAATTATAAGTAATGATTTTCAATGTTGTTTAAACGCTAGTATTATTTCAGATCATTTACTACAACATTTATATCAACACTTAAATCATTTTAATTACTTATGTTATTGCCATAACTATTATCCTAGGCCTGACACAGGATTAGAAGCGCAATTTGTTAAATCACAAAACGACTTGATTTTAGCGTATAATCCTCAGGCTAATATTTATGGATTTATTGCAGGAACTACACTTCGCGGGCCACTTTTCAAAGGCTTACCAACAATAGAAACCACAAGATATTTGCATACAATTGAGAGCGCCCAATTGCTTCAAGACTTAAATACACAATATATTATGATTGGTGACCCGTATTTAAACTGTCATCGTGCGCAACAACTTATTTCATTTTTAAAGCAGAGACATTTTAAATTATCTATAACATTATTTGATACACCGGCGGAAGAAATTTTACTAAAACCTCACACAGTTCGTCCTGACAATCCCGGTAATTTAATCAGATCTCAAGAAGCACGCCATTACTGTAAAGATGACATCCAGCCATCATTAATAAACGAAAGGACACGCGGTTCAATAACTTTAGACAATAAACACAACGGACGTTATCAAGGTGAATTACAAATCATTAAGAAAGTATTACCACCTCATAAAAATGTCAATGTTGTAGCGCAAGTTGATAACGACGACATACCCATTATCAACTGTATGCGACCTAATGATTCATTTGAATTCACTATAAATGCTAAGGAGTTGAAATCATGAATAAATCAATAACTGAATCAAGAAATGAAGCAACCATGCATTTAGATGAAATGACTATTCAACAAGCTTTAGAAACAATGAATGCAGAAGACCAAAAGGTACCAGAGCAAATAAAAGTCATCTTGCCTGATTTAACAAAAGTAATTGAAATTACCACACAACAGTTTAAACAAGGTGGCCGTATTATCTATATGGGAGCAGGTACAAGTGGTCGGTTAGGCGTACTTGATGCCGCTGAATGCGTACCGACATTTAATACGAATACAAATGAGGTCATTGGTTTAATCGCTGGTGGACAACGCGCGATGACTGTGGCAGTTGAAGGTGCAGAAGATGATGAAAGCCTCGCACAGGAAGATTTAAAACACATCCACCTGTCTGAAAAAGATGTTGTTATTGGTATTGCTGCAAGCGGTAGTACCCCTTATGTCAAAGGAGGACTAAAATTTGCAAACAAAGTTGGTGCATTTACCGTAGCAATTTCTTGTAATGTAGACACTCAAATTAGCAAATTAGCCCAATACCCTATTGAAGTTAATGTTGGACCAGAAGTATTAACTGGTTCTACTAGATTAAAATCAGGAACTGCACAAAAATTAATACTGAATATGATATCTACTATCACAATGGTTGGTGTTGGTAAAGTGTACGACAACCTTATGGTTGATGTTAAAGCAACAAATCAAAAATTAATTGATCGTTCTATTCGTATTATTCAAGATATTTGCGATACCACATACGACCAATCTCAAATATTATATGAAGACGCAGACCAAAATTTAAAAGTTGCTGTTGTCATGCACCTATGCGATATATCCAAATCGGAAGCTTCAAAACGTTTACAACAAAACGACAATATTATCAAACAAGCCATTAAAAACTAATTATTTTTAAATACAACTGTCGCTTATTTACAAATTTCATAAATCTTTAATGACAGAAAAGGAGGTCATTTTATGACAAAAGAGCAAATACTTGCCGAAAATATCATAGACGCTGTAGGCGGACTTGATAATATGGATAACGTTATTAATTGTATGACTCGAGTTAGAATAAAAGTACTCACTGAAGATAAGGTTGACTATGAGAAACTGAAAGCAATTAAAGGCGTGATGGGTGTCGTAAAAGACGATCGCGTACAGGTTGTTGTCGGACCAGGAACGGTGAATAAAGTTGCTACTCGTATATCCGACTTAAGCGGTGTACGTTTAGGTGAAACTATTCCTCATAACACTAAAAATTACCGTGCTGATGCTGAAGCAAAAGCTAAAGAAAATAAAACTTCTATTCAAAGTAAACAGCAACGGGGTAAATTTAATAAATTACTAAAAACAATTGCTAACATCTTTATACCACTTATTCCGGCATTTATCGGGGCAGGTTTAATTGGTGGTATCGCAGCTGTATTAAGTAACCTATTAGCGGCTGGTCAGATTTCTGGCGAATGGGTAACACAACTTGTCACAGTTTTTAATGTTATTAAAGATGGTATGCTAGCGTATTTGGCAATCTTTACTGGTATCAATGCAGCTAAAGAATTTGGCGCTACACCAGGTTTAGGTGGTGTTATTGGTGGTACAACATTATTAACGGGTTTAACTGATGAAAATATGATTACCAACATTTTCACAGGCGAACCGTTACAAGCTGGTCAAGGTGGTATAATTGGCGTGATTTTTGCAGTATGGCTCCTTAGTATCGTTGAGAAACGATTACATAAAATTGTTCCAAACGCCATAGATATTATCGTTACGCCAACAATTACTCTGTTTATTATAGGGCTTCTAACAATCTTTATTTTTATGCCTTTAGCTGGCTTCGTTTCAGATGGACTTGTCTCAGTCATCAATGCAATTATCGACATTGGTGGTGTCTTTAGTGGGTTTATTATTGGTGCCTTTTTCCTACCATTAGTTATGTTAGGCTTGCATCATATGTTCACACCTATTCACATTGAGATGATCAATCAAACTGGTGCAACTTATTTATTACCAATTGCGGCTATGGCTGGTGCTGGACAGGTAGGAGCTGCTTTAGCATTATGGGTAAGATGTAGTAAAAATACAACGTTAAGAGATACACTTAAAGGTGCCCTGCCGGTTGGATTTTTAGGAATTGGTGAGCCGCTTATATACGGTGTTACCTTACCTTTAGGTAAACCATTTATTACGGCTTGTATTGGTGGTGGTATCGGTGGCGCTGTCATTGGAGGCATAGGCCATATTGGTGCAACCGCAATTGGCCCTAGTGGCATATCATTATTACCATTGATTTCGGACCACATGTACTTAGGCTATATAGCCGGATTACTCGCAGCATATGCCGGTGGTTTCTTATTCACTTATTTCTTTGGCACGACAAAGGCTATGCGAGAAACTGATACTCTAGGTGATTAACTATGACCAACGTATTATATAAAATTGATCGACAATACCCAGAATTAACTAAAAGTGAGAAAAAAATTGCTGATTATATCTTAAATACACCACACAAGATTATCAATATGTCAATTCAAGATTTATCTAATGAAATAGATACAAGTACCGCTTCTATTGTTAGATTTAGTAAGAAAATGACTGAAAAAGGGTTTCAAGAACTTAAAATAGCCATATCTCGCTATTTACCCGAAGAAACATTAAACAATAATCATCTTGAATTAATGGATAATGAATCTGTAGATGTATTGAAGTCTAAAATGTTGTCACGTGTTACAAACACGATGAGCTTCGTCTCAAACCATATTGAGAATGAAAATATAGATATGATATGCGCAAAGATGCAAAGCGCTCGCACAATTTTTCTATTTGGTTACGGGGCTTCACTTGTTATTGTTACAGACCTATTTCAAAAGTTATCTAGAATTGGATTAAATGTAAGACTTTTGCAAGAAACACATTTGTTCATGTCTACACTTGCTACACATGATGAACGTGATTGTATTATATTTGTGACAAATCAAGGTAGCCATAGTGAATTGCAGTCTATGGCAAAAGTTGCCACAGATTATCAAATTCCTATAATAACTATTTCCAGTTCAAACGATAATCCTATTGCAAAAATATCAGATTATACACTGATATATGGTCAAACTGATGAAAATGAATTACGTATGGCTGCAACAACCTCTCTATTTGCCCAATTGTTCACAGTCGATATTTTATATTACCGTTACATCGCATTAAATTACGATAAATCATTAGACGCTATTACTCAATCTAAAATGGCTTTAGATAATTATCGAAAACATTTATCAAATATACATTTCAAACATTAACATAAAACCAACCTAGCAACTGTTTCTTTACGTTGAGTAGGTTGGTTTTATCTTTTTATAATCCTTGTATGAATCAAACATTTTAGTTCATATCATTTTTCCCCATCAAATAAAGAAAGAAGCGAGAGATAAACCAATGTTTTATGTGGTTTATCAATCTCGCTTCTTTCTTATTTATCATTTTCTCAATGTTTTTATATTAATTTCATTTGATTCAATTAGTTTTGTTCATTTTTGAAGAAATCAAAGATATTGTTCGCATTATCTGTGTTATCGATATTTCCTCTAAACTGCTCACTGCCAGGTCCATATGCATATGTGTTTACATCTTCTCCAGTATGACCATATGTTGTCCAACCAGTGTGAGATTTATCATTAATTGGTTTTTGTACTGCATCTTGTACTTTTTGCATTTGTTCTTTATATTCATCCGATTCTTTATCTAATTTATTAAGTTTTGTTGCTTCATCTTTAATTTTATCAATTTGTGATTGCTCAACTTCAAAACCATAGCCATCTTGAATTACTTTTTGTGGATCTTTGCCTTCAGCAATTTCTTTAGTCATATGCATACCTGAATGTTTCATAGAATGAATTGCTTCTGGATTCCACACATAATCTTTGCCTTTAGCAATAGACAAACCACCAGTTGAATGGTCTGCTGTTGCAACAACCAATGTATCAGGATTTGATTTTGCATAATTTGTCGCAAATTCAAAGGTTTTTTCGAAACCATTCATTTCAGACATGACACCGGTTATATCATTTGGATGACCAGCTTTATCTATAGATGCACCTTCTACCATTAAGAAGAAACCTTTATCATTTTCTTGTAATTTATTTACTGCTGTATCTGCCATATCTAGAAGTTTAGGGCTTTTATCTGGTGCGTCAATTTGCAATGGCATATCATTGTCAGCAAACAGCCCTAAGATTTTTTTGTTCGTAGACTGTTTCATATCTGTTTTATTATCAACAACATCATAGCCATCTTTTTTAAACTTATCTACTAAATTACCATTTTCTTTACCAAAATATTCTGCCCCGCCACCAAGTAAGACGTCTACTTTATGCTCACTATTAATTTTATCGTTATAGAATTGTTTAGCAATTTCATCTTTTTTGTCTCGACTATCAACATGCGCTGCGTATGCAGCTGGCGTTGCATCGGTTAATTCTGCAGTAGAAACTAATCCAGTTGATTTACCATTCTCTTTTGCTTGCTCTAACACAGTTTTCACTTTTTTCTTATTATCATCTAAACCAATTGCTCCATTATAAGTTTTATGACCAGAACTAAACGCTGTTGCACCAGCCGCAGAATCAGTTACATTTTCTTTTGGGTCACTTGGATTTGTACGTTGATTACCTGCTAGATAATTATCAAAAGCAGTCTTTTCCATTTCTTTTGTCTCTGGATTATCAGCAAAATAACGATAAGCAGAATTATATGAAGGGCCCATACCGTCCCCAACTAAAAATATTACATTCTTTGGATTTTTTGTATTACCCATATATGAAACTTCATTTTCCTTTGATGTATGTCCTCCACCCGAGGCATACGTTGACTGCGCACTCCCCAACACAGAACCCATAACGATTGCACTTGCCACAGAAACAGTTGCGAATTTATTAAAAATTTTCATAAAGTAATAACTCCTTTAAATATGTATTATCGACCTACACTTTAAGTGTAGTGCACAAATTTTGAGTGATTATTTTAATACAGTAAATTTTATGTAAATTAAAAATAAAGTTAGGTCTACATTGCGCTAAAAACTTTCATTCTGCTAACAAGTCAAATTGGCAGCAAAACAGAAACCCCACACTTGCTAAACAACTTCGTTGTATTAATGTTTTCTCAACAAGGAGACTAAATGACTATAAATAGATAAGGAGTGAGACTGAAATCTAATTTAATTAAAAAGATTTCACCGTCTCCCCCCATTAAGATGACTATATTTGATAAAAAATAAAAGGTCTACCTGAGCTAACGCTCATGCATAAGTCCCACTAACTCAATAGCAGAACACCTGAGTCACTACTCATGTGTAAGAACTACTAACTCATTACATTGAGAAGTGGTTCTTTAGAGAAGTGGAATTAATGATTACCTGAGCTAACGCTCATGCATAAGTCCCACTAACTCAATAGCAGTACACCTGAGTCATTACTCATGTGTAAGAACCACTAACTCTTTACATTGAGAAGTGGTTCTTTAAAGTGGGATTAATGATTACCTGAGCTAACGCTCATGCATAAGTCCCACTAATTCAATAACAGAACACCTGAGTCACTACTCATGTGTAAGAACCACTAACTCTTTACATTGAGAAGTGGTTCTTTAAAGTGGGA
>NZ_RCVN01000120.1 GCF_003697915.1 Staphylococcus pseudoxylosus
TATCCGGATTAGATTGATCATCTCCCCCGTCTCCAGTGTCTGGGTTATCCGGATTTGGTTGATTGTCTCCTCCACCCCCAGTGTCTGGGTTATCCGGGTTTGGTTGATTGTCTCCATCATCTCCGCTATCTGGTTTATCCGGATTTGGTTGATTATCTCCATCATCTCCACTATCTGGGTTATCCGGGTTTGGTTGATTATCTCCGCCG
>NZ_RCVN01000121.1 GCF_003697915.1 Staphylococcus pseudoxylosus
AAGCAAGTGAGTAAGCCGCGCCCGTATATAGCGAATATGTTGAGGTTATTACATTTACCGAAAAAGATTGCTGACATGGTAAAAGATGGGCGACTGACAAGTGCACATGGACGAACGTTATTGGCAATTAAAGATGAACAACAAATGCTTAGGTTAGCGAAACGGGTTGTTAAAGAAAAGTGGAGTGTTAGATATTTAGAAAATCATG
>NZ_RCVN01000122.1 GCF_003697915.1 Staphylococcus pseudoxylosus
TACTGTCATAGTACTAGAGCCATATACGAGCATACATTTACAAAATTTCTTGCTCATCATTTATTCTTTATTACCTTGTAAAAATGTTAGTATTAATTGCTTCATCGTTTCGAATTGTTGTGTTGATTTAATAGCGATTGCTAAACCTATATTTTTTTCGAAAAGCTTTTCAAAACATCTATTTAACAGGTTGTAATTCGTTTGGCT
>NZ_RCVN01000123.1 GCF_003697915.1 Staphylococcus pseudoxylosus
TTGCCGTCAATTAATGGCTTAGAAATTTGTCGCAAAATTAGACAACAACAATCTACACCTATCATTATAATTACAGCGAAAAGTGATACGTATGACAAAGTTGCTGGGCTTGATTACGGTGCAGACGATTATATAGTTAAACCATTTGATATTGAAGAACTTTTAGCAAGAATTCGTGCGATTTTACGTCGTCAGCCACAAAAAGA
>NZ_RCVN01000124.1 GCF_003697915.1 Staphylococcus pseudoxylosus
ATTATGACGAAAGATAAACAATTTGTTGTTAGTCATGATAACAATTTGAAACGTTTAACAGGTGTTAATAAAAATATTTCTGAATCTAATTTCAAAGATGTCGTCGGTTTGAAAATGCGTCAAAATGGACATGAAGCAAAACTTGTATCCTTAGACGAATTTATTGAAACGGCTAAACAATCTAATGTGAAGCTACTAGTAGAGTT
>NZ_RCVN01000012.1 GCF_003697915.1 Staphylococcus pseudoxylosus
TGCTCCTCTATGCTTTCTCGGTATCGAGAGCCTTCTCCACTTTTTTGCTTTAGCAAAATTAGTGGGTCTTACACTTGAGCTTATGCTCAGGTGTTTGCTTGGTTTATTAATTTAACGACCCTCACTTACGTAAATCCTTTTAAAACCTTACAAGCTTCTCAAAGCCTCCTTTATCAACACCTCATTATTTAGAATACCTGTTAAACATGGTATGATAAGTGCAAAAGATATTTAGGAGTGAAATTTAATGGCATTGAAAAAAACATTAACGATTGCCGGTTCAGATACTAGTGCTGGAGCAGGCATGCAAGCTGATTTAAAAACCTTCCAGGAATTAAACACATACGGCATTGTAGCCCTAACTTCAATCGTAACAATGGATGAAAAAACATGGTCACATGATGTAACACCAATTCCATTTGATGTATTTGAAAAACAATTAGAAACAGCAATTTCAATTGGTCCAGATGCAGTGAAAACAGGAATGCTAGGTACACAAGAAATTATCAAACGTGCCGGCGAAGCATTCGTTGAATCTGGTGCAGACTATTTTGTTGTAGATCCAGTAATGGTATGTAAAGGAGAAAACGAGGTACTGAATCCAGGTAACACAGACGCAATGGTAGAATATTTATTACCAAAAGCTACTGTTGTAACACCAAACTTATTTGAAGCTGGTCAACTTGCCAATTTAGGTACTTTAAAATCAATAGATGATATGAAAAAAGCCGCCGAAATTATTCACCAACAAGGTGCAGCACACGTTATTATTAAAGGTGGTAAAGCATTAGACCAAGACAAATCATACGACCTTTACTTTGATGACAAACAGTTCTATCAATTAACAACAGATATGTTCCAACAAAGTTATAACCACGGTGCTGGCTGCACATTCGCAGCAGCTACTACTGCATACTTAGCAAATGGTAAATCACCTAAAGACGCTGTTATCGCTGCAAAAGCATTTGTTGCTTCAGCAATTAAAAATGGTTGGAAAATGAATGACTTCGTTGGTCCAGTTGATCACGGTGCATTTAACCGCGTTGAACACATTGATGTAGAAGTTACAGAAGTTTAAATAAATGAGAGACAGAAACACACCTCAAAAGCATGCTTACAATGAGGTGTGTTTTCTTTATATATTATGGAAAGTTTTGAAAAAATGGGTTATGAACAACTATATAATACAAACTTCAAACAACCTATAAAACTACTTTAAACACGCGCTATTATTTAAATATTCAAATAATATACGACATTAGTCTGATAAAAAGTTGATACTGTAGACTCATGTATTTACTTTGTTTTTCTATTAATATATTAAGTGTAGAGAGATAAAGGAGGGAATCACAACATGATTATTTACAAACAAGCTTTTGAAAATGGTAACCCAATATATGAAATTATCACCAAGACTTTCAAAACAATTTCTGTTAAATTCGATGAAAATTTCAACATGAATGAATTATATAAGTTACTCTCTCTACTTGAAAATGATGTTGATAACATGAAGTTAAGTTATTAAGTACATTTTCTATACATCGAAGACTTTGCAGAAAATGCAATATGAAGAATTCAGAATTTAAGATATACAATTAACTCCCCTTTAAGAAATATGAAGTTAAAAAAGCAAAGCATGTATAAGTTGTCCCCTTATACACACTTTGAACACACACAACCCTATAAACACTCACCCTAAGTGGTACATAGTTAGGCAAAGATTGTCCCCTTTGTTTGCTTGGAGAGCAACCTCGAAGCAGTTCTAACTTATGTACCACTATTTTTATACATATAGCAATTTAAATTCTTCACATACTACGACCATTGATTCATTAAACTCCAATCCTAAAGACTCATAATACGGCTTAAAGAAATCTACATGTGCTTTACGCCAGTATGCTAGCGACTTGTCACCTTCGCCTTCTAAGTACGCATGATGTTCAGTTACTTCATTAAAAGTAGTTTGATAAACGCGTGTTGTTTGAATTACACATTGAGGATGACCTTTTTCATTTAAGATGACACTAACCTCTCCTACTTTAGGGAGTGGTTCCTCTTCAACTTTATAAGATTCATAACCGCTTGTCGTTGCAGTTTTCTCACCTTGTTTTACTAATTTAGCTAATTCATCTTCATCAACACCAAAAGACCATGCTTCAAATTTCACACCTTTATATTCTGGAAATGCTTCAATAAATTTTTTCCAATACTGTTCTACTGTAACAGCCATATTCATCCTCCTAAGTTTTCTCAATTAACCTTAAGATAACATAAAAAAACAGTCCTGGACATTGAATGTCTGGAACTGTTTAATCATATAGACAGTAAATGCCTGACATGAACGTAAGTATTTTTAGCCCTTGCAATCCGTTTATTGAATTAATGATGCTTGCACATAAGAATTAACTCGAGTGTTTCTCTCATCAAAAACTATTTCATTCCTCGTCATAGTTCATAGAAAGGACAGAAATTATTTTGTAAAAAATTGATTTCTGTCCCTCTTTTAAATATATTTGAAATTTTTAATTACACGCGCTTATCTTTCGTCCACCACAATGCTTTATCAGGGTTATCCTTATAATATTCATATTCTTCGTCACTTTCGACATTAGGGTAAGAACCTTTAAGTGATTTCCCTGCTGTACTCACATGTAATAACGAAATAACGATAATACCCACAATACTCACGGCTGTTAAATAATAAGCCGGTGATAATGGATCCCCTGTTTTCGCTACAAGTGAAGACGCGATTAATGGTGTCGTCCCACCAAATAAAGATACTGATACATTAAACGTGACAGCTAAAGTTCTGTATCTAATATGTGTATAGAACATAGTTGGTAACGAACCTGGCATAGTTCCTTCATATGTTGATAAGAAGAAACCTAGGATAAAGATACCAACGATAATGAAAATAATTGACGTTGTTTGGAAAAGTGAAAAAGCAGCAATACTAAACACTGCAGTACCAATCAATCCAATTAAAAATACATTTTTCTCACCAATTCTATCAGCAAGTCGACCAAACATTAATGCTAATGGAATCATCACTGCCATAACCACTGTAATTAAAACAGATACTGTTGTACTATCTAATTTAATAATTTGTTGTAAATATGATGGCATATATGAAGTTACCATATAATTGGTACAGTTAAAGAACGCAACTGCAACAAAACATACAATAATATCTTTATAATAATATCTAATAATGGTCAAGAAACCAATGTTATCTCTTTTCGGTTTATCTGCAAGTTCATTTTCGTATACTGGAGATTCTTCTAGTTTTCTTCTTAAATAAAAACCAAAGATACCTAAGAATAAGCCTAAGATAAATGGAATTCTCCAACCCCACGAAGCCATTTGATCATCATTTAAAAAGAAGAAGAGTAATCCACTTAATACTGATGCAGCAATATAACCTGATAATGTACCAATTTCAAGTCCAGAACCAAGCGTATTTCGTTTTCTATCTGGCGAAGATTCTGCTATATATACCATTGCGCCTGCATATTCTCCACCCGTTGAAAATCCTTGTAACACTCTACCTAATAAGAGTAGTATTGGAGCCCAAACACCAATTTGATCATATGTAGGTAATATACCTATGAGTAGCGTCGAGAACGCCATCATAATAATAGTTGTTGTTAATACTACTTTCCTACCGTATTTATCTCCAATCATGCCGAAGATAATACCACCGACTGGTCTAAGTAAGAACGCGATTGCAAATGTTGCAAAGGTAAATATTGTTTTGAGTTGATCATTTTCTACCGAACTGAAGAAGTTTTGTCCGAGTATCACCGCTAAATAAGAATATAAACCAAAGTCAAACCATTCCATTGCGTTTCCGATACCTGTGGCAAACACAGTTTTTTTAGCAGTTTTGGGATCAACCTTATTTATACTACTTTTATCAAAATCCTTTTCATAATCCATGAATATGTCCACTCCCTTTAACATGTTATACAATTATACGTAGTTAATGAATATTGTCAAACTGACCTCAACCTTTTAATCACTTTTTTCTTTATTTTTATGCAAAAAATGTATACTACGCTATTTATTTTTTGCACCTATAAAACTTATAACAAAATAAAAAATGAGTTCCATTAAGTAAAGATGGAAACTCATTTTTTCGTTATGTGTATTTTTATTTCGTCATTTTTATTTAAAATAATTAATTTATTAGGTTTTTCAATTTTAACTTTAATAACTTCTGATATTTCAATAGATTCAACATACTTCACTTTGTAAGATGACCAATTCACTTTTGCTTTTGTAAGCGCTATTTGAACTACCATTTGACCAGGAACAATTTGCTTATGTACTGGATTATGATCATTAATTAATGTTAAATATTCTCTTACTTGTTCTAAATTTAGCTCAAACATTTTAAATACACTCCAAAAAAGTTTGCGTAATAGATATACATTTATATTTATTTTTATTAATTTCTAATTTGACTATATACTTCGTATATTGACGAACTTTCTTACATCCAACGATATACATATGTGCTAAATAATATTCATTTACACTGAGAGGTTGTATTTGAGTAACCTCGGTTTCTTTAAGTAAAATTTCTTTTTCTGTAAATTTTTGAAACAAAGTGAACTCTGGCCAAAGTTTTGCGCATAAAAGGGGCGGGACTGTATGAGTTAGCGCTTCTCCAAATAGTTGCTTATAAATATTCACTTCTTTATCACTAAATATAACTTCTCTAACTTCATGACCATCGTTCAAATAATGCAGCATTTCCCATGCCACCTCCAATCCCCATAGTTGCAATCGTTCTATAGTAATCTTTCATATAAAACAAACGTGTAACCAATGCTGCGCCGCTTGCACCATATGGATGCCCTGCAGCAATTGCCCCACCATATCTATTCAACTTATCTAGTGATATACCTAACTCTCTTTGACTTGCTAATACTTGAGATGCAAATGCTTCGTTTAATTCTATAGCGTCTAGTTCACCTATGGTATGTTTATTTCTCTTAAGTAATGTGTTAACCGCAGGTACTGGACCAATTCCAAGTAAAGTAGGATCAACTCCCACTGTAATACCATCTTTAAAAGTTAAACCCTCTTGTAAACCATAAGCTTCAGCCGTTGTTTTATTCATAACTAATAATACTACTGCGCCGTCGTTCTTCATACAACAATTTCCTGCAGTGATAGTTCCATCAGCTAATAATGGTTTCAAACGATTTAACGTGCGTTCATCCATTCTTTCTTTAATGCTTTCGTCTCTGTCAAAAATTTCACCTTTCACTTCTAACGATACAATTTCTTGATTAATTTGCTTTTGTTTATATGCCATAATTGTCTTTTTATGACTTTCACACGCAAATGCATCCTGATCATTTCTTGATATATGATATGTTTGCGCTACATTTTCAGCAGCTTCAATCATCGATGGATCTTGGCTATCTGGTGCAAAAGACGCACGTTCAAAAAATTCTGGTAACTGCGTGTCATAGACGGATTGCGGCCTTTTAATCTTCCATGGTGCTCGGCTTGTACTTTCTACACCACCAGCAATATATATGGATCCCGCACCTACTTGAACCATTCGACATGCATGTATCACTGCTTCTAATCCAGAACCACATTGCCTATCTAATGTAAGACCAGGAATATTTTGATTCAATCCAGCTTCAAGTAAAGCTTTTCTAGCAATATTGCCACCATTTCCGACCACATTACCCAAAATAACATCATCAATTTCTGTCATTATATCTGCATATTGTGCATTAAAATGCTCAAATAATGGTTTTAATAATACTTCTGGTTCTAAATGCTTTAATTTCCCACCATATTTACCAAATGGCGTTCGTTTCGCTGCGACTATAACCGCTTCATTCATTATTTTAACTCACCCTTTAAATAAAGATTTCTCATATATTTACGTGCAATTTTAGCACTTTGTGTATAATGCATTTCACTTACTTTCACTAACTTTGATGGCACCTGATAACGAGCCAAATATTGAGTTAAAAAACATTTAAACTCACGATACTTCACTTGACGCTCACCCGTATAAAGCAATACAGCGATTTCGCCAAATTTTGAATGAGGCTCACTAATGACTAATACTTCATTGAATTCTTTAAAATTTTGAGCAAAATGTTCTATTTCACTTGGGTAAACATTTCGACCTCCAATAATCATTCGATCATGTTGACGTCCATGTAAATATAAGTAACCTTCTGAATTTAATGATGCAAAATCACCAATTTCTATCCAGTAATCACTTGGAAGTGGTTCCCCAATATACCCACTAAAGACCATATTACTCTTAACTTTTAATTTACCAATACCACGTTCATCAACTTGGTCGAGATTGATTGCAACATTAGGAAACAGTTTGCCTACAGAATGGCTAGGTGCATCATTATTATAGTTATAACTAATAAAACTTGCCTCCGAAGTTCCAAAGAACTCTATTAATGTAGCGTTAGGAAAATGTATTGCTACACTATCTCTTAAACGATGTTGCAACTTATCTCCAGTCGTAAATATATATATCATTTGTTGCACAGAACTCTTCCAGGTAACACAAGTATCTAACATTGTAGGAACTACAAATAAAGCGCAATGCTGTATTGTTTTGTCTGTTTGCATTCTATTCATTAATATTTTTGCATTAAATTGTTGCTGCCCAATAAATTTGCGACCACTATACAAAGCAAAGATGCACACAAATAAAGATAAAGAATGTGATAGCGGCCCTGGTGCAATCATAGTATCTATTTCATCTTCCATTAATTTTTCAGTTTCTTCATATGAATATAGCCATGACAACTCATTTCTATAATATGCTTTAGGCAGACCTGTCGTTCCAGAAGTAAAACCAATATGTAATATATCATCTATCTCTGTAGTATTTTTTTCTACTTGTTTAAATAATATGACCTTTAAATCATTATTTATAAGATATGCAATATCGTATTTTTCTATGAGCTTGTTTACTTGCTCTTGAGTCCATCGAAAATCCATAACACAAGGTATGCACCCTTTTTTGATTAAAGCCAAATAATACAATACTGTAGACATCGGATTGTTCATCGTAAGTGCAACACATTGATTTTCAGGAATATCATGTAATTGTTCTACAATCGCTACTATGCGTGCTTGCAACGCCTTATAACTTATAAGTTCTGCATCAAATTGAAGTGCACAATCGTATGGTTGATATTGCGCGTACCTTTCAATATTTTTTAATATTTGCATTTTCATCACCTTATTGTTAACTATAATACCTTTAATGTTAACATTTATTATGTAGATTTCATATTGTTCGGTGTAGCTATATATTGTTTCTTTTGCAAATGCTTTTCTATTTTATTATTATGATTTCTATAACAATTAGCCCATTTTAAATAAAAAAGTCGACATGATTTCAGGACAGAAACACTATCCTCGACTCATATCGACCTCATTTATTATACGATTTAGAATGCTCTCAACAGCATTTATAAGAAATAGAATTTTTAATATCGGTAACTTTGATAGGTTTAAAAATCAGTTACAGTTATTGACTCTATCAATCATCCACTTCATTTAAATCAATTTATTTATAGACTGTTTCCAAAGCTGATTTTTCCACTGCATTGGCTACCGTTGTTACCACTTCTGAATTTAATGCATGTGGAATTACATAGTCTTTACTTAATTCACTTTCAGAAATAACATTTGCAATACCCTGTGCAGCAGCTACTTTCATTTCAGTCGTAATATGCTGCTTACGCGCATTTAAAATGCCTCTAAAGATACCAGGGAACGCTAGTAAATTATTGATTTGATTTGGATAATCAGAACGTCCAGTTCCTACAACAGCAGCGCCCGCAGCAATAGCTTCCTCTGGAAAAATTTCAGGTATTGGATTGGCTAATGCAAAGATAATTGGCTGATCGCTCATTTCTTTAACGTGATTTTCATTTAAAACATTAGGTGCTGAAACACCTATGAACACATCTGCCTCTTGGATCACATCCTCTAAACCACCGCGTTTTTGCGTTAAATTAGTCACTTCAGCAATGGCTTTTTGTGCATCATTCATCCATGTCTCGCCTTGACAAACTACGCCTTCAATACTTAATAATACGATATCTTTATATCCAGCACTTAATAATAATTGTGCAATGGCAATACCTGCTGACCCTGCTCCATTAATCACTATTTGTACTTCATAATCTTCTTTCTCAACTACTTTTAAGGCATTAATTAATGCAGCAAGTACAACAATAGCTGTTCCATGTTGATCGTCATGAAAAACAGGGATATCTAGTGATTCTTTTAATCTTTTTTCAATTTCAAAACAGCGAGGTGCTGCAATATCTTCTAAATTTATTCCTGCAAAATTAGGTTGCAGTGCTTTTATAATATTAACAATTTCTTCAGTATCTTTAGTATCTAAACAAATAGGAAATGCATCTAAATCTGCAAACTTTTTGAATAATATACTCTTTCCTTCCATGACCGGTATCGCAGCTTTAGGTCCAATATCACCTAACCCCAAAACTGCTGTCCCATCTGAAACAATACCAATCATATTACCTCTAGACGTCAATGTATTTACCTTTTCTTCATCTTCAGCAATTACATTACATACTTCAGAAACACCAGGTGTGTATACTGTGCTTAAATCTTCTTGCGTATTCACATCTACTTTACTATTAATTTCCAATTTCCCTGCATGTTTTTTATGAAGCTCTATAGATTCAGCTTTATAGTTTTTTATAGTCATGTATTTCTACTCCCTTAATTAATTGTTATTTCGTCTTTTATTTACAAATAGTAGTGAGTGCATTATTACTAGCTTAATAATTTCATTAAGAATGTTGCTGCTATTACTGTTGATACACCACCTAATCTTGTTGCTACTTGTGCAAACGGCATTAATGACATACGTTTTGATGCTGATAAAATTGCAACATCACCTGTGCCACCCAAGCCACTATGACATCCTGTAACAATCGCAGCATCAACTGGATACATTTTCATCAATTTACCGACAAAAAATCCTGAGCCAATCATCGTTATAACCACTGATGCACAAATCACAATATATGCAGGTGAAACAATCTTAACAACTTCCTCTAATGGTATATACAACATGCCTAGGCCAACCATAAGTGGCCAAGTCAAACTTGTCGATATAAATTTGTATAGCTGGTGTGCACCTTGTTCCATTTTAGTTGGCATTAATTGTAAACATTTAATCAATGTAGCCAATAGAATCATAATAACGGGTCCTGGAATACCAATAAACTTGTGCGCAAGATCACCAAAAATAAAGAATGTACAGGCTATTAATAATCCTGCTCCCATAAGTGAAAAATCTACTTTCTTATTATCGTCGTTTGCATCAGCTGCCATCTCTTTATCATCAGATGCCTTTACCAATGTCCCGTTTCCAGATAATGACTTTTTCTTTTCACCTAGTCTCATCATTAATCCAGCTGTCACTACTGCTATAATATTACCGATAACGGCTGCTGGTATCATTTGTGCAACAAAGGATTCAGCAGATTCCCCTAAAATTGATGAATATGCTATTGATAAAGGTAAAATGCCTTCTCCAATTCCTCCCCCAATAATAGGTACAATAATATAAAATAATGTATGTTTAATTTCATAACCAAATAACATACCTACAAGTAATCCAACAATAACTGCTGTTAAAGTACCTACAATTAACGGAATAAACATACGGGCAAATCCCTGTATTAAAACTTTACTCTTCATTCCTAAAATACTACCGACAACGAGACATGAAATATAAAAATATAAGAAGTTTGATGTTTTCATTAACGTTGTAACGGCGTTCATCGAAGCTGTATTAAACACACCTAAAAATACTAAAGTAGATGGAAGTAATAAAGCTAAAATTGCAGGACCCCCTATATCTTTTAAAATAGGAATTTTCATTCCTAAATCACCAAACAGTACCCCTAAAATCATAATGATCGCAAAACCACCGATCATATCAGCCGGTAACGCATTGTAAACAGAGGCAATAAATATGATTACTGCTAATGTTATATAGAGAGGTAAAGGTATAACCCCTACCTTCATATGTGTTAATTTCGACCAGATTCGGCCATCTTTTTCTACCTCATCTATAGTAAGCGCTTTCATTTCACTTTTAGATATCATTGACATCCCCCTTAAATAATGAATATTTTCATAATATTGCTTAACGAGGAGGAATGATAGATTATGTAAATTTTTAAATCTTTTTGTAATTAAAAAAAACAAAAATATGTAACATTATTAAATAATAACGGGTAGACAGAATAATATTTTGGGTTAAACATGATTATAAGTAGAGTTATTTTAATAATCATTTTTTACCTAGGTTATAAACTTTGATAAATTAGATGTAACATCAAATGAGTTTATCAACAACATTAAGTATGAGTTTGTTACATATAGGAGTGATTCAATGACAAAATCTATACAAGTCTATCACTATGACGCTTTTAGCACTAAAGCAAATAGAGGTAATCCAGCGGGTGTCGTATTATGTGGTGATGACTTAAAAGTTGAAGAAATGCAGGCAATTGCCTTAAAAGTTGGATTCAATGAAACTGCTTTTCCACTTAAATCTAATAAAGCTGATTTAAGCATACGATTTTTTACGCCAGGTCATGAAATGAACCTGTGTGGTCATGCAACTATTGCAACGCTTTACGCATTAAAAACTAGAGGTTTATTACAGAATAAAACAGACTTTACAATCGAAACAAACGCTGGTGTATTACCAATAAAAATTGATAATTCAAGTGATGATGTATATATTACTATGCAACAAGCCTCACCTCAGTTTAAAACATTCTCTGGTTCTAAGGTTGATTTAGCTAATGCTTTGGGTATAGAAACAAGCGATTTCGACGATAAATTACCTATTGTTTATGGAAGCACAGGTGTTTGGACACTTATTACCCCGGTTAAAAACCTTAAAGTTTGTGAAAAATTGAATCCAGATAATGAACTATTTCCTTCATTATTGAAAGAAATGCCACACATTTCGATTCATCCATTCTGTATGGAAACGCATCATTTCAACACTGATATGCATGCAAGACATTTTTCCTCACCCTTTTCAGGTACTAAAGAAGACCCAGTCACAGGTACCGCATCCGGTGTAATGGGCGCATATTACATTAAATATATAAAACAGAGGCAGAGGGTATCTAACCCATTAACGCTACTCATCGAACAAGGTCAAGAAATAGAAAGGGATGGTAAAGTGAAGGTTGAAGTGACAACTCATACTGATGATTATGATATAAAAATTTCTGGAAATGCTGTGTATGTCAAAACCTTTAGCATTACTTTAGATGACATTTAAAACAATAAAAGCATGTGGATCATATATTTATGCCACATGCTTTATTTTAAATTGTTTTTGAAAATATAAAATGTGTCTTAGTATGACCATACTTTTGTATACTATCGACAAAACTTTCTACACCTATCATGCTTTTAAATCTTACTTTAAAAATAAAACAACTTTCCCCGGAAATCCTATAACAAAATGCCACATTATCTTGTTCTGCTATATACAGCTTAAAATCTTTATATAAATTATTTTTAATCACTATCTCTATTATGACTTCAATGTCATATCCTAACGTTTTATAATCAATTTCAATTGTATATTTGTTTATAACACCTACATCTTTCAATTTATTTATTCTTTCTCGCACCGAAGGCGTTGAAAGGTTAACTTCATTACTAATATAATTTAGAGAAACTTTACTATCTTCTTTTAAAGTTTTTAAGATTTTTCTATCTGTTAAGTCCATTTATATAATCCCCTTCAATTTAGTAATAATATTTACATTATACCTAATTTTTAATATGCAATTAAATTTATAAGTATCATAAAATTAACTAAGTTAAAGGAGGAATATCTATGTCTATAATTGAATTGTCTGCTTGCGGTGAAACACCTTTCCAAAAATTATTAGGTTATAACAAGGAAATTATGTATAACTGGAATAACCTTAGTAAATCATTAGAAAAGGAAGGTTTATTATCTCAAGCCTTAAAAGAAGAATTACGCAGAATGCTAGCTCAAAAGAATGGTTGCAAATACTGTAAAGCCAAAGGAAAACCAAACCATGAATTAACTGATGAAAAATCAGCCATTTGTATTGGTTTTGTAGAAGTATATCTCACTTTAGGAAATGCAATCCCTGATTATGCTATTAAAATATTGAAAGATCATCTAACTCCTTCAGAAATAAGTGAATTGATAGCATTTGTATCTTTTACTACTTGCCAACAACACTTTGGAGCAATTATGCAGTTAGAACCATAACCAAATCAGATATTAATTTCAATAATTTAATCTAAAAATAAACATTAGTAGTACGAAAGGGAACGATTTGCACTAAAATATATTTATAGAACTGACCTAACTTCAGTAAAGACACTCAGAAAATTAAAAAACTTGATATAAAATATTCAGCTTAACTGAAATGCATAATAACTATTCATTTCCATTTCGGTCATCTACTAGCTTTGTAAATAAAATAGAAACCTATATTTATATATAAAAGTTCTAGAATAACAAACTAGAATTTAAATCTTTTACAAAATTGAAGTATTAACAAGAAAGTCTCTTAACTGTTAATACTTCAAAATTAAATTTCACATGTATTCATTCGATTGATTAGTAGTTATAGTGACACCTATTAATGTAATAACGCCACCTATGATAGCTACAATATTAGGAACCTCTCCAAGTATAAAAAACGCCAAAATAAGAGAAACTGCTGGAGTTAAGTAAAGAGCCATTGTAGCATCGGAAACCCCCACTTTATTTATGGTATATGCTAAAGCAATGTATGGGATAACTGTTGGAAATGCACCTAGATAGAAAACAGATAAGATTGATACCACACTCGCATTTTGCAATTCAGTAAATGCATCAGGTAAAAATATCACAGTGAACAATGTACCAGCGATAATAGTGTAAATAGTAAATGGTATAAATCCATATCTTTCTAAATAACTAGATTGAAAAGTAAAATATATACTTTCTCCTATGGAAGCTACTAATACTAAAATAATACCTACAATCATAGCATGTAATGTCACATCATTCCCCAACGATATAAATGCTACTCCAACGAATGCAATAATTGAACCTAACCATGCTATTTTAGAAAATTTTTCTCTTAAGAAATAAGTAGCTAAAAGTGTCGCAAATATTGGTGTAGTCGAGACAATTAGACTCGCAACACCAGCACTTACGTAATATTCTCCATAACTTAATGCTGTATGATATACAGTAAACCCACAAAAGCCTAAAACCAATATGATAGGAATATCTTTAAATACTGGTAATGAGACTTTTTTAATTATTGCTATAACTAGAAGGATTATACTCGCAAGCATTAGTCTTAATGCAGATAAATTTTCTGCTTTAAAATCATATAATGCTACTTTTATCATAGGAAATGCTGAAGCCCACAAAAATATAGTAATCATGAAAGCAAAAAAGACTTTTATTCTTGTTTTTTTGTTATTCATAAATTACCCACACTTAATATAAAAGTAATATATACTTTATCTCTTTTCATCTCTGAACGCCTACCTTCAATTTAATATGTGTTCAGAATACAAAATAAACGTTACACTAAGTACAACCAATTCGACGAAAATTAACCCAACCAATTTTAAAAGGAAGGTATTTATGAAATATAAAGATATTGCTTCATATATAAGAGAGAAAATCATTAATGGGGACTGGTTTTATGGAATGCGTATTCCATCACAAAGAAAATTAGCAGACCAATTTAATGTAAACAGAGTTACAATCATCAAAAGTATCGAGTTATTGGAATCTGAAGGATTTATATACACTTCAAGAGGAAGCGGTACTTATGTTAATGATTATTTAAACAAAACATATATTATAAATAAATGGGAAGAAATGATGGAATGGAGCTCAAGTACCCGTAGCCAATACACTGTACAACTTATTAATAAATTAGAAACAAATCAATCATATATACATGTAAGCAAAGGCGAATTAGGAGACGAAATTCTACCACATGAAGACTTAAAAAAAGCTATGCATCGTGTTTCAAACTACATAGGCGATCTGTCATTTGGCTATAATAATGGCTATGGTTATATTAAATTGAGGGAACTTATTGCCAAAAGACTACAAAGACACAATATTTCCGTATCAAGTAAAAATATATTAATAACTTCTGGTGCGCTGCACGCTATTCAATTACTTTCAATAGGTTTTTTGAGCCAAAATACAATTATATTTCGAAACACACCTTCTTATGTCGACTCTACAAATGTCTTCGATCTATTAAATATGCGTAGTATCAATATAAATTACAATCAACCTAAAGAATCAAAGGCACTATTAAACAGTCACCCAAATGTTTACATTAAAGCATTTTATGTAGAATCAACATTTAATAATCCTACAGGCGCAGTACTTTCATCAAAAGCACGAGAAAATATATTAAACTATAGTAAAGTACACAATATCCCAATAATTGAAGACGATATTTACAGAGATTTATGGTTTGAAAATAAACCAAATATACCAATCAAAGCATTTGATACGAATGGCAATGTTATTTACATTAATAGCTTTTCAAAAACAATTGCCCCAGCCATGCGTATTGGTTGGATAGCTGCTTCTGAGAAAATTGTAGAACAACTTGGAGATATTAGAATGCAAATTGATTATGGATCTAGTATATTATCTCAAATGGTTGTTTATGAAATGTTGAATAGTGGTGAATATGATGACCACATTAAATTTGTACGTAAAGCATTAAAACAAAAAAGAGATTATATGTTAAAAATATTGAATGAAAACTTTTCAACAATTGCGACGTGGAATGTTCCTGAAGGTGGATTTTTCATATGGATGACATTAAAAGATAGTATTAATATTAAAAAAATTTTTATTGAACTTGCAGATAAAGAACAAATTCTTATTAACCCAGGATATATTTATGGAAGTACAGAAAATACTATTAGATTATCTTATTCCTATGAAAATGATACAAATATTAAATATGCATTAGATAAACTTCGTTATTATATTGATCAATTTTAGTATAAAATCTAAATTTTTTCTTTTCGATATTCATCAAATATGTAAAGTTATTTTCGCATACAAAATTCCCCCTAAATGACGGAATTTCGAATCCTAGTTTAGGGGGATTTTCATTGCAAAACATTCAACTTTATTTAATTAAACACATTTTTTTCACTTACAATTTTTTCTACAAATTCATCAATATTATATATTTTATTTTTATTTTCATTATACTTTCGTACTGATAAAGTTTGATTATTCAATTCATCGTCACCTATAACAATAGTGTAAGGTATTTTACTAATTTGAGCATTTCTAATTTTATATCCCATTTTTTCTTCTGTATTATCAACATTTACTCTTATCCCTTTAGACTTTAACAATTTTTTGATTCGACTTACATGATGTAAATGTAATTTGTTATTAACAGGTATAATATTAACTTGATTAGGAGATAACCATAATGGTAATTTCCCACTATAGTGCTCTAGTAAGATACCTAAAAACCTATCTATAGATCCATAAATCGCTCTATGAATAACTACTGGTCTTTCTTTTTCATTATTTTCATTAATATAATTTAAATCAAATTTTTCTGGCATTTGGAAATCGAGTTGTATTGTGCCACATTGGTGACTTCTACCTAATGCATCTTTAATATGAATATCTATTTTCGGCCCATAAAATGCACCGTCTTTTTCATTAAGTGTATACTTTAAATTATTATATTTTAAAACATTTTCAAGAGAAGTTTCAGCAAAATTCCATAAGTTGATATCTCCCATGTAATCATCTGGTCGTGTAGATAATTCAATTTCATAATCAAATCCAAAGATTGTATATACTTTATCTATTAAATTTATTACATTAAGAATTTCATTTTCTATTTGCTTTTTATTTATATAGATATGAGCATCGTCTTGGTTAAATGTCCTTACTCTAAACAGACCATTTAAAGATCCACTCAGTTCATGTCTGTGTACTTGACCAAATTCAGCCATGCGAATAGGTAAATCTCTATAGGAGTGATGTTCATTCTTATAAATCAGCATATGACCAGGACAATTCATAGGCTTTAATGAATACTTCAAATCATCTACATCTGTAAAATACATATTATCTTTATAGTGATCCCAGTGCCCACTATCTTTCCACAATGATTCGTTCATAATGAAAGGAGTATAAACTTCTTCGTAATCTTCTTCAAATTGTAATTTCCTTAAAAGATTTTGGAGTTCTAATCTTATAATTTGACCGTTATGCTTATAGAAAGGCATACCTGGAGCATAATCAGAAAATGTAAATAAATTCAGCTCTTTACCTAATTTTCTATGATTTATATTTTCATATTTTTCAAGAAATAACTCATGATCCTCTAAGGCTTCTCTGCTAGAAAAGGCTATACCTGATATACGTTGTAGAGGTTCATTATTTACATCTCTTAACCAATTTGTAGACGAAATATTTTTCAACTTATAATTTTTAAGTTTTGTTAAATTACTTATAATAGGATAAGTAATTAATGATATATAATCTCCAATTTTAGCAATTTTAATATTTTCTTCATTATTATGTTCAATATGGTACTTCATATATGCTTTGTCTGCTAAAACTACTTTAGCTTTTTCTTTAGACATTTCCGATATCTCTATTGTTGGATTAGATTCAATAAGTTTATACAATGCTTTATTTATATCTTTCAAGTCATTTTTATTAATGTTCTTGATTGGATTTTGAAAATCACAATAAAAAGAATTATTATCTACGCCTAAATCTGCAATTTTAATATTTTCAAATTGTTTTTGTATAACATAACTAATTAAAAAAGCTAATGTGTATTTTATTGATTCCTCAGCTTCTTTATCTTCATAAGTTATAAAATCTACTTTACTATTTTCTTTAATCACATAAGTTATTTCTTTTAACTCACCATTAACATATCCTAGGGCAGCCTTTTTTGAGAAAGAGTTACCAATACTTTTAGCAATATGAAATAATGTTGTTTCCTGTGGCACCTCCAATTCATTATTATTTGATAATTCAATCTTCATATTATCTTCAAACATTGATAACACTCCTTTATTTTATATTAAAAAAACTGCGCTTATCCCTATAGATATAGGGACGAGCGCAGTCTCGTGGTACCACCCAATTTCCTCTAATTAGTCAATTAACTAATTAGAGCTCATTGAATAACGTAACATGTTATTAAACGATGTACTTTCATACATATCTCCAAAGTAGTAAAGTATTTATAAATTATAGAAGCTTCCAGCCGATGGCCTCTATTCCCTGTTTTTATGCTGTATACTTTTTCTTTTTCTCTGATTTTAATTTTAAATTATTTATAATCATATATCATTCCAACAATAATTTCAATATTCATTTATTTTCGATTTCGAAACAAATTAAATATAATTACACATATTAAGTCGTACTTGCTAGCTTACTTAAAATTCAATTTCTTTGAAGTGTTCAACTACTGGAAAGGGTTCATAAAAATGGTGTAATAAATCTTTCCATTGTTTATATTCTGAAGAATTACGAAAGCCTTTTGTATGGTCTTCTACCTTTTCCCATTTTACTAACAATAAATATTTGTTACTTTCCTCAAAACATTTGTTCAATGAATGACTTATATAACCGTCCATAGAGCTAATAATTCTTGATGCTTCCTCAAATGATTTTTCAAAATCAAATTCCATGTTTTTCTTAACTTGTAACATAGCAGCTTCTAATATCATGAATTACCCCCTCACTTGCTTTTTCTACTAAACATTTTAAATTGATATAACTTTTTCTTAACGTTCTAACTGTTTCTTATAATTATTAACTACTACATTTTTTTATAATTATCTGAGTCGAGTTTTTTAGTCAATTCATCCAATTTTTCTTTTGAGCTTGTCATAGAAAGTTCTTCAGTAGTATCGTCTTTAACAAGTCTATTACCTTCTAGCTTATAATTTTCATAGCCTTCATAGCTATATTTAACTTCTGAATCAGTAAATTCACCTGTTTCAGTAATTTTAGCCGTTGTAATAAGCGTTAGATTTGTTGGTTCAATATCTGAAACAGGCGTTACTTTTTCACTTTGTTTATCTTCGTCTTCATATGAATAAATACTTCCAGAATTTCCATTTTGAACTTTATAATAATTACCTATATTTTCTGTATTATATTTTCTGTATTCGCTACTTTCATACGCTTTATTAATTAACTTATTATTTTTTTCTAGCACCTCAGTGATGTTATCAATATTATTAATATCTTTTAAATCTTTAACCTTCACTTTGTAAGATTTACTACCGCTAAAAGTGTTGGAACCACTGTTATTTATATCATCTACTAAATCTTGAGGAATTTTTAGATTAAGTTCTTCACCGTTTTTTAAATTTCCGTTATTAGGTACTGTAAACTCATAATTAGAAAGTGACAAATCTTTTAATGCTTTTGGTGCATCTTTACTTATTAAATTAAATGAACCTGCGCCATTTACACCAGTAAATTTTGGTTTTAAACCTTCAAATAAATCTTTGGCTGTTAAATTTTTAGGTTCTTCTAGCCCTTTCACTTTAAATTCTTTTGTGAATTCCTTGGCTTTCAATTTATAATCTTTTGAGATACCTTTTTTGATTTCTAATTTAACTTTGACTTTGTCTCCGTTTTTCAAATCGGTATCGTTATGTATATCAAAATCTACATTTTCCATGATTTTTGATGCTTGTCTAGCTTGTTGTTGTTCTTCATAATTTAAATTTTCTTCTTCAATTTCTTCTGTGTTATTATCCTCAATCATCTTAATTACTTCTTTGTTTTTGAAGTTAGATTGTTTTAATGCACGTACATAAAGCTTATTCATAACTTTTTCATAGGAGTCATCTGTGATTTCTGCTGACCCTGATTTATTGTAACCACTAAAATCAACTTTCACATCATCCTCAACATTTACTTTATGGTTTTTCACTATCAATGTTGCGATAACAGTGATAATAATCACAAAAATTAATGCTCCAATCAAAATCCATTTAAATCTGTTTAAAAAATCTTTTATCTTCCCCATAATAAACCTCCAATTTATTTTCATAATAAGTTTATCTTTTATCAATACAATAATAAATAGTTTTTTTGATTTTTATCAATAAATTTTACGATTAATTATATTATAAATGTTTATTTCAAAACATAATCATTTATCTTAACAAAAAGAATTCCTTAATAATCATTAAGCTACTCAATATAATTTGAATGTTTAAATTTAGCAATTGCTATAAAAACTTAAAAATCATTACCTTTAAGTAATATTTATTGCGAACAAACATTATGTTAAACTTATTTAGTGTTTATTTTTAGAAATATCAATTCCCAATTTTATTTTTAAAAATTTATAAATAGTTATACGTAATTTTTTTCATTAAACATAGTAAAGAGGATTATTTGCATGAAAAAACATATTATTGAATGGGTACTTTCTATACTTATAGGTATTGCTGTAGCTTTACTTATTAATACTTTTATTTTTACTAGATACACTGTTAGCGGGAGCTCAATGTTCCCCACGTTCCATGACCACGACGAATTAATCGTGAGTAAACTTTCAGTTCCTTTAAATAAAATACATAGAGGAGATGTAATTGTTTTTCACGCAACTAAAGATAAAGACTATATTAAAAGGTTAATTGGGGTTCCTGGAGATAAGGTGGAATACAAGGAAAATAACTTATACATCAATGACAAGTATATTAATGAACCCTATTTGGATACTAATAAAAATAATAAGTCTACCAAATATCTTACTAAAAACTTTAATGTATCTGATTTGAAACATGCTAAAAGTCATCAAACAATCCCTAAAGGGAAGTATTTGGTACTAGGAGATAATAGATACATAAGTAATGATAGTAGAAGGGCTTTAGGATTAGTTCCAAATGATAAAGTTATTGGCAAAGTAAGTTTTAGGTTTTTACCTTTAAAAGATATACAAATTAATTTTTATCCTACTAGTTTTAATAGTATAAATGATTAATTAGCCTTTGTATCTTTTGTTGAATTAGAGTTCATAACAATAAAAGTATTTATCATCAAAATTGTCACAGATGGTCTTATTTTTAAATTTAGAACTATTAATTTTCATCACTTATTTCATACTGAAACTCATCAAAAAGTTATTTTTATTTTTACATAAGACCTTTTAGGTTTCTATATCAACATTCTAAAATTTATTTTGCGAAAGAAGTGACGTACAGTGGAAGGTGAAAAAACATTCACTAAATTTATTTTACTTTTCGTATATGCAACTTTATTTACACTTAATGATTGGTATGACAAATTAAATATTTTTACGCTTATACTGTTATCCATTATTTTAGGAGTTGTAACCCATTACGTAGTAGAATTAGTTTTTGACAAAATAGAAAAGCATCAAAATAACTAACAACAATTAGATTTTTATATTAATTTACTGCTTAATAACTACTTATAATCCCTATGAAAAGAGGTGTATAAAAGTGTCGCCCAAAATTTTAGTCGTTTTATTAATTTTGCTATATCCAACATTTATTAAATTAAAAAATAAGAATAAACAACATACTTATAATGATCTAAAAGGAAATAAGTTCGGTAACTAAATGAACCTATTTAAACAGTTAACCCCCTCACTACATATATACAGCAGTGAGGGGATTAACATTACTAATCAATATACTTCTCTTTTATTTTAATCAAACGCCTTAGTTTTAATATCATGTTTATTTAGAAATTGTTCTACTTTTTCCTGTTTTTTTCCATTAACTCTATCTTTATATTTAGCATTCAGATCTTCAATTTCTCCTACAGCTTTTAATTTTGCTTTATCTGAATGTGACTCATTTTTCGTTTCATTTACTTTATCATTAATTTTACTCATTAATTCATTCACAGAAGTTACATAATCACTAACTTCAAAACTTCCTTTTTCATATTGTTCAGGTATTTGATTTGATTCTATAAAATGCTTAAAGTTTTCATCATTCTTGTGAGCCATTTTTGTTAATCTATTTAATTTTACTTGATCCTTCTCACTTAACTCATCTTTCTCACTCATTTTTGAAGTATTTTCTTCCAACGCGTTAAACGTATCTAAATATTGCTTAATACTTGAATCCATTTCTTCTTCACTAATAGTTTCATCTATTTTCTGGCTTGAAAATATTTCAGTTGGTGTTTCTGTCGCTTGTGCTTCTTTATCAGGCGTTTCATATTCTGATTTAGCATTATTACAAGCTGTTAATAGTAATGTTAACGCGATGAGTAATGCATATTTTATAGCCTTCATTATCAAACCCTCTTTCCCTAAAATATATTTGTGACAATTATAACATATTAATAAACTATGTTATTATGTATATAGTATTTATCACAAAATATTATGTATTTTATAATTATGATTAACATTTAAAGTTTAAGGAAAAATGAATTGCTAATTCTTTGATGATAAGTGTAGTATTCTTCCTATAAAAAATTTGTTTGATTTATCTATTATTTATTTCTTTACTTTAAGTACAAACAACTAGTATTTTCCATAAACCAAATTTAAAGAAAGCGGTGAAGATATGACTGCTAGAAATATCAAGTACCCTTACGCTAAATTAATGATTGATATTATAGGTATACTTTCCTTTATTGGCGTGGTAATTACTATAATTATAAATTTCTATATGCATCATAGTAATACTGCTTTTGAAATGGGCTTTAATGTCACTGGCAGTAGCTTTATACTTTTATGTGTCTTACTTGGTATTACCATTTTTTGTGCTGTTACTTCAACTATATTTAAAAGAATAAAATAATTTTCTTGTTAAAAAGCTCCCCGAAATCGACTATATAGATTCCGGGGAGCTTTTCTATTCATATTATGTCATATAATGACTAAAGTTTATAAATTTTAACTCGATCACTTTTAAAACCAATTAGTATGATGTTCAACTTTCTAACTAGTCAAAGAAATTCATTAATGTCATTACTAAAGTCAAAGCACAAGCAATTAGAATGACTATCTTACCTTTTTCTGTTTTCTCATTTCCTTGTTTGTACTCTTTTAGTACAAACAACCAAGAAAGTATCACTAAAACACCTAAAATAATACTGATAAATTTCATTTTCAACCCTCCAGTTATAAAGCATAACGCTTAAAAACTAGTTTTTATGCACATTGACCCTATATCTTTATTTTTAAGCCCTCTCTTGTAATCTGCTTATTGAGTTTGTGAGATTATACATGAGCATTTGACCATTTTTATCTTTTATAAATACAAATGGTCAAAATAAAAATTAAATACAGTTTAATCGCTATCCTATTGTTGCTTATTTCTAATTTTTTAGGCTTAAAAATGCTTAGGTAATGTTTTAACAACTGTAAATAGTACAATTGTTTGGATGAGCAGCATTATTACCAAACCTAGTCTGATTAATGAATGATCTATCATAATAATCGAAAATCCAACAACAATATAAACACTAATCAATAACTTAAATTTATTTTTCAAAGTATAGCCTTTGTTGTTTTTAAAACTCTCTACATAAGTTATATAAATTTTAGTATTTACTAACCAGTTTTCAAATCTCTCCGAACTCTTGGAAAAACAAATAACAGCAACTAGCAAAAATGGCGTTGTAGGTAATAGCGGTAATACAGCTCCTACAAAACCAATAATTGTAAATAATACACCCATAGTAATTAAAAAGTATTTCAAAAAAACACTCCTAAAGTTAATTAATTCCAATTATAAACTAATTTTATGCCTTTTTGAACTTTAGACTTCAATCATAGTCCAAATTCAACAGTAGATATTCAATCAGCAGTTATAGACACTACAAAGATTTACTTGAAGCACTATTACATAATTTCTAAGTAATTGATATATATCTTTGTAGAAAATCGATGTTTTTCTTTTTAAATTTATATAAATAAACTGGTCTACCAATGCCATAAGTGAGCGATTCTTCAAGCATATCTATTTCTACTAGAAACTTTAAATATTTACGTACAGAAACTCTAGATATATGGGCCGCTTCTGCAATTTCTGCCGTAGAAAACTCACTCTTTTCTGATTGATTTACATTATTAACAATTGCTTGCAATGTACTCTGCGTTAACCCTTTAGGGAGTGTCGCTTTAGTTTCATGAGTGGTATTGCGCTTATTAAGTAGCGCCTCATCTAACGCGGTTTGATCTACTACTTCACGTTGATTAAATATTTGAAACTTATGCTTATATTTAACTAATGCTTGTTCAAATCTTTCAAATTCAAATGGTTTAATTAAGTAATCAACCACTCCATAGTGTAGTGCAGTTTGAACTTTTTCTATGTCTGAAGCTGCAGTAATGAGGATCGCGTCTGTTTTCAACTGATGTTGACGTATATAATTTAGCAACGTTAACCCACTTTCATCTGGTAAATAGACATCTAATAACACTAAATCAACCTTCTTACATTGAAGTATTGCTGTGGCATCTTTAATGTTATGTGCGATATCATTTACATTAAATCCTTCTATTTTCTCTAAAAATTGCTTGTTTAATTGAGCAACCATCGGATCATCTTCAACAATTAATACATCAATCATCTTTACCCCTTCTTTCATTCGTATGGGATTTCAACTATAAATTTAGTATATCCATCCGAATCTTTATCGACGTTAATTGAGCCGTTTAGCTTCTTAACACTTTCATTTATTAAATACAGTCCATATCCCCTATTGTCGCCTTTTGTAGAATAACCTTTTTCAAATATCTTTTGTTGCATATGAGGTGTTAGGCCTTCCCCAGAATCTGTAATATCAATTTTCAAATTTTGTTGAGAGTAATTTAACTTAACTTCGATTATTTTGCTTTTCTGATTTGCTAAAGCATCTATACTATTATCAATTAAGTTACCAATCACAGTAATAATTTCATGTGTTAATTGACTGTCGTGAGGTTCTGGCACTATTTCATTTATATGAATCGTTAATTCTATATTTTTCTCTCTAGCCAAACTCAGTTTCCCAATTAAAAAACCTGCCAATGCTGCATCTTTAATTTGCGTAGCAATATTAACATTTTCTTGCGCACTATAACGCACGACTTCTCGAATATATTGTTTTACTTCCTCATAATTCTCCATTTGTAACATGCCCATGATAACATGTAACCTATTACTAAATTCATGAGATTGCGCACGTAATGTTTCAGCGTATGTTTTTACTCCTACTAACTGCTCAGATAATCTACTCATCTCTGTCTTATCTCTAAAAGTTGAAATTGCTCCAACGATTTGGTTATTAACATATAGTGGCACTCTATTCACCAATATTTTTACGCCGTTTATATTTTGTTCTTCATCAACTTCAGGTTGTCCAATCTCTACTACTTTATGCAATTGAGTTGAATCCAAATATTCATTTATTTTCATTCCTATCGGATACTCTGTTAAACCTGCTCGTTTAAATATTTGTGCAGCTGATTTATTTACTAAATTAATTTTACCTTCTCTATCTACTGCAACGATACCCTCATGTACAGACTGCAACATCGTATTTCTTTCTTCTAATCGTTTCGCAATAATTGCAGGCTCTAAACCATGTAGTATCTTTTTAATATATCTCGCCAATAAATACGCACCGATGATACCGAAAAACATACCTATAATCAGACCAATAAAAATATCTCTCAATCCTGATGCAAATGCTTCATTTACAGTTTCAATTGGGATGCCGACTGCGACTAAACCAATCTGTTCACCATTGTCATAAATTGGGGTAAATGATCTTAACGATTTTCCTAAAGTTCCTTTAGATTCAGTTATGATTTCTTTACCTTTTAAGGCTGGGGATTCATCTCCCCCTTGAAACTTTTTACCTATTAAATCAGAATTGGGATGTGATTTTCTTGTACTATTCATATCCATGACAACAATAAAACTGACATCTGTAGCTGATTTAATTTCTGAAGCATAACGCTGTATTTGTTGCTCCTTACTTTTATCTTTCAAACCTCTTTTGACAATATTTGATTGCGCCGTGGTTCTAGACACAGCTTCCGCCTTCTCTTCAGCGGTTTTATGAATAGAGTTTTTAACTGTATTACCTATCAAAATACTAGTAATAACTAAAGAAATTAGTACAACCATACACACAAAAATAATAATTATTGTACTTAATTTCCATTGTCGTTTCTTCAAACATCTCACCTTCATCTCATTAGATGCTAAAACATCAATATACCTTAGCTTTATATGATTAATCATGCCTAATTTTTAGAAAAATTATTTTTATTCCTTTTTAACCAAATTTATTTATTTTTACCTATTTGATTAATATTAAAATAGATGAGCCTTTTTTGAAAGCCCTTACTTTAACAAATAACAAAACACTAATAATTACATTATATATTTATAATATAAATTTTAACAACATGATTAATATAAAAAACATTATTTTAGCTATATCTTATTTCTAAATATAAATAAGATATACTTTAATAAGAGCGCAATGTTCGTAGAAATATTATTAGCTATAGTGTACAATCTAAAATTTTATTTATTCACGAAAATTACGCACAAAAAAACTGCCAACAAAGTCAGAGACCTTGTCGACAGTTAAACGATGTTAGTGAATTATGTGCTAACCTCTTGAATGCCTTTATTATTCTAAATTTGCGTGGTTTTGTTGCATGGTTTCTTCATCTATATTCAGTTCTGACATTAAATCTAAAACGATGCTGTCCAAGAATATTTGTGACGCTTGTTCGAATAAACTACCCAATGGTTGAGCCGAACCTTCTGCATCGTATTTAGTACCAGCTGGCAACTCAATGATTGCATTCGTCAATTGACCTATTGGTGAATTTGGGCTTGTCGTCAATAAAACCACTTCAGCGCCAACACCTTTAGCTTTATCAGCTAAAAGTTTCAAGTGTTCCATTTTTCCTGAGCCAGAAATAATTACAAATAAATCTTCTGAACTGATGGAAGGTGTCGTTGACTCTCCAACAACATATGCATATTTGCCTAATTGGTTTAAACGCATGGCAAAACTGTTTGCTACAAAACCAGAGCGACCCTTTCCAGCAACAAAAACTTGTTTCGCTTTAACGACCTGTGCTAAAAAAACTTCAGCTTCATTATCTTTCACATGTGAAAGGGTGTGATCTAGTTCGTCTAAGATTAAACGATAGTTTGTAATTTCAGTCATATTATCTGCCTTCAATCGCATCTTTACATTGTTTTGCAGCTTCTACTGGATCTTCTGCATTAGCAATACCGCCACCAACTACAACTAAATCTGGGTCTTCTGCTACCACTTCTTTAATCGTATCCGGTTTAATACCACCGATTACCGCAACTTTAGAACTTTTAATTACTGATTTCACCTGACGTAAACTTTCTAATGGTGATTCGCCCTCAGCCTGTAAATCATAACCTGTGTGAACGGCAATATAGTCCGCTCCTAGTTCATCTAATGCTTTCGCACGCTTTTGTAAATCTTGTACGGCTATCATATCGACTAATAATTCTTTACCATGTTTATGTGCTTCTTCTACTGCAGCCTTGATAGAAGCATCTTCTGCAACACCTAAAATAGTTACGACATCTGCACCAAACTTCACTGCTTGGCTCACTTCATAATCTGCTGCGTCCATAATTTTAAGGTCAGCTAAAACTTTAACGCCTTCAATATTATCATTTAAATGTTGTACTGCTGGTAACCCTTCATTTATCACAATCGGTGTACCAATTTCTACAATATCTACATAGTCTTTAACTTTATTTGCAAGCTCTGCCGCTTCCTCTTTGTTTAATAAATCAATTGCTAGTTGTAATTCCAAATTGATCATCCCTTCTTGAATTAGATTATCAAAGCCTCACTGGACTAAGCTTACGCTTTAAAATCTTACGCTTTAAAATCTTACGCTTAAAATGTTTACCCTTTTCTGTATGATTAAAACTCAGTCACTATAATCTAGGTGCTGCATCATCATCAACATAAATTTCTACATTAGGATGTGCATGTAATATCGTAGCTGGCACATCACTATTCACTTCATTTTCAGCTAATTTCTCAATAGCCGCTCTTTTCTTCTCTCCAAATGCGAGTAAAATGATTCTCTGTGCTTTTAAAATTGTAGAAAGTCCCATAGAAATAGCCTGATTGGGTACTTCATCTTCATTTTCAAAATAGCGGCTATTTGCATTAATCGTACTTTCTGTTAAATTTACAACATGTGTGGCACTATTCACATCTGTACCAGGCTCATTAAAACCAATATGCCCATTTTCACCGATGCCTAATATTTGAATATCTACTGGGCCTTGTTGGTTAATCAAATTTTCATAACGCTTTGTTTCTTCATCTAAATTCTCCACATTTCCATCTGGAATATGAACTAATGACGGATTAAAGTGAGGATAACGTTTGAATAATACCTCGTTCATATATGTGTGATAACTTTGTGCGTGTGTAACATCAAGTCCTACATATTCGTCTAAATTAAATGTTTCTATTTGAGATACGTCTAATTTGTTTTTATTTAATAACTCGACTAAAAATTTATAGACTTCAACCATGGTACCACCTGTAGCTAAACCTAATTTACTATGACATTGTTGACTCATCTGCTTGTATAATTCACAAGCTACATAAAAAGAAGCATAACTTCTCGTTCCAAGATTTGTTATTTTCATAAACCAATGCCCTCCTATTTAGATGATCAAACTATTTTATATTACATATGATTACAACATATATTATACGTTTTTCTGATGGTTTTAACAGAATTTGAATTTTAGAACTTATATTATGTTATAGAATATAAATTATTTACATTAAAATGAGCAGAGTTATACATTTCTATTGCTGTTTTTAGTAGAATAGATAGATAATCAAAATTACAGTACAATTCTGGTATATAAAATTTACTTTTCAGGTAGCAAATGTACAAAAGTCGGTTTAAACTAGACTGGAGATATATTTTAGAGTACATTATTTGTACTAAATTTAAATCAAATGAATTTTGTAATGTTGGGTTTTGAAAGCAAGGAGGCAAAATTTTGGAAGAAATCAATCATGAAAAAGTACAATCTTTACTTTCTTCATATGAGCATAAACCTGTATACTTACACGTCGAAACAACAAATGGTGCTTACGCTGCACACTTTGACCAACGTGTATTTAATGCAGGAACCTTTTTAAGAAATATTCAAGT
Source organism: Staphylococcus pseudoxylosus (assembly GCF_003697915.1). Classification (GTDB taxonomy): domain Bacteria; phylum Bacillota; class Bacilli; order Staphylococcales; family Staphylococcaceae; genus Staphylococcus; species Staphylococcus pseudoxylosus. The sequence continues at coordinate 28,320 of NZ_RCVN01000012.1, forward strand.
GACTTATGAACATGCGCAACTTAAAGGCGGAAACAAAGATCCTTTCCGTGTTGGACTCAAATTAAAAGATAACGGTTGGGTTTATGTTCAAGGGTTAACACATTACGAAGTAAATGAAAATGGCGAGTTTCTATTAGCAGGCTTTAACTATGAAGGTCAATTAGCTGCTGCGTTAGAAATAAGTACTCAACCATTTAAAGCTTAAGGAGGCATATTATGTTAGAGGAAAGCCAAGTATTAGTAATTTTTCCACACCCAGATGATGAATCGTTCTCATCTGCAGGCACACTCGCACGTTATATCGACAATGGCGTTCCGGTCACTTATGCATGTTTAACGCTTGGGCAAATGGGGCGTAATTTAGGTAACCCACCTTTTGCAACACGTGAAACATTACCGGACATTAGAGAAAAAGAATTAGAAAATGCCATGGAAGCAATAGGCATAACTGATTTACGTAAAATGGGATTAAGAGATAAAACGGTTGAATTTGAACCCCATGATGAAATGGATGCTATGGTTAAATCTTTAATTGATGAATTACAACCATCTGTGATTATTTCGTTCTATCCTCAGTTCGCTGTACACCCAGATCATGAAGCTACTGCTGAAGCAGTCGTAAGAACTGTTGGTCGTATGGCAGCATCTGAAAGACCACGTTTACAACTTGTAGCATTTAGTAATGACGCACCTGAAAAATTAGGTGAACCCGACATTCTAAATGAGATCAGTGATTATAAAGAGGTAAAACTTCGCGCATTTGAAGCACATGCATCACAAACAGGACCATTTTTAGAACAATTAGCAACACCTGATGTCCCTGGAGAAGTGCACAGTTTCTTAGAAGTAGAACCTTATTGGACTTATAACTTTGAATCTTAAGTGGAGGCAATAGCATGACAGAATTTGACTTATCTACTCGAGAAGGTCGTTGGAAACATTTCGGTTCCGTCGACCCTATTGAAGGCACTAAACCAACTGTAAAAGAAAACATGAAAGACTTGCAAAGCACGCATAAAGACTTCTTATTTGAAATAGAAGAAGTCGGCATTAAAAACCTTGTATACCCTGTACTTGTTGATCGTTTCCAAACTGCTGGAAACTTTAGTTTTTCAACAAGCCTTAATCAAGATGAAAAAGGTATCAATATGAGCCGCATTTTAGAAAGTGTTGAAAAACACTATCATAATGGTATCGAATTAGACTTTGACTCACTTTATCAACTGCTACGTAGTTTACAAGAAAGCATGAACCAAAATGCTGCTGGCTTAGATGTATCAGCAAAGTGGTTTTTTGATCGACACAGCCCAGTAACCCAAATTAAAGCTGTGGGTCATGCAGATGTTACTTATGGTCTAGCAATAGATAAAAAAGATGTAACGCGCAAGGAAATCACAATTCAAGCTGCAGTAACGACACTCTGCCCTTGTTCTAAAGAAATCAGCGAATACTCTGCGCATAACCAACGCGGTATTGTAACTGTCAAAGCATACATCAACAAAGATGTTGAGCTAGTAGACGATTACAAAGGGAAAATACTTGATGCCATGGAAGCGAACGCAAGCTCTATATTATACCCTATCCTTAAACGTCCAGATGAAAAAAGCGTTACAGAACGCGCTTATGAAAATCCAAGATTTGTAGAAGATTTAATTCGTTTAATCGCTGCAGACTTAGTCGGTTTTGAATGGCTAGATGGATTCGACATAGAATGTCGTAATGAAGAATCCATACATCAACATGATGCCTTTGCAAAATTAAAATATAGAAAATAAAATATAGCGATTTTTTAAAAAGTGTACAAAATGTCTGATTAACATCGACAATTTGTACACTTTTTTATTTGCATATATAACTTAAATTTTATGTACCTGTATTGTAAGATGTGCTTGATTAAAATTTTAGTATGTTAGATTAAAATTTTAACATTCACCTAGAATCAACTTCTCTATTTTTAAAACAATAAATACTAACATTTATTTTTAACTAATGTTCTATATACGATTTCCATATTAAAATAATTATGATAGTAACTTTAAATCAATTTTTATTCGATAAGTGTGGGGTAATTGTAAAGATGGACTATAAAATTAAACTTCATAAACTTATAAAAAGCACAGATTATAATCTAAGTACACCGCACTTTTTAAATATTTACTGGGTCTCCAAAGGCAATGTCACATTATTAAAAAATGACATATTTGAACAATATATTTCTGGTGATATTTTTTACGTTCATGACTATGAATATATCGAGCTTATATCTATCGATGCTGACTTACTTTGTTTATCAATAAACAACTATCATTACATAAATGATATTGATCAAACAATGGCTAATGGAATAGATTCATATCTTGGAGATGGACAACATCATATATTAAAATCACAATTCACAAATATATTTTCATCTTTGGCGGAAGAATGTCATGTACCTAAAAAAGCGTTCTTATCACTTTTAACAACGATATATACATTAAGCGTGTGTAGCAATCAACTTGGCTATGAATCAAATAATTATAAATATACGCTAATTAAAAACGTAATAATTTACATCCACAACCATATAGAAGATAAGTTAAATTGTCAGCAAATTGCCGAAGTATTTTTTGTAAATTCTAGTTTTTTATCTCGAACTTTTACAATGATCGTGGGTAGTACATTATCACAGTACATGGTTGCTGCGAAAATTCATTTTTCAAATTGCGCATTAATGAATGGAGATACATTAGATAACGTATGGAAAACATATAAATTCCGTACGTTTCAAAATTATTTACAACAATTTGAAAAGGTTAAAGGCTATGCTCCCTATCAATCTTGAAATAAATAAAACTTATTAAAGGCATAGTCAATATGGATGTGCACGATAAAGTGAACCAATAAGACAAATCTTTATACAAAGTTTAAAAAGAATTGAGAGGGAAATCATGAATACAATTTATTATGAAGAAAATAGAAATACAATTAAACGAGCACTAAAGAAAAATTTAGACATGTCGTTTTTAGAAATTGTCATTTTAGAAAAACTGAATTATCTCAACAAAGAAAAAATTGACGCTGTGGAACTTAAAAAGCACCTAAACATTGAAAACACACCTATTTCAGTGCAAATTAATCATTTAAGCAACTTAGGTTTGTTTAAAAAATCAAGAGACGTTTATGATGAAAGACGCATCTTCTTACATGATATAGATTTTCCGAAAATAGAATCTATTATTAAGCAATACCATTTAATCGTCGATACAATATTAAATAGTAAAGGCTAATCAACCAAGTTTATTATATAACTAATGGGCTGGAACGTATAAATGTTCCAGCCCATTATTGTGATGTAGTGTATTATATCGGGCCTTTGCACCCTTTTATAACTATTTTACGCTAATTAATACCACCATTTTAATTCATAAATAAAAATGGCACGTTCACCCTATTTTAAATGTTCGTAAGGACTATTTTTAACGAATGAGATTATTTGATCTACAAATAAACGTGCACGTAATTGGAACTCTTCATTATCTAAGTATAATGTACCATCTTCAAGTTTTTTATAATCTGTGTCATGCGTAGCGATTTGCGTTGGCACCGCAATACCTAATAACGTTCTAACAATCAGTCGTAAGTGTGATAATGGTTCAGAACTAACAATACCACCACTATTACCAATCAAGCCAACTGGTTTCATTTTAAAATCATCCATTGTTAAATGATCTAATGCATTTTTTAAAATACCAGAATATGAACCATGGTAATTCGGACTACCTAACACAAAGAAGTCTGCTGCTCTCGCTTTTTCTTTTAATATGTTTAAATTGTTTTTATAATCTTCACTTGGTTGTGAAGCGCCAGATACATCAAGTTGATGGATTGGGTGCTCTGCCAAATCGAAGATATCAACTTCAAAGTCATGCGCTTCAAAATGTCCTTTTAAATATTTTGATAATGCAGTAGTATGCGAACCTAATTTCGCGCTACCTACTATAATTAAACCTTTCATTTATTACTTCACCTCATACTATTTTTCGTTATTTTCCTTAAGTAGCTTCATAATCGCCTTACCAACGCCACTTTCTTCATTAGAGTCTGTTGCGTATGTTGCTACTACTTTTACTTCTGGCGCAGCATTATCCATCGCTACAGAATAACCTACACGTTCAAGCATTGAAATGTCATTCATGTTATCACCGATTGCCATAACATTTTTCATGTCAATATTTAGTCGTTCAGCAATTGTTTCTAAAGCTATACCTTTTTGTGCATCTGAATGAGTAATTTCAATATTACCTCTAGATGATGATGATATTGCAAGACTTTCTGATTGAGCTAACTTTTCACTAACGCGGTCAATTTTTGACAAATCACTATCAAACGCCAAAATTTTCATTACAATTTCACCTGTCGTATCTTCAATTTTGTCATAATTATCTACCACTTTTAAAGTACCGTTATCAATACGTTTTTGAATACCGGCTTTAATCTTTTCTACATCCGCATGTTGTCCTGCACGTTCCGCAATATCTATATAAATTTCTAAGTCACGTTGCGGATTTTCTGTATAGATACCTAAGTTTGTATACACTTGATAATAGATATCTTCATTCTTAAGTTCATGCGTAATTCTATTGATTAATTCGCGGTTCAAATTAGAAGTGCTCATGATATTAAATGATTCATCTCTCACTTCTGCACCATTCAAACAAATATAGGGCATTTTTAAATCTGTTTGATTCACGGGTGCGTTCGCCTCATAAAAAGCACGGCCTGTTGCTATAACAACAGTAATACCTTGTGACTGGGCGTATTTAATGGCTTTAACATTTTCCTCGGATATTTCATGCGCGGCATTAAGTAACGTACCATCCATATCTGTAGCAATTAAGTTTATCATTCGTTTACCTCGTTCCCTTCTTAGATCGATTACACAAATTTAATTACATCTCATTCTCATTTGCCATAATTTTGTAACATATTCTTATTCTACCAAAAGTTTAGTTATTTGTATTATCGGCTGTTTGTATGATTTTTTTCTTCTTTCTAATATGCCTAAAAAATTCAGTCAATAATTGACTACATGCTTCTTCCATTACACCTATTTCTACTTGTGCACGGTGATTAAATCTAGGTTCTTGTAAGAGGTCCATCAGACTCCCCGCACATCCTCCTTTGGGATCTTTTGCACCATATATCACATGCGGAATACGGCTCATTACAATCGCACCCGCACACATAACACAAGGTTCTAAGGTCACATAGAGTTGGCACGCTTCCAATCGCCAACTATTTAAGTGCTTAGATGCTTTTTGAATAGCAAGATATTCTGCATGTGCGGTTGGATCTTTTTTTGATTCTCTTAAATTGTGTGCTCTTGCAATAATTTCATCATTCTTAACAATCACAGCGCCAATAGGTACTTCACCTATATCGCCAGCTTTTTTAGCTTCTTCAATCGCCATTTTCATATAAAATTGGTGATTTGTCATGTGTCTCACACACCTCACATATGGTACAATATTTATTGTCTATTTTAACATTGGAGCGGAAAATATGAAAAAACATTTTATCGCAATTGAAGGTCCGATTGGAGTCGGAAAATCTTCTTTAGCACATAAACTCAGTCAAACTTATAAATATTACGAAGAAAAAGAAATTATTACAGAAAATCCTTTTTTATCAGATTTCTATGATGACATTTCAAAATGGAGTTTCCAAACAGAAATGTTCTTCTTATGTAATCGATATAAGCAATTTCAAGATCTTGCTTTAATTGATAATGGAATTGTTAGCGATTATCACATATATAAAAATAAGATATTTGCAAATAATACCTTAACCACATCAGAATATAATAAATTCTCAAGAATCTACGATATTTTAACCGAAGATTTAGAAATGCCGAACATTATCATCTTTTTAGATGCTGATTTAGCAATGCTAAAAACACGTATTGCACATCGTAATCGTAGCTTCGAACATCAAATTGCAGATGATTATTTATTAAATCTAAAGCGTGACTATAATGCATATTATGAATCACTTAAATCAGAGGGCGCACGTGTTATACGAATCGACACGACTCAACTTGACTTTGTTAAGTATGATGAAGATTATAATTATATTTTAGAATTAGTGAAACCACTTATTGGAGGACATGAGCATGAATAAATATGGTATTCCACAAGATGCTGTAATTACTATCGCTGGTACAGTAGGCGTTGGTAAATCAACATTAACAAAGGCTTTAGCAGAACGCTTTAACTTTAAAACTTCATTTGAAAACGTCGATAATAATCCATATCTCGATAAATTTTATAATGACTTTGAACGTTGGAGCTTCCATTTACAAATTTATTTTTTAGCAGAACGCTTTAAAGAACAAAAACGTATGTTTGAATACGGAGGCGGTTTCATTCAAGATCGTTCTATTTATGAAGATGTTGATATTTTTGCCAAAATGCATGAAGAACAAGGAACGATGAGTCCTGAAGACTTCCAAACTTATTCTGAGCTTTTCAACGCTATGGTAATGACACCATACTTCCCCAAACCAGACGTTTTAATTTATTTAGAATGTGACTATGAAGATGTGATTCAACGAATTAAACAACGCGGTCGTCAAATGGAAATTGAGACGGATGTAGCATATTGGCAAAAGTTATTCCAACGCTATGAAGATTGGATTTCCGAATTTAATGCGTGCCCTGTAGTTCGTGTTAACATTAATGAATATGACTTACACGAAGATCCCGAGTCTTTAAATCCAGTTATTGATAAAATACGCCATGTCATTGACACATACCGTAAAGTTGATCAACGCTAGACGCTAACTTTGCATAAAAAGTCACTCCCACTAAACTTATTTAGTCGGAGTGACTTTTTTATTCGGGTATCGTCCTTTATTCAATATGACGTCGATAAATGATTTTTTCAATTTCATCTTCTGTCACATATTTACTATAGTAATATTCATCTGTTTGTACTAAACCAAAGGTGCTAGCCTTATCTTGATCTTCGGTACCAATATATAATTGTCCCTCAGTATCTTGATAAAGATCAAAAACAGCGCCACCGTATCTCGCTTCTTGGTACAGTGCATACAGTTCATCTATATCATCGCGCGCAACATGTTTAAAATACAACGTGTGCGCTGTATGATTTGTTGTATTTGCTTCAAAACCATGCGCTAAAGCTCGCTCGTCTTCAGTGACCAATACAACTTCATTACTAATAATTTCCACTACTTTATAAGTTTCACCTTGATAATCGGCGTATTTACCATCAATCATCTAATCACCTCGACACTTATATTAAATATAAAAAAATCATAATATACGTTACGTATATTATGACATAATTTAGAAGTTAAGCCTATTGATTTATTATTTCCACAACATCATTTGCAGTTTCTATTATGTAATCTGCATTTGTAAATTCTTGTTCTAAACCGACACCTGTTAACACTGCGATTTTCAAGCCTAATTTTGCATTAACACCTGTTTGCATATCATTTGCAGTATCACCTACAATAACTACATCTTGAGGCGCTACATCATAATGATCAAATAACGGGTTAAGTACTTCTGGATTTGGTTTTTCGACTGCGTTTGCTTCTGTTGAAATAACCACATCAAAGAAATGATCAAATTTCGTAATTTCTAGAAACTGCTCCACACCTTTTTTAGAATCGCTGGTTACAATTCCCATCTTATAACCTTGGCGTTTTAAGGTTTCGAGTGTCTCCTCAATACCCTCTACTAAGACATTTTCTGGAACACGATTATCTACAAGTGTTTGGCTCCTACTTTGTGCCCATTTAGTTACATCTTGACCTGCAATATCACAGAACGCTCGAACCATTTCATCTAAAGCACCTGAAGCCATAATCGTACCTGGTTGAATTTCTCCATCTACTACACCTAAATACGCGTATGCTGCCTCTCTATCAGCAATTTCATCTTCGTAAACTTCCATAAAATCATCTACAAGTTGTAACCCAATCTTCATCCAACTACGGTCGAAATATATGATTGTGCCATCTTTATCAAATAAAATCCATTTCATCGCTAGAACAGCTCCTATAGTTTCACACTATCTTTGTTTTTAAAACCTATTTTATTTTAATATAAAACGAACGCTGTATACAAATAATGAAGCTGCATTTGTTATATCATTTTCGTTTGTTCTTATAGTCGTTCACTACCAACCATATTAAGGTCACTCCAATAACTATTGCAAATGTCACAAACTGAGAAATGCCTAAATGTATCGATCCACCTTTGATATTATAGATATCCATTGCTCCCTTTAACGAAATAAATAAAATAATTTCAAAGTTCAAGATAGCAACAAAAGTTATATGCGTTTTAATCGCCTTTTTTGTCGGTTGTTTTCCTGTTAAATTAATATCTAGATTTACCAATTTCGGATAATATTTATATAGTTCATACATTAAAAACCATATCATTAAACCTATAAATGGTATGAAAATCAATGCATTTTTATCCCCCCATCCGTCTGGATAATTATATAAATCATAGTGAATAGGTACCGTTTTAGGCAAAGTATTATAATTTATCCACGTATATACCATTAACAAAATAAGCATAATAAAACTAGCAATGTTCAATATTTTATTCATGTCTATGTTCCTTTCAAAAAGCAACTTATACTTCTCTAATACTTGTGTTTAACACTATTTTTTCAAATATTTAATGCTATAAAAAGTTGTGTTAGTATTTAAATGTAAATGTATTTTCTTAAAAATTTAGTTTTGTTTAGTTTTAAACATTTCAAAAAGGAGGTTTGTTTTATGGGTTACGCAATTACTTTTATTGTTGTTGCAGGATTAATCGGGTTATATTTTGCTAAAAGAGAAAAACAAATGTCTCCATTTAGTTGGTTTAAAGGCATTGGTGTCATTATAGTTTCATTGGTTATTGTTGATGGATTTTATCATGTTGATGATATACAAAAAGGTGCTAAAGATGGTATGAAAGAAGCAAATCTTGAAGCAATTACTTCAAAATAACAATTCTATTTGAATACATTTTATCAAATTATACATAAAGCGAGGCTGGGACATACATTGGTATGTCTCAGCCTCAAGTATTATATTAGTTATTACAATTTACTCTCATAATTTAGCTTATTGTTCAATCATCATTATATTTTTGTGTGGTTTAGTATCTTGGTACAACGACTCTCCAGCCTTGTGGGTCTTCAAGTTTACCACTTTGGATACCAGTATAATTATCGTATAAGTTTTGAGTAACTTCCCCAGTTTCATTATTATTAATAACGATCTCAGTTTCACCATATTTCAACTGACCTACAGGAGAGATAACTGCTGCTGTACCTGTACCAAATACTTCTGTTAATTCACCTTTATTGTGTGCTTCAATAAGTTCGTCGATAGATACTCGACGTTCTTCTACTTCATAGCCTAAATTTTGCGCTAATTCAATCACAGTTTTACGTGTAATACCAGGTAAAATACTACCATTTAATTCTGGCGTTACAAGTTTACCATTTTCTACGAAGAAGATGTTCATACTACCAACTTCTTCTACATATTTTTGTTCAACACCATCTAACCACAATACTTGATCATAACCTTGTGCTGATGCATTCGTTTGTGCTAATAGGCTAGCAGCATAATTACCTGCGACTTTTGCATGACCTACGCCACCACGAACAGCACGCACATATTCATCTTCCACATAAATTTTAGTTGGTCTTAACGACTCTCCGCCATAATATGAACCTGATGGCGACAAAATAATTAATAATTTATATGAATAAGAAGGGCGTACGCCTAAAATACCTTCTGTGGCGAAAACATATGGTCGTATGTATAACGATTGACCTTCACCTTCTGGTACCCAATCACGTTCTATATCTACTAATTGCTTCAACCCTTCTAACACTGCCTCTTCATCAACTTTCGGCATATCTAATCGTGACAATGAATTATTAATACGTTTAAAGTTCTCAGAGGGACGGAATAAATCTACCTCACCGTCATGCTTGTAAGCTTTCAAGCCTTCAAATACTGCTTGGCCGTAGTGTAAGGCTTGTGCTGCCGGAGAAAGTTCAATTGGTCCATAAGGCACAATCTTTAAATCATGCCATCCTTGATCAATATCGTAGTCGAAACTTAACATATAATCTGTGAAATATTTCCCAAAACCTAAATCACTTGGATCCGGCTTTTCTTTAAGTATTTCTCGTTGTACAAATTCAATTTTTTCTGACATGATTTTTCCTCCTAATGGTATTTCTTTGAGTATTACATTAAATTATATCAATCCAACGAGTGCTGTTCAATAATTTTCAAAAAATTTAAAATAAAGAAATAATAAGGGAGAGGAACAGAAATCAATTTGCATACGCTGTTTCCGTTGTATTTAACCTCTAGTTATGACAACGGAAAATTAAAAACTTCAAATAATAAATATAATCGATACTTAGCTTTAATTTTCATTATTGAAAAGAGTACTTTAAAAAATTGTTCTTTTAGAATGGATTCATTTCCATTGATCTTAATATAATTATTAATAAAAATAGCGTAGGCATGTTATCAAATTCAAAATTTTGACAACATATCCACGCCGCATTAGACTTTCTATACAATTAACAGACGAAAATACATAGTATTTAGTTTTAATTTATAATAGCAAATGCTCCATTTTTAATTTTCATCACTGCTATTTGATTTTTTAAATCCTATTGATGAGTAACTTATCTTACTTCAGCTGTTTCTTTACCTTCAATAGCATCTAACATCACTTTAGTCATTTTGTTTAAATCGTATTGTGGATCAAAGCCCCATTCTGCTCTAGCACAACTTACATCAATACTATCTGGCCAACTATTAGCAATTGATTGTCTCACTGGGTCTACATCATAGTCTAATTTAAAGTCTGGATAATATTCTTGAATTGCTACTTTAACCATTTCTGGTTCAATACTCATCGCACTTAAATTATAAGCATTACGGTTTATCAATTTAACACCGTCTGCTTCCATAAGTTGGATAATGGCGTCAATCGCGTCTTCCATATACATCATATCCATAAATGTACCTTTTTCAATAAAGCTTGAATAATGTCCTTCTCTTACAGCTTTAAAATAAATATCGACTGCATAGTCAGTTGTACCACCACCAGGTTCTTTAATATGTGAAATTAAACCTGGGAATCTTACACTACGTGTATCAACACCAAACTTTTCAAAGTAATACTGACATAACAATTCACCTGCAACTTTATTCACGCCATACATTGAAGTTGGACGCTGAATTGTTACTTGTGGGGTATTAACTTTAGGTGTTGATGGGCCGAATGCACCAATAGAACTTGGTGTGAAGAATAGTAAATCATGTTCACGTGCAACCTCTAAAGCATTCATTAATCCGCCCATATTTAAATCCCATGCAAACAAAGGATTTTTTTCAGCAGTAGCTGATAATAAAGCAGCCATATGCATAATCGTGTCCGGCTTAAACGATTCAACAAGTTCATTCATACGTGCTTTATCAGTTACATCCAATATTTCAAATGGACCATTTGCAATTGCAGAATCCGCTTCTGGCTCTTTAATATCAGTAGCTAAAACATTATCATTGCCATATAATGTTCTACACTTCACTACTAACTCAGTTCCTATTTGTCCTAATGCACCAGTAATAATAATTTTTTTCATATTTATATCTCCCTTGTATATTACAGAAATCGTAATGTTTTTTCCCAGTGGACAATACCCGTATTTTCAACAATATTATACTATAAAAACGCTTTTTTGTATACTTTGAGTGAACATTTGCTTTGAATTTTAGCAGTGTAAATCGCTAATGTCTACTATTTAGCCATTACATACTTCACTATTTCTAGTTGCTATATCTCTATTTACTATAAAATTCATCTAGTAAATGGTGAGCATTTCCAACATTTGACACACCTGTCATATGTTGGTATAAGTTATTTATTAAGTATTTATGGAGAGGATCATATGTTGCATACAAATGCTACATTGTTAATACAAAGTTTTCGATTAAAATAGTCGATGCTTTGTAGAACTTTTTCTTTTCACAGGGCATCTATCTTATGCATGCAGTTATTAAAATGTGAGAGGAATATCAAATTATGGAAAAACAACTATACCCTTATCAGTTTAATTATATAAAAGAACGGATCGCACATTTAATCAATGTGTATAATTCAGTTAATGACCTTAATACTATCGCTTCTATCCAAGAGACTACACGTGAACAAATGCTCAATACGTTTCAAAGTGTTGATTCATCTATTCAATTAGAAATTGAAAAGTTGATGAATTATCAATTATCAAAAATGCAAGCTGAAAAAATCTTAAGTACACTTCAGGATTATGTGTTGCCTTTCGAACATCCTTCAAAAAAACAAGTAGATAAAGTTTTTAGAAAAGTAAAGAAATTGAAAACACCACTAATCAGTAATGAAGTGCTATTAGAAAGTACATTTATTGGTTGGAACGATGTGGCTTCCAATAGAAAATATATAATCTATTATAATGATTTTGGAAAATTAGATGGCTTTTACGGGGATATTTCAAACCAAACAGTTAAAGGCTTTTGTTCAATTTGTAATAAGGAGTCTCGTGTCACCTTATTCATGAGGAAAACACGCACCACGAGTGACGGGCAATACACTAAAAAAGGTGATTATATTTGCTTCGATAGTACAGTTTGTAATCAACAAATCTCTGATTTGTCCTACTTCTATCGTTTTCTAAATAAAATACAATAATTAAAAAGCAGAACCTATAAGGACTTCAACGTCACCCTATAGGTTCTGCTTTATTTTGTGATTGTTCATTTTCTTAAATATTCTATAAATGTCTTTATTGTTTGTGCATTAGTTCTATCTGATTGTGTAAGTGCCGTAAAATAAATATAATAATCGAACGGTGAACCAATAGGCAACATTTCTATCAAGCCATTCAATATAAACGGATCATCTTCCAACATCAAACTTGACACAATACTTATCCCCAAACCCTCTGACACAGTTTTAATTAACACACTTGGATTATTGGTACGGAACACAATTTTCAATGGGCCGTTGTCATCTTCAAATTGCTTGAAATTGTGATGGTAGAAATTGCGATCGTACAAAACAAAAGGGTATTCACGAATCGCTTTCATATCTATCGTGTTTTGCAATGATAATTTTGATTTTTTAGGCACAATTAACCTAAAATCTGTAGCAATATTCAATGAGTGCGCTACAATGTGCTGCCCAAACTGTTCATTTTCAGCTTTGCCAATCAATCCTATATCAACTACCTGAGCTTCAACCATTTTTAAAATTTCATCTCTATCACTTTCGATTACTTCCACTTCAATATGTGGATAATCTCTCTTGAACGCAGATAATGCTTTAGGAATCATTTTATTGAATAGTGTAGGAATCGTTGCAATTGTTAATGAACCCTCGATATTTGAATGCAGCGCGTCTACCTCAGATAATAATTCACTACGCGCTTCAATAATATCAATCATTAACGGAATCAATTTCTTCCCAACTTCAGTTGGCAAAGTCCCTTTACGTGATCGATTAAATATTTTATATCCTACTTCTGATTCTAGGTTTGCGATGGACTGACTCATCGCAGATTGACTGATATGCATAATATCTGCTGCTTTAACGATTGATTCCGTTTCATATATTTTTTGAATATAAGTTAATTGTTCAAAGTTCATTATCTCACCCCTTTACATAAGCAATACTTATACAAATATCATAAATTCTAATTTTACATTAGCGTATATTAATCATTATAATATATAGTGCATGAAAAATTAATTAAAGGACGGTCTTCGTATGTATGATAAACTCTGGTCAAAAGATTTTATCTCCGTTACAATTGTAAATTTTTTAATGTATTTGATTCATTATACATTAATCGTTACAGTCACGATATTTACTATTGATAAATATCACGCTTCAGAAAGTATGGGAGGATTAGCGGCAGGCATATTTATTATCGGCATGCTATTCGGGCGTTTGGCTTCTGGACGTGTGATTGACAATTTACAACCCAAAAAAGTGCTGCTCTTTGGGATCATCTTTTCTATCATAACAGTTAGCTTGTATTTCGCAATTCATAGCCTGTTAATTTTAATGGTGGTACGACTATTACATGGCATTGCCTTTGGATTATCTTCAACTGCAACCGGTACGATTTCATCAAGAATTATTCCAGAAAAACGCAAAGGTGAAGGTATTGGTTATTATGCACTTAGTGTAACAACCGCATCCGCTATTGGCCCTTTTTGTGGTATCATATTAAATCAACAATTTGGTTTTCAATCTATCTTTATAGTTAGTCTTATCGTTATTGTCGCCGCTTTAATTGTGGCATTATTGATCAAAGGATTACCAAAAGTATCTGTCCAAACATCTAATACTGAGAAAGTCACTGGCGTTGCTGCATATATTCAAAAAGAAGCCCTACCAATTTCGTTTGTTATTATTTTCGTAGGTATTGCTTATTCAAGCGTTTTATCATTCTTAACGGTTTACACAGAACAAATCAACCTTGCTACAGCCTCAAGTTTCTTTTTTGTTGTTTATGCAGTGAGCACCTTTGTCACTCGTCCATTTACAGGTAAGATTTACGATAACTATGGTGAAAATAAGGTCATGTACCCTGTTCTAATCAGCTTTATCATCGGTCTAACACTATTAAGTTTAACGCACACAAGTATTTCATTACTCATTGCTGCAGTGTTTATTGGAATCGGCTATGGTACGATAGTACCCACTGCCCAAGCCATTGCTATTCAACAATCACCTACTGATAAAATCGGCTTAGCTACATCTACGTTTTATATGTTTGCAGATTTCGGTGCAGGCATTGGGCCATTTGTGCTAGGCGTTGTCATTCCTTTGATGGGGTACCGAAATCTATACTTAACTATGGCAGTTTTAGTAATTGTTTCGATAGTACTTTATTACTTTATGCATGGTAAACAACGTGCTCGTCAGCCATATTAATACGTTCTAAATTGTATAAAAAGAAAGAAAGTAATCATTTTATTACCTCCCTTCCACAAAATAGACAAGCCTTAGGTGATAGTTCGCCTAAGGTTTATTTAATGTTTGTATCGTTATTTTTTAAAATAGCAACGGCCATTTAGATCGAAGATCCCCCTTTTATCAATTGATTTATTCAACATAATAAACACCGCCACCGTTTAATTTATCTATTATGGTCTTTTCAATGTAATATTAGCAGTGATTCGGGCCGAGTCATGCGGGAAGCGCACTAGCAGAAGACTACAGGCTGAGTCAGTTATCGCGGAAAGCGTGCACAAAAAACAGCTAACAAAGTTGGAACATTTATCGACAGTTTGGCAGCGAGGTAATAATTTCATCACCTCACTTCTTCTTCATACCTAACAGCAAGTTATCATCACTGTTTCTTCTATTACTTATGCGAGCTATCTTAATAACCTACACATTTTATCATTCATATTTCTTTAAAATATTATTCAACTTAGTGATATAATTTCGTTTGAGTTGGTCTGGATAAACAATCTCCACATGTTCCCCCAGTGAAATTAAGTAGTCAGTCATATAACCCAATTCTTCTTTATTGTATCCCCCTACAATATAAGGACAATTTTCAATATATTCCAATTCCATATTCGGGTATTTTTTCTTCAAAAATAGTTCTACCCCAAAAGGCGTTAATTTGCATTTGAACGGTATATCATTAAATGTTTCTTCGTGATGGTGCTTAATGTCCTCTAATGTTTGTCTAGAAAGCGTCTCTCCATCTTCATTAATCTTTAAATCCAGAATGTAATCGCAACGATATATACCCCAAACATGTTTATTTAAGTCATAAGCACTACAGAACCATATTCCATTTCTATAAAACAAATCATAAATTTGAAGTTCTGTTTCTTCGTATTTGTATTGCGTATAAGTAATAGAGACGCTATGCTCATTCATAATCGATGTTAATATTTGATCCAAATAAACTGAATTATTAATTGGTGCTACATTGTAATAATGAATATATTTTAATACTTTGGCAATATCATTTTGTTTTTGATCAGGTAGACTGGCAAATAATTTTTCTTTTATTTGATCATAAGATTTTTCAAAGGGCGTCGTAGATAATATATCTAAAGCTTTAAGTGCAAAAAATATCGCCAAAATTTCATTATTATTAAAATAAATAGGCGTTAATAAATTTTGAGAAATTAACTTATAACCACCATATCGGCCATTTTCTACATAAAGTGCCAAACCCATAGCTTCAAGTTCTTGAATATCTCTAAGTGCAGTTCTTTTAGAAATATTAAAAGCCTGCATAATATCTTTTAAATGAAAAGTAGATTTATTACTTAAGAAAATAAGTTCTTGATTAAGTCTTTCAGATTTTTTCATAATATCTCCTTCAATGGTGCCGTATTTAGGCACCTTTAAGCTTTATACTTATCTTATCAAATAACTAAGGAGTATGTACTATGAAAACTTTAATAATTAACGCTCATCCTAATTTCGAAAATAAAGATAGTTTTTCTTACAAACTACAAAACATGTTTTTAACAAAATATAAAGAGACTTTCCCAAATGAGAAACCAGAAATATTAAATCTATATGAAATTAATTTACCTCGTATAGAATCAGCACAGTTATTAAACATTTGGAACAAGCAACGTGAACACGAATCACTGACATTAGAAGAACAACAAATATCTGATATGACATCATCTTTACTTTCACAATTTAAGTCACATCATAGAATAGTGATTATTTCCCCGCTTCACAATTTTAATATAACGTCTCGTTTGAAAGATTATATAGACAACATTATGATTGCACGCCAAACATTTAAATATACTTCTGATGGTTCAGTCGGTTTGATGACTGATGACTATAAAGCTCTATATTTACAAGCTAGTGGCTCAATTTATACAAACGACGATCGCTATAAACCTTTAGAATTTTCTTATCAATATCTACATGCCATGTTTACAGATATTATGGCATTTGATGCTTTTTATATTGCACGTGCTCAAGGAACTGCAATATTGCCGGAATCGACTGTTTTACAAAATGCTGAAATAGACTTAAATCAAAATTTTACAGCTTTTTATGATTTATAATAAAAAAGCACAAATACACTCAGTTTTATTATGAAGCAATAATAGACTCCATTTAAAGTTTTTACTTTAAAATGGAGTCTATTAAAATCTTTCATCTTATCTTATTTTATTCATTTAATTTATTCCCTTTATTTGGTAATGGTGTTTTTCTCAACATTGTAGCCATGTGCATTGTATTATAAGCCAGCCATTTGATATGTCTTTTAGTGAATTCATTTTCATGCTTTATATCCATATAAGAAGGACCGGGACCAGCTTCTCCTACCCAATACGCATCAACGTTTGGAGGAATCGTAAAACCAATATGTGATAAACCATAAATAATAGAAGCAGAAGCATGTTTAGCGCCATCCTCGTTGCCAGTTACAATAACGCCTGCCACTTTATTATAAAAAATAGATTGTCCTTTACTATTCTCTAATTTACTAGAACCATAAAGTCTTTCTATAACTATAGTTGCTACACTACTTTTTTCGCCAAGCCACAGAGGCGTACCAATAATTACAATATCAGCATCTATTACTTTTTCTAATATTTGGGGCCACTCATCATCTCCCCCCATATCATCATCTATACCATAAGATATACTATAGTCATTGACTCTAAGCATCTCTACGTCTACGCCTTCTGATTCAAAAATACTTGCTGCCTCACCTGCCAAAGCTTCAGTATGCGATAATTCAGTTCCATTTTTTAATGTAGTATTTAAAATGATTACTTTCATAAAAGCACTCTCTTTATATAGTCATTATATTTATACTTACCACTATATAACATGCATAAACTAGTCACTAAAACCATAAATTAATTTATGGTTTTTTGTCTCTAGAATTAAAAATTTGGTACAATATTCAATGACATTATTCTAAAAATAATTATGAAAAGAAGAGTTGAATATGAAAATACAAAAGAATCGTTATTTTGATGTAAAAAAAGTAGAATTTATAGAATTATTTTTTGACTTAATTTTTGTCTATGCAATCTCACAAATGTCTCACACAATATTGCACTTAGAACATGCCATAATGCCTGGTATTTTATTTTTCAAATATGGCGTAATGCTATTTGTATTTGTATCTGTTTGGAGTTATCAAACCCTTTATACTAATAGATTTGGTTTAAATAATACTAGGGATCTTATGTTCCTTATGTTTAACATGTTTATTACAATTTATTTATCTAATAGTATAAACACAAACTTCGATAAAACTTATGAAGCATTTTTTCTATGTACTGCTATTTTGTTTTTAAGTATTGGACTCCAATATTTACTTACGTTTTCTGAAAATATTCTTCAAGAAGAGAAAAAACTTTGTTTAGTTTACGGTTTAACTTCAATATTTTCTAGTACCCTTATTTTTATAGGTTATTTTATTCCTGGAAATACACATTATAATATGCTTTATATTGCTATAATATGTTGTTTACTCTTCCCTTTGTTTGGAATTAAAATATTGCAAAGATCACCGGTTAATATGCCACATCTCATAGAACGCTATAGCTTATTTACAATTATTATGTTTGGAGAAAGTATGGTCGGTTTAGGTTCATTGTTCAATATTCATCATTTTGAAATCATATCTATTTTCCAATTTTTAATTATTTTAGGCCTATTTGGAAGCTATTGGATTAAATTAGAGTCCTTTATGAATCCAAAACAAAAGTCTACGGGACTTAAACTATGTTACACACATATCATTATATTTTTTGCTTTAGGTTTAATTAATGCTAGCGAGATATTTTCTGAAGAGGTAAGCATTAATCCTACATTTGAAATTACGCTTACATTTGTAGCAATATCACTATTTTATCTTGGGATGTTGTTGAATATGACATACTTTCATCAAGCGTACAAAACTAAAAAACTGTATATTTATATAGCACTCATCCTTATCTTGTTCTATATCATTAATCTATTAATTCCTTTTCATAGTTTAACATTTACAATTCTAGTATTTTTAACTGTAGCAACTGTACTCGGTATATTTATGAAACTGCGTTATAACAATAAAACTTGAGACATCACTATCTCTGATTAACAAATAAACGTCAAATGCTATAACTCCATAGCATTTGACGTTTATTTGTTGTCATGAAATTTTAAAGCTTGTTTTGCTATTATATGTTGCATTAACATGCTATTCCACTACGCATTGTAAATTTTCTCTCAAAGTTGTTCCCGTATACGCTTTTCTAAATAAGCCACGCTCTTGCAATATAGGAATTACTTTATCAATAAAAGCTTCAAACATATCTGGATAAGTTGGCGGCATAAGTGTAAAACCATCACAACATTCCTCTTCAAACCATTCTTGCATCATATCTGCAACTGTTATTGGGTCTCCAACAATTGTCTTATGCCCCATCCATGTACTCACACGCTGTGCTAGTTCTCTTAATGTAAGCGACTCTGTTTCTATAGTACTTCGTATCGCTTCATAGCGCGCTTTCGACACAACTTTTGTTGTTAAGTTATCATAAGACGGTAAAGATGGGACTACAGCATCTAAATCCCATCCTTCAACACTTTGTCCGATACTTTGTTCAATCTGCTTAATTTTTTCATTCACATCTATGAAACAATCTAGTGTCGCTCTTTTTTCTTCAGCTTCTTCCATCGTATCTGCAACATAAACAGTCAAACCTGGTAAAATCAACGGTCTATCTTCAGACTTATTAAGCTGCTCTGTTCGTTTCTCAATATCTTTCAAAAATCTCTTAGCGTCTGCCTTATTCCAAGCTACTGAAAAAATCATATCTACAGCTTTCGAAGCAAAATCACGACCAGGAATCGACGTACCAGCTTGACACAAAACCGGATATATTTGAGGGCTAGATGGTAAATTTATAGGGCCTTTTACCTTAAAATAGTCTCCTTCATGATTAATTTCATTTACTAGGGACCACTCTATGCCTCTGCCAGACTTTCTATCATTAATTAATGCATGACTATCAAACGATTGCCACAATTGTTTCAATACATGTACAAATTCTTCTGCTTTTTTATACCTTTCATTTAAAGGAGGAAGTTGCGTCATTGAATGATTACCTGCTTCATTGTCAAATTGTGAGGTAACAATATTAATACCGGCCCTTCCATGACTAATATGATCTAAACTACCTATTAAACGTGCTGTATTGTATGGATCATAAAATGTAGAAGATAACGTTGCTATTAACCCAATATGTTTCGTTATTTGTGAAATAGCAGTCAAGGTAGTGATAGGTTCTAAGAAATATGATAAATGCCCTGTATTTTCTTGAGAAATATATTGCCCATCTGCTAAAAATATAGCATCTAAACAACCACGTTCTGCAATTTTAGCAATTTCTTGTTGGTATGTAATTTGGCCTATTTCATCAATCCTAGAGTGTTCTAGTCTCCATGAAGCAGGATGTAAACCTGTACTATAAATAAGTGAAACAATATGCATCTTATTCTTCATAATATTGTCTTCTAATCCCCTTATTACTATGAAATTTTTATCACTATAATCTAACAAAGTAAGATATTACGAAAAATTTCACAATATTTTAATTACACATAGTATATAAAAACAATTACTTTCATGCACCTAATTTAAATATTTTTTACACATAAAGATTATCACGTTCAAATAATTAGTACATTAAAAATAGCCACTAAATTCTTTAAGGAAATTGAAGTTAGTAGCTTAGGCTTATTAATTTATTCATTTCACTTCAGACATACAACACACTTTTGATACTTTAACTTTAATTTTTATCTTTATATTTTGGGAAGTAACCTAATATAAATGCTACTCCTGAAAATATTGCGGCTAAAATAATAGCGGGTGTTAACAACATATCATTAACTTTTATAATAAATGCTCCGTTAAGCATAATTAATCCAAGTAGTTGTGCACTTACCATAATAAGTGCCGTTACAATTGAGAGTAATAAGAAAATTCCGAAAACTTTTTCCAGTAATTTTTCCATAAATTTTATCCTCCCCATATTGGCAATATACCCATACCTATAAGCCAACCTATAATAATTACAGGCAGTGCATAAAGTACAATCAACATGCCAAATGTTTTTTCAGGTTTAGCATCAACAATCCCTGAAGCAATGTAAATAGATCCTGAGGCAGGTGGCATTTGTGCCGATGTAGAAGCAAACGTCATCACTACTACTGCAGAAATTAATGGCGAGAAGCCACTTGAAATTAAAATTTGATAGGAAACTAGCCCTACTGCCGTAAGCGTCCCAGTAGATGTTAAAGGTCCAGCAATAATTGTAATACCTACACCTATGAGTAATAGCGTTAACCAAGCTGGTGCATTCGCCGTTTCTATAAGAAAGGCAATATTATTTGATAAACCTAATTTAGTTAAAACTTCACTAGCTGCAACAGCAAAGAATATTAAAGCACCAATTGTAGTAAATCTCGGTATTGAAGCTTGAATAAACTTCATAAACTCCGGTACTGTTTTTGGTAAATTTTTTCTTTCTAATATAAAGGCGATAGTAATCATTAAAGTTGGTATCCATACAACGATATCTATACTATCTAATGATTTTTCTCCTATTGATGGTATACTTACTAGTTTTTCCCCTAATGGTCCAATTGTTATAGCTAAAGGGATGATAGCACCAATATATAATAACATCGAAGTCCACCCTCTTTTAAATGAACTACTTAATGGCTCTAATTCTTCAATAGAGAATGCTTTTATATTCTGTTTCTTTACAAAGAACCAAATCATTATTAATCTGTGGGCAAGTTGATATAATGATGCAACAAATAATGCTATAAAAAACTCGCCAACGCCTACCGCCGCAGCAACTGGAGCGAAGCCAAGTATGATAAACATTGAAGTAGTTGGTGGAAATACGGATGCCATACCACCATTCCCAACCATGACTGATGCGGCAATCTCTTTCTTCCATTTATTTTTCAACATCCAAGGTCCTGTTATCGATCCTGTAGCAGCTGTATTACCAGAATCACCACCTGATAATGTCCCTAATGCAACTGAGCCCATCGCGTCCATATAAGCTGGCGCTCCTGGAATCTTTCCTACCATAGAATTTAAAATTGCTAATAGTTTTTCAACAATCCCTAATCTATCAATAATATAGGCCATAAATACAAATGCTAGTGCAGCATAAAGTACTGAAAATGTTGCTGCAAATGAAAAACCATTTGCCAGTAATCCTAAAGCTTCTTTGCCACCTAAAAGACTTGACGCAATAAACCCAATTAATGATGCTTCACCTAAATTTCTTTTTAAGAAAACGCTCCATATAATTAAAATAGATATAAAAATTAATAAAGCCAATATCCCCATATACATGCCTCCTATTTATTTTTGATTGTAAGCCTTTATTACGTTAGACCAATCATCAACTTCATCTCGTAATTTACTTTCTAAATTTGCTTGAGTTATATTTTTCAATTTTTGAATCGTAGCTTTAGTCATTACAGGTTCGATACGATGGTGTTCTAAAAATTCACTTACATTTTTCATTTCTTTCTCACGACGCTGTGAATGTTTTACGTTACTTTTTATATATCTATTTATAATTTCTCCAAAATCATCTTTATCCATCGTACTGGTGATAGATTCATATATTTCCTCTGTAATATTAAGATGTTCTGCAGATGCCATAACTTCAAATAATAATGCAGACAATCCTTTTGTAAATATACTCCTCACAAATTTAAAATTAGTAGCATCGCCGACTTTTTCATTTAATTTAGTAATATTCATCCCAATTTGATTACCTAACTCTATAAACTTATTTGTTTGTGTTCCAGATGCTAATATCGGCACTTCATTTTGATATACTTTTAATGCACCAAGTATTGCAGCATCTATGATTGTCATGCCTTTGTTGTACATCATTTCATTTATCTTATTTTTCTCTTCAGAACTAGCAGTTGTTAAATCTACTAGTACGGTTTCATTCGCAACGACATCACTTATTTCTGACCAAGCTTCTACAGTTTTTGTCGCAGGAACAGCAACAAATAATATAGATAACGTTTGTTTTGCTACAATTTCTGCCTTTTCAACATAGTTAATCTCTGTTCTTTCAGATAACTTTTTAGAATCTGCGCCTATCCGTAATGGATCATAAGCATATATACGATTTACTTCATGTTTACTAAATCCTTTAGACAATTCTTTTCCAACTTCTCCAAATCCTATAAATCCTATATCCATGTTATCCACCCCTATTGATTTTCAATGTTTTCTCTTAACCAGGACGGCTCTATTGTGCTTTTGTCATCCCCCTGATCCAAGTTAAATGACATGATTGTCTTTAACCTTTTTTCTTCATATATTAATTTTTCTTCTGCTTTTACTATAAACGCTTCTGCTTTTTTATAAGGGATGATTGCAATGCCATCCTCATCTGCAACTACAAAATCATATGGATTTACTAATACGCCTCCACATTGAATTGGTATATCAAATGCACCTGGTCCATTTTTTCTCGGCCCTTTAGGTATAAATCCATTTGCGTAGATTTGTATATCCATATTTTCTAATTCTTTTTTATCTCTGATTAAACCATCAATAATTATTCCTTTTATACCAAGTTTTTCTGCTGCTGCTGCCATCAAGTTCCCCATATAAGCAGAAGTTGTAGAATCTTTTCCTTCAACAATCAATATTTCTCCTGGTTTTGCCTCATATATTCCAAGGTGCAAATAGAGATTATCTCCTGGATAAAGTGATACCGTTCTTGCTTGCCCGACAAGAGGTTTCTGAAAATTAACTGGCTTTAATTTATGATTCATAACATTTTCAAATTTCATGCTATCTGCAATTAACGTTGAACTTAGCTTCTCTAAACGCTTTAAAATCTCATCATTATTACCATTCATTGAACCACCACCCATTTGTAAGATTTATTACAAAATAATTATTGTTTGTAATATTATTTACAAAGTTACCACTTGCCCAAATAAATGTAAATCCTTACATATAAAATTACATAAAAAAACAAACCATTATATTTTTAAAACGGTTTGTTTTTCTTAGTTATTCGTATGATATTTTATTTGTTTTAATATTTCATTTATATCATCTAAGCGACTTGAATTCTTCTTAGTTTCTTTAACTGCCAAAGCATTAATCAAGTAATCAATGACTACAAGTGACAATACCGGTGAATTGTGAAAAGCTAAACTGTTAGAATCACAAGGTAGAATTACATCTGCGTAATCAACCAATGGAGACGAAAATGTATCTGTTATTACAATAATCTTCACACCTTTATTTTTAGCGATTTTCACGAAATCATTAATACGCTTAGCATATCTAGGATAACTAATCGCCACTAACACATCTTGAGCATTCATTGACACAACTTCATCTACCCAATCTGAAGTATCCGCTACTATAAGGTTACAGTTGCCTTTTATTCTATTTATATTTTGTGAAAAATAATGACCTGCAGGCAATCCACTTCTCACACATGTACAACAAATATTGTTAGCATTTTCAATTAAATTTATAGCTTTATCCAAAGTTTGCTCATCGAGCTGGTTTGAAAATTGTTGTAATTGTGTAGTATGAAAATTAACCGTTTCTGTCCACAAATTATCTTGCTCTATATTTTGTAAATTAGAAGCTAACCTGGATTGAGGTGCTTTACCATCTTTTATAAAATTTTGAATGTCTCGTTGCAACTCTGTATAACCAGAGTAACCTAATTTACTTGCAAGACGCATAATTGTTGTAGTACTGGTACCAACTTTCTCAGATAATTCGTTTATAGTATCAAACATGATATCTGTTGGTTCTTTAGTTATAAAATTGGCTACCTTTCTTTCTGATTGAGATAAGTTTTTTATATTTTCTTTAATTTTTATAAAAATGTTATCTTTTGACATATACTCAATCTCCTCGTAATCAGTAATTAAATTCGTATTTGTTATCCGAGAAAATTATAGTTAAATTTCATATCTACCATAATTAACGAATGTACAATAGTTAGATTTATAATAACATATAGAAATATACACAACATATTGTTTTAGTATGTCATATCATATTTATTATGCAGTAATTACATTTGCTCATATATTAGCGTAATCTATCCGTTATTTATCTTTACTAAATATAAATAACAAAAAAAGGGTGAGACAACGAATTCCCATTTAAATCAAATCCGTATCCCATCCCTCAGTGTTATTATTTTATGCTTAATTTTGCTCTAGCCTTTTAATTTCTTTACAAGTGAAGATTTTAATCCCACTAGTCCAATTTTATCAACTTTCGCATCGATGTCATGTCCGTCGTCAGGTTCAACTATTTTTATACTTTTTACTTTCGTACCTTGTTTAATTACAAATGATGTACCTTTTACTTTTAAGTCTTTAATTACTGTAACAGCATCCCCATCAACTAGTTCCTGCCCGTTCACATCTCTTGTAATTTGAGCTTCTTTATTCTCATTATTTTCAGCTTCAGACCATTCGTGACCACACATAGGACAAACAAATAAATTTCCATCTTCGTATGTATAACTTGAATCACATTCTGGACAATTAGGTAAAGTATATTCCATGCTTAGACCTCCATTAAATTATTGTCTTGCTTTTAATCTACCATATTATAAAATATATACTCTATTTTCTCTACTTTTTTGTTAAAATCGTCATTTATTTTTTAACCTTATTTTTGTCTTAATTATGCTACCAAAGTCTACATGCTATATTTTTTAATAATGATAATCATATTATTTTCTTATCTTTTTCAATTAATTTAAATAAAAATGTTTATTTGCATTGATAAGTGGAAAGGTACTTGTGTCACAAATCTTAAAGGAGGTTTTTATAATGAGTAAATTTGACGAGTTTAAAGACAAAGCAAAAGATAAGGTTGACGAAGTAAAGAATGATAAAGATAAGCAAAATGAAGTGAAAGATCAAGCTTCAGATAAAGCAAAAGACTTAAAAGATAAATTTTAATTTTATAAACTAAAAATGAGCTAGGCCACTAACTATTATGGCCTAGCTCATTTTGGTATTAATCGACTATTACAACAATAAAAACTAAACTACTAAATTTAAACCTTAGCCTAAATCAAGTTTTGTTTCTACTTCATCTTTTACACTGTCAAAATCATATTCACTTTGGTCCAAGGGTTTGCCTGTTTCTGCCACACTTTTTATACTTTGCAGTTGGAACTGCCAACCCGAAAAGTCTAAAATGATGTGCGGAAAATCAAACGGTAAGAACTCATCTAATATAAGTACTGTTTCATGTCCACTATCATACAAATCAAATCTTACTGCACCGGTATCCCATGTGTAACCAATAGCTACATTATCTTCGAAAGCAGTAATTTCCATTTCTATATCGTCTTGTTCATCCATATGAAATGTCATCTTGCCACCAACTTTGCGTTCATTAAATGATAATTGAGGAAACCATTTCTGAACACCCTCAGTCGTGCTTAATAAATTAAAAATAGTTTCACTATTATTATCAATAGTTATTTTCAACGTTTGATAAGCACCTTGGTCATCCTTTGCATATACAGCTTCCATTTCAATGTAACCTCCTCTCACAAATCAAAATTTAAATGTATTATTAAATATTGTCACAACACATACGGTAATTTTCTTAAATCTAGCAGAGAACAAAAAATAATGTTTTATTAAAATAACAGCTTTGTATTAATCCAGTCTTAGAATTGATAGTCCACCATAAGATTATTGATGATGGACTCATAAGAACCATGGGGGTGTTTCACTCTAACCATCTACTATTTAAATGATTACACAGCCTAACACCCTACTTATATTCCTAGCTGTTCACTTCCAATTTACGCGCTTTTCTTGTATATCTCAAATAAATTAATGCAAGTAGGATAAACCATATTGGTGACAAGACAATACCCATTCTCGTATCAGGTACAAGGAATAAAACAATTAATATAAAAACAAAGAATAATTGAACCATTCTTGCCATGTTTACGCCACCAGGTAACTTAAATGAACTTTTTTTATGATGCTCTGGATGTGATTTTACATATTTTGCATAAGCATGCATGATAAACATCCACACAATAACTAACAATATAGTTGATATTGCTGTTACATAAAAGAATACTTGTGTTGCATTAGGTATTAAGTAATTAAGCAATACTGTTATAGATAATAATGCACAAGTCACTAAAATTGCGATATACGGTACGCCTTTTTTATTCGTTTTCATCAGTAAATGATGTGTTTGTTTTTTCTCTGATAAGCCAAATAGAATTCTACTATTCGCAAAGATACCACTATTACACGCAGAAGACGCAGCTGTTAATACTACAAAATTGATAAGTCCTGCCGCAAATGGCACACCAATTAATGCAAATAAGCTAACAAAAGGACTATTATTTGGATCAATATCTTGCCACGGAATAATAGACATCATTACCGCTAATGCTCCAACATAAAATAATAAAATTCTTATTGGTACACTATTAATTGCTTTCGGTATAGTTTTTTCTGGATTTTTGGTTTCTCCAGCTGTAATACCTAAAATTTCAATACCAGTAAACGAAAACACTACCATTTGGAAAGACATAAAAAAGCCAGATGCTCCGTGTGGAAAGAATGAACCATTATTAAAAACATTAGCTACACTCGTTTGTCCAAAAGGTGTCTGTATCGCAAATACTATCATTACAATACCTACAACAATCAAAGCGATGATTGTAACTACTTTTATAATTGCGAACCAAAATTCTAATTCACCAAACATTTTTGTACTTGTTAAATTAAATGCCATTAATATCAAAATACATGATAAAGACGTAATCCAGTTAGGTAAATCTGGTATCCAAAATTCTACATATTTTGCAACTGCTGTAATTTCAGCCATACCAGACGTAATCCAAGTTAACCAATATGTCCAACCAGTTACAAACCCCGCAAACGGACCTATTTGATCATGTGCGATGTCTGCAAATGTTTTGTACTCTGTGTTATGTAATAACATCTCTCCCATTGCACGCATAAACATAAACAATACGAAACCGACAATAATATAAGTTAGTAAAATGGATGGCCCCGTTAAACTTATGGATTGTCCTGCCCCTAAGAATAATCCTGTTCCAATAGCGCCACCAATCGCAATAAGTTGAATATGTCTATTGCTTAACTCTCTGTTTAAAGTATTCGTCATAAAACTAGCCCCACCTCAGTTGTTTTTAAGCACGCTTAACATATGCGCTATTTATTTCCCCTATGTCTTACTATAAATAAACTAATTTAAATATTGCATGCATATATCTCACAATGCTTGGTTGTATAATATTCTTTTTTTCTGAAAATTACAACTATTGGTATAAAATTTTTTAAATATCATTGAGTTTTTACAATTTTTTATTTTTCAACGCATTAATTGATTAAAATATAAACATTTAAATTAACTGAGAATTAAATTTTATTTTTAGATAAAGCTTTTTACTAGCCATTATTTCACTTTTCATTAAAAAGTATTCAAATAATTCAAATAAATGTTTGTAATAGGTGTCCTACTTCTATACACTGAATTAAACACTTCAGTACAAATTGATTTCTGAGTGAATAGAAAGTTTGGTGTAAATGGAAAAAGATAAAAAGAAATTGTTACGTAAGATGGTCAAACCGTTTGAAAAAACGAGCTATACAAAAAGTACAATCCAAATAATCAATACAATAATTCCCCTCCTTGCGTTGTTAGTAGCAAGTGGGTTTTTATATCAAGTACATTGGTCATTAGCAATTATTAGTAGTATATGTGCTTCAATTTTTTTAATTAGAACGTTCATTATTTTTCATGACGCATGTCATGGTTCATATCTAAAAAAACAGAAGCATAATGATTTATTAGGTAATGTGACAGGTTTTTTAACCTTCTTTCCCTATCGAAAATGGCGTAGAGAACATTTAATGCACCATGCAGGTAGTGGGAATTTGGAGAAGCGTGGCATTGGAGATATTTGGGTCATGACAGTTGAAGAATATCAAATTTCGTCTCGTTTTAAACGTTTAACTTATAGATGTTATCGCAATCCTTTTGTAATGTTTGTTTTAGGACCGTTTTTCTTAGTATTTGTATCTAATCGCTTTAACGCAAAAGGTGCTAAAACAAAAGAACGCACAAACACATGGCTCAATAATATTTTATTATTAATCATTTACGGTGGTCTTATTTATCTATTAGGAGCTAGTCAATTTTTTGCTATTTTTGCACCTATGGTCTTTATTTCTGGAATGATAGGTATTTGGCTTTTTTACATTCAACATACCTTTGAAGATTCCTATTTTGAAGAATCATCTGAATGGGATTATGTTAAAGCAGCTATTGATGGTAGTTCATATTATAAATTACCAAAATTCATTCAATGGATAACTGGTAATATTGGATATCACCATGTCCATCATTTAAATCCTAGAATTCCAAATTATGCTTTAGAAGCTACGCATGACAATGTCACACCATTACATCATGCAACCTCAATTACGATTAGAGAAAGTTTCGCTTCGTTAAAATTTAAATTATATGATGAAAGTCATAAACGTTTTATCACATTTAAAGAATTTGCATTAAGGCAAAAACAGCCCTCGTAAATACAATATTACTTATACGCAGTCAAATATAATTATTCTAATACACTACTTGATTCTCAAATTTCATGAGGATTGAGTAGTTTTTTACGCCCAAAACATTTCGCACGTTATTTTTTAAAATTCATAAATTAATTAACTTTTAAACGCTTAACAAATCTAATATTATTTTTATCATTTAATAAATAATTCAAAACAATTAATTATTACATTGCGTAAACATATAAAATAAATTATAATACTTATCTATATCACAATATAATATGAATTTTAAAAAGAGGAGAATGTTATGTTTATAAAGAAAAATGAAAAGTTTGGTATTCGTAAATATAAATTTGGGGCTGCGTCAGTACTTTTAGGTACTTGTCTAGCCATTGGTTTAAGTGCTTCTGGGGAGGCAAAAGCATCAGAGACTACGAATGAAGAAACAAAAATCGATTCAAATAATCAAAACAGTGCAGCACAAAGTGAAAACAATACATCAAATGAAGTTGCTATTAACAATGAAATAACTGCACCTAATGATACAGCGTTAAATAAAAATGATGTGGAAAAGTCTGAATCTGTTAACACTGATAAAAATATAGAAGCAGATGAAACTTTAAAAATTGAAGATAACACTAAACCTGAAGCATCACCTCAAGAAGATATGAGCGATAAAAGCGAAAATGCGAAATTAGATACGAACAGCAACAATAAAGACGCTAATTCTGGTGAACAAACACCATCTAACTCTGCACCAACTTCTAGCGAAGCCCATACGCAAAATGAAACTACGCAATCTGCCACTACATCTGAACAAAGCACACCACAGAAAAATGAAGTAAGTGAACCTAATAAAGATGAAGCACAACTACCATCAATTGAAAACACTACTTCACCAAAACGCACAATCTCTACATATAATGCTACAAATCCAAACCCTGAAGTAGCTAGTAATGAAAATGGAGTTGGTAAAGATGTAAGTGATAAAATTACTGTGGTTAATAGCAATATTGAATCGAATGATACAATCAAACCACATAATGGTGAAAGATCAACTTTAAACTACGAATTAACATTTGGGGAAGGTGTTAAAGAAGGTGATTATTTTGATATTTCGCTTTCTAATAATGTAAATACTCGTGGCGTATCTGCGATAAGTAAAGTTCCAGAAATCAAAAATGGAGAAACAGTTATTGCAAATGGGAGTATTTTAGAAGACGGAAAAATTAGATATAGATTCACAGATTACGTAAATAATAGAGAGAAGATAAAAACAAACCTGTCTTTAAATTTATTTATTGATCCTAAAACTGTTCCTCATGATAGTAATCAATCAATTATCGCGACAATAAATGGGCAAAAAACTCAAAAAGATGTATATATAAAGTATCTAAATGGCATTAATAACGTTGGTTTAAGTGTTAATGGTAGTATTGTTTCATTAAATAAACAAAATAATACTTTTACGCATCTAGCTTATATTAACCCAAATAATTTTAAAATTCCTGCCGCTACTGTCTATGGTCAAATCATTAACGGAAATAAACAAGACGGCAACCTACCATCTGTAAAAGTTTTTAAAGTAATGAAGCCTAATGAATTAAATCAAAGTGTATACGCTGACACGTCAGATACTTCAATGTTTCAAGATGTTACTAACGACATTCATTTAAATGTTACTAATGGTAATTACCAAATGGACTTTGATAATTTAGATAGTGTCTATGTAGTCAAATTTGATAGCACTTATGATGGTGATGCACAATCATTAACTTTTAGAACAACACTTTCAGGATTCTCGCCATATTATGAGGATTATTACACACAAGCAAGTTGGAATAATGGCGTATTATTCTATCAAAACAAAGCTGATGGAGAAGGATCTGACCCGAAACCTAAACCTGAACCAACGCCGGATCCTGAACCAACACCAGAGCCTGAAAAAACACCAGAGCCTGAGCCAACGCCGGATCCTGAACCGACACCGGATCCTGAACCAACGCCAGACCCTGAACCAACGCCGGATCCTGAACCGACACCGGACCCTGAACCAACACCAGACCCTGAACCAACGCCGGATCCTGAACCAACACCGGAGCCTGAACCAACACCAGAGCCTGAACCAACACCAGAGCCTGAGCCAACGCCGGATCCTGAACCGACACCGGATCCTGAACCAACGCCAGACCCTGAACCGACACCGGATCCTGAACCAACACCGGAGCCTGAACCAACACCAGAGCCTGAGCCAACGCCAGATCCTGAACCGACACCGGAGCCTGAACCAACGCCAGAGCCTGAACCAACACCTGATCCTGAACCGACACCGGACCCTGAGCCAGCAACTAAAGGTGATGAAATTAAAGTTTCACCTAATCATCACAATAATGTGGTTAAACTAGAATCACAAAAAAATGCAAAGTTAAATATACAGGCTATCAATGCTAGTACAGCAGTAAAATCTAGCCAAAATGCTACAAATACAAAAGCAGAAACGTATATTCCAAAAACAAAACCTTCGCAGTCAACAACTGAAAAGAAACAATTACCTGATACCGGTGAAAAAGAACGCAATACAACTATTTGGAGTAGTTTATTACTATTATTAGGTTCCACACTACTCATCTTTAGACGAAAGAAACAAGAGGAAAAGTAAAACTTCTCTATAAACAACATATAAAATAACTTATTCACTGTCATGAGGTAAACTTTAAAACATAAATATATTGATCTTCACAATTTTTCATGAGAAATATCTAAAGTTAATAATCGAATCACTTTAAAACGTTTTGTTAGTACATTACTTACCGCTTCATATTTAAAATACGCTTCAAGAAATAACTTAAAAAGTTATTTTCTTGAAGCGTATTTTTCATAACCTAAAACAAAACTTCGGTTGATATATTCAAACATACTATAATTAAACTGACAAATTTATTTTATCGTGAATTCTTTTAATGTCTTCTGGTGTCGTTTGGCAACAACCACCAACTATTTTAACATCATGCCTTAACCAATCTGGAATCTGTTCAACAATCAAGTGGCTATCACCCATACTCTCCCATTGTTTTGTGTCCGCATTATATTTTGCGCCACCATTAGGATAGAGCGCAATTGTCTGCGGTAAAATAGTAAGCCCTTTTTCCATAGCTTGATTGACCCCTGCTACAGATGAACAATTAATACCAAAAACTGGAATTTCTTTTTTATATTTTTGGATAAACTCACATAAGTCTTCGAATTTTGTACCATCAGACAAGTCGCCTAAATCATTTACCGTTACAGATAACCAAAATGTTTGGTCCATATAGTGTGGAACAATATACTCAACAATAGCTTTAATCTCTTCAAAGTTTGGCACCGTTTCAAAAACAAAATCATGCACCCCTCTTGTAATTAATGCATCTATACGTGAACGGTGAAAGTTAAAATAATCCTCGTTACTTAATTCATAATTACCTGTATATTCAGAACCATCACTTAAATATGCACCATAAGGTCCTAAACTACCAACGATTACTTGCTTAGATGTACTCGAATCCATGATTTGATCAACCGCTGTAGTAAATAGTTGTTCTATTTCAACATCTTTTAGTCCAATATCTGAAAACGTTTGATAACTTGCTTGATATGTACTCGTAAGTAATATGTCTGCCCCTGCATCTGTAAATGATTGGTGTGCTTCTTTAATTTTTACAGGGTTATTTTTCAATACTTCACTCGACCATAATGATGAATTTAAATTACACCCTGCTTGTTCTAATGTTGTTGCTAAACCACCATCTAACACTAATGGTGCTTGAGCTTCTAACTTTTCTAATAACCTCATTTATTTGCCTCATTTCTTGTGGTACTTAATAAAATAGTATAATAATGCGATTGCTGCAAAAGGCACACCGAAATAAAGCGCTGGTGCTTGATTAGAGTCAAAAACCATACCAACACACGATACTAAACACAAAATAAATCCAATAATAGCTACTGATTGATGTATTTTCAAACTATGATCAACTCTTTTGGCATTAAAGTAAGAAACACATATGCTCATCCAAACAATTACTACGGCTAAACCAGCAATAGATACAAGTACTACATATAGTGAATCCGCTGCATAAATACTTGATAATAAAGCTAACAAACCACCTATCATACTAAATAACGTTGCATTTACAGGCATTCGATATTTATTTAAACGCCCAAACCATTCAGGAAACACACCTTCATTTGATAAACTCCATATCATTCTACTTGCAGCATATAACCCTGAATTAGCAGCTGATAATAAAGCGGTAATAATCACTAAATTCATAATGTCTCCAGCATATGGAATCCCCATTTTTTGAAAAATCACCACGAAAGGACTTTCTAAGGATTTCCCTTGATAACTAGGGATTAATATCGAGATAATAACCATCGTTCCTATAAAGAAAATAACTAGTCTCCATAAAGTGGCGCGTATCGCCTTAGGAATAACTTGCTTAGGATTTTCAGTTTCACCAGCCGCAATTCCTATTAACTCCGTTCCACTAAAAGCATAATTCACAGCCAACATTGTTAAAAATACTGCTCCTATACCATTAGGAAAAGTAGGATGAGTGTATCTCTGTGTAATTGTATTTATTCCTTCATATCCATTGTAATGGATTATACCTAAGATGACGCAAATACCTAAAATAATAAATACAATAATCGTAACCACTTTTACCATCGAAAAATAAAATTCAACTTCTGCATAGAACCTTGTCGATATGATATTAAAAATCAATACCAATATAATCGCACTGGCAGCAAATATATATTCAGGTATTTCAGGAAACCATTTTTGCATCAAAATACCTACGGCAGTAAATTCAGATCCTAATGCTACCGTCCACGTTAGCCAATAAAACCATGCAACAATGTACCCTACTGAAGGGTGAATATATTTGCTAGCATATGTATGAAATCCTCCAGTTACAGGATGTTTAATGGCTAATTGTCCCAAACAAAGCATAACTAAGTATACGAGGATTGAGCCTACTAAGTAAGACAATACAGTACCTAGTGGACCTGCTTGCTGTAATGTATATCCAGAACTTAAAAATAAACCTGTACCAATGACACCGCCAAAACTCAATAACATAAGATGACGTTGTTTCATAGCACGTTTGAATGTCGTTTGTTCCATTTTATGTGCTCCTTATCTTTAAGTACTAAATATATAATTTTTTATATTATTAATCATTCTATTGATTTCTGAAAATTTAGTCAATATAAAGTTACAAAATATACTACTCAAAATTCAAACACCGTTGTATACACACCAATTAATAATTTAAATAAGTAAGCGCTATCTTTTTAACTGAATTTTCAAACTTTTATAAAAATTCAGTTTTTAGTATTGATTTTCATTCTTCACGCCCTTACCATGAAATATAAGTAACAGATAAAGGAGATATGTAATGACAGAACATAATGATTTAGTAACTTCAACACAGGAAATTACGAAAGAAGCTTTACATAAATTAGGTTTTGACGATGGCATGTATGAACTCATCAAAGAACCTTTAAGATTTTTAGAAGTACGTATCCCAGTCCGTATGGATGACGGTACGGTTAAAACATTTACCGGTTATCGTGCACAGCATAATCATGCCGTTGGTCCTACTAAAGGCGGTATCCGTTTCCATCCCGACGTAAATAAAGAAGAAGTTAAAGCGTTATCCATGTGGATGACAATGAAATGTGGCATCACCAACCTACCATTTGGTGGTGGTAAAGGCGGTATTATCTGCGATCCTAGACAAATGAGCAACCAAGAATTAGAACGTTTATCTCGCGGTTATGTTAAAGCCATTTCACAATTTGTTGGACCTGAGAGCGATATCCCAGCACCAGATGTTTATACAAACCCACAAATTATGTCTTGGATGATGGATGAATATAGTAAGATTAATCGTTCCAACGCCTTTGCGTTTATTACGGGTAAACCCCTTTCTTTAGGCGGTTCACAAGGCCGTAACCGTGCCACTGCGCTAGGTGCAGTCATCACAATTGAAGAAGCTACAAAGCGTAGAAATATTGATATTAAAGGATCTCGTGTTGCGATTCAAGGCTTTGGTAATGCTGGAAGCTTTATCGCAAAAATCTTACATGATATGGGTGCCAAAATTGTAGCCATATCTGAAAGTTTCAGAGCGTTGCATGACCCGAATGGTTTAGATGTTGATCATCTAGTTGAACTTAAAGAGCAACATGGCAGAGTCACACACCTATTTGATGATAATATACCTAAAGAACAATTATTTGAGGTTGATTGTGACATCTTAGTCCCTGCTGCATTATCTAATCAAATCACTGAGGATAATGCGCATCAAATTAAAGCAAAAATTATCGCTGAAGCAGCTAATGGACCGACTACCCCAGAAGCGACACGTATTTTAACTGAGCGTGACGTCTTAATTATTCCTGATGTCTTAGCTAGTGCTGGTGGCGTAACCGTCTCTTACTTTGAATGGGTACAAAATAATCAAGGTTACTATTGGCCAGAAGCTGAAGTTAATATGAAGCTACGTGAAAAAATGGTTGAAGCTTTTAATACTATATATGACTTAGCAGAAGATAGAAAAATGGATATGCGTTTAGCTGCTTATGTATTAGGAATCAAACGTACTGCTGAAGCATCACGTTTCCGCGGTTGGGCTTAATGCTTAATACTTAATACGTATCACGCAAATTCATAAAACATATCAATAGAGCTTGTTTATAACATCCACTGACGTTAAATGACGCTAGTGGATGTTTTGTTTATTCATCACTAGCTATTACTAACAATGCACTACTTAGCCCCTTGCATAGTAACTTTTCTATTTAAAATTATTTAATTAACACTTCCCGCTTCTAGAAATTCGAATTTTCAGATTTATTTGAAATACAAAATAATAATCTATATACTTATTTACAATAAAGGGGAGGATATACATTATGAAAAATAATATTTACGGTAATGTTCCATGTTTTTTAAATAGTAAGAACCTGACTCAAACAAATACTTTAGACACAGATGTCATCGTTTATGGCGCACCGTTCGAAGGTGAAAGTACTTGGGGGGATTATACTGGCGTTGAATTAGGCCCAAAACAAATACGTGTTTGTTCCGCGCGTTACAGTCAATATTTGCCCGAGTTAAATCATATTGATATCAGCGAACACTTAACTATTGGAGATGTGGGCGATGTTCCATTTGTAGCACACGACAACAAACAAAGCTATGATAATATTGCTAATTTCACTAAACCACTTTGGGAAAGTGGAAAGTTCTTAGTAGGGTTTGGCGGTGAACACGGTGTTACATATCCTATCCTTAAATCTTTGACAGAAACTGGTAAAAAAGTAGGCATCATACATTTAGATGCCCACTACGATAATATGCCGGACTATGAAGGTGAGCCTTATGCACGTAACACACCTTTCATGCATCTTTACAATACCGATGGCATACGAAATGAAAGTATTATTCACACAGGTATTCACGGCCCTCGAAATCAACCTGCTACAGGTCGTTATGCTCAACAAGCAGGAGCTGTTACTTTAACAATTAATGATATTCGTGAAGCTCAGGATTTAAAAAAGTATGCACACGACATTTATGAACAAGCAAGTCAAGATGTTGATGTTGTGTATTTAACAATTTGCAGTGATGTATTGGACTTTGCATTTAATCCTGGAGGACCCGTAGATGGTAACGGCATTACCTCTTATGAATTATTAACAATGATCCATGAATTTGGTAAATTAGGTCTTTGTGGCATGGATTATGTAGAAGTATACCCAATGATGGATGCCAACCAAAACTCAGCTCACTTTGTCTCTACAGCAGTACTATATGTGCTTGCTGGCCACGTCGCTTATTTAAATCAATCAAAATAATTTGAGGAGTGGTTTAATTGTTAAAAAGTGCTAAGAAAATTTTACGTTCACTTGGTCCAGGAATGATTATTACAGCCTCTTTCATTGGTCCAGGCACTGTGACGACCATGACTCAAGGTGGCGCAGGATTTGGCTATAGTTTACTTTGGGCGGTAGCATTTTCCATCATCGCTACAATTGTACTGCAAGAGATGATTATTCGGTTATCACTTGTCACCCGTGAGGGGTTGGGTGAGGCCATCCAAGACTTATTTAAAAATAAACTTGGCAAGTTGATTCTAGTTTGGTTCACTTTAATTGCTGTAACCATTGGTTGTGCAGCATATATCAGTGGTGACTTGATTGGCACCTCACTTGGTGCTTCCTATTTACTAAATTTGCCTGAACATTGGGTAGCACCCGTAATCGGTGTCATTATCTTACTCATCGGCTTATTTGGTAATTATCGTTTTTTAGAAAAAATAATGATCCTACTCATGGTTATTATGGGTATCATATTTATTACTACTATGATTGTTATTAAGCCAGATGTTATAGGTATCTTAAAAGGTATCTTTGTACCTACAATACCAAATGGTTCAATCCTCACGGTCATTGCACTTATTGGTACAACCGTTGTGCCTTACAACTTCTTCATCCATTCTACTGCAGTCCATGAACGGTTTGGTCACATAAAAGAATTAAAATTTGCACGTTGGGATACAGTCATCTCTATCTCAGTTGGGGGTATTATATCCGCAGCGATATTAATCTCTGCAGCCACTTTAATCCAAGGTAAAGAGGTCACAAGTGTGATACAACTCGCAGGGCCACTAGAACCGGTGTTAGGTGATGCGGCTCCAATCGCAATCAGTGTTGGTTTGTTTGCTGCAGGTCTATCATCAGCTATTGCTTCACCCACAGGTGCTGCCGCTACTATTAGCAGCTTACTCGGATGGCAAGGCGGTATGAAGAGTAAAAAGTATAAGGCAGTATTTACTATTATTATCATTATAGGTATTATCACTTCGGCCTTAGGCTTTGAACCGCTTCAAGTATTACTCATTGCTCAAGCCTTAAATGGTATCATTTTACCTATTGTGGCCATTTTAATTTTTATTAATATTAATAAGAAGAACTTAATGGGTCATTTTACGAATACCATTTGGCTTAATATTATCGGGGGAATAGTGGTTTTAGTCGTAAGCTTTTTAGGTATCTATAGTTTAATGGATGCTATTAGTACTTTTATGTCTTAATCTTTTATAATCAAGAATCATAGTCTTACATGCTCTGTACAACTTCTAAATATAACTTTTCAAGCTACTAATCAATCTTATTCACGGGAGATTAGTAGTTTTTTTGTTTTTATAGAGTAAATTATCACTTCTCTATTTTCTGTCTCTCTTATTACAAAAATTGTTACAACGACATCATCTTTCTGCGTTCATATTTATAATTAGTAAAATAACATTTTATAATTATTAAATTCACCGCTTAAATCATAAAGTCAAAACACTATGTTATCTTCTTAACACTATAAATAACATAGTAATATAAATGTTTTTATTTAATAAAATATTGTTACACAAACTTATTTATAATTGTTTTTAATAATATTTATGCTAATATTTATATTAACTATATAACAAAGGAGATAAATAATGAAAAAATATAAGATGTCTACAGTTCAAGATGAATTCATTCGCATTGAAGAACGTCACGAAAATACAAGTATTAATAATATAGCTGGTATTATTCATATAAAGAAACAACTTAACTACCAACAAATTAATGACGCCTTCAATAAAGTGATTGAACAACACGAAACACTTAGAATCAGATTCACTAAAGAAGATGGAGAATATAGGCAGTATGTTGCTGATTATGAGCAACAAAATTTTGAATCCTTAAATTTTCACAATGATCAAGTGAACTATGATAAATGGCTTAAAAATAATACGAATAGGAATTTGTTTATCTCAGATGAAAACTTGTACCATGTAAAAGTAGTAAAATGTCCGGATGGGCATATGGGGATTTTTATAATATTACACCACTTGATAATTGATATTTGGGGAATCACTATTATTATAGATAATTTTGTAAAAAAATTAATAGGTAAAAAGAACGAAATGATACCAAATTCAACTTACTTAGAAATAATTACAAATGAACAAGAGTATAAATCATCTAAAAGATTTATTAAAGATCAAGCTTTTTGGCTTAAAAAAACTAAATATTTTGAAAATAATTCTCTTTTTGAAGGAAACAGATCAAATAGTGTAGTTGGAGAAAGACTGCGGATTGATTTATCAGATAAAGTTAGTGCAAAAATCAATCATTTTTGTACTAAAAACGCAATTAGTGTAAGTAACCTTTTCACAGCAATTATGCATATTATTAAACATAAAAAAACACATGCAAAAATCACTTCAATTGGACTGGTGATACATAATAGAAATGGGCAAAATGAAAAACAATCAACTGGCTTGTTTGCAAAATACTTACCAATGATTGTCGAAATAAATAATGACTTACCTATAACAGAATTTTTATACATAATAAAATTGGAAAGTCTTAATTTGTTAAAATACAGACACTATCCATTTAGATATATTATCGAAAATTGTAAAAATAAAAAAGGATTAGACGATTGCTTTATTTCCTTTCAGAATGCAAAATACGATTCAGAATTTATAGAAGACGGTTTTACTGATGAGTGGTTGAACAGTGGTACAAA
Source organism: Staphylococcus pseudoxylosus (assembly GCF_003697915.1). GTDB lineage: Bacteria > Bacillota > Bacilli > Staphylococcales > Staphylococcaceae > Staphylococcus > Staphylococcus pseudoxylosus. Next base: position 68,688 of record NZ_RCVN01000012.1, read on the forward strand.
TGGCGCTCCACTATGCGTAAACATTTGTAATAGAAGTAACAAAAATAATTTGGAGATTGACTATGCCTATCAAACAGATATATTGGATGAAGCAGGAATCTATCGCTTACATGAAACGATTTTAAATGTATTTAATAAAATATTAGAAAATCCTGAACAAAAAATTAGTGAAATGAATATAAGTTTAGAGGAAGTTTTAACACATTAACAACTTTTAAAGAAACTTATTGCATATATATTTTCTAACGTTCACAAACAATATAGTAATTTACTTATTTCTTTTCAAATCAACCTAGATATGTAATCTTTACTAATATATACAATGTTGTTTTTCTATCGCTGACAACTATGCTTTAACTTTATTAGGAACATGATAAAAAAGTACCTCGTATGACATAAAATAGCTAACTAAATTACATAGTAACCCCCTCATCACCTATATTATGTAACGAGGGGGTTATATTTATATAATCATACTATATAATGATTTCACATCTGCTATTAAGCTAGTATTTGCTTTAGTTGCTCAAACATTTTATTATATCCTTCTTCTGTTTGCTTTTTAGTATCTTCCTTTGATTGTTCATATGATTGCTTGTTCATTGTGTCGTTTAAAGGTACTTTTAAACCTTGATTAAATTTAACTTGTGTTTCATTTTCTAAGTCTATAAACTCAACGGTTATGATATCTTCTAAATCACTAAATTGAGGCATTTTAAAAGAATACATCAATTTATATGGTTTTACAATATCCATATATGTACCTGTCGCTTTATATGTTTTACCTTCTCTTTCATCAACTATCTCCCACTCACCATTAATTTCAAACTGGTTCTGTGCGACTTTATTTGTTTCCTTAGAAGTATATAACCATTGCTTGAAAATCTTTGGTTCTGTCCATGCCTCAAACACTTTTTCAACTGAAGCGTTCACTTTAAATTCTATATCTAAATTTACGATTTCCCATTCCACAACAGTCATCCCCTTAGTATCATTAGTTACTATATCATTTCCTCTTTTTACACCTATAAACCACAAATACCTAGCAGTTTAAATTGTATTAATACTGTAAATTCACATCAACGCACTAACATTACGCATAATACGTGCTTTTTTGTAACCATGTAAATCATGCAATTCTTTGTAAGCGCTGAATAATTTTTTATAAATACGTACCTGTTGAGGGTCTGGTTCTACTTGATAAAGCACTGGTTCTTTCATCGCTTCTATAGCTGAATTGAAATCAGGATGCGCACCACCACAAATAGAACCTAAGATTGCTGCACCAATGGCTGGCGCATATTCACTATCAATGACAGTAATCTTCTTATTTAATATATTGGCATAGATCTCCATCAGTAAACCATTCTTTTTAGGAATGCCCCCACAAGCAAATACATGCTCAACTTCCATTTGCCATCCTTGATATTGTTGCATAATCATTTTTGCACCAAAGGCAGTTGCCTCCAAATATGCACGATAGATTTCCTCATGTCTTGTCTGCAAACTCATTCCAAAGAGACTACCTTTTAAATTACTATCACTTAATACGCTACGATTACCGTTATGCCAATCTAAAGCAATCAGACCACTTTCACCAGGATAAAGTTGAGCAGCTTTTTCATTAAGTAAATCAAATATAGAAATTCCGCGTGATTCTGCTGTTTTAACATAATCATAAGGAGCTTGCTTCGCGACATATTCAAACAGATCACCTACTGCCGTTTGCCCCGCTTCATAAGCATATAAATCCGGAATGATGGCTCCTTTAACTGATCCAGAAATTCCGGGAACTTTATGTTGTTCTTTATTAAGCATTAAATGACATGTGCTAGTCCCCATAACCATTGTCATTTCTTTATCTTTCTCTGAACCAATACCTAATAAACTTGCGTGTGCATCAATGATAAACGGGCTAACTTGTGTATCTGGTGACAAACCTAGTTTCTCTGCCATCTCCTTGCATAAAGTACCTACGCTATCACCTATACTGACTACTGGTGCATCAACTTTTGTACGTACAATATCTGATAAATTTGAATCTACTTTACCAAATAAATCATAATGAAAACCCGTCTCTGCTTCCCAAAATGATTTAAAGCCCAAGCCACAATTAGACCTTACATTCTGACCAGTCAGACGATTTACAATCCAGTCGCCCGCTTCCATAATATTTGCTGTAACGTCCATAACTTCAGGTGCTTTATTGTTAACTTCCATGATTTTAGGAATCATCCATTCACTACTAACATTAAATCCATAATACCCTAACCATCTATTTTTAGCTTCTAATGCTGTCTTAAATAATAAATCTGCTTCATCTTGTGCGCCATGGTGTTTCCACAACTTTACATAAGCGTGTGGATTATCTTGAAAACCTGGTCTGTTGTGTATGGGCTCCATTTGTTCATCTACAAATATAACTGTTGAAGATGTAAAATCAATGCCGATGCCTACAATTTCAGACACTGAAATATTGGTTCTTTCTATAATGGCTGGAATACCTGTCTCAATGATGTCCATATAATCATTGGCATTTTGGAGCGCAAAGCTTTGGGGTAGTTTCTCTCCACCCAACTCGCCTTCTATGGTGCCATGTATATAGTTTTTTATATATTGTTCTTCAATTTTTCCATTTTCGGTATTAATCAAAAATACTCTACCTGAACCAGTACCAAAATCAATGCCGATGCTGTATGTCATTGTATAAGCCCCCATTCACCCTTCTTTAAGAAAACGCTTTCTTAAATCATAATTAAGTTTAAACTAAAAATCAACATAAAAAATCATAAAGCAACAAATAACTGCAGAAAAGAACAAAATGAGTTTGACAAATTCACGTGTAAGCGTTTACTATTGTCGATATAAACATATATGAACAAATAATATCAAGGAGATGTGCAAATATGAAAATTCAATCGAATGCCTTCCGATTAACTGAACCTGGTCAATTCGAACAAGCTACACTTGTTCATGACTACGACGATAGAGATCTTATTATTAGACCAACTAAAGCAAGTGTCTGTCATGCAGATTTACGCTATTACACAGGTAATCGTCGTCCTGAAGCACTCGCAAAAAAATTACCTATGGCACTGTTTCATGAAGGAATTGGCATCGTTGAAGATTCCAAGCATCCAGATTTCATCCAAGGTGACAAGGTTGTCATTGTTCCAAATATTCCTTCTTACCTACGCAAACAAACTTTTGCACCTTCTCCTTATCAAGACAACTATGATGAGCATGCTTTATTTATGGGAAGCGGCTTTGATGGTATATGCCAAGATCAACTGGTTGTACCTGGAGATAATGTAGTTAAAGTACCCGATACTTTAGATGAAGACGTTGCTTTGTTAGCAGAGCTATGTTCTGTTTCGTTATTCCCTATCAATCAACTTGAACATATCACTACAGATAACTCTCCTCAAGTTGCCATATTCGGTGATGGTCCTGTTGGTTACTTAGCAGCTACGGCATTACATTATATTTACGGTATTGAAAAAGAACAATTGTTAGTTTTTGGAGCCATCAAAGAAAAGTTAGCTGCTTTCGAAAATTTTGCAACGACGCATTTAGTCTTTGATTATGATTTCAAACAGCATCGTGATGTACATACTGTCTTTGAATGTGCTGGAGGCAAATTCTCTGAATCTGCTATTAACCAAGCCATCGACTTAATTGATAGACAAGGTCATATTGTATTAATGGGTGTCACTGAAGAGCGTGTCGGTATCAATACGCGTGATGTACTTGAAAAGGGGCTAACATTTTCAGGGAGTTCTCGTAGTACAAAACGCGAATTCGAACAGCTTATCAATGCGTTCAGCAACAAGCAATACCAGAAAGCATTAAGACAGTTAATTCCTGACACTTATTATCATATTTATAACACTAATGATTTAAAAATAGCGTTAGATGATACAACAGCAAACAAAGGATGGAAGAAAACTTATTTACAATATCATTGGAAAAATGACTAAAAAGGTGGTTTATAAATGAATAATTCAAGTTCTATTCTAGGTATGCCTCGACAAATTATTTGGGGCTATATTGGTATCATCGTCTTTATGATGGGTGATGGCTTAGAGATTGGTTGGCTAAGCCCTTGGCTACACGGACATGGTTTCTCTGTGCAAGAAACAAGTTTACTCTTCTCTGCATACGGTGTAACAGTTGCTATAGCAAGTTGGCTCAGTGGTGTATTTGCTGAAGCACTTGGAGGCAAACGTACCATGTTATTAGGCCTGATCTTTTATATTATCGGAACAATTTTCTTTGTTGGCTTTGCAATTACGTCCCAAAACTTATCACTCATGTTGCCAGCATATGCATTAAGAGGTCTGGGTTATCCTTTATTTGCTTATTCATTCTTAGTATGGATATCATATCGTTCAGAGCAAAAGACACTCGGCGCAGCTGTAGGATGGTTCTGGTTTGTCTTCACAGGTGGTTTAAACGTTCTTGGTGCCCTCTATTCTATTTGGGCAATCGAATATTTAGGGCATATCAATACATTATGGAGCTCATTAATATGGGTTATTCTAGGTGGTTTCTTTACTATAATATTAAATAAAGACACACTACCTTCAAGCCAAGGTAGCGCTTTAGAAAAACTCAAAGAAGTATTTAAAGGTGTAACTATTGTTGCCGAAGAACCAAAAGTGTTATTAGGTGGTATTGTTCGTGTAATTAATACGACGGCACAATTCGCCTTTCCAGTTTTCTTACCTATTTATTTATCATCTTTTGGTATCCCGACCTCTAAATGGCTAGCGGTATGGTCCACTATTTTTGTTGGTAATATCTTGTTTAACCTAATCTTCGGTGTTATTGGGGACAAGATTGGTTGGCGTAATACTGTAATGTATTTCGGTGGCATTGGAAGTGGTATTTCGGTCCTATTGATGGGTTATGTCCCTATTTGGACAGATGGTAATTTAGCTTTATTAACAATTGTTGGTTTCTGTTGGGGTGCATTTATTGCAGCATATGTACCACTATCTGCATTGGTACCTTCCCTTGTTAAAAAAGATAAGGGCGCAGCTTTATCCGTGCTTAACTTAGGTGCTGGTTTACCTGTATTTGTAGGTCCAATGATTGTTTATCTATTCATCGGTAGTATAGACGCAATCGGTGTAATTTGGGTCCTTGCCATTTTATACTTTATCAGTACATTCCTGACTTATTTTATTAAAATGCCAAAACATATGCAAAATGATGAATATCCCGCATAATTAGCAATAGCCAAACAATAATTTTAGGAGGTTGTCGTCGATGTTACCAGCAGAAAGAGAACAATATATTATTACATTTTTGAAAGCTAATAAAAAAGCTACGATACACACGTTAGCGAAAGAATTTGATGTACATGAAGCAACAATTCGCCGTGACTTAAATAAATTAGAACAGTACAACCACATCAAGCGGACACATGGTGGGGTCGTATTAAATGACACGGAGGTTTGGGATGAATTAAACTTTGATGACCGTGAAACAAGTTATTATTATGAGAAAGTAGCTATAGGTCAAAAAGCTGCTGAATTTATTGAGACAAACGACACATTGTTCATTGATTCTGGATCGACGACATTACATTTTGCGCGTGCACTTGCACAAAAAAACAATTTAACAATTATCACTAATGATATCCATATTGCTTCTATTTTAAAATCAACATCTAACCAAGTCATCGTTACTGGTGGCACCTTATATAAAGATAATTACTTATTGAATGGTATGATGACAAACGAAGCGCTTAAACAATTTAATCCTTCTAAATTATTTCTCGCAACACCTGCTATTGATTTAGAAAAAGGCATTACACACTTTAATGACACACTTGCTTCTACAAAAATACAAATGGTTAAACAAGCCAAAGAAATTTATGTACTTACCGACAGTTCTAAATTTGACAAAGTATCTCTTTATCACGTTTGTCCTAATGACACAATCGATGTATTGATAACGGACCAAACTAACTCAAAAGTTGATTGGCAAAGTTATCGCAATCATTTTAATAAAATCATTACGGTAAACCTAAACGCACAATCTGAATCGTTTTAAACATAAGTCCCAATATACAAACACGATTTACTATTTGTGCGAACAATAAAGCGTGCATCATTAGGTACTAAACCTATTGATGCACGCTTTTTATTTATCTCTTTTAAAGTTAAAAAGTCTCAACTTCCGCAAATTGCGATGTGTAAAGTTGTTTATATGGGCCATCCTGCTGCATAAGGGTTTCATGACTTCCCTCTTCCAATATTTGGCCGTCTTTTATAAATATTATACGATCAACATCTTTAATCGTTGATAACCTGTGCGCAATAATTAAAGATGTTCGATCTTCTGAAAGTTTCTTAAACGCTTTTTGAATTTTATTTTCTGTTTCAATATCTAGTGCACTTGTTGCTTCATCTAAAATAATAATAGATGGATCTTTCAAAAACATTCTCGCAATCGATATACGTTGTTTTTGTCCACCAGATAATTTTGTGCCTCTTTCTCCTACGAGTGTATCAAGTCCGAACGGCAACTCATTTATAAATGTTTCTAGTTGCGCGTTTCGGATAGCATCCCATATCTGTGTTTCATCAGCATCTAAATGTCCGTAAACAATATTATCCCTTAATGTGCCAGAGAACAAGAAAACATCTTGCTGCACAACTCCAATTTCTGAACGTAATGATGCTAATTGGATAGAGCGAATACTTTGCCCGTCAATTAAAATATCACCTTCATCTACTTCATAAAAACGTGGTAATAACGAACTAATTGTAGTCTTGCCACTACCGCTGGGACCAACTAATGCGATCTTCTCACCTTGATGAATTGTTAAATTCATATGATTTAAAATGGTTGTCTCCCCATAGCCAAACGACACATTTTTATATTCAATAGTCTGAGGCTTTGTCGGCATCTTAGTAGCATGTGGATCATCTTGTATTTCGGGATCTAATGCTAAGATTTCTCTAAAATTATTAAATCCTGCAATAGCTTTTGGAAATAATTCAATAATCATGTTAATTTGTTCTAACGGTTTAAACAATACATTCGTAATCATAATAAACGCCACGATACCGCCGTAACTTAAATCCCCATGTAATACAAAATAACTACCTACGATTAACACAATAACCAGTGTTAATTTTTGGGCGATATGACTAATCGTAATATTCCACGACATGTAATTATATGCCTTTAATTTGGTAGCTCTAAAATTGTCATTTATACCATTGAATTTTTGTTGTTCATGACGTTCATTAGTAAATGCTTGAACTAATCTAATACCACCAACATTATCTGCTATCAATTCATTAAAACGAGACACATTCGCAAATAGCCCTTTAAATGCGCGAGACATTTTTTGGCTGAAATATATTGCTAATATAAAAACAATCGGTACAACACAAAATGTAATAAGCGCTAATTTCACATCAATCGTCAACATAATTACAAACGCACCGATTAAAGTCATAATAGATAGAAATATATCTTCTGGGCCATGATGCGCCGCTTCACCAATGTCCATTAAATCATTGGTTAGTCGCCCTATTAATTTCCCAGACTTCTGATTATCAAAATACTTAAAGTTTAATTTTTGAATATGACTATATAAATCATTACGCATATCTCGTTCTATATTTGTGCCTAACTTATGCCCCCAGTATGTGACAACAAATTTAAGCACTGATTCAATAGCAAAAATACCTAGTAATACCAATCCAAAAATCACAATAAGATTCCAATTATTCGTTGGTAACAGACGATCTATGTAAATACTCGTTATGAGTGGAAAGATTAACTCTAATAAACCGACAACAATGGCAGAACCAAAATCTATAAAAAATAATCCTTTGTATGGCTTATAATATTTCAAAAATGATTTCACAACATCCCACCTAATCTATAATTTATAAATGTGCATATGCCTTTCATTATGGATTAAGTGATAATTATTATCAATGTTTTTTCATAATTGAACTATATCCTTTTTACAATAAATGATGATAGTTACTTATCGTCATTTCAACCTATTAATAAATAGTTATCTCGTGCCTGTTCTCTGTGGTCATTAAATCTAATCTGCTACATGCTTTTACAATAAAAATAAGAGTGGATCAGAAACCAATTTTGATTACATCGATTTCGTATCACACTCTCCTAATAATAATTAACCATTCATACATTTGTTACAATATTTAGTTTGTCATTTTGCGCAATAATCGTAATGTGTGGTTAAGTATATAAACCTTTACAACATAACGTAACGCCTTTGGTTCTTTACTGAAACAGACGTTAGCTATGCAGTCATTTGGCTATTTTCTCCTGCGACCTGTTGATTAACTGACACCTCAACCAGTTACAAATCTTTGCTAAACTCCTGAATAAGATGAGAATCCACCATCGACTGGTACGACTATACCAGTAACAAATCCACTCATATCGTTATCCATTAACCAATAAAGTGTACCTAAAATTTCTTCAGGTTCGCCAAAACGATTCATTGGTGTTTGAGATAAAATTTTCGAAGCACGTTCAGAATATGAGCCATCTTCATTACGCAACAACGCTTTATTTTGATTTGTTTCAAAGAAACCTGGTGCAATTGCGTTCACACGAATTCGACCTGCAAAGTAAGTACTTAACCACTGTGTAAAGTTACTCACCGATGCTTTAGCACCACTATATGCCGGGATCTTCGTTAATGGTGTAAAAGCATTCATAGAAGATATGTTAATAATCGTTCCTGTGTCAACTTCTACCACATCTTCACCAAATACTTGTGATGGTAAGAACGTACCTGTGTAGTTTAATTTAAATACTTTATCTACACCTTCTTCAGTTAAGTCAAAGAAGGTTTTGTCACCGTCTTCATCATACATTTCATCATTCGTTGTAGCATTTGGATTATTACCACCTGCGCCATTAATAAGTACTGAAATTTTCCCAAATTTATCGTTAAATGTTTGTTTGGCTTGTTGTAACGACGATTTATCTAATACGTTAGCTACCAGTGCGACGGTTTGTGTTCTTTCTTTATCAATTTCATTTTGTAAGTCCACAATTTTCTCTTCGGAACGTCCTAGAATGCCTACATTCGCACCTTTTTCTACAAGTGCTTTCACAAATGTTGAACCTATTACGCCTGTTGCTCCTGTAATAACGACATTAATGTCTTTAAATTGTGCAGTCATTATTTACTCACTCCTTCAATTAAACCATTAATATATGTTGCCCCTAATGCTCTATCGAACAATCCATAGCCTGCTTTCCCTGTTTCTCCCCAAATCATACGCCCATGATCTGGTCTGATTGTGCCTTTATATTCTATATCTCTTAATGCTTCTACAACTGCTTTCATATCTACAGATCCATTTTTAGATAAGTGACCTGTTTCAACGAATGAAAATTCATCTAAGCGTTTTACATTACGCATATGCACAAAATGAATATGCGCGCCAAATTCCCGAATCATAGTTGGCAAATCATTCTCAGCTAAGGACCCCAAAGATCCAGTACAGAAGCAGATACCGTTATGTTTACTATCATTTATTGCTAGTAATTGTCTATAACTGTCATTATTCTTGATAATACGAGGAATACCAAAAATTGACCATGGTGGATCGTCCGGATGAATCGCTAAATCAATGTCGTGCTCAATTGCAGTTGGTAACACTGCGTCTAAGAAATATTTTAAGTTTGCCCACAATTGTTCATCTGACATTTCACGATACGTTGTAATCAGTTGATTCATCTCTGCTCTTGAATAACTCTCGTCCCATCCCGGTAAATTTAAATCTGTTGTTAAAGGGTCGATGTCTTTCAACTGATCGTGTTTATAAATTAATGTATTAGATCCATCATCAAGTTCGTAATCTAGCTGTGAACGGGTCCAATCAAATACAGGCATAAAATTATATGTGACTGTTTTAACGCCATTAGCCGCTAAATTTTTCAATGATGTTTTATAATTTTCTATTAAAGCGTCGCGTTCCATCGTCCCCATTTTAATTTTTTCACTAACGGGAAGACTTTCTACTACTTCAAACTTTAAGCCTTCCGCTTCAATAGATTGTTTTAACTGAGAAATTCTTTCGAAAGTCCAAACTTCACCAACTGGTACATCGTAAATCGCCGTAACAATTTGCTTCATATCTGGAATTTGTTTAATGTTTTTTAAAGTTACGGGGTCATCTTCCCCGTACCAACGAAATGATAATTCCATAATTATTCCTCCTTAACTCCTTCAATTTTGAATAAATTAACTGCATTGTTATAACAAATATCTTTCACCATTTGATCAATTGTGGATGGTGATAATGCAATTTCTCCTTTTTCAATCTTTTCTCCCAAGAAATTACACAATATTCTTCTAAAATACTCATGGCGTGTATAAGAAATCATGCTACGAGAGTCCGTTAGCATGCCGACAAATTTAGACAATAAACCAACGTTGGCATAATCTACGAGGTGGCGTTCCATGCCTTCTTTCGTATCATTAAACCACCATGCTGCACCTAGCTGTACTTTGTGCGCACTATTTGAAAAGTTTCCTGCAATCGCTTGAACCATTAAATGATCATTTCCATTATTAGGGTAAATAATAGTGTCTGAAAGTGCTTGGTGTTGCTCAAGATGGTCCAACATAGCATTTAACCTCTTCGCACTGAGTTGTTCTCCAACACTATCGAAACCACTGTCTGGACCTACTTTGTGATACATATTTGTATTATTATTTCTTGTAGGACCTAAGTGGAATTGAACGACCCAATTCAATTCGTGATAGACTTTACTAATTTCTGTTAAAATATAGCCTGCTAATTCATATTGTTCAGTTTCTGAAACACTTTGGCCACTTACTAATGTTTCAAATATCGCATGAGCTTCTTCAGACGACGCAGTCATTAATGGTGTTTTTTCAAAACTTTGATCCGAACTTCTAGCACCTTGTCTATCAAAGTAATGCACACGTGCTTTCAATGCTTCGATATAATTATTTAAGTTATTAATGTCACAATCAGTGGCTTCATCTAATTTAGTTATTTTTTCTTGCACTGTTGCACTGCTTAAAAATACATAGCTGTCCGGTCTAAATGTAGGACACACCTTGAATGTTACTTTTTTATCTTCATTTAATAATTGATGATATTTCAAATCGTCACATGGATCATCTGTCGTACATACAACTTTCACATTACTTTGCTTTATTAAATTTTGTGGTGTGTGTGACGTCTTAGCTAATTTACGATTTAATGATTTATAAAGTTTTTTAATATTTACTTTATCTAAATCAGCATCCTCATTAAAATAACGTTTTAATTCAAGTGCACACCAATGGTACATCGGATTAACGATTGAATACGGCAACATATGCATAAATGCTTGGAACTTATCAAAGTCATCTGCATTACCAGTGATATAGGCTTCTTCAATACCGTAAGCCCTCATTAATCGCCATTTATAATGATCTCCCCCTAACCAAAGCTGTGTAATATTCTCATAATTTTTATTTTCATAAATTTCTTTAGGGTCTAAATGACAATGGAAATCATAAATCGGTAAATCTTTCACCTTTTCATATAACTTCACTGCTGTTTTATTGTTTAGTAAAAAATCATCAGTAATTAATGACATAATATTTTGCTCCTTTTCTATAATCCTAATAATTTAGGAAGGAATAATGAAAGTTCTGGGATAAATGTTATAAATAACATCAAGATAATTAATGCGATGAAATAGGGTACTAAATATTTAAATACTGCTTCTACACGTACGCCACCAACGCTGGCACCTACAAATAATGCACTACCTACTGGCGGTGTGATGTTACCAATACATAAGTTAAAAGCTATAATAATCCCAAAATGAATTGGGTCTAAGCCTAAAACTTCTGAAATTGGTAAAAATATCGGCGTAAATATTAATACTGCTGGCGTGATATCCATAAACGTACCAATCACCAGTAAAATGACATTAATTAATAGTAATAAAATGATTGGATTATCAGTCATAGAAATAATGCCATTTGAAATTGCTTCAGGTAATCCTGTATAACTCATAACAAGCGAGAACAATGCAGAAGCAGTAATTAAGAACAATATCATCCCACTTATTTCTGCAGTCTCTTTTATCACATTAGGAATTTGTTTCAATGATAAACTTTTATAAATAAGCGATAATACGGTCGAATAAAGTACGGCTACAGCTGCACCCTCAGTCGCAGTAAATACGCCTGAAACAATACCGCCAATAACAACGACAATTAATAACAAACTTGGCAAAGCATCTAATGTTAAAAATAATTTATCTCTCCAACCAATACTTTCGGATACTTTATATCCTTGTTTTTTGGCCATAATAAAAGCTACTATCATACAGGCAATGCCCCACAATATTCCTGGTATATAACCAGCTATAAATAATGCAGCAATTGATGTACCGCCACTCACAAGTGAATAAACAATGAGTAATGAACTCGGTGGAATCAATAAACCTGATGGTGCCGAGGCAATATTAGCTGCTGCCGAGTATTCTTTTTTATAACCTTGTTTTTCTTCCATAGGTCCCATGATGCGCCCCATTGCTGCTGCGGCTGCTACACTTGATCCTGATATTGAACCAAACAACATGTTGCCAACAATATTGGTATGCGCTAATGACCCAGGCAAACGACCTACAAGTACTTTTGCAAAGTTAACTAACCTAAATGCGATACCACCATTGTTCATGATGATACCTGCCAAAACAAATAATGGTATGGCGAGCATCGTAAAATCATCAATACCTGTAACCATACGTTGCGCTGCCGTCACTATGGTCACATCAAATGGTAAAATCATTAACAACGTGATGAGCGAACTCAAGATAATGGCTAATGCAATAGGTAAACCGAATAATAGGAAGAAGAAAAAAGTTATAAACAATACTAAGCCTGCCATGATTGTCATATATGCTCACCTCCATCTTCCTTATTAGCTTCTTGGACGGTCGCTAATTCTTGTTTATCTAACAGGTTATATATGGCATAAAAAATATTAAACAAACCAGAAACAGGAAGTGCGCTATACATCACAGCCATTGATAAACCAGTTGAAGGTGCGATTTGTAACCATGTCAGTTTAACCACCTCATAACCGCCCCATATCATAAGCACCAGTGCTACAATAATTAAAATAATATCCGAAATTTTTTCCATTATTAATTGTATTTTCTGTGGTAGCTTTTCACGGATAAATAATATAGCTATATGCTGTTTGATGCCGAACACATAACTTGCACTTAGTAACCCAAACCAAATTAGTAAGAATCTCACTATTTCTTCACTTACAGTACTTGGACTGTTAAAGATAAAACGTGTCAATACTTGGTAGATCGACAGGATAACCATTACGAAAAGCGCAATACCAGCTAAAGTTAGTAATAATTTATCAATGATCGTCTTTGCTTTCTTCATAGCGTTGTTCCTCCTTTTCGATTAATTTATAATCCGCTTGAGTATCGGGATTCTTTTTAAATTCATCTTGTAAAGGTTTTGAAGACGCTTTGAATGATGATTTATCTACGTCATGGAATTTCACACCCATTTTTTCTTTAGCTGTTTTCTTACTATCTTCAATCGCGTTATCCCAAATCGTTTCATGCTTGTCAGTTGAATAAGCCGCTGCATCTTTCAACCACTGTTGTTGTTCTTTAGAAAAACTGTCATAGGTTTCTTTATTCATGATTAATATGTCTGGAACAATGGCATGCTCCGTATAGTAATAATGTTTAGCCACCTCACCATGATTATTACTTGTTAATGCTGTTTCGTTATTCTCTCCAGCATCAATCACACCTGATTGCATTGCAGTGTACACCTCTCCAAAATCCATAGGTGTAGGCGTACCGCCAAGTGATTTAATTAAATCGACGCTCGTTTTACTAGGCTGCACACGCGTTTTCAGCCCTTTTAAATCTTTGCTTGTTTCAACTTTTTTATCTTTTGTATAGAGATTACGCATGCCTGCATCGTAATAAGTAATACCTAAAAATCCTTTATCAGCCGTTGATTTGAAAAATGCATCTTGTACTGATTGTTTTTGCATCACATGTCTATAACTATCTTGTGACTCAAATAAATAAGGCATATTAAACAAGGAGTACGTTGGAGAAAAACTTTCTAATGCTCCTGCTGAAACCTTAGTCATCTGTATTGCGTTTGTTTGTGTCATTTCTATAGCTTCACGTTCACTACCTAATTGTCCATTCGGATATATATTAACTTTTATCTGTCCATGGGATTCTTTTTCTAATCTATCTTTAAAGATCTCAAGTGATTTGTGTACTGGATGTTCGGTTGGCTGATTATGTGCTAACATAATTTCTTTTTTCTTACTTTCTGCGCTACCTTTAGAATCTGATAGCACAATAACTAACATGCCAGCTAAAAAGAATACGCTTACAAACAGAGCTAAAAATTTTTTCATGTTTTTCGCTCCTTTTAATTTAGACCTTAACGTTTCAGTTCACCAAAGTGCGACGACAGATTATGAACTGCACTTTCTTCTATATTTAATGCATCTTCATTTGTCGTATGTTGTATCACTGAGCATTTTGTAGCAAAATCAGTTACAGCATCTAATTGCCATTCCTTTGCTAGACCATGTAAAAACCCAGCCATAAATGCATCACCAGCTCCAATACGGTTAAGTACGGTATATGGATATGCTTTACCACTTATGAATTTTTCGCCAGCTAATGCAATTCCTTGCAATGTACTTTGTTCAATATCTCGATTACTGGAAGCCATTAAATCTATATCAAATCGCTTCTGTATTGTCTTGGCACATGTTTCAATATCATCATCTTCGTCATTCGTCTCTAACAAGTGAGTAGCGTCTTTCTTACCAAAGAACAATACATCTACAAGTGGTAATACAGATTGAATTACCGGTAATGCTTCTGCTTTTGTCCATAAATTGCTACGGAAATTAATATCAAACACAATTTTAGTACCTCGTGCTTTTAATTTTGTAAGTACTGATACAATTTGCTCCCGAATAGTCTTATTAACCGCTAATGTAATACCCGTGAAGATAAAGAAATCACCACTTTGTGTAACTAAGCCGTCGACAACTGTGTTTCCATGTTGCGCAAATGTAGAATGCGCACGATCATATATAACTTTACCGCTTCTATAACCAAAACTTTCTTCCATGTAATAAGTCCCTATTCTACCTTGTTGTTGTTTCACGAATTCAGTACCTACACGTGTTTGATACATCTTTTGTAATGCTATGTGACTCAGTGCATGTTGTGGTAACACCGTTAACATCTCTGTTTTGTGACCAAATTCTGCTAGTGTGATGAGCGCATTCAATTCTGCGCCACCTACATTTACGTCAAATGTGTGTGTATCTTTAAGCTGTTCATAATTAGGCGGAGTATAGCGTAGTAACACTTCACCAAATCCAAATACCGTCATAAATTATCCCTCGCTTTTTAATTCAGCTACATAATCCTTTAAACCTGCTTTACCTTGTTGTTGATAAATTTTTGTAATTTCACTTCCGATACCAACTGCAAAGCTGCCTGCGTCTAACCATGCTTGATGATTATCTTTACCAATCCCTCCTGTGGGCACAATTTCAATTTGAGGTAGCGGTCCTTTAAAATCTTTTATAGATTTTGGAGAAAACTGTGTCGCAGGAAATAGTTTCAATACTTTACAACCGTATCGTAAAGATTCAACCATTTCTTTAACAGTCATACATCCAGGAATATATGGTACATCATATAGATTAGCCATTTTCGCTGTCTCTTTATCAAAAGATGGACTAACTATAAATTTAGCACCATTTAAAATAGCATTACGTGCAGAAACGCTATCTAACACTGTACCAGCACCAATAAGCGCATCTTCTCTCTTTGATAACTCACCAATAATATCGATGCCATTCGGTGTTGTTAATGTTACTTCAATAACATTAAGCCCCTTATCTATGATTGTATGCGCAATATCTAAAAATGATTCAGCATCATCAGTACGCATCACTGCAATATGTTGTTCCTGTTGAATTGCCTTCATTGTTTCTACGGAATTCATCTTGTCATCCCCTTTTTTAAAATAATTTGGTTACAGAATAACAACGTTGTTATTTATATCCAAAAAAATATTGTAACGCTTGTCTCTATGGTATAATTAATTCTATCTTAAATCAATCTATTTTAAGGAGAGGTTTTATGGCTGTGACTTTAAAAGATGTTGCCGAAGCCTGTGGTGTCAGCTATTCCACAGTCAGTAAAGCATTAAAAAATTCCCAATTGGTTAAACCCAAAACAAAACAAATGATTCAACAAAAGGCTGTTGAGATGAATTATATTCCAAATCATTCTGCAAGAGCACTTGTTTCTAAAAAAAGTGGCACAATAGGATTAATCTGGCCATCTGTAGATCGTGTTGCTGTCACACATCTCATTACAGAAATTAATTTGGCTATTAAATCATTAGGTTATGTCATGTTTGTGTCAATCGATGATGTCGCAGCTGCTTCAAAAAAATTTGTTGAATTTGGCTGTGATGGTATTGTAATCTTCGATGAAGGCGACGACTCTAACCTACCTCCAGAAATATATAACAACGTACCTGTGGTTGCTTATGGTGTTGACCGTAAAATCCCTTATCCTATCATTAACGTCAATCATGCTGAAGCTATGGTCCTAGCAATAAAAGGTTTGATTGCTAAAGGTGTCGATACCATAGACTATATTGGTGACATCAATACAACTGACGCTCGACAAATTGCTAAAAAAGAAGCCATCATAAATTACTGTGAAAACAACAATGTTAACTACCGAATTATCGATTCTAACGGATTAAACGCAATAGATGCTGAAGCTGCGGTCAAACAATTTTTAAATAACGACGCCCTCTCTCCGGGCGTCATTTGCGGGAGCTATGATATAACGGTAGGTACGATTAATGCTATGGATTCAAATCAACAACCTATAATTTATTCTTATGACAATATTCCACAAATTAAAAAATTGGATTATCCAGTTCAAGCTATAGGTGTACCGACTGCCGATATTGCACAGCAAATTGTCACAACTCTAGATCAAGTCATCAAAGGTGAACCGACAGAATCTGCGTATCATCTACATCCTACTACAAGTGATGAAGACTAATTAATATATTGATATACACTATAAACAAAGCGCCCAAGACTACATGGACAGTGTAGACTTGGGCGAAATTGTTTGAGAGATATTTATCTAGAGGGTTAATGCATTTTTATGACTTCAAACGAAATATTCATTTCGTTCAATGTATTATAGGTTCGTCTGGTAATTGTTTTTTAAATCTAATAAGTGACTTCATAGATGCGTATGTCATCTTATCGATTTACAACAGCCAGTATAACAATATATTTTGTGAAATACAGTTAATATAAGGTATAGACAGGTTCATTATCTCATCTATGGTGGGGCGTCCTGTGTCGAAATGATACTTTACCAATAGCGTTGGATGGGGTGTTTTAACTTCATGACTGGGAGAAAGTTAATTTATCGTTGGTTTTATTTATCATTTCGAATTATTATGTTTACATTCTCACAAGTAATACGTCATTCATCTGTTTAAGGCTTACAAATAACAACCAAGTTGGTTATGCTACATCGACTCTGTGTAGCAATAACGTATTACCAAGGCAATACATAATTTCAGGCGCTTTTAATTTACATAATAAGTAATGAACCCTAGTTAATAAAGCGCTTTCTATTAAACTGCTGTTATATCTTAGGTGTACGATAAAATAAATACATTATGAAATACTTATCTATAAATCATTATAAATGATTTATTAGCGAGTACTCATAACCCTCTACCACTCTATTATAGTATGGTAATTAACATGATTAAAATACATAGTTGGAATATTTAACATTCCCTTTTAGAATACTTGGTACTAACTAAATATAATAATGAACTGGTACAATTGTGTATTTATTTGTAATCCGTTAAAAATTGAATCCATTCATGTGTCACATGGTTCATATAACTATCTTTTTTCCAAATTAAACCTAAATTCCATGCAGCATCAGCTCCCGTAATTTCAATACCAACAACGTCATCATTCAAAATGCGTACAATACTCTCAGGCAAAATACTCACACCAATGCCATCTCGAATCATATTTTCAATAAAAGTAATTTGAGACATTTTTGCTACTGTTTTCGGATGAAATCCAACTTTCCTACAACTTTCGATAATTTGGTCTTTTAAGTAATAATCATCATGGAACATGATAAATTTTTCACTCTTCAAATCCCCTAGATACACAGATGATCGCTTCGCTAACTCAGCATGTTTATCGACCACTAGTAATAATTTTTCATTATATAAAGGTACTGCATGGTAAATGTCATCATCTACAGGCAACGTAGTAATACCAACGTCAATTTCATCGCTGTTCAAATAAGACTCAACCGCTTTTCCTCCACCTTCTATCACTTCATACGTTACATTTGGGTATTTATTATGAAATTCATTTAAGCTTTCTGTAAATAAACGGACATTCATTATAGCAGAAATACCAACACGAATATGCCCTCGTTCTAAGTTTGTCACGTCCCCCATTTCTAGCGACAAATCATCCAGTACAGCCAAAGCTTCAACGCACTTATCATAAAATATTTGACCAATATCTGTCAGTATAATATGCTTTTTTCGTCTATCAAACAAAGTAATATTAAATTCATCTTCGATACTTTTGATATTCTTACTAATTGTAGATTGCGCGATATAAAGATGTTCCGATGCCTGCGTCATACCACCATTTTTCACAACTTCCACAAAATACTTCATTTGCTTAATTTCCATTTTAAACTCCTCTATGACTCTCTGTTTAATTATTACCCGTAACTCATTTGATTCCTCGATAGGACAAATTTATCACTTCAATTTTTTAATTGCTTCTTTCGCTGCTGCTGCGATGATTTTGTCATCAGGTTCCGCATTTTTTTGGTCTTGTTTCGTATATACTGCTAAAATAATTGGCTTTCTATGTTTGTCAGTATATATGAATGCTAAATCATTGCGTGTTCCATAAGTCAAACCTTGGCCGCTCTTGTCTCCAACAGTATACGCTTTAGGCACACCAGCTTTAATCAAACTATCACCTGTTTCATTTTCAATCATAACTTGTTTTAATAACGCTTGATTGTCTTTATCCATTTGGTTGCTAGCTAACAATTTATGCAAGGTTGTTGCAGCTGCTCTTGGCGTCGTAGTATCAGCAATTTTTGTTGGATCGTAATCATTTAAATCTGGTTCTAACCTTTGAGGTTTTGAAATGTAATCTCCTAGACCTTTCAGTTCATTGTTAAACCCTTCAATGCCGCCAATTTCATTTATAATCTTATTATTTGCAGTGTTATCACTTTGGAGCATAGATGCCTGCACTAAACTTTTCAATGACATTGTTTTACCTATGTATTTTTCGGTCACTGGAGAATACGCAACCATATCTTGTTCATTTATTTTTATCTTTTTATTAAGCTTACCGTTAGGCATATTGTTAAGTAAAATCCCACTAGCAATCGCTTTATATGTAGAGGCAAATGCAAATCTTTCATCTGCATTATGTTTATACACTTTACCATTATCCGTATTCATACCATATACGCCTATAGTGACATCATTCTCTTGTTCGATATGTTTAAGCTCACTCGCAGATGCGCTATCATAATGCGTTAAATATGCTAATATCAATGTAAACATACTTACCAAAGTAGCTAGAAATATTTTTTTCATAAGAAACATCATCCTCCTAATTGTTTAAAATATTTTTATTAAACTTTTTTATAATTATAACTGTAAAGTTAACTAATTAAAATCAACATTACAAACATACCAAGTTCCGCTATAAAGAAATCTAATTTCATTTAAACATCTTCGTCGTCACACAACACCAAAATGATTAGAATTGAACGATGTAAAAACTTTATCTGCAATAAATTTCATGCATAAATAACACTTATTCAAAATCGGAACATCTGAGCAAAAGCTCATGTGTAAGAACCACTAACTAGCAAAGCGGAACACCTGAGCAAAGGCTCATGTGTAAGAACCACTAACTAAATAAATTTAGAAGTGGTTCTTTATAGCAGTGGTTCTTTATAGAAGTGGTTCTTTATAGCAGTGGGGTTAATGATTAAGGCTGAGACAATTAAATTTGCCCCAGCCTCTCTACTCAAGATTTTAAATTATTCTATTGACCAATTGTGATTTCCATTAAATTGTCGTTTTTGTCAAAGAAAGCTGTATAGAAGCCATCATTTGTTTCATATTTTACAAATGTGCCATCTTTATTACCTAATTTTCCTTCATCAATAATTTCATTAGAGTTGTGTGCATCTTTGAAAGTTTCTTTAGAAACTGAGTCTGTTTTTGTGAAGAATGTTATTTGAACTACTTCATTATCGCTATTAAAGGATACAGAAGTATCATAAACCTTTTTAACATGGTCAAACTCTTTCTTAGCATCTGTATCTACTTTATAACCGTTAATTGAAACATTGTCATATTTTAAAGCACGTACAAAGTTATAATCTTGAGTGAATGATGGGTCATATGTTGTATAGCCCTCATAGTTATACCATGGTGTTTCAGCTTTTAGTTCTGCATTGCTTTCAGTATTTGCACCACTAGCGCCACCTTCACCATGTCCCCATTTTTGCTCTTGCTCAGCTGCTTGTGCACTTGGACTATTTGTCGTAATATATGCTGCTGAAGAACCTACGACAAGTGTTGAAATAACGACAGTTGCTGAAAGTATCTTCCCTATTTTACGCATAATAAATCACTCCTTTAAATTTATGTCCTTTTTGCCAAAC
The DNA here is from genome assembly GCF_003697915.1 of Staphylococcus pseudoxylosus. Lineage (GTDB taxonomy): Bacteria > Bacillota > Bacilli > Staphylococcales > Staphylococcaceae > Staphylococcus > Staphylococcus pseudoxylosus. The sequence goes on from NZ_RCVN01000012.1 coordinate 89,568, forward strand.
AACAACTTTTCATAACTAATGAATTTCTATTTGATATAGATCACCTTGTTTATCAAAGTAGACATTATAATAACTTTCATTTGTTTCATATCTAACAAAACTACCTACATCGCCTGGTGTTTCTCCCTCTGTTAAAATATCATTACTTTGATGCGCATGTTTGAATTCAGTTTTAGAAATTGTATCAGGTTTTGTATCAAATTTTACTAACACAACTTCATCTTGTTCATTAAAGTTAATCGTTGTATCATACAACATTTTCGAATGATCAAATTCTTTATAAGCATCTGGGTCCACTTTATAGCCATTGATTGTGACATTATCGTATTTTAGCGCTTGTACAAAGTCGTCATCTAACGGGAATGATGCATCTTGAGTTGTGTATCCATCATAATTGTACCATGGTGTTTCAGCTTTTAGATCAACACCACCCTCACCATGCCCCCATGTTTGACTTGCTTGTTCTTTTGCTTCTGCTTTTGCTTCTTGATCGCTACTCGTTAAATATGCAAGAGATTGCCCTAGAAACAGTATCATCGTTAAGCCTACTATGGTCCATAACCTGACTAAATAACGAATGTAATCACTCCGCCATTTTTATAGCACCTATCTGAAAAAGTGTAATTATTCACTTTCATCATACACCTAATATTTTTAATTGCAAGATAATATTAAACATTTAATAAATTAATTTTCTATTTTCACCAGTATAATGAAAACGGTTTATTGTAATTATTTTTGATTTGTTTTAAAATGTTTCTCATGACCAAAATTAATTTTATTCAAAAACATTTAACATCTGATGTATATAACGGAAGAATTAATTAATTTCGTCATATTCAAAGGGGGAAACATCCATTGACAACTCAAGATTATCAACTATTGATTATAACTGTAATCAGTATTGTGTTACTGATTTTTTTAATCACTTCTAAATTAAAATTCCATCCACTACTAGCGTTGTTGCTTACAGCTATATTTGTTGGATTCACTTCGGGGTTAGGTATCGATAAAATTGTCGAATCGATAGAAGCAGGTGCCGGTTCCACACTTGGAGAAACTGGGGTAACTATTGCTCTAGGAGCAATGCTCGGCAAAATACTATCCGACTCTGGTGCAAGTGACAAAATCGCTTCGTCTATACTCCACAATGCATCTTATAAAAAATTACCTTGGATGATGGCATTGGCTGCGTTTGTCATTGGTATTCCAATGTTTTTCGAAGTCGGATTAATAATGCTTTTGCCACTGATTTTTACAATTGCTAAAAAATTGGAAGACGAAAATAAAATTAAAGGGTCTGCATATGTTGCAATTGGCGTACCTGTTATTGCAGCATTAGCAACCATGCATGGTATGGTACCACCGCATCCAGGTCCTCTTATTTCTGTAAATCAGTTTAATGCTAACATAGGTTTAACGATGATATTTGGTATTATCTGTGCCATTCCAACTATTATCATCGCCGGCCCTTTATACGGAAAATTTATTACACCTAGGTTATCTGTAAAGCCAAATCAAGATTTGTTAAATCAATATACTTCAGAAGATGATAATAAAGATGAAGAAGCGGAGTCAGTACCAACCATTTTAGCTTTTTCAACTATTTTAGTACCTGTCATCATGATGTTACTACATGCAATTGCAGGGGTCTTCTTTGGAGAAAAAACATTACAATATAAAATTTTTGAATTTTTAGGAAGTCCGATTATAGCCATGTTTATTGGTGTACTCTATGCCATAACTGTACTTGGTTATTTTAACAAACAAGATACGCAAAAAATCCGAGACGCCTTAGGTAGCAGCTTAAAACCTATTGCAGGAATCATACTTATCATTGCTGGTGGCGGCGCATTTGGTCAAGTCCTCGAAGATTCGGGGGTAGGCACTGCTATTGTTCACCTAGCACACAGCTTTTCATTATCTCCATTACTCATGGGTTGGGTGGTTGCTGCACTATTATCCATTTCAACAGGTTCTGCAACAGTTGGTATTGTTGGTGCAACTAACTTAATCTTCCCACTTGTTCAAGCAGACCCTAGTATAAACAAAGAATTATTAACTATTTCAATTGGATCAGGTTCCTTATTCTTCAATTATGTAAATCATGGTGGGTTCTGGTTAGTCAAAGAATCTTTTGGTATGTCCATGGGTGAAACATTTAAAACTATTACTATCGTACAGTCGATTGTCGGTATTTGTGGTTTAATCATGGTATTGCTTTTAAATGCAATTATAGGTATTTTTTAAGACAAAAAAGGAGCTATTCCTCAAATTTGGAATAACTCCTTTTTTGTCTTTGATTATTTTTAACAACACTATCGCTACAATAGCGTATCTTTATTAGACATTAATTGATTATAACCATCCAAATAAACTTTTTCTGATTCTGATGCTTTATCATAAGAATTCATAGCACGATGCCATAGTGGATATATAGGCTCTGGGTTAGTTAAATCAGTAATTGCAGCTGTTTCTTGGTTAGTTAATTTTAAATTATATGAAGCAATATTATCTTGTAGCTGTTCTTTCGTTCTAGCAGCTAAAACTAAAGAATCGACATTGGGACGCTCTCTAAGCCATGCAAGTGTGACTTGAGCTACTGAAACACGATGTTGGACAGCAATTTCTTGTAAGGTATCTATGAGATTATAAAATAACGTTTTATCTTTGATATATGGTTCTGCCCAACCATCACCTTGTCTTGTGCCGGACTCACCAGACTGTTGTCTATTAATCTTACCTGTTAATAATCCTTCCCCTAAAGGTGACCAAATGCTATTACCTATACCTAATTCTTTGCCAGCAGGTAATAACTCATATTCTGCTTCTCTTGATTCAGGTGTATAATAAATCTGTTGAGCGATTGGAGGTGCCATATGATTTGCTACTGCTAAAGTATGTGTCTTGGCTAATGCCCAACCACTATAATTAGACACGCCCCAATAACGAATCTTACCTTTTTTAATCAAATCATTCATCACTTGTATCGTCTCTTCTACAGGCGTCTGGCCATCCCATAAATGCGTATAATATAAGTCAATATAATCTGTGTTCAAACGTTTTAAAGAAGCATCAATTGAGCGCTCTATGTTCACTCTTCCTGCTCCACCATCATTTGGATTATCTGTTAATTGAAAGCCTGTCTTACTGCTAATAACCATCTGTTCACGTTTATCTCTAATCGCTTTACCCAATGCAATTTCCGCATCACCTTTAGCGTATAAATTAGCAGTATCGAATTGGTTGATACCTTGGTTCAATGCATAATCTATCACATAGTCAGTCAACGCTTGAGACATGCCACCTGCATTTTCAAAACCATTTGTGCCTGCGAACGGAATACTGCCAAGCGCATATTTCGATACCGATAAGCCTGAGTTACCTAACAATGTATAATCCATATTTATCCTCCTTATTAACATAGTTTTAACCATTTTCCCTTTAAAAGTAAATTTAAATCAAAATGACTTTCATTAAAAAATATAAACTATATCATCATAGCTATTTAACATTTCTATTTTTTTAATGAAATATACGACAAACTCAAACTTTTGTTGGTACACGTTATTACTAATTATAGTTATGATGAACTTATAATTACTTAATTTCGAAAGGATGTTTTTAATGGTAACAATTTTACAAGTAGATTTTCCTTTAAATGGACCATTTGGTAATGAGATGGCTCAACAATTTGAAGATTTAGCATCATCCATCAACCAGGAACCAGGATTTTTATGGAAGATTTGGACTGAGAATGAGTCAGAACAAGAAGCAGGCGGTATTTATGCATTCGAAAATAAAACGAATGCAAGGCAGTATTTAGATATGCATAGCCAACGTATCAAATCTATGGGCATACCTTATGTAAATGCCAAAATATTCGATGTAAATGAGCGTCTTACAAAAATAACTAAAGGTCGCTTAGACTAAAGCTATAAAAATAAAAACCCCTTCAACGCTACACTAGCAAAAGTGTGCCTTAAAGGGGTTCTTTTATGTTATTTTAGTTCAAGTTAGTACACAACTCGTCTCATAATATCAGAGCATTGTACCTATACGCTGTTACAGTCTCATAAAATTATAGAAATACATAAATTATTTCCTGGGCAATTCGATTTTACTGTAACTAGTAGATTGTATAGCATAAAATAAGATTCATTATAACTTTTTAATTTCATTATAGACATTAATAGTATTATTACCATCACTATATTCAATCATTTTGTTATATCTATTAATATATTCGTGCTGTTGTTTATTTTTATAGTTACTTTTCACGAAAGCATTCAATGATTGGTCTATTTCAAAAACTGCATCACCAAATCTATTGTTATCTTGGAGTATGTTTGGAGCACCATATTCTTGTTCTGCGAATTGTTTATCACCCCAAAAATATATTATATTACTTCCTCCCGCAAATGCATAAAAACAAATCGATGAGTAATCCGTTATAACTACTTTAGATTTAATTAATGCATCCTTTATATCTCCTTCATATATATAACTACTTATTTTTTCATAAGTTTCAGGAAACTGGTTTTCTATCATTAATCTCGCTTTTGGATGTAACGTTATATTAATATTTATATCATTATAAAACGGGTCATTTTCAACAATTTTCAAGAACTGCAGATACCTATCAATATATGAATTTTTTTCAATTTTTCCAGTTATGTCCCAAGGTCTCCATGTAAGCATAAATGTTATTTGTGTTTTTTCATTAGATTTATTCTGCGTGTATAAATCTAAATTAGGAATACCTTTTTGTATCAACTCACTGTCTTTAAATTTGGGATACTTTTTAAAATAAGATGACTCCAAATCTGAATTAGTGATAATATAATCTGGACAAATTGGAACCTTTTTATTAAAATACCCTCTTTCAAAAACATTTGTAGCTAAAGAAGGTCCGTGTTGTAAAAATACTTTTTTATCATTACTTAGAATTTTTCTTTTGAATGTCTTACTATTATCATATAATCTTCTCTGTAAATGACTAACTAGATCTGATGAAATAAATCTTTTAGCTTTCAAAATATAATAAAATGATTTAAAACTATTATGTGCTAATATATTATTCTTTCCATAATAATTTTGTAATTGATGAAAATCTTCATTTTCTTTGTCTAATATATACTTAGAAAAATCATCATTTTCTTCTTTGGATTTTTTAAATAGTTCAAAAGCCGATTCACCAGCATTTTTAGCGAATTTTTCAAAATATATATCATACTTTTCCTTATTGCCAAACTTCGAAACAACCATCGCAATTTTCTCTTTTATCTTTATCGATGTTTTTAAGTAGTCTGTCATCACTAGTACGATTTGACCTGTAATTGATTTTCTCACAAAAAACTCTATATTTTCATTTAGTTTAGAACTTTTTGAGCCATAAACATAATGTTCTTTATTATATTTATCTCTGTAATCAAATTTCAGCGGATAGTAATAATTAAGGTTGTCTTTATTTGTTGATTTAATATATGCTGGTAAGTTGATTTCACTAGATTCTACATACTTATTTAATAAATCTTTGTGGTTGATTTTTACATAACCAAAATGCGCCAACAAACCTAATTTGTTAGTAACCTCAGAAAGCCTTTTTCTTATCTTTTGAGAAAACAAATATTTAAATTCATAGTTAAGCGACTTGTCATAACCAAACGCAATATTCACTTTTTTCATATTTGCATATCTAAATCTTATTACACCAAATATATAAAACCTTTTAAATATTGATCTAACTTTCAATTTTTGTGGCGGATTTGACTCTGCTTTTTCAATTACTTCTTCTCTTTTTAGTTTAGGATGGTCATTTTTTATTATAATAAATGACAATCTATTTTTAGGATCTATATAAATAACGACTAATGTATTTTCTACTTTTGCAGAATTATCATATGTTTCTAATATTTCAATGTCTTCATTGTTTTGCTTTTTAACTTTACATATTTTACCATTCTTATATATATAAAACTTTTTGAACAAAAGTTTTCTTTTGCCATTTAAAACTCTTCCTTCATTGAAATCACTATACGCTTCATTCAACAAAATGTTCATCCCATTTTTCTTTGCATATTGCATTAATGTACCTCCTGTTTTGAAAATTTATAGTAATTAAGTAGACCTATATCCAAATCATAATTAGGTTTATAACCTAATGAAATTAAATCATTTATATCAGCGTATGAGTGTTTAATATCTCCTTCTCTTTCATTTGTTTTTCTAAAGTCGATTTGTAACTCATACAATTTTTCATATGTTTTGAAAATTTCAATTAAAGATGTAGGTTTCCCAGTCCCTACATTATAAATACCTCCAATTGCATTTTGATTATTAATGACTATATCTATCGCTTGTACAATATCTTTGACGTATACAAAATCTCTAGTTTGTGTTCCGTCACCATAAAAAGTAAAAACTTCATTATTTATATATTTATCTCTCATAATAGATAAAACACCTGAATAAGGAGATTTTGGATCTTGTTTAGGCCCATAAACATTAAAAAATCTTAGGCTAACCGTCGGAAGGTCGTAAAGCGTGTGAAAAATTTTACTATATTGTTCTCCTGCAAATTTCTGAATTGCATAAGGAGATTGTGGATTTACTGCTACTCCCGTTTTATTTGGTAGCTCTAAGTTATTACCATAAACAGCTGCCGAAGACGCAAACACAAACCTTCTTATATTCAAATTGTAACGCTTTAATACATTTAGTATGTTCAATGTCGAATCTATGTTGATTTCATTTGAATTGACAGGCTCGTTTATTGTTTCCACAACACTAACTACTGCAGCCAAATGAATTATAACTTCAAAATCATATTCAATTAGTATTTCCTTAATCGCATCTTTATTTTGAACATCTTCTTTAAAAAAATAATCGTCTTTAATAAATTTAATATTATCCCTAAATCCCGTTGACAAATTGTCTAACACATATACTTCATTCCCATTATCAAAGTAAAATTGTGCTACATGTGAACCTATAAACCCTGCTCCCCCAGTAATAAGTATTTTCATTAAATATTCATTCCCTTATATCATCTTTTAATTTATATTTTATAATACATTCTTTATACTTTATCATTTAGTTTGTTAGTCATCAATATAATTTTGTTATATTCTTTAAAATACATATCTTCTAATACTAAATTCAATCAATCTACATTTCTAAATAAAAAATAATATTATACACAACTAAAAATAAACAAAAAAAGAAGAACCTTTTCTTTTTAATAAGGTTCTTCTTTCATTATTTACTTATTTATCACTTATAGAATTGGACTTATATCACAATTTGGATATCAGAGAAACAAACTTCTCATAAGTAATTTCATTTTTGGAGAACTGAGCAACAAGCATATACATTTGTTCGTTTTTTGTATGTTCTTGTTTATATAATAGTGTGTCAGCTTGTGTTTCTGCTGGTAATGGATGAATAACGTGTTCACATTTTGAAAATGCTTGATAGTAACGCATACCAAAGAGACGTTGAGAAACTGCATTGATATGAATAGCGTCTGAATTAGAAGCTAACCCTTCGGCTGTAACATAATAGCAATTGTCTTTTTCTTCAGCCGTTTGCTGTAACGCCTTATTAATTGCTTTATATTCTATGGCACTTTGACCAAATGCTGATTTTCCTAAGAAATCTGGAAGTAAACCTAACACAAATGGTACTTCCGGCACATTTAACGTTGTTCTAAAATGATCAATAAGTTCATTTAATTTTGAAGCATATGTTTGATATTGTTGATTTAAACTATCACTCTCACCTTGATGCCATAATATGCCTACTATTTCACTGGTTTCTTGTGCAAATTGTGCTTCAGTAATAGCATGCCTAGCAAGTACATGCTCTGGATTCCAATCATCTATAGAGGTTCCACCATCTGCACAAGGTATCAAGCCTATCGTTTCATTAGGATGGTCATCTAACCACAACTTAGCAAATGAGGCAGCTGGTCCAACACCAGCTACAGAACGATCACTATGAATCGGTTCATCCATCATTTGCCACCTACCATTTTTAAGTACCATAATACGCTCATCTAAAATAGGCGAAACATCTTCCAAGTAACCTCGCCCTGCCATATTTGACTGTCCTATTAGCAATATTGATTTCATATTAAAACTTCCTAACTTAATTACGTATTTGTTATAAGCATCATACTATATTCAAGTAGTTAAGAAAATGAATTGCTTTAAAATTCCACACTGTTATAAAGCTGTTAATCCTCTCTTAGTACAATACATTTTCACCTAAAAGTGTTTACGTATCGTAAAAAAAGTGAATTTAATTATTAATATTCACATATCGGAGGATGTAACTATGACAAGCATATTTGTTACTGGAGCGACAGGATTAATAGGTACTAAATTAACACAGAGACTATTAGAAGAAGGATATCAAGTTGCTGGATTTACGACATCACAACAAGGAAAGTCAAAACTCGTTGATAATGGTATTGAGGCATACATTGGAGATATTTTAAAATATGATACAGTAGAATCTGCAATAGCCGATTATCAACCAGATATTATTATGAATGAAATTACAGATTTAAAAAATGTAGATATGGGAGCCAATACAAGGGTTAGAATTGAAGGAACTCAAAATCTTGTCGAGGCCGCTTTGAAAAATGGCGTAAAACATATGCAATCTCAAAGTATTGCTTTTACTTATAAAGGTGGTAATACGTTAGCAACAGAGGATACACCTCTTGATTACAATGCCACAGGCAATCGTAAAATCACAGTTGACGGTGTTGAGGGTTTAGAACGCGAAACTTCACGTATTGAAAATGATGTTGTACTTCGCTACGGATTACTATACGGTCCAGGTACATGGTATGGTAAGGGCGGTATAATTTATAACTTATTTAATGAAGGAACTGTCACCATGACTGATGGTATACAATCATTTATTCATATTGATGATGCAGTAGAAGTGGCAATTCAAGCATTAAACTTTGAGTCAGGTATTTATAATATCGTGGATGATGAACCAGTTAAAGGTGATGTATGGGCACAATGGTATGCAGACTTATTAAATGTGACCCCTGAAATCAATATTCAACCTGCAGAATCGCATGAACGTGGTGCTAATAATACTAAATTTCACGACCAAGGTGGGAAACTAATTTATCCTTCATGGAAGCAAGGCATGGCCCCAATTAAATAATTAAACATTAAAAAACTCCTAAAGTTTAACTCTAGGAGTTTCTTAAATTTTTGTGGATCATTTTATTACTTACATCGCTATTTTATTTTATCTATGTTTTTTCTATTTCTAGAAATTATACATAGAATAGCGATTAAACACAGTGCAATTAATAAATACCATCCATATCGACTTACCATGTAGATATAATTTTGCTTAAGTGGTGTCACTGTAACACTTGGTTGTTTCATATCACTTGTAAGATATTGTCGCTGAGTATCCGCAACTAATAATTGGTTATTTTTAACTTCAAACTTTATTTGTTGTCCTTTTTCTACTACATCACGTAAAGGCGTTTCGACGTTATACCATTTACCATTGATAAACTGCTTACCTTTAGGCATAACTTCTTTATATTCGAATTGATTATATACCTTATCCAATAGCGCATTGCCGAGGACGTGTCGTTTGTACTCTGAATCATCAACGTCCCAATGCCCTACTCCCATAACAACTTGTACGAGGCCAAAGTTTCCTCTATCTATTGTAGCAGTATAATTATATGCTGCTTTATCACTAGATCCAGTCTTCAATCCGTTTGTCCCTTTATATTCATGAACATCGCCTTCCAATGAATGATGATACGTATGGAAATGTTCTTCATAGGGGGTATTGGGTTTGCTGGTGTATGTAATATGTTTTGTAAAAGACGTTAAGTATGGATATGTATGCTTTAAATAAAAAGCCAATTTGGCAAAATCTCGGGCCGTCGATGAATTATCTTCATCTAAGTTACTGCCTGGTGGTAAATATTCATTTCCGACACTACGATTTTCAGCACCAAATGGATTGGTAAAATGTGTGTGCTCCATCTTGAGCATTCTAGCTTTTTGATTCATCATTGTTACAAATTTACTTGTGTCAGGTTCCACCTGTTGCATGAGCATGCGTGTTGCAACATTCGAACTAGGTACAATCAGTAAATTAATAAGCTCTTTTATAGTATATTGTGTTCCCTCATGCATGATATTATTGCTGAGTAACGGGTGATGACTAAAACGTTCGTCATCGGCAGTTACAGTCACCGCTTTATCCATGGAGAGAGAACCATCTTGAATTCTTTCTAACACAATTGATAACGTCATTAGTTTCGACATGCTTGCAGGCCTCCACGGTTTATCAATATGCTCTTCCCATAATATTCTACCTGTTTGACTGTCTGCTATAATACTACCTTTAGGCTGATAAAAATCGCTCATGTTATTACCATGTGCCCTTGTTACATCAATAGATGACTCAGCAAATACATCATTAGATTGCAATGTCACTAAAATTAAAAGAAATAATACAAATAATATGCGCTTCACTTTAACCTCCTTCATAGATATAAAATATTAACTATAATATACTATGTTTCTTTAAAGCTTAAGATATTATTTTTTTACACTTTACCACTCATTTTTGAATTCTTTATATGTTCTAGTTAGATAAAAGTGCTTATTTTTTCAATACTTCACATTGTTGACTCACTTTCTTAGGTGTAACAGCTTCAGCTTGTCCAATAACTTTATGTCCCAGACGCTTACGATACCTTGAAATTGAGTGCGCTACTAAATATATTAAAAAGTGAGCTAAAACAACAATGTGCCTTAGCTCACTTTTTAAACTTTAATTATGATTTTATCGCTTTTTGATAGAAGTAATTTGCGACCACTATATCTACAATGGCAACACCTACAGATTTAAATATCGTGATTTCATCTTCAGACACGCGCCCTTCTAACTTTGAAGCAACGATATGTCCAAGTTCACCATATAAATAATCTTGTGCAAACATACCTTCTGATACAGGATTAATTAAGTCTCCCGTCTCTTCCATTGCAGCTTCTACTGCTTCAACAACGACTTTGTCTGCATCTCCAACCGCTTCAGATGGCAATTCTTGCATGTCTGGTTTAAATGAGCCAACCGCATTTACATGCACCCCATGCGCTAAGCGTTGTTTGAACACAGGCGTTTTTGAATTAGTCGCTGTTACGATAATATCTGAACCTGCTATAGCTGTTTCAACATCATCACTAACAACTAGCTTTAAATGTTCATGGTCTTGTTGAACCCTTTTAGCAAAGTTTACTGCTTTATCATAAGTACGATTATAAAATTGTATGCGCTCAATATCTCTAACAGCTAACACCGCTTCAATAAGCCCTTGTGCTTGGTCACCCGTACCGATTACACAAAGTGTTTTCGCATTTTCTCGCGCAAGATACTGCGTAGCCACACCAGAAATGGCACCTGTCCTAATCTTAGTTAAATACGAGCCTTCTAAAACAGCTAACGTCTCACCTGTTTCATAATCCGATAGAATCACAGAGCCAACAATGGTGTTCTTACCAATTTTTGTGTTATTAGGAGCTACTGTCACAGTCTTAAGGCCCACAATCTTTAACTCATCTGAAAGTGCTGGCATAACGAGATAGCGATTATCTTCATTAAAAGGTAATGCATAACGCAGTGGGGTATTTGTCTTACCTTCAGAATATGCTTTTAGTGATTCTGCCACTGCATCAATAATCTCTTTCATATCTAATAATTCTTCCTGTTCCTGTGCATCTATATAACGCATAAGCCACCTCTAATCTGTATGATTTTCTTCATATATGTCAGTTTTAGATTCAATGAAATGCTCGAAAAATAAAAATAATGTGTATGTTACTGCAATAATAAGCACTGTTATCCAAAACAGTTTACCTTTAATAAGTAAAAAAGTCATGCCTAATCCAAGCATGAGACAAAATGCAATCATATTTTTTATAAAAATAATCCAATAATCTGTTCTTATGCCAATCCAAGTACGAACATTTTTATCTTGTGTTTTTATACCATACAATGTAATTTTCAAATTTTTAATAGTTGAATAAATAAACACTAAAATTAGTAATGCAATGATTATATTTCTATACAAATGGTTATCCATGTAATCAGACATAATAGCGCAAGCCATAGGAAAAATAATTGTAAACCAACTTGTATCATTTGCCTCTGAATTTTTCATCGAACGCTTACCTCCAATTAAACTTTACGCTGTTAACTTTAACGTAACATATTTTAATTGGAAATTATCATGAATTTAAAAATAAATTGCTCTAATGTTAAATTATTGTACTGTATAGCCTCCATCTATAAGAATCGCTTGTCCTGTTACACTTTTACCACTATCACTACATAAGAATAAAGCATAATCCGCAATATCTTTAATATCTAACAAACGCTTTTGTGGGATTAATGGATACAATATCTCTTCTAACACTTGCTCTACTTCTACGCCTCTGTCTTTTGCTAAATCTGCCATTTGATTACGTACTAAGGGTGTATCGATATAGCCAGGACAAATTGCATTCACTGTTATACCTGCTGTTGCTGTTTCCAATGCCGATACTTTTGTTAAACCGATAATCCCATGTTTCGCACTATTATACGCGGCTTTCCCTGCAAAACCTATCACACCATTAATTGAAGCCATATTTAAAATACGGCCAAAGTTTTGTCGCTTCATAATAGGCACTGCATGTTTAGTTCCGATAAAGCTCCCTGTTAACATGATATCTATCATTTGTCTAAATTTATCTGTAGGAAAAGACTCAATACTTTCAACATGTTGTAAACCAGCATTATTGAACAAAATATCTAATCGTCCATAATAAGAGACAGTCTGCTCAATCATTGATTTCACAGCTGTTTCGTCTGTAACATCTACTTGTATAGCAATACAATTATAGCCTTGTGCTTTCAATTTGTCTGTTTCTTCATTGAGCTTATCTTGATTTAAATCAACTAATACTACTTTGGCTTCATTTTCCAAAAATACTTTAGCGATGCCTAATCCTATACCACTAGCTGCCCCTGTAATAATCGTCACTTTATCTTTTACCAATTGCGCCACCTACTTTAATTCATTTTCAAAATGTGCCTCTGTACTAGCTTCTACTTGCTCCAACGTTGTATCAGGTTGCAATTCAACAAGTTTCATAATACCATTCTCAAATTTAAATACAGCTAAATCAGTAATTAATGTATTCACCACACTAGCGCCCGTCAGTGGTAGTTCACATTGAGACTTAATCTTAGATTCTCCATGTTTATTCATATGATCCATTATGACGACAACTTTTTGTGCACCAACGACTAAATCCATTGCACCACCCATTCCTTTTACTAACTTTCCAGGAATCATATAATTCGCTAGGTCTCCTGATTCTGAGACTTCCATACCACCGAGAATGGCTAAGTCAATATGACCACCGCGAATCATAGCAAACGATTCTGCATTATCAAAATAAGATGCGCCTTTTGCAGCAGTTACCGTCTCTTTACCTGCGTTAATTAAATCCGGGTCAATTTCTGCCTCTGTAGGATACGGACCAATACCGAGCAATCCATTTTCTGATTGAAAATAAACATTCTCTACGTGATCATTCATTTCGTTTGCTACTAAAGTAGGCATGCCAATACCTAAGTTAATGACCATATCACTTTTAATTTCTTGTGCTGCACGCTGAATAATTTTTTTACGTTGTAATTGCTTATCCATGGTTAGCCTCCTTAAACGTACGTTTCTCGATCCTTTTTTCAAAATGAGAGCCTAAATAAATGTAATCAACATAGACACCAGACAGGTGCACCTCATCTGGATCAATTTCACCTACTTCAACTAACTCTTCTACTTCAACTACAGTTGTTGCAGCTGCCATCGCACATAGAGGGTTAAAGTTGCGCGCGGTCTTTTCAAAGACAAGATTTCCGAAGGTATCTGCTTTTTGTGCTTTTACAATACCAAAATCGCCTTTAATTGCATGTTCCATTAAATATGTCTCTCCATCAAATTTACGTGTTTCTTTACCTTCAGCAATACGTGTACCAACACCAGTTTTAGTATAAAATGCAGGAATCCCTGCTCCACCAGCACGTAATTTTTCTGCTAATGTTCCTTGAGGTGTTAATTCAACATCTAGTTCTCCACTAATAAGTTGCTGTTCAAAAATTTTATTTTCCCCCACGTAAGAGCTAATCATTTTATCAATTTGTTTATGCTCTAATAAACGACCTAAACCAAAATCATCAACACCGCAATTATTACTAACTACCGTTAACCCCTTCGTACCTTTGTTTCGAATTGCTTCAATGCTATGTTCTGGAATACCACACAATCCAAATCCTCCTGCTAGAACAGTCATACCATCCTCTAAACGCTCAAAAGCTTTATGTATTTCTTTAATAACTTTCGACATATATTAACCTCATTTCTAAGTTTAATTTTAATACCTAGTACTAAAACAATTATACGTGAAAATACTTGCGAAGTCTTTTATTTGTGTTTGCGCTTACATTTAAGTGAAGATTATTACGCTAATAAAAAAGAGAAACTGTAATAATTCTACAATTTCTCTTATAATTTATTAATTTTTATCTACCTAATAATAGGCCATTTAACAGCATAAGTTGTTCTGGTACACTGTTGCGTGAAACGTCTGGATGATTCACAACCATATCGTCATCTAAGTTAATCTTATTAATTAACTGATTATCAATACGATTTGTTTCATCAAAATAATATTTAACATTATCGCAACAAATCACATATTTTTTTGCATCGTTTGATTGCTTCAAATGTTGCTCAATTGAAGGAACTAAATCTTCCTTTCTTAATCCTTTCATAAAGCGTCTATCATTTTGGGCTAAATTGCCACCTATATTGACGATTGGATCTACCGCTACTGTCTTAAAATCTAATGCTGCACCATGATATAGCGCACCCGTTCCACCTTTTGATCCACCGTATAGTACCACGTTTTCATCTTCAATGCCTAATTGGCTCGCTGCATATCTAATCGCATCTTGAATATCTTCTTCGTATTCTGGATAATTTGTCGTACTAATATAATGAGATCCGTGAGACACATTCAAGTCCATAATACGCATCGTATAAACATTTTTCACTAAACTTCTTTCAATACCATCAAAGAATTTAGGAAACATACGCTTAGGCATTAATGCACTATCATACTCTTGTAGATTAGGCATACAAGTGAAAATAACTAACAATTTCTTAGGGACATTTTCATTTACTTTTCTGCCTTCTGGTTCATCCAAAGTATAGAAAAGATCACGAAATTGTTTCAAATCTTTTCTTTGAAATAGCTCTTTGACATGTTTTCTTTTATAGAATTTAGAAATAGTCCCTTGATGAAAATAAAGTATATAATCATTTTTTAACAATGTCTTGTACTGTTCATGAAGCTCAGGATTTTTTCTTACCATTTCTAAATAATTTAAGTTACTTTCAGTATCTATCAATATTCTTTTATCATTATTAAAGTCAATTGGATCATTGATCCTATATATCATTTCTGTACTCATGTTATTTATCCATCCCATTACTATTAGTTTCTTTAAAAACAGTCTTTAATATTTGTTGCGAACTTTCTTTACTATCTTTTGAAATCAGTCGGTTCACGATTTTTGAATAATCCATATAATGCATGCCTTTAAGTTGCAGCGCGAGTTTTTCTTCATCTAAAGAAACGATTGGGAAGTGTCCTAATTCAAAAATATTAAAGTAGAAGCCAATATCTTTCTGATACATTTCTACATCTTCTTGTAATAACAGAATAGGCTTATTTAAATGTGCAAAGTCAAAGATAGTTGATGAATAATCAGTAATCATCGTTTCACAAAGAATATATAATTCTTGAATATCTACAAATTCATTATAAAAACAATGTATTCTAGCATCTAAACTATTATATTTACTTCTGAGCATGCCTTCGTTTGGATGTAATTTCACAATGATTTCATATTCCTTAGGAAGATATTCTAATAATTTCACTAAATCAATACTTGTTAAATTTTCTCTTTCTTTTTTTCTCCATGTTGGACAGAACAAAATATATTTCTTATCTTCGTTCGTCGTAAATAAATATTTTCTTTGTAATTTCTTACGTTCATCGTTAGTTACTTGATTAAGTAAATATTCATTTCGAGGAGCACCGTAGTCTAAAATTTGCAGATTTTTATTTTCTTTTAAATTAAATGCCGATTCAAGTAACATCGTATTCATTTTTGAAGATGTTAATAAATAGTCCCATTTTTTCATACGTGGCCTGAATTGTTTTAATTGATCTTTGCGTTCTTTTTCGTCTCCTAAATCATTGACCATTTTTTTCAACGGGAAGCCATGCCAAGTTTGTACAAACACTTGATCCGGATGTTTATATACTTTATCCCACGAATTGCTATTCATAAAGACATACTTACATTGCCTAAATTTAGTTTTGTATTCTTCAGTTCCAAAGCGTATAGGTTTAAAACCGTAGTTTCTAATTTCAATGTCTACTAAAGAATTAGCTGAACTAACAAAAATATTTTTTTGTGGATAGTTTTTTTTAATACTGAGTGCGATATATTTAGGGTCCCCACTAAAATTATTACCATGGAACGATTCAATAAATACATTACTCTCTTTTGGTTCTATACCATCTAATATTTTCTTACTTAGTCTTTCTTTACGGTTATTATAATATTTTTTTAACCCTTCGAAGAAAATGTTATTTTTTAACACCTTACTTAAAAAAGGTTTTTCTTTTAAATCTTTATATAAAACTCTACCACTATCTAGTTTTTCAATTTTATTTTTAGGTTGAAGGCGTACTCTTTTTCTATATTTTGTTGGAACAAGCGGACGTTTGTTTTGAGACGCTTTTTTAAATAGTTTTAAATATTGGTTGCTGTATTCACTATCAAGAAATTCTGTATTTAAATTTTCAACATCTGTTAGTCTATTTTCTTTTGAATATTTATTATTTAACATTGAAAGTAATAGTTTGCTGTCCCTAGAAAGGTTTTTTTCTAAAAATTGAATACCCTCGTATTTGTCATAAACTTCTCTAAGTACATCATCATTACCAGGGTAGATAAGTGCTCTATTTCCTCTAGCTAATGTTTCTAAAATTGAATATCCTAACGTTTCATACGGTGATGAGGAAATATAAATATAATTTAATGGTTCTTTCTCATTTATATGTATATTATCTTGTAAGTTGTAATAATTTACGAGGTTCTTATATAAGGCTTCTGATGGACCATAACCAACAATATAAAGTTGAATATCGTCTCTTTCAGTGTTTTTAATAATATAATTCACCAATTTGATTACATATGAAATATCTTTAATGCCATCTTCAAAGCGTGCTTTGATTAAAAGGTTTCTTTTCGTATTTATTGGTTCTTTATTAATTTTAATATGTTCTGCATTAACGTATTTGTTAAATACTGATTTATAGTTATATTTACAAATAAACCTCTGTTTAATGCCTTCTGTACTAACTCTCACACCATCTATTGCTTCTAAGCAAAGGTCTATTGAATCATCTATATATTCCATTGGTCCATGTATTTCTCCAATGACCTTAGTTGATTTATTAATCGCTTTGACGTCTTTGGCGTAATGGAATAAATCTTCTCTTGTTATAATTAATACATCACATTTAGATAATAGCTTTATATCTCTAAATTTATATATCTTTAAATTTTCATTATCAATAGCTTCATGTATAAACAAACGTGTAATAGCATCTTGATCAAAGTCTAAATTATTAAAGTAATTAACTGTATATCCTTGCTTTAAAAAGGATTTAATCAAATTAATATTACTTCTTGAAGTTCCACCTTTAGCAAAAATATTAAATCCCAAAATATTGATATTCATAAACGCATCCTCCATTCATTTATTATTTCGCCCTTATGAACATTTCACTCTTATAATAAAAAAAATACCGAAAAAGTCATTTGGGTTATATTATACTGTATTATTTTATTAAAATCTATATTTTTTACAATAAATATAGATTCACTTTCAGATTAAAATTTCACTGAAAACAAGAATTTTTATTTATTAGATTCTAATTAATCTCTATTTTTTTCTTAAAAATTTTAAATGTGTTCATTAGTAATTTGGTTTCTTACACAAATTGAAGTAATCCCACATGCTTTACGACAGTTAAAACGACAAAAACACCGACAAAAGTCATAAGACTCCTGTCGGTGTTTTTACAAGCGGATCATTTAAATCATGCTTTATATTTTGTAATTATTAGGCGATTTCAATTTGGAAACGACGTACTACTGTTCCATCATCTAACGTTGAAGCTTCGATTTCTTCCCCACCATTGTGTTGAATGACTGCCGCTGAAGCTTCGTTTTCCTTATCGCATGTTATCAATGCTTCTTGTACACCAATTCTTGATAAATAATCTAAAGATTTTTTCAATAATTTATTACCAAAACCTTTGCCACGGTGTTTCTTTCGGATGCCGTAGCCAACATGGCCACCAACTGTTTTCAGTTGCTCATTTAAATTATGACGAATATTTGCAGCACCAATAATCTCATCATCATCGATTAAAAACAGCGTCGTATTATCTACCGAGGCATCATGAGATTTATTGTCTGCTAATTCATGTACTAAATCTTCAAAGTTATTATACTTTGTAATGTTAGTGATTTCAGGTACAACTTTTTCATCGTGATCAATCCACTCTCTCATATAATCACAATACATCATTTCGTCTCCCATTGTTAACTCTCTAAACTCCATGTTGACACTCCTTCCTTTCTTGGTTTATGTTTTTAAAATTTCATCATGTGTATTTAAATAATAAACGTAATGGTCTGTCCATTGACCATTTTCAAATATAAATCCCTTACGGACACATTCAAATTGGAATCCTACTTTTTCAATTAAATTCACAGACCTTGGGTTATCGATATTGATATGGGCCTCAACTCTATGAAAATTCAGTGTGTCGCGGCTTTGTTTAATTAATTCTGTTAATGCTTCATAAGCATACCCTTGCTGCCAATGTTGGTTATGAATAAAATAGCCAATCTCTGCCCACTGAAAATGATCACGACTTAAGTTTTTAATATTAAGCATACCTAAATGATTATGTGCCTTATCAAAGATGCCAAAGATATATAAATCATCCGATTTAATTGCCTCTTGATGTCTAGTTACCATAGCTGCAAACCAAGGTTCGGTGGCATCTGACATATCTAATTGACCCTTGTCATGTTTATATTGAGATGGTTTTCTATTTACAAAACCTCGTAACCATGATTCATAATCATTTTCTTCCAACGGTCTAATGATAAGACGTTGTGTTGTGAAATGCAACCATAAATTTTTATCCATTAACTTAGCCCCTTATAACACGTTTCTTTAACATAAACATACCATTTAAACAGGTGAAGTTATAGTTATTTCTTTATCATCAAAAATTGAATCTAATACAGTATTATTAATATATTACCTTTTTACTGTGCGTTAAAACTTTCTTTAAAGGGTATATAAATTAATGAAAGCGCAATCATCATTAATTATAGCATGCCATATATTTACTTAATATAAGCCAATAGAGATTTGATATCTTAGGAGGTTGTTATTATGAATAAAACAGATACTTCAAAAATTTTCTTTATGTTTTTCGGTATTTTGTCATGGTTGTCAGCGATGATTCTATTTATTTTACCTACACTTCCACCTTACCAAGATTACATTAAAACTCAAGGTGGTATGGCAACAGGATGGATTATTTTGTTACTTGTGTTTATCACACTATTTTACATTGCCATTTTAATACTGGATATTTATAGTCCGATTGCTACACAAGTGGTTCAATTTGTTTTATTAACCGTTGTTATTGTCTGTGCTGTACCATCAATAACAGCATTTATCCTAGCATCTTTTGTTATTAATATTAGTATCGTTGAAATATTCATTCCAATTATACTTGTAATTTTAGCAAGTATGCTCCATATTCTATGGTTTGCAATTCCTTTTATGCAAAATAAAGAAAACAGAGAGAATACTAAAAATAAAGCAAAAACAAATCCGTTTAAACAACAATAACCCCCACAGAACCATTACAATAAAGCATTACTTTTATAAAGCACCACTGCTATATAGAACCACTGCTATATAGAACCACTGCTATAAAGAACCACTGCTAAATTTATTTAGTTAGTGGTTCTTACACATGAGCTTTTGCTCAGGTGTTCCACTTTCGTTAGTTAGTGGTTCTTACACATGAGCCTTGCTCAGGTGTTCCACTTTCGTTAGTTAGTGGTTCTTACACATG
>NZ_RCVN01000013.1 GCF_003697915.1 Staphylococcus pseudoxylosus
TTAAGACACCGCCCTTTCACGGCGGTAACACGGGTTCGAGTCCCGTCGGGGTCATTACATATTTGGAGGATTAGCTCAGCTGGGAGAGCATCTGCCTTACAAGCAGAGGGTCGGCGGTTCGAACCCGTCATCCTCCACCATTTTTAATTGAATAGTACGGAGGGGTAGCGAAGTGGCTAAACGCGGCGGACTGTAAATCCGCTCCTTCGGGTTCGGCAGTTCGAATCTGCCCCCCTCCACCATTTATGGGCTATAGCCAAGCGGTAAGGCAATGGACTTTGACTCCATCACGCGCTGGTTCGAATCCAGCTAGCCCAGCCATTAGAGCCATTAGCTCAGTTGGTAGAGCATCTGACTTTTAATCAGAGGGTCAGTGGTTCGAGCCCACTATGGCTCACTAGTAAGCACTTCTCAGAAGAGAAGTGCTTTTTTGTATATAAAATTATATTTCACTTTTAGACAAGTACTTGTGTTATTTACCCAATTTCACTTGTATAAAGTGATCATCTAAGCATGAAGTACTTCCTTTATAGTTTAAACTTTAAATAAATTTTGTTTTTTATTTATACATTTTACTGTCTAGTAAAATAATAAAAATCGATACTAAAAGGATTTGTTTTGAATGATAAATCACTATATTGATTTTATATGTAAAAAGACTGAAATGAAGAGAAAATGCTGTTTTAGCAACGCTTGAAATGTTAATGTCTTTAGATTATTCTAGAAACATATAACAACAAAGGGGTTTTAAAAATGAATAAAACAGTAGAAATTATTGGAGTACCAGCAACATTTGGACAAAGGAAATTAGGGGTAAACCTTGGTCCAGATGCGATTCGATACGCTGGAATTGAGGACCGTATTAAAGCAATTGGCCTAACTGTTAAAGATTCTGGGAACATTGCAGTACCTAAATTAGATTTAGAAAAGTTTAATTCAGAGCAAGAGGGCTTACGTAATATAGAAGAAATCATAGAAACATCAAACATATTAAGTGATGCGGTATCAACTAGCATTGAACAAAATCATTTTCCACTTGTACTAGGGGGAGACCATTCAATTGCAATTGGTTCTATATCAGGTGTCAGTAAGCATTATGAGAACTTAGGTGTGATTTGGTATGATGCACATGGCGACTTAAATGTCCCTGAAGAATCACCTTCAGGAAACATTCATGGTATGCCGTTACGTGTGCTTGCCGGTGATGGCGATGAGCGCTTGGTTAATATTTCTGATTATTCACCTAAAGTTAAACCTGAAAATATTGTGCTTATTGGCATGAGAGATTTAGATGAAGGCGAAAGACGCTACATAAAAGAACATAATATTAAAACGTTTACGATGGCTGAAGTTGACAGATTTGGTATTAAACAGGTGATTGAAGAAACAATTGCTTATTTAAAACCTAAAACAGATGGTATTCATTTGTCACTTGATGTTGATGCCTTAGATCCTGTTGAAACGCCAGGAACAGGCACTAGAGTTCTTGGAGGTTTAACGTATAGAGAAAGTCATTTTGCATTAGAGTTGTTACATAATTCTAACCTCATTACTTCTATGGATTTAGTGGAGGTGAATCCACTAATCGATCATAACAATGATACGGCAGAGCAAGCAGTAGGTTTAGTAGGTAGCTTCTTCGGGGAAACATTACTATAATTCAGTTGAAACGATGTCAATAACACAGAGACATAGGCCAAGTACTTAGCTAAAATGTAATATTGGAATAGTTGACTGATAGCAGAATGTATTGCTTAAGTATTGTGTCAGTCAATTTTGTTGGGGCGGGATTATGAAATCTTATTTAAAAATAAGATTTCAGTTTCGCTCTTTTTGATTTTGCTAAAAATTTAAATACTAAATATGACAGTTGGTGTTATGATTGGTATAATATATAACATGGGAACAGATAACCGGAGGAGATGTTATGGAATTATCCAACTTTTTTGATAACTGGAGTACAGTTAAAATAATTGCAAGTGTACTCGATTTACTCATAGTATGGTATGTACTTTATCTTCTCATTACAGTTTTTAAAGGTACTAAAGCCATTCAACTATTAAAAGGTATTGTTGTAATAGTCATTGGTCAACAATTGAGTAAAATGCTGAACTTAACAGCTACATCCCGTCTTTTTGATTTAGTGATTCAATGGGGGGTATTAGCTTTAATCGTGATATTCCAACCAGAAATTCGCCGTGCTTTGGAACAACTTGGTAGAGGTAGCTTATTTAAACGTTATTCAACGAATTTAAATAGTGATGAAGGCAAGTTAATATCTTCTGTGTCAAAAGCAGTACAATATATGGCTAAACGTCGTATAGGCGCATTGATTGTATTTGAAAATGAAACAGGGTTACAAGATTATATTGAAACAGGCATAGCAATGAATTCAGAAATATCACAAGAACTATTAACAAATGTCTTTATACCAAACACACCATTACATGATGGTGCAATGATAATTCAAGAGAATAAGATTGCTAGTGCTGCGAGTTATCTGCCTTTATCTGATAGCGCTAAAATCGCTAAAAGTTTAGGGACGAGACATAGAGCTGCAGTAGGTATATCAGAAGTATCAGATGCTTTTACTGTTATCGTTTCAGAAGAAACTGGATCTATTTCTGTTACTTTTGACGGTAAATTAAGAAAAGATATTTCAAATGAAGCATTTGAAGAATTATTAGCTGAACATTGGTTTGGTACACACTTTCATGAGAAAGGTGTGAAGTAATATGTTAGAAAGTAAATGGGGATTAAGATTAATTGCCCTTGTGTTAGCCCTTGTGTTTTTCCTATCAGTTAACAATATGTTTGGAAATATATTTAATGCTGATAACTTAGGCCAAAAGTCTTCTGAAACGATTCAGGAAGTACCGGTGCAAGTGAAGTATAATAATAAATCATTATACGCGAGTGAAGTGCCTGATAAAGTTGATGTAGAAATTTCAGGCCCTCAATCACAGGTTTTAAAAGCTGAGAATGGTGAAAATATTAAAGCAGTCTTAGATTTAAGTGGTGAAAAAGCAGGAAAACATACGACGCAATTCCAGGTCAATGGATTGAATAAAGACATTGATTATAGTGTTAAACCGAAAGAGGCCACTGTAAATCTTGAAGAACGTGTGAGCAAAACATTAAAAGTAGAACCGGATGTAAGTAATAATGACTTAGATTCAGACTATAAAATTAGTGAGCAAAGCGTTTCACCAGAGACAGTTAAAGTGACTGGTGGGCAAGACCAAATTGATAAAATAGCATATTTAAAAGCAACATATAAAAACAAGAGTAAAATTGCTAAAAATACTACAGATGTAGCAAAAATCACTGCATTTGATAGAAATCTT
Organism: Staphylococcus pseudoxylosus; assembly: GCF_003697915.1. GTDB lineage: Bacteria > Bacillota > Bacilli > Staphylococcales > Staphylococcaceae > Staphylococcus > Staphylococcus pseudoxylosus. Next base: position 3,348 of record NZ_RCVN01000013.1, read on the forward strand.
AATAAAATTGACGTTTCAATACAACCGAATGAGGTAAACTTAAGCGTTAAGGTAGAAGACTATAGTAAAAAAGTTAAAGTAAAAACAAAAGCAGTAGGATCATTATCAAATAATCGTGAATTAGACAATATAAGTTTAGAAGATGAAGAAGTAGAAATTTATGGTAATAAAGATGATTTAGAGGATATTGATGAAATTACTGCAAATGTAAATTTAGATAATATCTCAGATACTACTGAAAAAAATGTGAAGTTTAAAGTACCTAAAGATGTGACAAAAGTTAATCCAAATGGTACTACAGCAAAAATTACAGTTAAATAGATTTGTATAAATAAAGGAGATATAAATAATGGCAAAATATTTTGGTACAGATGGCGTAAGGGGAGTAGCAAATAAAGAATTAACACCTGAACTTGCGTTTAAACTAGGGCGCTATGGCGGCTATGTTTTAGCACACAATAAAGGTGAGAAGCACCCTAAAGTACTAGTTGGTAGAGATACTCGTGTTTCAGGAGAGATGTTAGAATCTGCTTTAATTGCAGGACTAATTTCCATCGGTGCAGAAGTTATGCGTTTAGGCGTTATTTCAACACCAGGTGTAGCATACTTAACACGAGAAATGGAAGCCGAATTAGGTGTCATGATATCTGCTTCTCATAACCCAGTTCCAGACAATGGTATTAAATTCTTTGGTTCTGATGGCTTCAAATTATCAGATGATCAAGAACAGGAAATAGAAGCATTATTAGATCAAGAAAATCCTGATTTACCTCGACCTGTTGGCGAAGATATTGTACATTACTCTGATTATTTTGAAGGTGCACAAAAATACATTAGCTATTTAAAATCAACTGTTGATGTGAACTTAGATGGAATGAAGATTGCATTAGATGGTGCAAATGGTTCTACATCTTCTTTAGCACCGTTTTTATTCGGTGATTTAGAGGCTGATACAGTGACAGTTGGCTGTAAACCAAATGGTTATAATATTAATAAAGATGTTGGATCTACACACCCTGAAACATTAGCTAGAGAAGTTGTCGAATCAGAATGTGACTTTGGTTTAGCTTTTGATGGTGATGGTGACAGACTAATTGCAGTAGATGAAAAAGGTAATATTGTAGATGGTGACCAAATCATGTTTATTATTGGTCAAGCGATGAGCAAAAATCATGAATTAAATAATAATATGATTGTTTCTACTGTAATGAGTAACTTAGGTTTCTATAAAGCTTTAGAAAATGAAGGTATCCAATCTAACAAAACTAAAGTTGGAGATCGCTATGTTGTAGAAGAAATGAGAAGAGGTAACTACAATTTAGGCGGAGAACAGTCAGGCCATATTGTATTAATGGATTATAATACGACTGGAGACGGTTTGTTAACAGGCGTTCAATTAGCTAGTATTATAAAAATGACTGGTAAAAGTTTAAGTCAACTTGCAAGTCAAATGAAAAAATATCCACAATCATTAGTTAATGTTCGTGTAACAGATAAATATCGTGTGGAAGAGAATATTGATGTGCAAGAAATAATGACTAAAGTAGAAGTAGAAATGAATGGTGAAGGTCGTATTTTAGTAAGACCTTCTGGAACAGAACCATTAGTGCGAGTGATGGTCGAAGCATCAACTGATGAAGATGCGCAGCGTTTTGCCAATACAATTGCTGATGTAGTTCAAGATAAAATGGGATTAGATAAATAATTATTATTTAAATTTAACCAAGACCTAAATATTTAATTCAAGTAGCCCAGCACATCATTTTTATAGGATGTGTTGGGTTATTATCATAATGGTTTTAACACATAAATAAACACCCCTTAGGTGAAGCGCCACCTAAGGGGTGTTTATGTTCTGAGCCATTACTATTGTAATAGTAACGGTTTCTTACATTTATAATACATTGTATGCTTGAACGATTTCTTGAGTTAATTGTTCATCTGTTTTAGCAAACTCTTTTAAGAATGCTTCAAGACCATGTTCTTGAATATAATCATTTTTTTCTACTGTTTCTTGATCATTGGTATCATCATATTTTAATAACAAAGCAGCAGTTTTAACTAAGGCATCATGTTTTAAATTATTTTGGTATAAGTAATTTAACGGTTTAATGATTCTATCTTGTGGTCCGATTTTACGCATAGTACCTCGTCCTACACGTGTAACTTCATCTGATAAGTTTGGATTTTTAAAACGCTCAATAATTTTTTCGACATATTGAGCTTGTTCGTTTTCGTTAAAATCAAACTGTTTGGTAATGTATTGGCTTGTTTCTTTAAGAACACGTTCTAAATCATGTTTAATGTCTGCATCATTAACTGCATCTAGTATAGTTGGTTGACCAAAATATCTACCTGCATAAGCAAGGTAAGCATGGCCAGTGTTCACTGTAAGTAACTTACGTTCAATGTATGGAGTTAAATTATCTACATATTTAATATGGTTAAGTTCTGGACCAAACCAAGCGTCTTTTTCAATTACCCATTCATAGAAAGGTTCAACGACAACATCTAAAAGATTATCATTGGTTTGTAATGGAACAATACGATCAACTGCAGAATTAGCAAAATGAATGTGTTCAGGAAGTGGGCCTGTTATATCTAAAATTGCTTTTTCTAACGTATTGGTTGCCATAATTGCATTCTCACAGGCAACAATATTAACAGGTGTTTCTTTTTCTGTTAAATAGGGCGCAAACGATTTTGCGATTATAGGCAAGATGTTGACACCAACTGCAGTTGTAATTAAATCGGCTTCTAAAACTGCTTGTTTTAAACTTTCTGAAGGCGCACCAGAGTTAATAGCATCTACATTATGCACACGTGTTGTTGTTTTAGCTTCATCAGCTAAAATGACATCGTATTCATGATGTTGATCCAAAGCCGTGATGATTTCAGTATTAACATCTGCAAAAGTTACTTTTATATCATTATCAGCAAGAATATATCCGATAAAACCTCTACCTATATTTCCAGCACCAAAATGTAAAGCTTTCATTATGCGTCAGCCTCCTCAAAGACTTGTTTGATTTCCTCTGCTGATGAAGCTTGAATAATACGTTCTACATTTTCTTCTTCGCTAAACGTAATAGCTATTTTGGAAAGTAAGTCTAAATGTTCACCATCTTTACCTGCAATACCTACGACAACTTTAACAACTTCGCCGTCCCAGTCAACGCCCTCAGGTATTTGAATTAAAGTTAAACCTGATTTTAACACACTAGCTTTAGCTTCATCAGTACCGTGAGGGATAGCTAAGCCATTGCCCATAAATGTTGTTACTACTTGCTCGCGGTCTTTCATTGCTTGAATATACGCTTCTGTTACAGCACCACTTGATACTAAAGCTTGGCCTGCTTTTTCAATTGCTTCGTTTTGATCTTTAACTGTTTGGTTGATAAAAATGTTTTCATTGCTAAATAATTCGCTCATTTTGCTTCACTCCATATTTAATAATTTTTGTAATTGCATAAGATAACTTTGCTTAAGTAATGCTTGAAGTTGTTCTGGTTGTTCCATAAATCCATCAATATTATCTAGATGTTCGACCAATTTTCCTGAAATATCACTTACAAGTTGTGCCATTGTATCATCAGGAGGAACGAACATGCTTAACAAATATCTCACGGAAAGATTGTCATTTTGATTACTATTAAGCAAAATAGGCTCATTTAAAATAGTTATTAATATAAAAGGTTTTTTAATAATCTCACTTTTCAAATGAGGAATTGCGATTGGATAAGGGTCTAAAACAAACCCTTGTCGATCCATGTGTTGCTTAATCAGTTCAGCGAATGACTGGCCTTCCGTGATGATTTGATGTTCCAATAATGTGTTGGTTAAATAAGTTGTCCAGTTCGAAACGGACGTATAATCTACATTTACAGAATCAATGATTTCTAATCCTTTTCTGATGTATGTTAATTTTTCTTCAGGATTTAAAATGTTACTATGATTCGTTTCATATGTTTGAATCTTTGGTTGTTTATGCTGTGTGTTTAAAAAGGCTGATACGTGATTTACATCTGCGTCAGGTAGTAAAGGATTCACCGTAATGTATGGTAAAGCGATATCTAAATCTACAGTGGAAATAATCGCATCAAATTGTGTAGTATCAATATCATTTAAATCACCAACTGATGCTTGAGTAGTATTTTGAATATCACTAAATGTTTGTTGTAACCGTGTTGCCAGTAATCTACTTGTTCCGATACCACTACTACATACTACGAGTACATTGTAAAAGGCGCTATTTTGATTTTGTAAAGCACCACCAAAATGAAGCACAATAAATGCAATTTCACTATCTGGAAAATTAAAATCTGGCCAGGTTTGTAGTAAGGCACGATGAACACTTTCAAATAGCCGTGGGTACTTATGTTGAATCATTTCCGTTAATGGATTATAAGTTTCAATATTAGCGTTTAAACGGTTAATTGCTGGTATGATGTGCAACTTTAATCCTTCGCTAAGCGTTTTAAAATCTTTGAACGATTGTTGAGAAAAGTGTGAAACAGAATGAATAAATTTTTCAATCTTTGATTCATCTTTACTATCTTTAAATACTTCGGCGGATTCTTTACGTTTCGCACCTCTAAGGTGAATAGTGATAAAAGTCACTTCAGCTTGGTTAAACTGTACGCCATAAATATGTTCAAGGTGTAAGGCAAGCGCCTTTGCTACCTCGTGTTCAAAAGAATCTTTAACACTGTTATAAATGTCGTCATTTAAAGCTACGTATTGATTATTTAGCATTCGTTCAATACTTAAGACAATGTGTACAGTTAAGGTTAAGTAACTTGATTCTGTTAAAGAATAGGGAAGTTGACCTAAGTGATCCATTAAAATACGTTCAATTTGAAATATTTTGTCCATATCAACCATTGCTAATTGTGACTGATTAATAGATTGATATACAAAATGATTTTCAATAACTGAATAGACACTGGTGCTGTTTAGATTATTGACCATCAACTGGCTTAATAGCTCACGTTTTTTTGATTCTGCACCATGTAATTGGATACCTTCACCACGTTTTTTTTGTAGCGTTAATTGGTATTGATCAAGTTCTGTATCTAATTCATCTAAAAGTTTTGTCATTGTTTGATTAGATACACCGATTTCTTGTGCTAAAACGTATTGTTTAATAGGAGTATTTGTTTGAATCAATGCATATAAAATAATTACTTTTTGTTCTTCTTGTGATAAATCTATGGTATTTTCATTTAATAATGCATGTTTTAGTGAATTTAACGCCATCTCCGTCGTTTTCAGTTGTATACCTTTTTTGGTAACTCGTTCAAGCTCGATATCAAATGTCGATAAAAATGATTCAATAGATTTTAATTCCCTATGAATAGTACGAGAGGATACAGCTAGATGTTGAGCAATGTCGTAAATAGTGACATATTGACCGTGATATTTAATTAACATTTCGATAATTTCTTTTTCACGTGTACTCAAAAACATAGCCATACCCTCCAGTATTGTTCTATATAGTGATTGTTTAATTATTTAAGATTTTCAAGTAATTCATCATATCTAGGTGAATTTAAGAAATTATCAACTGAGATATGAATTGCATTTGGTACTTGTTTAATCGCTCTATCAGTAAGTTTCTTTTGTGTAATAACCAGTTGTGCATCGCTTGGTAATTGATTGATTGCAGTATTGGTTACATCTACGTCTTGTATATCAGCTTTTTTAAATTTATTGCGTAGCATGCTTGCACCCATAGCGCTCGATCCCATACCAGCGTCACAAGCGAATATGACATGGTTTACTTTACTATAATCATGAGCATCTACATTTTCAGTATCGTAATTGTCTAATAAATCTTCTTCAGATTGTGTGTCTGTACTATCTGTATCAGCAGTGGTTGCAGTAGCAGCACCAGTTGTTGAAGTTGTATTACTATCTTCATTCCCTTTTAACTTAGAAGATACACTTGATTTTTTCCCTTTTGAAGCTTCCATTTTTTCAGTAGCAGCCTCTAAGTCTTCTTCAGGCTCTTTTGTGAATTTTAAAATAATCGCAGCAACGATAAATGAAACAATTGCTGCAAGTAATACACCGATTACCATATGTAAAAACTCACCCTTAGGTGCGTTTAACATATAAACGATGAATGATCCTGGTGAAGCGGGACTCTTGAATCCAAAATCAAGTAGAGAATATGTTGCTACACCTGTCATACCACCTAAAATGACAGCGATGAATAATAAAGGACGCATTAACACGTATGGGAAGTAAATTTCATGAATTCCACCTAAGAAGTGGATAATACCTGCACCATATGATGTTGCTTTAGCTGTCCCAGTACCGAAAATCATATAAGCGACTAAGATTCCCAGACCTGGACCAGGGTTAGATTCTATTGTGTATAGTATTGATTGTCCTGCAGAAGATGCTTGGTCTGCACCAAGTGGTGTAAACACACCGTGATTAATTGCATTATTTAAGAATACAATTTTAGCAGGTTCTACAATAATACTTACTAGTGGTAGTAAATGTGCATGCACTAAAGCTTCTACAGCTAAAGATAACACATGCATAATAAATTCCATTATTGGAGCTAATATTTTAAATCCAACAATAGTCATAATGAAACCTAAAATACCAGCTGAGAAATTATTGAATAACATTTCAAATCCTTGTGGCGTTCTTGGTTGTATAAATTCATCGTTTTTCTTCATTAACCAACCAACGAGTGGTCCCATAATCATGGCGCCAAGTAACATTGGCGTATCAGGTAAAGCAACGATGACACCCATAGTTGCTACAGCTGCGATAATACCTCCACGCATTTCATGTATTAAACGTCCACCACTATAAGCAATCAGTAATGGTATTAAATATGAAATCATAGGTCCAGCCAATTGGCTTAAATCTTTATTTGGCCACCAACCGCCATCTATAAATATAGCAGCGATGAAGCCCCATGCGATAAAAGCGCCGATGTTCGGCATAATCATACTACTTAAAAATGATCCGAACGCCTGTACCTTACGACCAATCCCATTATTTTCTTTAGTTTCTGTTTGTGACATATTATTGCACCTCTTTTTCTCTTTTTATTTATAACTTAATTGTAGGTGGCAATAATGAATTAAACAATGTAAACTAATTTCAAATTTGTCACACTGTCTTTGACAATTATGACAATGTAGAAATAGACTATTACTGCCTTCTTTAAAACTAAGAAATAACATAAGCAATGTTTAAATATTTTATGAATATAGGAGATTATTTTATAAATCATATGGTTAATGCAAGGACTTAGGTTATGCTCAATTATGCTGAGGAAGCATTGTTAATATCAAAGAAAGTACGATGCTTTTAACTAATACTCAACTTTATTTTTGTGTTTGTAAATATATTGTTAATAAATTGTTTGCATTACAGATGAATAACATTGTACAATTAATGTTATTGAGAGGAAGGAGGAAAGTTAGAGTTTTAGTCAATTAAAGCGCCTGTACAAATGATGAGGTTACGTATTAACAATTTAAGTTTTAAAACAGAAAGCTTAATAGGTAGGTTAATCGAAGTTTGTAGACGAGGAGGATAGTTATCGAACCATCGGCGGATGCTATCCCGGATGTGGCTCATTCGTGAACTTATTAAGGAAAACATTAGGGCAACCTAGTGCACAAAGTTAATAAGATAGCCAAAATTAAATAACTATTATTATAAGGTAATCGAGATAACCATTATTATGAGGAGACCTAGTACTATTGATTTAAATAGGGATGAGTCTGTCCATAAGGGTTCTAAATATATTGAACAAGTTCGTATGCGCTAGACGTTCAATTATCTCATTGCCATTACATTGGAGGAAATTTATATGTGTGGAATTGTCGGCTATATTGGTCAAGATAATGCGAAAGAATTATTATTAAAAGGATTAGAAAAATTAGAATACAGAGGTTATGACTCAGCGGGTGTTGCAATCGTTAATAATGAGGGCACATCAGTATTCAAATCAAAAGGTCGTATAGCAGAATTAAGAAAAGTTGCAGATGGCGAAGATACTGACGGTAATGTAGGTATTGGTCATACACGTTGGGCAACACATGGTGTACCTAATCATGAAAACTCACACCCACATCAATCTGCAACTGAACGCTTTACATTAGTTCATAATGGAGTAATTGAAAACTATGAAGAACTAAAAAATGAATACTTAAGTGACATTACTTTCATTTCAGAGACAGATACAGAAGTTATCGTACAATTAGTTGAATATTTTTCAAATACTGGTCTAACTATTGAAGAAGCATTCACAAAAGTTGTATCGTTATTAGATGGTTCTTATGCTTTAGGACTGATTGATAATGAAGATAGAGATACTATTTATGTCGCTAAAAACAAATCACCATTATTAATTGGTGTAGGTGATGGTTTCAATGTAATTGCGTCAGATGCAATTGCAATGTTACAAGCTACTAATCGTTATAAAGAAATTCATGACCATGAAATTGTTATAGTTAAACGTGATGAAGTAATCATCAAAGATCAAGATGGCAATGTTCAAGAAAGAGAAGCTTATACAGCACAAATTGATGCAGCTGATGCGGAAAAAGGCGTATACGATCACTATATGTTAAAAGAAATTCATGAACAACCAGCAGTTATGCGTCGTATCATTCAAGAGTACCAAGACGAAGAAGGTAACTTGAAGATGGATCCAGAAGTGACTAAAGATGTGGCTGAAGCTGATCGTATTTATATCATCGCAGCAGGTACAAGCTATCACGCTGGGCTTGTGGGTAAAGAGTTCATTGAAAAATGGGCTGGTGTACCTACAGAAGTACATGTTTCTTCAGAGTTTGTATATAATACACCGTTACTTTCTGAAAAACCATTATTCATCTATATTTCTCAATCAGGGGAAACAGCAGACAGTCGAGCAGTATTAGTTGAAACAAATCGTTTAGGACATAAGTCATTAACTATCACTAACGTGCCAGGTTCTACGCTATCACGTGAATCTAATCATACGTTACTGTTACATGCCGGCCCTGAAATTGCAGTAGCCTCTACAAAAGCTTATACAGCACAAATTGCAGTATTATCTATTCTGTCACAAATCGTTGCGAGAGAACATGGCAGAGACGTAGAAGTAAGTTTATTACGTGAATTAGCAAAAGTTACAACTGCTATCGAATCAATTGTTGATGATGCAGATATTATGGAACAAATTGCGACTGATTTCTTACGAACTACACGTAATGCATTCTTTATTGGTCGTACAGGAGACTATAATGTAAGTTTAGAAGGTGCATTAAAACTTAAAGAAATTTCATATATCCAAGCGGAAGGTTTTGCTGGTGGAGAATTGAAACATGGCACAATTGCATTAATTGAAGAGGGTACGCCTGTTATTGCGTTAGCTACGCAAGAAAAAGTAAACTTATCTATCCGTGGTAACGTAAAAGAGGTCGTTGCACGTGGTGCAAATCCATGTATTATTTCAATGGATGGATTGAATAAAGATGGTGATTCATATGTCATCCCTCACGTACATGAATTATTGACACCACTTGTTTCAGTAGTAGCATTACAGTTAATTTCATATTATGCTGCATTGCACAGAGACTTAGATGTAGATAAACCACGTAACTTAGCAAAATCAGTTACAGTTGAATAAACCAATCTAAATTAAATGTGGCAAACTTCATACTTTGTCATTAATATAAGGACTTATCACTAGCATTTATCGCTATTGATAAGTCTTTTTTAATTTATAAGTTTCATCAAAGGGCATCATATAAGTACATCAATTTAATTGTTAACATATCATTTGTCGAAAGGGTAGAATTGAAATGAAAGAAAATAATATAAATTATTTTATAGGTGAGCATTGTGAAACTACGGCAACTGGAACGTTACTTAAGTTTATAAATATAGAGTTGTCAGAACCGATGCTATTTGGTATTGGAGAAGGTCTTGGCTATATTTATTAGGATATGAAAAATATGACATTTCCTTTTCTTGGCGGGCGTATTAAACCAGATTATTTAACAAAAAACATCGTGAAAAATTTAAATTTAGAAATCCATATAGAAGAAACTACATCAATTAAAAAGGCATGGCAAAATGTCAAAAAGGCAATTGATACTGGCCAGCCAGTTGGTTTGAAATTAGATAGTTATTATTTAGATTATTTTTCTAGCAAAGTTCATTTCGCAGGTCATTATGTAGCAATGTATGATTATGATGATTTATACGCCTATTTAATTGATACGAAACAACAGGGGAGTAATGTTAAAACAACGCTAAATAGTATAGAACAAGCTAGGAATGCTAAAGGGCCAATGTCTTCTAAGAACCTTTCATATACAATTAAGCAAGTGACATCCATGCCGGATATGAGAGCAGTCGTTTTAACAGCTATACAAAATAATGCGAAGGATTATTTAAATCCACCAATAAAGAATATAGGATATAAGGGAATAAAGAAGACAAGTGAAAAGGTGAAAACCTGGTTTGAAAGAAGCACTAATATTGAAGCTGATTTATTGCTTGTAGCTAATTTAATGGAAAATGGGGGGACTGGTGGTGCATTGTTTAGGAAAATGTATAAATCATTTTTGAAAGAAGCACAGTTATTGATTGAAGATGATGCTTTGACTCGAGCCTATCATATGTTTACAGATATAGTAGTAAACTGGGAAAATGTTATTGAATTAATAAAAAAGGCAGGGTTAACACAAAACAAGACATTTTTAAATGAAGCTTCTACGATACTAGATAAACTAGTAGAACAAGAATATGAAGCAATGAACTTATTATTAAAAATTAAGAATTAATAGGAATAGCAATTATTTGAAAATGGTGAGAATCAAAATATTTTTAAATATGTTAAGTCTTTATTATTCTAAATAAGACAGTATATGATTGTATATAGTTAAAGGGAGGAAAGTATTGATGACAAAGCCTAAAATTTATACAATGTCGTTTGCTTCGATATATCCATACTTAATAGAAAAAGTTGAGAAAAAAGGTCGAACAAAAGAGGAAGCTGATGAAGTCATTCGTTGGATGACAGGCTATTCGCAAACTCAAATCAATCAATTAATCAAAGATGGTACGGATTATGAAACTTTCTTTAATAAGGCACCAAAATTAAATCCAAATAGAACTAAGGTAACAGGTGTAATTTGTGGCATTCGTATTGAAGAAATGGAAAATTCAATAATGAAAGAAATTAGGTATTTAGATAAAATGATTGATGAATTAGCAAAAGGAAAATCTTTGAATAAAATATTTAGAAACGACGTTTAACATACTAACATAGAAAATTGCTAGTATATAATCACGTATCAGAAAGGAATATTATATGCTTATTGATTTAAAAAATATTGCACGCAGAAAACAGGGGAAAGAAATAATTAAAAATATAAGTTGGCGTATTAACGAAGGTGAAAAATGGATGCTTTATGGGCTTAATGGTGCAGGGAAAACGACATTGCTTAATATCTTAAATGCTTATGAACCAAATACGTCTGGGGAATTAACGCTTTTTGGTATGCAACCCGGTAAAATTGGGTATTCGGCAGACGAAGTGCGCAATCAGATTGGCTTTGTGTCTAGTAGTTTAATGGAGCGTTTTCAAGATGGAGAAATCGTACGTGATGTAGTAATTAGTGGAATCTTTAAATCGATTGGTATTTTTAAAGAAATAGAAGACCACCATGTTGAAATGGCACGTCATTATTTAGCACAGATGGGTATGAGTGAATTTGAATCACAGTATTACGGTTATTTATCCACAGGTGAACGTCAAAAAGTATTGATTGCTCGAGCATTGATGGGGAATCCTAAGTTACTTATCTTAGATGAACCTGCTTCAGGATTAGATTTTATTGCTCGTGAAGATTTGTTAGACGCGCTTGAACAATTATATCAACGGCAACCTGAATTATCAGTTATATATGTTACGCACTTTGTTGAAGAAATTACAAAAGATATACAAAAAGGATTTTTATTAAAAGATGGTACGTGTTATAAACAAGGTGAAATAAAAAATGTATTAAATAGCGATACATTGAGTGATTTTTTTAATCGTAGGGTGAATGTGTTACATCAAAATGAACGTTATTCATTATTTTTAAAGCGTTAGCACATTGCTTAAAACTTTAGATAGTGACATAATTTAAAATGAGAATATGTGATGGAGGCTTTTATAAATGAAAAATGTTAAAGCGATATTTTTAGATATGGATGGTACAATTTTACATAAAGACAACCAAGTTGATATGGAAACGACAGAAGTAATACATCAATTAAGGACTAACGGATATAAAGTCTTTTTGGCTACTGGACGTGCTCATAATGAAATTCATTACTTAGTTCCATCATCATTTGAAGTAGATGGCATTATTAGTTCGAATGGTACGTTAGGAATGATTAATGATGAAAAGTTATTTACGCATAGCTTATCGTTTACTACTGTCAATGACATTGTGAAACGTGCACAACAACAAGAGATTTATTACGAAGTTTTTCCATTTGAGGGTAATCGTATTGTACTTAAAGAAGATCAATCATGGGCAACTGCACTATTTAAAGCAGAAACACCTCCAGGTAATGTAGGCGTCTCAGAATGGACTTCTAGGAAAGCGTCACTTAAAGACAAAGTAGATTGGGCAACGACAATTCCTGAAACGACGTTTTCAAAAATATATCTATTTTCACCAAATTATGACAAAATAACAAACTTCCGTAATCAGTTGATTGAAGAACAACAAGATTTAAAAATTAGCGTTTCCAATTCATCTCGTTATAATGCAGAGACGATGGCTTATCAAATTGATAAAGGTACAGGCATTAAAGAAATGATAGAACATTTTGGTATCAAACAAGAAGAGACGCTAGTTATTGGTGATAGCGATAATGATCGAGCGATGTTTGCTTTTGGTCATTATACGGTAGCTATGAAAAATGCTAGGCCAGAAATTAAAGAGCTGACTATGGATGTGACAGCATATACAAATGAAGAAAACGGTGCAGCACAGTATTTAAAAGAACACTTTTTAAAGTAAAAGTGTTTAATATATTTAGCCTTGTGAGTCATGTAAATAAATTTTAAAGACAAAAAGAAAGCCAGACATTAAAATGTCTAGCTTTCTTTAATTTTGTATGAAAAGTTACTTATCAGATTGATTTAAATTGTTTTTTAAATTTTTTGTTTCATTATTTGCTTTATCTTGAAGTTGATCTGATTTTTGGTCTATATTTGATTTTGCTTTTTCAGTAGTATTAGTTACGCTACTATTTACTTTTGAATCTTGATTATCTGTAATATTTGCATGCTTTTTCTTATCTTTTTTAGCTTTATTATGATTCGTTGGTTCGCCATTACGGTTATAATATTGAACGATAGCTAGTATATTTGTATAGTAAACAGCTAATCTAACAATGATAACAATAATATGAACAATATAAATTAAAATCGTAGCCATATTTTGAGAAATACCACCAGTTAAGATGGAAATCAATTGACTAACTGGGCTAGCTAAGATAATAACAATTAAGTTTAATAGTAATAAACCAATGTAGAATTTAAACCATGTTTTTTGGCCATTTTTAATACCTTTAAATCCGCGTTTCACGGAACTCCATGCACCATTTTTAGGCTCTTTAATAAATGCTACAGTATAGTTAATGATAATTATAACTAACAGCCAATAAATAAATGATTTAATGAAAAGCGTTAAAGTCCCGGCAATTATTTGGAACGCTAGTGAATATCCAAGCGCGTGATCTGAATTGCTGAGTGGACCTTGTATTGCTTGATACAATTGAATGATTCCTAATTGTAGCAATTGCGCAATTAATTCTCCTAACACCAATCCGATAATGATAAACAATACCGTAATTAATGAAAGTTTTATTGCTTTTAGATATTTACCTTTTGCGAACACTGAAAATAAATCTTTAAAATTAACCTTGTCTTTATTTAATGCTTTGTCTATAGTGTAGATAGTTCCAGCAATTAATGGATAGCCTACAAATAAAAATACTAGGATAGGTACAAGTATTGCAAGGACGATTCCAAATATTGGACCAACTACAGATTGTTGCATAGCCATTGACATCATTAACTTATAAATAGCTGGTTGTAATGGCATAAACGTTAAAATAGTTAAAGCGAGTAGTATTATAAAACTTACGATTGTAAACAGTAATACTTTAGCATTTTGGGGTTTTGCATTTTGTAATGCTAATTTATGGAAATTAAACAAATTTTAAGCACTCCTTTTTCGTCATAAGCATACGATATCAAAAATTTGAAGATTTTAAAATAAATAGGTAACAAAATCGATATAAAATGTTAAAATGTCCTAATGAGAAAAAGTTGAAAGGAGATATCATCATGAAATTTGCAATTATAACTGATGTTCATGGTAATTTTGATGCATTAGAAACTGTTTTGGATGATATTGATAGAAGAGAAGATATCAATAAAATATTTAATCTAGGTGATAATATTGGTGTTGGACATGAAACGAATAAAGTACTTGATGAAATCTTTGATAGAGATGATATGGAAATCATTGCAGGTAATCATGATGAAGCGGTAATGTCAATTGTAAACGGTACACCCTATCCTGAAGACTTAAAAGATAAATTCTATGAACATCATCAATGGATAGAGAGTCATTTAGATGAAGATTACTATGACAGATTAAATGAGTTACCTCGTGTTATTGAGAAAACATTTTGTCATAAGAAAGTATTATTTATTCATTACGAAATTCCTAATGATCAATTAAATACGCCAATTGATGGGCAACCATTCAGCCCAATTGTTGAACCAAACGAAGAGAACATGAAAGCACTTTTTGAAGATAAAGATGCCAATTTAATTGTCTTTGGGCATAATCATACGGTGCATTTATTTGATGATAAATCAACAGTTTATTTCAATCCTGGTTCTGTTGGATTAAATAATGGTGCGTATGCAGTTTATGGAATCGTAACGGTAGATGAAAATGAATTTTCATTTGAACGTGTGAAAGTACCATATGATAATGAAGAATTTATTAGAGGATTCAATGAGAAGCAAGTTCCTGCCAAAAAACTTATTTTTGATAAATTTTTATAATTACGATTATAAAAAAGCTGATAGTTATATCGTAAGTATGTATTCCTTAAAGACTTAACTTTGAAAGGAAAGATAACTTATGGAAACTATCAGCTTTTTATTGTTATACGATTAATAATTAATGGCTATGTGCATGATGATGAGACTTTGATGTATCATGTGCTGAACAAAGCGTGTCATTATCATGTTTGTGGTTTATAGTTTCTAATTGGATAGTCATGTGCTGAATGTTCAAATGTTGAAGCTTGTGTTCTAGTTTATCTAGTAAATTTTCACACTGTTCAACAGACATATCGCTAGGAACGACAGCATGACAACTTAATGCATTCATTTCATTAGAAATAGTCCATATATGACAGTCATGTACATTTTCAATTTCATTTTCTTCAGTAATTGTAGAAATCACTTCATTCATATTAACATCAGATGGTGTACCCTCCATTAATATATTCAAGGAAGATTTCGTTATACCTAAGCTACTTTTTATTATAAGGATAGAGACAATAATACTTGCGATAGGGTCTGCAATCGTTAGATTTAAAGTCCATATGAGTATAGCGGCGATGATTGCGCCTACGGAACCTAATAAATCACCCATAACATGTAGGAAGGCGCCACGCATATTAATATTATTGGAAGTGTCGCCGCCTTTAAACATAAATAAAGCGACAATGATATTAACAATAAGTCCAATTACACTTATGACGAACATCTCTGTTGACTTAACGTCTTCCGGATTAAAGAAACGACCAATCGCTTCTACTATGATAACAACACCGATAATAAAGAGTGTTACACCATTAAATAATGCAGCTAAAATCTCAAATCTTTTATATCCAAAAGTTTTACTTTTGGTAGCATTTTTTTCAGCATAGATAAAAGCGACCAAGGCTACGCCTAAAGATATTGTATCGCTAAACATGTGCAAACCATCAGATAATAGCGCCAAACTATTTGATACAAACCCTCCAATAATTTCTACAATCATAAAGATTCCAATAATTAGAAAACTGATGAGTAATATTTTTTTATTATTTGTGTGTACATGACCATGTGCATGATTATGACCGTGATGTTCAGACATATTGAGTGTCCACCTTTCAATTATTGTTTATGACTAGCATGATGAATTGCTTGTTTAAGTAATGTTGTGACATGTGTATCATCAATTGTATAAATCATAGATTGGCCATCTCGATTTCCTTTTACCAAATGCGCTTGTTTAAGTATGCGTAATTGATGAGAGACATTAGATTGGCTTAAATCTAATACATGCGCAATATGACCCACGCTACTTTCTCCTTGGATTAATAAATGCATTATACGTAGACGATTGCCATCACTCAGTGCCTTGAAGATATCAGTTACTTGCTCAATCGTTTGTTCGTTAAATGATTCTTCCAAAATGAAGCCCTCATTCCTAATTATTGATTTTAATATATGAATATATGTTCATATATTAATGTATTTTTTGGAAATTGTCAAAGCCAAACAGATTTCGTTTCAAAATAAAGTAAAAGTGGTAAAGTCTAATTAATAATTTTTTAAGGAGGCTATAAAATATGAGTACATTAGTTATTGGAGCAAACGGTGGCGTAGGCCAATATTTAGTTAAACAATTAAAAGAGCGTGGAGAGTCATTTACAGCAGGTGTTAGAAAACAATCTCAAGTTGAAGCATTAGCCTCAGAAGGTGTTGAAGCAATTTTAATCGATGTTGAAGCAGATGATATTGATACTTTAACAGAAAAAATTAACGGCTTTGATAAAGTTGTATTTTCAGTTGGTTCTGGTGGTAGCACAGGTGCAGACAAGACAATTAGTGTTGATTTAGATGGTGCAATTAAATCGATTAAAGCGAGTGAGGCGAATAATGTTAAACAATATGTAATGGTCTCAACTTACGATTCAAGAAGACAAGCATTTGATGCAAGTGGTGATTTGAAGCCTTACACGATTGCTAAACACTACGCTGATGAGTATTTAAAACAAGCAGATATTGGTTATACGATTGTACACCCTGGTGGCTTAACAGATGATCCTGCCAAAGATAGAATAGAAGTTGGTGCATTCTTCGAAGGTAGAGGAACGATTCCTCGTGAAGATGTAGCTGCTGTTATTAGAGAAGTATTAACTAGTGATAATCTGTTAAATACAGAATTCCAAATTATTAGTGGGGATGCCTCCATACCAGAAGCATTAGCAGATTTTAGTAAATAATTAAGACTCAAATAATAGGTAACTGAAAGATATCCAAAGTATTTTAAAAAAAAGAAGCGACTGTTGGATGATTGCTAAAGGTACTAATTGCAATCTTATAGCTTTTTATAGCGTGGGTTAATGAAATCTTATGATAAAAGATTAGGTTTCATTAGCAAACGCTTTTTTTATAGCTTTTTTATAGCCATTTTATAGTATATATTAGCTAAAATTTGATACAATAATAGATATCGTTTGGAGGTAATTATGAGAATTTCAAACACGAAAATCTATGAGCAAGTCGCAGATATTATTTTAGAGCAAATTAAAGCAGGCGATTACCAAGTGGGGGACAAATTGCCTTCTATCCAAAAGCTTGGAAAGCAGTATGGCGTGAGTGTAGCTTCGGTAAGAGAGGCATTAAATGCTTTAAGAACAATTGGAATTATAGAAATGAAACAAGGTTATGGCACATTTATTAAACAGACAGAGCCTACCTTTTTTGAACTCGGTGACAAATTCACGTCGCTAAGTCAAATCAAAGAATTATTAGAGTTACGTGAAATTGTTGAAAGTGCTACTGTAGAAAAAGCAGCTTTATATCGAACTGAAGCAGATTTGGTGGAGCTGAAGCAAGCACTCGTTGAAATGGGACAAGCTGTAACAGATGGTACTTCGGGTGAAGAAGCAGACCTAGAGTTTCATCTCTCAATTGCGAAAGCTGCCCAAAATACATTATTAGTAGAGTTATTAAATAATATTTCAGAACTAATGCGAAATTCTATGGAAGAAACAAGGAAGATTTTTATTTATAGTAAACAAAAAACTATGAATAAATTATTAGAGGAACATGATGTGATATATCAAGCCATTTTACAGCAAAATGATGTTAAAGCTGTAGATGCGATGCGCGCACACCTGTTAGAAGTTAAGGAAACTATATTGGCTAATTTCAAAGAATAATCGTATATAGGGTGTATGATAAATAACTCTCAAATGATTACGATAAAATCCATTTAATAATGTAAATAAAAAAGATAGCATATCCAAATAAATTTGGATAAAATAAAAGCCCAAACTTTTCCGAAGTTTGGACTTTATCGCAAATTAACTGTGTTGAAAAAGTAATCAACAATTTCAACTAAATCATAATTAATACATTACCTTATATGTAAAAAACAGATAGAGTACATTGCTGTAACTCTACAGTTAATTATAAAATCAATTACAGCTAATTAGCAAGTATTAATTGATTAAAAATTAGAAAGATAAAATAACCGTTCAATAAAATGTCATAAAATGTTATTGAACAAAATATAATAGGCTATCGAATTTTACAAAGCATTGATATAATTGAAAGTGGCTCTAAAGTACTAGCATTGTGATTTAAGCGTTTATTCAAGTGGGATGAATGTGATACAATCACAATGGTTCTGAAAATTTTGAAATGATACGCGTATGACAATCATACAAAAGTATATGAGATAAATATAATAATTTAATTACAACTTGAGAATTTGGAGGTGTGATGTATGCCGTTATTTTTAAAGCCAGTATTTCATGAGAAAATTTGGGGTGGCAATCGTTTAAAAGATTATGGATATGAGTTACCCAGCGATTATGTAGGAGAGGTATGGGGGATATCAGCACATCCAAATGGTAAGTGTGAAATACTGAATGGTCCATATCAAGGGCAAACTTTGGATCAAGTTTGGAGCGAGCATCGAGAGTTATTCGGTGACTTTCCAAGTCAAGAGTTTCCACTGATGACCAAAATTGTAGATGCAAGAGAATCATTATCGGTTCATGTTCATCCAGATGATGCCTATGCATATGAAAATGAAAAAGAACAATATGGTAAATCAGAATGTTGGTATATTATTGATGCTGAAGAAGGCGCAGAAATCATCTACGGATTAAATACAGAATCGAAAGACCTTGCAATAGATAAAATTGACGAAGAAGATTACGAAGCATTGTTAAATAAGGTGAAGGTAAAGCCGGGTGAGTTTTATTTTATACCTGCCGGCACAATTCATTCTATAGGAGAAGGTATACTTGTTTATGAAACAATGCAATCTTCAGATGTTACATACCGGGTGTATGATTATGAACGTACGCACGATACTGGTGATAAACGTGTGTTAAATAAAGATAAAGCTAAAGATGTCATTGAACTGTCTAATGATAATATTAATATACCGACAGATACAGAAATTATCGAAAATCATAAAAGAACCCAACTCGTGTCTAGTGACTTTTTTACCATTGTAAAATGGAAAATTTCTGGAACTTTAAATTATATGAAACCGAGAGAGTTCGTATTAGTTTCTGTACTTAAAGGTGAAGGACAAGTCATTGTAGATGGTGAGGTATATACCTTAGATCAAGGACAGAATTTCATCTTAACTTCAGATGATTTAGATACTATATTTGAAGGAGATTATGAATTAATTGTAAGTTATCTATAGTTAAAATAGTGGGAGAGTATGAGTGTGTATAAATTTTTATATTTTTCTTTAATTTGTGGCTTGTTAGCTGGTGCTGGCACGTTTCTGAAATTCCCTGTGTTTCCCTCAACGGCTTTTCCAATTATAATCGGTGCGCTTGGCATTATTTCAGCATTAATCACGCTTCCAGATAAAGAGATAAGTGGTATGCTGAAATTTGGTGGTGTATTAATTAATTTGATGCCTATTATGGGGGCGCTAACTTTAGCGCAATGATTTGTGAATTTGAGGCTGAGACATAATTAATGTCTCAGCCTCAAATATGATGTCATAAATATTTAGATAACATAGATTAGTTACATGGTATATTTTAAAGTAACAGATTAGATTTGTTATGCAAGTCACGAAATCAGTGATTTGACACCAAGACTAAAAGGTAATCTGACTTTCTGACATCTTATATAAACTGTTGAAATTTACTGAATCCATGTAACTTTCAAAGTTTACCGATGAATAAATATGTTAAAATAGAATTTAAATTGGGGGTGACAAGGTTGGATAAAGTAAGAGGGGTTGTTATGACATTGGTTATAGCGATGGTAGCAACAATCATGGGGAGTAAGTTTCCAATAATTGGCAGTGCTATTTTTGCTATAATAATAGGTATAATAATCAATAATGTAATTTTAATTCCCAAAAAATATGAAGCAGGTATCAAATTCAGCAGTAAGAAAATACTGCATTATAGTATTGTAGTGTTAGGATTTACACTAAGCTTTCAATCAATTGGTATCATTGGCTGGAAGTCTTTGCCAATAATTATTGTTACATTATGTGCGGCGTTTTTAGCAGTATTCTTATTGATGAAGCTATTTAAAATAAATGAGCATCTTAGTATATTGATTGGTGTTGGTACAGCGATATGTGGTGGTTCTGCCATCGCAGCAACTAGTCCAGTTATTAAGGCGAAAGAAAGTGAAGTTGCTTTTGCAATTTCAACTATTTTTTTATTTAATTTATTAGCTGTTTTTATCTTTCCGCCTTTAGGTCACATGATGCATATGAGTCAAAGTACATTCGGCTATTTTGGCGGAACGACAATTAATGATACTTCAAGTGTAATTGCTGCCACATCAAATTATGGTAAAACATCATTAGAAACTGGTGCTGTTGTAAAATTAACACGTACATTAATGATTATCCCAGTCGTATTATTTTTTACATATAGAACGATACGAAAAGAAAGAGAAGCACAGACTGATACATCAATTGCTAAAATATTCCCGTGGTTTATTGTATGGTTTGTTGTAGCTTCTTTAATTAGTACTATTTTCAATTTTTCACCTATGGTTATAAGCTTCTTCCAACAAGTAGCACTATTTTTAATTACCATGGCTATGGCAGGTATTGGTTTAAATGTTAACTTTAATCAATTTAAACAGGCTGGTTTTAAACCGGTATTACTCGGTTTAGCTACATGGATTGTAGTGATTGTTACAAGTTTGATAACAATGAAATTAGTTAACTTACTATAATGTTTGTTCTTAATGAATTTTTTGAATATAATAGGAAAAATAGAATTTTATATGAGATAAGGAGTATCTAAATGGTAGAGGAAACGAGTTATTTTTGGTTAAACTGCGGTTATAATCGCTGGAATCATAATGAACCAATGGTAGGGCAAACGACATTATTTGAATCAGGTGCACAATTTAATCCTTCACAAGGTTTCCGATCCTTTAAACAAGCTAAAGTAGGAGATCGAGTTGTCTTCTATCAAGTACAAATGGATACTGGCTTATTAGGTTTTGGGGAAATTACAAGTGTTCAAACTGGTGCACAAAATAAAATTCGTGTTCATTTTCAATTACAAGAACAGCTGAAGCCTTTAACGGCTGATTATTTAAAGAGAAGTGACCAATTAGAATTTAGAATGAGTAACATGAAAGAAACACTTTTTAATCAAATTACGAAAGAAGAATTTGAATTAATTGTAAGTTTAGGTAAAGGGGAAACTAAAATACCTAGATACTTTTTTGTATCAGAAGCACAAGATTTTGAACCTAATTCATATAATACAATTTACACACATACTTACAATGGTATTAAACGTAATGGCTACCATTATTATACGCAACTTGAGATTGGTGATAAAATCGTTTTTTATAATAAAAAACGAGATCAATCTGTGATTGGTGTAGGAGAAGTCAGTAAGCATATACATGAAAAGGCGCCGATACCTGGTAGGACTAATAGTACCGCTATTGAAGTTTATTTTGAAAAAGAAATTGACCCTGTATCACTCGGTACATTGAACAAGCACCCTAAATTGAAAAATATTTACTTTTTACAAGAAAATGCTAAACAGGCTATTGCTAGCTTGTCTCAAGTACAATTTGAAGCAATCCTTGATATGAGTGCAAATGATGGTCTGAAATCACAATTTGAGTCTATTCCTACTGAAAATGTCATTGATAAAGCGCAAGAAGAATTAAAACCATTCATTTTGCTAGTCGTAGATAAGGGCGAAGGTCTAAAAGCAGCAGAAGACTTATTACAGAAGACTAACGCGAATCCCGTAATAACAACAGGACATCCTGACTTTAATGAAGATATGCTCTATGGTAAATATTTACCAAATGAGACAGGTGCCCTTTATTATAGAGAGGGATTTATTACTAATCTTATGCCTCGAAAAGATAAAAGTTATTTAGTGATCGATAACTTTAATCGAATTGATCCAGATGTATTTCAAGCATACATTAATGTATTAGAAGGGTATGAAGTGACGCTACCACGCTATAATAAAGATGGTACAATGGTAAAATGGTCTAGAAAGAAAGATTCTTACTACCACTTTAATCCTAACTGGCATATTGTGGGTGTAACTTATGATAACTTAAATGATATTAAACAAAAATATACTGACCAATTTTTGAAATACACTAGAATTGTGAAAGTGAACCAAGACTAGTGTAAACTAGTATCACAAATCACGAATGAGATACGATCAATATTTTAACCGTCTATGTGCATAAAAGCATGTTAATCGCTGGCCGTAGACTTGTCCTTAAAACGTTTTAGCTATTCACATATTTTTTATCGAGGAAATGAGCTTACAATCGTCTTATTTATAGACGAGGTAAGCTTTTTTTATTGTGATTATCCATTTTATATATTGAATAATATATTATTTGTAGCCGGTAGCAGTATGATTTATTTTATGAAATTTAGGTTATAATAATATTAGGAGAATTTTTAATTTATGAATAATTAACTATAAAGTTATATAATATAAGGAGTGTTAAATATGCCAATCGTTTATTACGATAGCAATTGTGTTTATTGTTATAATTATGCAATATGGCTGATACAAAAGGGTTTGTCTAGACGCTATCAATTCGCATCATTACAAGGCGAAACAGCACAGAACCTACTATCAAACTATCCTGAAACTCAACAATATGATAGCGTTATATTACAAGAAGGGGATCATTTAGAATATAAATCAGATGCAATTACAACGCTGATCACATCATTGACTAATTATAAATGGATAGGGATACTATTGCATTTAACACCTAAATTGATTAGGGATTTAGGTTATCAATTATTTGCTGACAATAGAAACCATATGTGGAAAACACATTGGCATCAACCCAATGATTACGAAAAATCGTTTTTTATTGATTAATGAATTTTAACTGAAACTACGGAGGATACAGACATGGGAAAAATTATAGTGATAGGTAGCGCATCAATTGATTTGGTAGTACAAACAGAAATCTTACCTGAAGCGGGAGAAACGGTGATGGGAAAATCATTCTTTACTAATCCAGGAGGTAAAGGTGCAAATCAGGCAGTCGCAGCAGCTCGGTTAAGTAATGAAGTTTATATGATAGGTGCTGTCGGTGACGATGATAATGGCAAACAAATACTATCAAATTTAGAACAGAATAATGTTAATACAACTTATATGGATATTATCGAAAATGAGAAATCTGGTACCGCACACATTACTTTATTTGATGATGATAACCGTATCATTGTAGTACCAGCGTCAAATAATTATGTAACAGCAGAAAGTGTTCTACCAAAACTTGAAAATTTTAGTGCGGGAGACATTATTGTAATGCAACACGAAATACCTGAATCAACGATAAAAGATGTTGTTGATTATGCTATTGACCATGATATGAAAGTGATATTAAATCCAGCACCCTATCGAAAATTGGATAACACAATAATTGAAAAAGTAACGTGGCTAACACCGAATGAAACTGAAAGTGAATTACTATTCGATAATCAAGTTGATGATGCATTAAAGGCATATCCACACAAATTGATTGTTACTAAAGGTGCTTCTGGTGCAATGTATTATAGTGATTCTCAACAATTAGTAGAGGGATACAAAAAGCAAGTAGTTGATACCACAGGTGCAGGGGATACATTTAATGGTGCATTAGCAGTTGCTCTAATTGAGAATAAACAATTAGAACAAGCAGTTGCTTTTGCTAATTTAGCAGGCAGTTATTCAGTGACTGGATTAGGGGCTCAAGGTGCAATGCCATACAGAAAAGACCTGGAATAAATGCTATCTTATTGGTATAATAGAAGTGGATATTCAAACTAGATACAGATTAAAATAATTCTAATTTATTAACGTTCACCTCTTTACAGATTGTAATTATTATTATATAATATTAATTGTAATCAAGGGTTTGTGTCGTCTCTTATGACGATAATGAATTTTAAAAGGAGAGATTTTTTATGGCAAAAAGTAATGAAGAAGTAGTAAAAGTATTAAATCAACAAGTAGCAAACTGGACAGTAGCATTCACCAAATTACACAATTTTCATTGGTACGTAAAAGGGCCTAATTTCTTCTCACTACACACTAAATTTGAAGAATTATATGATGAAGCAAGCCAATACATTGATGATTTAGCTGAACGAATTTTAGCAGCAGGCGGTAATCCTGTAGCAACTTTAAAAGAAAGTTTAGAGCTTTCAATTATCGAAGAAGCTGGCAAAGGTTATAAAGCTGAAGAAATGGTTGAAGCGCTTTCGAAAGACTTCGATAATGTATCAAAACAGTTAGAACAAGCAATTGAAGTTGCTTCAAATGCAGAAGATGATGTAACTGAAGATATGTTCATTGGTATGCAAACAAACATTGATAAACATAACTGGATGTTAAAATCATATTTAGGTAGATAATCTATTCAGGCTAAACTATAAATAAATATAAAAAGAAGCTTTTCAGACATTGTACTGAGAAGCTTCTTTTTATATATCTCAAAAAATTAAAAGCTATACTGTAAATGGTCTATGACAGCATAGCTTAAAGGTAAGGTCTAATATTGAATTATTCTGCGATTTCTAATGCAATTTCCATCATTTGAGTAAATGAGTTTTGACGTTCTTCAGCTGTTGTAGCTTCATCGCGTAAGATATGATCACTTACAGTGAAGATACCTAAGGCCTTTTTGTTTGCATATGTGGCATTTAAATATAATGCTGCTGATTCCATTTCAATACCTAAGACACCCATACGTTGCCATCTCTCATTGAATGTTTCGTCAGCATTATAAAATGTGTCAGATGATAGGATATTACCAACATGTGTTGTTGCACCAATATCATCTGCTTTTTGTTTTGCTTTTAGTATTAAGTCGAAATCTGCCAACGGTGCAAAATGGCCAGGAATATTATATTGCTCAACATAACTAGAATTTGTTGAAGCACCTTGAGCAATAATAACGTCATAAAGGTTTACATTTTCTTGTAATGCACCACAAGAGCCGATGCGAATAATCGTTTCAACATCAAAGAAATTATAAAGTTCATAAGAATAGATACCAATACTTGGTACGCCCATTCCAGAGCCCATTACTGATACTTCCTTACCATTGTATGTACCTGTATAGCCGAACATATTACGTACTTCGTTAAACTGTTCAACATTTTCTAAATAGTTATCAGCAATATATTTTGCTCGAAGCGGATCGCCTGGCATTAATACAGTTTTAGCGATTTTAGTCCCATTAGGTTGAATATGAGGTGTTGCTTTTGTCATAGTCATCTTCTCCTTTAAATTCTTTATCAAATTAAAGATAACATTTGTTTATTATTTTTGCTAATTTTTGTAATATAGAGATAAAGAAAAGTTATTTATTAAGGATATGTTATTAATTTTGCTTTATAATTATGAGTGGTATGAAAACATATAGATAATTTAGGAGGATTTAATATGAATTACGCAAAATATATAGATCACACATTACTTAAACCTGAGTCTACGAGAGCTCAAATTGATAAAATTATTGAAGAAGCTAAGTCATTTAACTTTAAATCAGTTTGTATCAATCCTACACATGTTAAATATGCTGCAGAACAACTTAAAGGTTCGGATGTATTAGTATGTACGGTTATTGGATTTCCTTTAGGCGCATCTACAACAGAAACAAAGATGTTTGAAGTTGAAGATGCGATTAAAAATGGTGCGTCTGAAGTAGATATGGTCATCAATATCGGTGCATTAAAAGACGGTCGTTTTGATGAAGTTCAAAAAGATATAGAAGGTGTAGTTGGCGCTGCTAATGGAAAAACAGTTAAAGTTATTATTGAGACATGCCTGTTAACAGATGAAGAGAAAGTTAAAGCATCAGAATTAAGCAAAGCAGCAGGTGCTGATTTTGTTAAAACTTCAACAGGTTTTGCAGGTGGAGGTGCTACTCCAGAAGATGTAAAATTAATGAAAGATACCGTAGGAGAAGACTTAGAAGTTAAGGCTTCTGGTGGCGTAAGAAACTTAGATGACTTTAATCAAATGCTTGAAGCTGGGGCTACACGTATTGGTGCAAGTGCTGGTGTTCAAATCGTTCAAGGTTTAGAAAGTAATTCTGACTATTAATTACTAATTAGACACGGGAATATTAATGTTTTTAACGTCTTTATTTGAAAAGGGAGGCCAACTCATATGAGAATGGTAGATATTATTGAAAAAAAACGTGATGGACAAGTATTGACTAAACAAGAGATTGAATACTTTATTGAGGAGTATACCAATGGTAATATCCCAGATTATCAAGCATCAAGTTTAGCTATGGCGATATATTTTCAAGACATGAATGATGATGAACGTGCAGCATTAACCATGGCTATGGTAAATTCTGGCGATGTTATAGATTTATCTAATATCGATGGGATTAAGGTAGATAAGCATTCAACTGGTGGTGTGGGTGATACGACTACACTAGTATTAGCGCCTTTAGTAGCATCAGTAGGCGTACCTGTCGCTAAAATGAGTGGTCGTGGTCTAGGACATACAGGTGGAACGATTGATAAATTAGAATCTGTAGCAGGTTTCCATGTAGAAATCAGTGAAGATAAATTTGTTAAATTAGTCAATGAAGCGAAAGTGGCAGTGATAGGTCAAACTGGTAACCTTACCCCAGCAGATAAAAAATTATATGGTCTTCGTGATGTTACAGGAACTGTAAATTCGATTCCATTAATTGCTTCATCAATCATGAGTAAAAAAATTGCTGCAGGTGCAGATGCCATTGTTTTAGATGTGAAAACAGGTAATGGTGCGTTTATGAAGACAATTGAAGAAGCTGAAGCGTTGGCGCATGCAATGGTTAGCATTGGTAACAATATAGGTAGAAATACGATGGCTATCATTTCTGATATGGGTCAACCGTTAGGCAATGCCATTGGAAATGCTCTAGAAGTTAAAGAAGCAATTGAAACTTTACAAGGTAAAGGTCCAAAAGACCTTACAGAATTAGTGATGACACTAGGCTCACAAATGGTCGTTGTAGGTGGTAAAGCTAAAGATTTAGATGAAGCACGTCAATTGTTAGAAAATGCAATTCAAAATGGTTCAGCATTAGAGACTTTTAGAACATTTTTAGAAAATCAAGATGGTGACGGTTCAGTTGTAGACGATGTTAAAAAATTACCACAAGCGAAATATCAAATCCAATTGCCATCACCAAAGACGGGGGTTGTAACAGAGATCGTTGCAAATGAGATAGGCGTTGCTTCGATGATGTTAGGTGCAGGTAGACAAACAAAAGAAGATGATATTGATTTAAGTGTTGGTCTCGTATTGCATAAAAAAGTAGGAGACAAGGTGAATGAAGGAGAAGCACTATTAACCATTCATAGTAATAAAGAGCAAATTGATGACGTCAAAGACAAACTCAATCAAAATATTACGATAAGTCAAACTGGTACCGAACCGACATTGATTCATAAAATTATTACCGAATAGGAGTGAACGTCATGACTACACCATTCAAACGTGTCCATTTAATCGTTATGGACTCAGTTGGTATTGGAGAAGGACCTGATGCCAAAGCCTTTAATGATGAAGGCAGTCATACATTAAAACACACATTAGAAGGATTTAATCAAAACTTGCCTAACTTACAAAAGCTGGGTCTAGGTAACATTGACCCCTTGCCAATTATTGAACAAGAATCACAACCACAAGCGTTTTATACTAAAATGAGTGAAGCATCAGTGGGTAAAGATACAATGACTGGTCATTGGGAAATTATGGGTTTAAATATAATGCAACCCTTCAAAGTATATCCAGAAGGCTTTCCTGAAGAACTCGTTAGTGAAATAGAATCATTAACTGGTCGTAAAGTTGTGGCAAACCGTCCAGCCTCAGGAACGCAGATAATTGATGAGTGGGGAGAGCATCAAATGAAGACAGGTGATTTGATAGTATATACATCAGCAGATCCTGTGCTTCAAATCGCTGCGCATGAAGATATTATACCTTTAGAAGAGTTATACGATATCTGTGAGAAAGTGAGAGAGTTAACTAAAGATCCAAAATATTTGATTGGTAGAATTATTGCTAGACCTTATATAGGTGAGCCCGGTTCGTTTGAAAGAACTTCCAATAGACATGATTATGCCTTGAAACCGTTCGGCAAAACAGTAATGAATGAATTAAAAGATAACGGTTATGATGTGATTGCCCTAGGTAAAATCAACGATATCTTTGATGGAGAAGGCGTGACAGAATCAATTCGTACTAAAGATAATATGGATGGTATGGATAAATTAGTTGAAACAGTACAACGAGACTTTAATGGTATGAGTTTCTTAAATCTTGTTGATTTCGATGCCTTGTATGGCCATCGTCGTGATAAAGGCGGTTACGCACAAGCCCTTAAAGAGTTTGATGAGCGTTTGCCAGAACTTATTGATCATTTGCAAGAAGACGACTTAGTGATTATTACAGCCGACCATGGCAATGATCCGACTGCAGATGGTACAGATCATACAAGAGAATTTGTACCCGTGTTGATGTTTAGTCCGAAAATTAAAGACTACCATGAATTAACAGTCGATAGCACATTCAGTTCTTTAGGTGCAACGATTGCTGATAACTTTGGTGTGAAATTACCAGAGTTTGGCAGAAGTTACTTAAAAGAAATGGGTGTTGAAAAGTGAATAAAATAACGAGAGTAATTTTTGGCATTGTCTTTAGTATTGCTGGTATTTTGCATTTTAAAGACGAACAAAAATTTAGAGCAATCATACCAACTTATCTTCCATTTAGAAAGGCGGCAGTATTAATTACTGGTGTGTTTGAAGTGATTTTTGGTTTGTTATTGCTAACTCGCAAACCTTCGTCATGCTTGAAAAAGGCTATCATTGCGTTTTTATGGGCTGTGTTTCCAGCTAATATTTATATGGCGCGTAATAATATTCCATTAGGCGGTAAAGAACTACCTAAGTGGGCATTGTATGGTAGACTGCCGCTACAATTTGTCATGATTAAAATGATAAGTAAACTATAAGACATTCGTTTTAATAAATAGAAACGCTTCAAAGTGTGCATTAAAGAATGCCTGCTTCGAAGCGTTTTTACATAGAGATAAAATGGTTATATTTACTGTTTATAGATTTATGATTTATAAAAAAGATGAGGTTTAGCATAAAACTGCATGCCAACCTCATCTTTTTTTTGTTGATAATAAGTCATTGCTTATGTTCTATCTTTTTGCAGAGACTTCAGTTTAAAGTTACTTATTTTCACCATAAATATCATGCCATTCATCTTTTTTATCTAAAAATGTTTGCGCGATTTCTTTTGCGCCTTCTAATGAATGACTCGCTGCCCAACCACATTGTACTTCATTACAAGCCGGTACCTCTGTAGCATTTAATACGTCTTGTATTGTTTTTTCGATGATTTGTAGCACGTCTGTATAATCATCATGGTTGATGAATGAAACGTAAAAGCCCGTTTGACATCCCATTGGGCTGATATCAACGACTTTATCTGAATGATTACGGATATTTTCAGCCATAAGATGTTCTAGTGAATGTAATCCTGGCATATCCATATGCTCTTTATTTGGTTGTTTGAAGCGAATGTCATATTTATGAATAACATCTCCGTTTGCGCCTTCCATTTTTCCTGCGAGTCTTACAAATGGCGCAGATACAATTGTGTGGTCTAAATTGAAGCTTTCAACATTCATTTTTGGCATGGTGTTATCCTCCTAAAATTTTACATAAGTTAATTGTAACAAGACCAAACAGTATTTACAATTTCTGTATTTGGGTAAACTCATAGAATAGCTAACAATTATTTTAAATTTCAGAAAATTAATGACAGAATCCAACAAACCCGATAGAATAAGTAATGATTAAAACAGGTTTTGTACATTATGAATTATAAATTGTGTTATTAAATAAATTACTTATTGCGTTTCACTTTAGCGTCAATCGTTACAAAGGCAATATTAGGAGGGCGTATTTATACTATGGAAAACAAACAAATTATTTTAGATTACATAGAAAATGATAAATATAAATTTTTGGAAATGAGCCATCAAATACATCAAAGACCAGAATTAGGAAATGAAGAAATTTTTGCATCTAGATCATTAATTGAAATGTTAGACAGCAATGATTTTGAAGTTGAAACGGATATCGCTGGTCATGCTACTGGTTTTATAGCTAGATATG
Source organism: Staphylococcus pseudoxylosus (assembly GCF_003697915.1). Lineage (GTDB taxonomy): Bacteria > Bacillota > Bacilli > Staphylococcales > Staphylococcaceae > Staphylococcus > Staphylococcus pseudoxylosus. The sequence continues at coordinate 34,121 of NZ_RCVN01000013.1, forward strand.
AATCAGGGTTACCGGGTCCTACGATAGGGTTTTTAGCGGAATATGATGCATTACCAGGTTTAGGTCATGCTTGTGGTCACAATATTATTGGAACGGCAAGTACTTTTGCGGGTATTGCATTGAAACAACTTATAAATAAAGTCGGAGGAAAGGTTATTGTACTTGGATGCCCAGCTGAAGAAGGTGGGGAAAACGGGAGCGCTAAAGCAACTTACGTTAAAGAAGGTGTCATTGACGAATTAGATATTGCGTTAATGGTGCATCCAGGTAATGAAACTTATAGAACGATTAATACATTGGCGGTAGATGTTTTAGATATTAAATTTTATGGTAAAAGTACACATGCTTCTGAAAATGCTGATGAAGCAAGAAATGCATTAGACGCAATGATTTCTTATTTTAATGGTGTAGCACAATTAAGACAACATATTAAAAATGGACAACGTGTACATGGTGTTATATTAGACGGCGGTAAGGCGGCTAATATTATCCCGGACTATACACATGCGCGTTTTTATACAAGAGCAACTTCGCGTCAAGAATTAGATATATTAACAGAACGAGTAGGACAAATTGCAAAAGGTGCAGCCATTCAAACTGGATGCGATTATGAATTTGGACCAATACAAAACGGTGTAAATGAATTTATAAAATCTTCTAAGCTAGACGATTTGTTTGCAAAATATGCAACTGAAATGGGAGAAGCTGTTATAGACGATGATTTTGGGTATGGTTCAACAGATACGGGGAACGTAAGTCATATTGTGCCTACAATACATCCTCATATTAAAATAGGGTCTCGTAATTTAGTTGGCCACACGCATAGATTTCGTGAAGCTGCAGCAAGTACACAAGGTGATAATGCCTTAATTAGAGGCACGAAGATTCTTGCCTTAATGGGTTTAGAATTAATCACTAATAAATCGTTGTTTGATGAAATTATTGAGCAACACCGATATATAAAGGAGCATAAAAAATGACTAATCCAAGCTCTCTGCATCCTCAATTAACACTTAGTGATCTATATGATTCTAGTATTGTCTATACTTCACGCCCATCATATGTTTCGAATCCTTGGTTAGAACCTGAAGAACATCAATCTAATTTTCTAACTGGTAGAGAGCTCATCATTGCTAACCAAATGCCTGTAATAGTACATGAGGCATGTGTTACAAATAAAGTGAAAATTTTGTTTGAAGCTGTAGGTAAAGCTATGCCTACAAATATTATTCAATTTAATAATCGAAGAAGTTATGAACAAGTGATTCAAGATTTAGCATTAAATGACAATAAAAAAATATACTTCCAATATATTCATGGTGAAGATATTGTGAACAAAGCTTATTATGCATTAAATAAAGATGTTTTTATGGCTTTAAATAATAAAGCGCGTATCCCAGAGTGGACTAATTATAAATATTTACCTAAAAGAGAAGTTGTAGCAATTGATGATTTTCAACACGCAGTTTCTTTTTGGGAATTTCCATTTGTATTAAAACCAGGCGACGACTTACCGACAGCAGGTGGATATGGTGTGATGATTTGTAATAATGAAAAAGATTTAGACCAAGCTAAAACACGAATTGATCAAGCTAAAAGCGAAACAGACACAATGATTATAGAACAAAAAGTAGAGGTAGTTACGAATTATTGCGTGCAATTTGCATATTCTAAAGGCACAGGTATTCAATATATTGGTACATCTGACCAAATTACAGATGATTATGGTTCTTACAAAGGTAATCAAAATACGCATGATGTGCCACAATCAGTGATTCAAGCTGGTAGAGAGATAATGGAAATAGGTGTAGCGGAAGGCTATTTTGGTATCGCTGGATTCGATTTGTTGTTAGATAAGCATGGTGAAGTATTTGCCATAGATTTAAATTTTAGACAAAACGGTTCAACGAGTATGCTATTACTAGAACCTATATTGCAAGGTAAATATCATAAATTCTTTAGTTATATAGCGCCAGACAATTGCGACAATGAATATTTTTTCAAGATAATTGAGAAATATGTAAATAAAGGCGTATTGTTCCCGTTATCTTATTATGATGGTGACTGGTATAAGGATGAAGTTGTTAAATCAAGATTTGGTTGTATTTGGCATGGAGAAAGTAAAGCATTCATTGAATCAATAGAGCGACAGTTTTTGGAAGAACTGAAAAAAGGGTAATATAACTTATAGCATATTGAATGATAAATACATTTAATTTTATCGGTGATTGTAACGAGCTAAGGTATCTATAAGTGTAAGCTTAATGTGCCATTGCAGTAGCAGTTGTTTGTTGTCACATTTCTATCATGAACGTCTATTGTATAACGTCTCGTTTATTATCGGCGATTGACTAGAGCCATGCAGTCCTTTATATTCTTAATATAGGTAAATTATTATGAATGGATTGAAGGTGTTTTGATGTCTTATAAAGAAAGTTCATTTTTTAAAGAAATATTAATTAATGAAGTGTTTTATGTAGCAACGGAAGCAAAGGAATTAATCAGACAAGAAGTAGATGAAAATAACGTCGTATGTACTTGGACTGATAAAGAGACTGCCGAAGCTTACTTGAAAAAGCAAAAAATTGATTACGATAAAATTAAAAAGATAGATATCGATCGTTTTGTAACTTATGAAATTGATAATGTCTTTAGCGATAACGAACAAGTATTGATGAACCCTACTTCTGAGAAAGATGGTGAACTGATACCAATCGCAGAAGCTACGGATGAATTAATGTCTGATTTAGATAATATTCGTTTGAAAGAATTTGTTAAGGATGTTGCAAAAGAAGACGCAGTGTTCGGTTTGACAAATAAAAACGTTAAGCAATTCCTTATGATCAGTGATGAATCACATCAAAGACCTAACATCATGCCTGTATGGAGTATCAAAAATAGAGCTGAGAAGGTAAGAGATGAAGATTTTGAAGAGTGTGACATTATAGAAGTAGAAGGCGAATTATTCGCTGAATGGTTAGATAACTTACGTGATGATGATAACGCAGTTGCAATCGATTTGAAACCAGGCGTTTTAGGTAGTGTAGTACCTGCACAAAAAGTATTAGATCAACTTCCTTTTTAAAAATAAAAGGGCTCTAAGACATGAATATATGTCTCGGGGCCCTTTTAACTTTATAGGTTGTAATTAACTTAAATGAAATTAAGCTTATAAATGAATAGCGCCTAGAGCACCTGAGAAGGCACCGTGTTCGATATAATACGGTTTAAAGCCTCTTAATACTGTATAGTCTTTAACGACCTCTTTTAATAATTCATTATTATGAAATGATGAACCGATATATGCGACGTTTTCTGTGTTATGCTCTCTCGCTACAGTAATAGACATTGTAGTAATAACTTCACCGACGACACCTATAACAGAGGCCAATTTATCTGCTTCTGTAAAGTTAGTATCTAAATTATGTAAGACATTACCAAAGTTTGCTGCCGTTAAATCACCAGAGATTGGTGGTTCACTATCTTTGTAAATGTGTTTTACTTTCAAGTCAATGATATCCCTATTACCATTTTGAGCAGTATCAGTTAAATTTTTATAGTCTTTGATTCCAGTCAATAAGTAACCCAGGCCTTGTATCATACCGCCACCTGTGCCAACGCCTCCGACGCGTTGTTGACTGTTTCCATCAGAAAAATGAATAGAAGTACCAGTACCTACATTTGTGAAAATGTAGTCATCTAAAAAGTGTCCTTGTTCTTCAAGTAGTATCTCCAACCCTTTAGCAGCAGCATCAAATTCAACAAATATGCGTGCATCAAAATTTAATTTATCATTTATGAGTGCAGCTTGACCGCCTGTCAAACTAATACTTTCACAGTCTTGTTGGTTCAACCATTTTATGACATCATCGATTTCCGTTGTTAATCTTGTATTATATTCACGTTTACCGGCATAATCTTGAACAATTTTAATAAGCGTCCCACCAGCATCGATGCCAATTTTCATCTAAAATTCCTCCTAAAAAATTTCCATTTTAACTAATAGTATAATAAAATTTAAGAAAATCAACTATGAATTTGCGAGAGTACCAATTTCTTCACTTGAAGTAAGCATTATATTATAAAAGTAGACATGCAAAAGACACATGCAAATATTTTAATTTTTCAATAGATATTTCGATGGTTAAAATACTAATTAGTAATAGCGCAATGAATAGCTTTTTAAATTAATTCTAGATTTATAGATTATTTTATGTGCAATAGTGGTATTAATAATTACTACTACGTTTTAAATAGGGGATATTAAAATGGTGATTAAGCAAAATTTTGAAAACATTATAGTACAAGAGTTTGAAGAGAAGTATAGACAGGCACTTTATGATTTTAATTTAAATGAGCGTCAACAAATCTATTCTTCTTTACCGAAAGACGTGTTAGATGATGCAATAAATGATGAGGATAGGATTGCCAATATTGCACTAAATGAAGCAGGAGATGTTGTTGGTTTTTTCGTGCTACATCAATATTATCAGCATGAAGGATATGATACACCGAGCCAAGTTATTTATGTTAGGTCTTTATCTGTAAATGAAGATTACCAAGGTTATGGCTACGGCACAAAGATGATGATGTATTTGCCACAATATGTACAAGATTTATTTCCGAATTTTAACCATTTATATCTTGTGGTTGATGCAGAGAATAAAGGTGCATGGAATGTATATGAACGTGCAGGTTTTATGCATGCTGCAACGAAAGAAGAAGGGCCAATTGGTAAAGAGCGATTATATTATTTAGATTTGGATTCTAAGCATGTCTCATCTTTAAAGTTAAAGCCAAATACAGATGAACAACCCTTTAATATACACATCATAGATTTAATAAAAGATGGCCAAAAAGTGGGCTTTATAGCTATAGAGAGACATGATGGCCGAATGAATATTTCTAAGATTGAAGTAAATAAGGATAAAAGACACCATGGTATAGCAGAAAGTGCCTTGAGACAATTAGCAACATATGTCAGAAAGCATTTTAGTGATGTAGCACTTTTGACAATTACACTTTATGGAGAGAATAATGAATTAAAACCATTATGTATAAATAGTAATTTTGTTGAAATTGAGGCGGCTGATGACTTTATTGTTTTTGAAAAATATATAAATTATTAAATGCGATTGCGAAATCAAGCATTGTCATTTATAATTTACATTTGTTATTATTACTTATGATAAACTTAGTACTGATTTGGATAAATGCCTTTGAAAGGAAGAATAAATAATGAGAATTCAAGATTATACAAAAGAAATGGTTGATGAGAAATCATTTATCGATATGGCTTACACATTATTAAACGAAAAAAATGATACGATGAATTTATACGATATCATTGATGAATTTAAAGCACTAGGCCACTATGAAGATGAAGAAATTGAAGATAGAATTGTTCAATTCTATACGGATTTAAACACAGACGGACGTTTCTTAAACGTTGGAGAAAACATTTGGGGCTTACGTGATTGGTATTCAGTTGCTGACATTGAAGAAAAAATCGCTCCAACAATTCAAAAATTCGACATCCTAGATGACGATGCGGAAGAAGACAAAAACTTAAAATTACTTGGTGAAGATGAAACCGAAGACGATGATGATATTCCAGCAGTAACGGATGACCAAGAAACATTAAATGATCCAGAAGATCCAGAAGAAGACGATGTAGATGAAGATCTTAATGAATCAGATATCGCTATCGATGAAGACGACGAAGATTTTGATGATGAAGAAGATGAAGAAGAAGACGAAGAATTTGAAGAAGATGAAGAGGATTTTGAAGAATAATTCTTCGAGATTTAATTGACTTTTTCCAAGAACATGATAAAATTTTATTCGGGCTCCTTTAAATAGGACGACGTGTATAAATAATATACGCTCCCCCTTACAACCATGTGAGAGGGAGCGATTTTTTTATTTAAATTACTATATAAGCTTTATAATATTTTTAATTTAGGTGATTGTTTGTAAAGGCAATTCGTATGTATAAATAATTTGCTATGTAAAAGCTATCTCACAAATTAATTAACCACTGAATTGGAAATGTGTTTGTCAATCATAGGTATTGAAGGAAATTACTGTTTTAATAATAGGAGGCAGAACATGACAAAATTTATTTTTGTAACTGGTGGAGTTGTTTCTTCATTGGGTAAAGGTATCACAGCAGCATCTTTAGGTAGATTATTAAAAGATAGAGGATTAAAAGTAACTATCCAAAAATTTGATCCTTATTTAAACGTAGATCCAGGTACGATGAGCCCGTATCAACATGGCGAGGTATTTGTAACGGATGATGGTGCAGAAACAGACCTAGACTTAGGACATTATGAAAGATTTATTGATATAAATTTAAATAAATATTCAAATGTAACTGCAGGTAAAGTCTATTCACATGTATTGAAAAAAGAGCGTCGTGGTGATTATTTAGGTGGTACTGTACAAGTTATCCCACATATTACGAATGAAATAAAAGAACGTTTACTTTTAGCAGGGGAAAGTACAAATGCAGATGTTGTTATCACTGAAATCGGTGGTACAACTGGTGATATTGAATCATTACCGTTTATCGAAGCAATTAGACAAATTCGTAGTGATTTAGGCCGTGAAAATGTAATGTATGTACATTGTACGTTACTTCCTTATATTAAAGCTGCTGGTGAAATGAAAACAAAACCAACACAACATAGTGTGAAAGAATTACGTGGACTTGGTATACAACCGGACTTAATTGTAGTCAGAACAGAATATGAACTGACACAAGATCTAAAAGATAAAATTGCCTTATTCTGCGATATTGATAAAGCAAGTGTTATTGAATGCCGTGATGCTGACTCACTATATGAAATTCCATTACAACTAAGTAACCAAGACATGGATGACATTGTGATAAAACGTTTAGAATTGAACGCGAAGTATGAAACTCAACTAGATGAATGGCAATATTTATTAGATACTGTAAATAGTTTAGATGGAAAAATAACAATAGGTTTGGTAGGAAAGTATGTAAGTTTACAAGATGCTTATCTTTCAGTTGTTGAATCACTAAAACACGCTGGATATCCATTGAAAAAAGATATTGAAGTAAGATGGATTGATTCTAGCGAAGTAACAGATGAAAACGTCTCAGAAGTTCTAGCTGATGTAGATGGCATCTTAGTACCAGGTGGATTTGGTTTCCGTGCAAGTGAAGGGAAAATATCTGCGATTAAATATGCACGTGAAAATAATGTACCATACTTTGGTATTTGTTTAGGTATGCAACTTGCCACTGTTGAGTTTGCTAGAAATGTAATTGGCCTTGATGGTGCACATTCTGCTGAGTTAGATCCTAGTACACCACACCCAATTATCGACTTATTACCTGAACAAAAAGATATCGAAGATTTAGGTGGGACTTTACGTTTAGGATTATACCCTTGTCATATTCAAGAAGGTACGTTAGCTCATGATATTTACAACGAAACGAATATTGAAGAAAGACATCGTCATCGTTATGAATTTAATAACGATTATAGAGAACAACTTGAAGCGAACGGCATGGTATTCTCTGGTACAAGCCCAGATGGTCGTTTAATTGAAATGGTAGAGATTCCTGAAAATGACTTCTTTATTGCTTGTCAATTCCATCCAGAATTTTTATCAAGACCTAACCGTCCTCAACAAATTTTCAAAGCATTTATTGAAGCATCATTAAAACATCAACAAAGTAAATAATATATAGATTTAACGCGATATCAGAAATATAGTGTTTAGCTAATTTCTAAATATCGCGTTTTTTTATACTTGTATTAAAATATAAATTTCAAATTGCTGTATTTATATAAAAAATGGTATAAATTATAAGATTTTCACTTTTCAAATAAAAAATGTGAAATAAAAACGCTTACAATTATATAGAAGAATGCAAAAGTGATATGACTTTGATATAATTAGATTGTAAAAATATGTGCTTAAAGCACCAAGGAGGAACTTTCATGCCTTTAGTTTCAATGAAAGAAATGTTAATAGACGCAAAAGAAAATGGTTACGCGGTTGGTCAATACAACTTAAATAACTTAGAATTTACACAAGCGATTTTAGAAGCTTCTCAAGAAGAGAACGCTCCAGTAATCCTAGGTGTATCTGAAGGTGCTGCTCGTTACATGGGTGGTTTCTACACTGTTGTTAAAATGGTTGAAGGATTAATGCACGACAAAGAAATTACTATTCCTGTAGCAATTCACTTAGACCACGGTTCAAGCTTTGAAAAATGTAAAGAAGCAATTGATGCTGGTTTTACTTCAGTAATGATCGATGCTTCTCATGGTTCATTTGAAGATAACGTTGAAATTACTTCAAAAGTTGTTGAATATGCACATGAGCACGGCGTTTCAGTTGAAGCAGAATTAGGAACTGTTGGCGGACAAGAAGATGATGTTGTTGCTGAAGGCGTTATCTATGCAGACCCTAAAGAGTGTCAAGAACTTGTTGAAAAAACAGGTATCGATACATTAGCTCCAGCCTTAGGTTCAGTACACGGACCTTATAAAGGTGAACCTAAATTAGGATTCAAAGAAATGGAAGAAATTGGTGCTTCTACTGGTTTACCATTAGTATTACATGGTGGTACAGGTATCCCAACTAAAGACATCCAAAAAGCAATTCCTTTTGGTACAGCTAAAATCAATGTAAACACTGAAAACCAAATTGCTTCTGCTAAAGCTGTTCGTGAAGCGTTAGATAACGACAAAGAAGTTTATGATCCTCGTAAATACTTAGGACCAGCTCGTGAAGCAATTAAAGCTACAGTTATTGGTAAAATTAAAGAGTTTGGTACATCTAATAAAGCTAAATAATTTAACTATTATATAGCAAAAGTTGACTAGGTTATAATTACAATTTGAGCTACGACGAAGTGGCTCTATCATAAGTACTGCAATTGTCTAATTACTAAATAAGCTTTAAACAAGCTTTTAGATATCTAGTCGTTTTCTGGGGCGAGAATAAGAAATCAAAATTGAATTTTTGATTTCTGTTTCGTCCCTTTTTTTATGTTATAATTTGTTAGGCTTTGCAAGCTGATAAATAGAATGACAGTGTTTCACATAATTTTTATAAATAAATCTTAAAAAAATGATTTAAATTGCAAAATATTGGGAATTAGAAATTATAGTAAAAAATTATATGCATTATGCAGCACTTAATTAAATTTGAAATAGATTTTATGAAACTGTTGTGCTTTGCAAACTGTAATCATTTAATTTATAATGCAAATGATATATTGGAATAGAATATCGATTGAAAGGCAAAGGAGAACAAGCGAATGGCTCAAGAAGTGATTAAAATTAGAGGTGGGCAAACACTTAAAGGTGAAGTGAATAACCACGGTGCTAAAAATAGTGCAGTAGCAATTATACCAGCAGCGATTTTGGCTGAAGATAAAGTAACAATTGAAGGCCTTCCAGAAATCTCTGATGTAGAAACTTTAGTAAGTTTACTTGGAGATTTAAACATTGAGACAGAATTAGAAGGTATGACATTACATGTTGATCCTGAAAACATTGAAAATGCACCATTACCAAATAATAAAGTAGAATCATTACGTGCTTCTTATTATATGATGGGAGCAATGTTAGGGAGATTCAAAAAATGTGTCATTGGTTTACCTGGCGGATGTCCTTTAGGGCCAAGACCGATTGATCAACATATTAAAGGATTTAAAGCATTAGGTGCAAAAGTTGATGAATCAAGTAGTACGTCTATGAAGATTGAAGCAGATAGATTGGTCGGCGCAAATATATTTTTAGACATCGTAAGTGTAGGTGCTACGATTAATATCATGTTGGCAGCAGTACGTGCTGAAGGACATACAGTTATTGAAAATGCTGCGAAAGAACCAGAAGTGGTTGATGTGGCTAATTTCTTAATGAGCCTTGGAGCTGATATTAAAGGTGCAGGTACAAGTACAATCAAAATTAATGGGGTAGAACGATTACATGGTTCACATCATCCAGTGATTCCCGATAGAATTGAAGCAGGTACATATATGTGTATTGCAGCTGCTTGCGGTGAGAATATCAGAATTAATAATATTATCCCAACGCATGTAGAACCACTTACAGTTAAACTGAAAGAATTAGGTGTAGACATCCAAGTTGAGGATGACAGCGTACTTATTAGACGTAGCACACCTTATTCAAGTGTGGATATTAAAACATTAGTATATCCTGGTTTTGCCACTGACTTACAACAACCCATAACACCTTTATTATTTATGGCTGATGGTGTGTCGTTTGTTACTGAAACGATATATCCAGCTCGTTTTAAGCATGTAGATGAACTGAAAAATATGGGTGCGAATATTTCTGCAGACAATGGTACAGCAACTATAAAACCATCGAAATTAACTGGTGCTGATGTTTACGCTAGTGATTTACGTGCTGGTGCTTGTCTTATTGTAGCTGGATTGTTAGCAGAAGGTGTTACAACTATTTATAATGTGAAACATATATATCGTGGTTACACGAACATCGTAAAAACTCTAAAATCACTTGGTGCAGATATTTGGACTGAAGAAGTTTAAAAAATGTGGTATACTAAATATACTAAGTAAAAAGTTGTGTATTTAGTGATATGTGTTTTAGAATAAAATCGATAATGAGGTGATAGCCATGGAGGTTTGCCCTTATCTAGAAGAAACCTTTAAAATCGTAGGTAGAAGCTGGAACGGTCTTATTATTAATTATTTATCTAGATGTACGGAAAAATCTGCGCACTTTTCAGATATGAAGCGTGATTTGAAGACGATAACACCACGTGCACTTAGTATAAAATTAACTGACCTTACGGAATGGGGACTAGTAGAGAAAAATGTAGTATCTACAAGCCCAATGAATATTTTGTATCAGCTTACAGATAAAGGTGATGCTTTAGCGGCAGCGTTAGTACCAATGGAAGAATGGGCACAAGAGTATATTGAACTTGAAAACAAGTAACTCAATACCTTGTACAATCGAGTCTGAGACGTCAATATGATGTTTTAGGCTCTTTTTTTATGTATTAGTAGCTGTGAGCAGTTATGTTTAAAAATACAAAATATCGGTTAGAATATAATTATCAACATAACTTAAGGAGTGAATATATAATGAGAAATTTCACTAAACAATATATCAACGGTGAATGGATTGAAAGTGCAAGTGGAGAAACAATAGAAGTTATCAATCCTGCAACAGAAGAAGTAGCGGGTACAATCGCGAAAGGTAACAAAGAAGATGTTGATAAAGCAGTGGATGCAGCAGAAAATGTATATTTTGAATTTAGACACAGTTCTGTTCAAGAAAGAAAAGAACTATTAGATAAAATTGTTCAAGAGTATAAAAATAGAAAAGAAGATCTTGTAGAAGCTATTACGGATGAACTAGGTGCGCCATTAGACGTATCGGAAAATGTCCATTATCAAATGGGGTTAGATCACTTTGAGGCAGCACGTGATGCATTAGATAATTTTGAATTTGAGGAGCGCCGCGGTGATGACTTAGTTGTCAAAGAAGCCATTGGTGTAGCTGGTTTAATCACACCTTGGAACTTCCCTACAAACCAAACATCACTTAAATTATCAGCGGCATTTGCAGCAGGAAGTCCAGTTGTTTTAAAACCATCAGAAGAGACTCCGTTTGCAGCAATTATTTTAGCTGAAATTTTTGATAAAGTAGGTGTGCCAAAAGGTGTATTTAACTTAGTCAATGGTGATGGTCAAGGCGTAGGAAATCCTTTAAGTGAACATCCTAAAGTTAGAATGATGTCATTTACTGGTTCTGGTCCAACAGGTTCAAGCATTATGAAAAAAGCTGCAGATGATTTCAAAAAAGTATCACTTGAACTAGGCGGTAAATCACCATACATTATCCTAGATGATGTAGATATAGATGAAGCAGCAAGTGCAGCAACTGGTAAAGTTGTGACAAATACTGGTCAAGTATGTACAGCAGGTACTAGAACACTCGTACCTGAAAGCATAAAAGAAGATTTCTTAACAGCTGTAAAAGAGAAGTTTAGCCAGGTTAAAGTAGGAGACCCACGTGCAGAAGGCACTGAGGTAGGACCTATCATTAGTAAAAAACAATTTGACCAAGTTCAATCATACATTGATAAAGGTATTGAAGAAGGTGCAGAATTATTTTACGGTGGACCAGGTAAGCCAGAAGGTCTGGAAAAAGGATATTTTGCACGCCCAACAATCTTTAACAATGTAGATAATGATATGGTAATCGCTAGAGAAGAAATATTTGGACCTGTGATGTCTATTATCACTTATAATGATGTAGATGAAGCTATTAAAATTGCAAATGATACAGAATACGGTTTAGCAGCATATGTATATGGTGAGGACCAAGACACGTTGCACAAAGTAGCGCGTTCATTAGAAGCAGGTACAGTTGAAATTAATGAAGCAGGACGCAAACCAGATTTACCATTCGGTGGCTATAAACAATCAGGTATTGGCCGTGAATGGGGAGACTATGGTATTGAAGAATTCCTAGAAGTTAAATCTATTGCAGGTTACTATAAATAATAAATTTTAATAGTTTAATTATTAGAAGATGGGGCATACATTTATGCTTCATCTTTTTTCTGATTTTTAGAAATTGAAATACGTTTTGTAATTAAAAAGGAAATTTGCTATAGTTATAAAAGTAAGTAGCGTAGTTACTACGTTATTTAAAAACTTATTTATGAAATGGGTGCAAGATAATGCCTGAAAAAGTACGGACATCACCTCAGTATGAATCGTTCCACGAATTGTACAAAAATTACACTACAAAAGATCTCACTCAAAAAGCAAAATCTCTAAAACTAACAAATTATAGTAAATTGAATAAAAAAGAACTTGTTCTAGCTATTATGGAAGCACAAATGGAAAAAGATGGTAATTATTATATGGAGGGTATTTTAGATGATATCCAACAAGATGGTTATGGTTTCCTAAGAACAGTTAATTATTCTAAAGGTGAAAAAGATATCTATATTTCTGCTAGTCAAATTCGTCGTTTTGAAATTAAACGTGGAGACAAAGTGACTGGCAAAGTGAGAAAGCCGAAAGATAATGAAAAATACTATGGTTTATTACAAGTTGATTTCGTAAATGGTGAGAATGCAGAAGAAGTTAAAAAGCGTCCGCATTTCCAAGCTTTGACACCATTATATCCTGAAGAGCGCATTCTATTAGAGACAACAAAACAAAACTTTTCAACGCGTATTATGGATTTAGTAACACCAATCGGTTTAGGACAACGTGGCTTAATTGTTGCCCCACCAAAGGCTGGTAAAACATCATTGCTTAAGGAAATTGCAAATGCAATTGCGATAAATAAACCAGATGCAGAGTTATTTGTGTTGCTTGTTGGAGAAAGACCTGAAGAGGTTACAGATTTAGAAAGATCAGTTGAATCTGCAGAAGTAGTGCACTCTACATTTGACGAACCGCCACAACATCACGTGAAAGTTGCGGAATTATTATTAGAACGTGCAAAACGTCTAGTAGAAATTGGTAAAGACGTCATCATTTTGATGGATTCAATTACTAGGTTGGCTCGTGCTTATAATCTTGTGATTCCACCTAGTGGTCGAACATTATCTGGTGGTTTAGACCCTGCATCCTTACACAAACCTAAAGCTTTCTTCGGGGCTGCCAGAAATATTGAAGCGGGGGGTAGCATGACAATTTTAGCTACTGCTCTAGTAGATACTGGGTCTCGTATGGATGATATGATTTATGAGGAATTTAAAGGGACAGGAAATATGGAATTACATCTAGATCGTAAGTTAGCTGAACGTCGTGTATTCCCAGCAATCGATATCGGTCGTAGTTCCACTCGTAAAGAAGAATTGCTAATAGATCCAAAAGAGCTTGAGTCATTGTGGCAATTGCGTAATATGTTCACGGATTCTACAGATTTTACAGAAAGATTTGTGCGCAAATTGAAACGTACATATAACAACAAAGAATTCTTTGAACAGTTACAAAAAGCTGCTAAAGAAAGCACTAAAACAGGTAAACCAATTATTTAATCTGAAATAATTCGGTATATATCTAAGCAATATTTGATTTGGGGTTGCGTTTTATATTTAAAGCCATTATAATTATCAAGTATTGGGTAAAAACTCACAAAAAACTCTGTGCCAGATGGTTCAGGGCAAAGGAGCTGAAAAGTAATGAGACAAAATATTCATCCTGAATATCATAAGGTTATCTTTTTAGATACTACTACGGATTTTAAATTCTTAAGTGGTTCAACTAAATCTTCATCAGAAACTATGACATGGGAAGATGGTAATGAATACCCAGTTATTCGTTTAGACATTTCATCTGATTCACACCCATTCTATACAGGACGTCAAAAATTCGCTGCTGCGGATGGTCGTGTGGAACGTTTCAACAAAAAATTCGGATTCAAATCAAGCAACGAATAATTGTTGTTTTAAAGCATTCTCATATTATGAGGATGCTTTTTTACTTTTACATAAATTTAAATTAAAAATGACATAATGGCATGGCGATATTAAAGAAATTCAGACATAAATAAACGCAATAACTTGAAGATATATCATATTTTAACTTAAAAAATATGATATAATAAACCGATTATGTTTTGAAAAAGGTGGAACGCATAATGTATGAAACTTATCATTCCGGGTGGATTGAATGTATTACTGGAAGTATGTTTAGTGGTAAATCTGAAGAGCTAATACGTCGGTTAAGACGTGGCCTTTACGCTAAACAAAAAGTAGTTGTGTTTAAACCAGCTATAGATGACCGTTATCATAAAGACAAAATTGTTTCTCATAATGGTAACGCGATAGAAGCAATTAATATATCAACAGCAGCAGAAATTTTTAAACACGATTTATCAGATGTAGATGTAATCGGTATAGATGAAGTGCAATTTTTTGAAAATGGTATCGTGCATATCGCTGAGCAATTAGCTGAAAAAGGACATAGAGTTATAACAGCTGGTTTAGATATGGATTTTAGAGGCAAACCTTTTGAACCTATACCAGAGCTATTAGCAGTGAGTGAGGATGTAACGAAATTACAAGCAGTTTGTGCAGTTTGTGGCGCATCTTCAAGTCGTACTCAAAGGTTAATAGACGGTAACCCAGCAAAAATAGATGATCCAGTTATATTAGTTGGTGCAAATGAAAGTTATGAACCGAGATGTAGGGCACATCACATCGTCGCACCGAGTAATGATGAGAAGGAGGAAATGTAGTGTTTGATCAATTAGATATTGTAGAAGAGAGATATGAACAATTAAATGAATTATTAAGTGATCCAGATGTAGTGAGCAACCCAGATAATTTACGTAATTATTCAAAAGAACAAGCAGACTTACAAAAAACGGTAGAAGTTTACCGTGACTATAAACAAACAAAAGAAGATTTAGCAGAAGTTGAAGAAATGTTACGTGATACAAAGGATAGTGAAGAAATTGAAATGCTAAAAGAAGAGCATCAAACGCTTCAAAATAAAGTTCCTAAATTAGAAGAAGAACTTAAATTCTTACTTATTCCTAAAGATCCTAATGATGAGAAAGATGTTATCGTAGAGATTCGTGCTGCCGCAGGTGGAGATGAAGCTGCTATTTTTGCAGGGGATTTATTTAGAATGTACTCTAAATACGCTGAAGCACTCAATTACAAGACTGATATTGTAGAAATTACAGAGAGTGATCATGGCGGATATAAAGAAATCAGTTTCTCAGTTTCTGGAAGTGGTGCGTTTAGTAAATTGAAGTATGAGAATGGTGCGCACCGTGTGCAACGTGTTCCAGAAACAGAATCTGGTGGCCGTATTCATACATCAACAGCTACTGTGGCTGTTTTGCCAGAAGTAGAAGATGTGGAAATTGAAGTACGTAATGAAGACTTGAAAATTGATACTTATCGTTCTAGTGGTGCAGGTGGTCAGCACGTAAATACGACAGATTCAGCAGTACGTATTACACATATTCCAACGGGCATTATTGCGACTTCATCAGAAAAATCTCAAATTCAAAACCGTGAAAAAGCTTTAAAAGTATTAAAAGCACGTTTATTTGATATGAAATTACAAGAAGAACAACAAAAATATGCAGCACAACGTAAATCTGCAGTCGGCACAGGAGACCGTTCAGAACGTATTAGAACATACAATTATCCTCAAAGCCGTGTAACCGACCACAGAATTGGTTTAACATTACAAAAGTTAGATCAAATTATGGAAGGTAAATTGGATGAAATTATAGATGCTTTAACATTAGCTGAACAAACTGATAAATTGAAAGAACTTAACAATGGTGAATTATAAAACTATTTTAAGCGATGCTAAAGAAAAGTGCGTCGAACGACATATTGAGACCGCTCGAGCTGAATGGTTGATGCTTGATTTGTTCGATTGGTCCAAGGCGGATTATTTAATGCACATGAATGATGAAATAACAGTATCACATTTAAAAATGTTTGATGAAGCAGAGCATAGAATGCTAAATGGTGAACCGATACAGTATATTACGGGTAAACAAACTTTTTATGGTGAGGTTTTTAATGTAAATAAAAATTGTTTGATTCCTAGACCTGAAACAGAAGAAGTTATGTTACATTTCTATCATCAACTTGAAAAAGGCGATACTGTAGTAGATGTAGGTACAGGAAGTGGTAATATTCCAATTGTACTAAAAAAATTAGATAGCACGTTCAATGTGTATGCAACAGATTTATATCAAAATGCATTAACCGTAGCTAAAGCAAATGCTGAACATCATCAAGTTGAAGTTAAATTTTTACATGGAGACGGTTTAACCCCGCTTATAGAACAAGGCATAAAAGTAAACGGTTTAATCTCTAACCCACCATACATTGATAGTGAAGAAGCGGAAATGATGGAAGATACAGTGCTGAAATATGAACCGCACTCTGCGCTATTCGCAGCAGATAATGGTTACAAAGTTTATGATACAATTTTAGATCGTTTACCAGAAGTCTTACTACCGAATGCCAAAGTAGTATTTGAAATAGGGTTTGCGCAAGGCCCCAAATTAAAAGAAAAGATTATCGCAAAATATCCAACATTAGATGTTCAAATTATAAAAGACATTAATAATAACGATCGTATAATTGCTTTCGTATGGTAAAAAAGTTATGCACTGAACATGGACAATCATGAGAGTGCATAACTTTTTATTTTGCTTTAAAATGAATAATAAGATGAAAGGATGTGCCTAGATGAAAACGCGTATATGGGATTTACGTCAATATGAATACAATCTGACTGCTTATGATGGGATTGAAGATATAAAATCAATTCTTGAAAAGGGTGGATTAATCGCAATTCCAACTGAAACAGTTTATGGATTAGGTGGGGATGCACGTAATAATCAAGCGATTGAAAAAATTTATAAAGCTAAAGGTAGACCTTCGGATAACCCTTTAATTGTTCATATACATGAACTTAACCAATTAAAGTCATTTACTGCTGACTTAACACCCGAAGTTGAAGGATTAATGAATGCATTTTGGCCAGGACCTATATCATTTATTTTACCGTTAAGAAAAGGATACTTATGTAATCGTGTAAGCGGTGGACTAAATTCTATTGCTGTGCGAATGCCTAGTCACCCTATAGGCAGAGCGTTACTTCAATTCATTGATATTCCTATTGCTGCGCCTAGCGCAAATTTAAGTGGTAGGCCTTCGCCAACGACTTTTGATCATGTATATCATGATTTAGATGGTCGTATAGATGGGATTGTTAATGGTGACCAAAGTGAAGAGGGACTAGAAAGTACAGTGTTAGACTGCACACAATATCCTTTTAGAATAGCAAGACCTGGATCAATTACAAAATCTATGATTGAAAAAGTATTACCTAACAGTATTGCAACAGATGTATCACTGAATACTGACAAGCCGATTGCTCCTGGTATGAAATATAAACATTATTCACCAGACACACCTATAAAAATATTAGAAAATTTTCATAAGAAACCTTCATCAGCTAAGAATTGGAGTAAGGTTGCCTTTATCGTCCCACAAAGTCATCGAGAAATAGTTCCGAATCAAGCAAAATTCATCCCACTATGTAAAGATGGCAATGATATTAAAGGTGCCAATCATAATCTGTATCATATATTACATCGGTTAGATCAAGAGTGTGAAATAGAGCATGCCTATATCTTTGGCTTTCCATTGAATGATGATACTACCGCGATTATGAACAGAATGATGAAAGCAGCTAACCAAACTGTTATAAAAGGAGACGAATTATGAGAATCGTTTTTGTATGTACAGGGAATACTTGTAGAAGTCCTTTAGCAGAAAGTATAGCGAAAGCAAAATTACCTAACCATACTATAGTATCAAGAGGTATTTATGCTATGGATGGTCAACCTATCTCTAAATATTCATTAAATATAATAGAAGAAGAAGGATTGCCAGTACCAGAACATGCGATGTCGTTTACACATCAAGATTTAAGTGCAGATTTAATTTTAACCATGGGCCAGTCGCATAAATTAGCTATTCAACAAATGGGTCATGATACAGCACATGTTTTTACCTTGAACGAATACGTTGGGCTACATGGCGAAGTTTCAGACCCATTTGGCGGTGGCAAAGGTGACTACATTAAAATATATAATGAATTAAATATAATGATAGATAGTTTAAAAAATAAAATATAAAAAAATTAAATGTGTGAAATGAGTATGAGAGCGTTCCTAAATACGTTATAATGATAACGTGTAGCAAATTTGCTGTCAGTCAATTTTGTATGTTGTTAAAGCACCTGGGTATTTACATACTTTTATTCAACTTAATTAAAAGGGGTGGAAGAATGGAAGACTTAAAGTTACTGTTAAACGAGTTAAAAGCACAATCATTTTTTAAAGCTGATGAATTATGCATTATTGGTTGTTCGACATCTGAAGTAATTGGTGAACGTATCGGTAGTGTTGGATCAATGGAAATTGCTCAAGAAATATTTGAAGCATTAAAAGAAATTGAAAATGAAACAGGCGTTTCGTTTGTATTTCAAGGTTGTGAACATATTAATCGTGCAGTGACCATTGAGAAATCAAACTTTAATCCCCTTACAATGGAAGAAGTTACAGTTGTGCCAGATGTTCATGCTGGTGGAAGCTTAGCAACTTATGCGTATCAACATATGGTTGATCCAATGGTTGTTGAGCATATTTCTGTACCTAAAGGTATTGATATCGGACAGACTTTAATTGGAATGCATATCAAACATGTGGCGATTCCAGAGCGTACAAGTGTCAAGCAAATTGGTGAAGCAATTGTTACAATCGCTTCTTCAAGACCAAAAAAAATTGGTGGCGAAAGAGCAAAATACAACTAATACAGAAACGAGGGAATTACCAAATGTCATTTATTCAAGAGCAAGATAAGGAAATATATGAAGTGATTCAAAATGAATTTAACCGTCAAAACAACAATATCGAGCTGATTGCTTCAGAAAACTTCGTATCAGAAGCAGTTATGGAAGCGCAAGGTTCAGTATTAACTAACAAATATGCTGAAGGCTACCCAAACAGAAGATACTATGGTGGTTGTGAATTTGTGGATGTTTCAGAAGCTTTAGCAATTGATCGTGCCAAAAAATTATTTGGTGCAGAACATGTTAACGTACAGCCACACTCAGGTTCTCAAGCAAATATGGCTGTTTATCTCGTAGCATTAGAACACGGTGATACTGTATTAGGTATGAATTTAAGTCATGGTGGACACTTAACACATGGCGCGCCTGTTAACTTTAGTGGTCAATTTTATAACTTTGTTGAATATGGCGTAGACGAAGAAAACGAACAAATTGACTATGATGAAGTATTAAGAGTAGCCAAAGAACATCAACCTAAATTAATCGTTGCAGGTGCTTCTGCGTATTCAAGAACAATTGATTTTAAACGCTTTAAAGAAATTGCAGACGAAGTAGGCGCAAAATTAATGGTAGATATGGCTCATATTGCAGGTTTAGTAGCAGTTGGTTTACATCCAAATCCTGTAGAACATGCTGATTTTGTAACTACTACAACGCATAAAACATTACGCGGACCTCGTGGTGGAATGATTTTATGTAAAGAAGAATATAAAAAGCAAATCGATAAAACAATCTTCCCAGGTATCCAAGGTGGTCCTTTAGAACACGTTATCGCTGCTAAAGCTGTGGCATTTGGGGAAGCATTGCAAGATGACTTTAAAGCATATCAACAACAAGTAATTAACAATGCTAAAACTTTAGCAAATACATTGACTGACGAAGGATTTAGAGTTGTTTCAGGTGGTACTGATAATCATCTTGTTTCTGTAGATGTCAAAGGTTCAGTAGGTATAACTGGTAAAGTTGCTGAAGAAACATTAGATGCTATAGGTATTACATGTAATAAAAATACAATTCCATTTGATCAAGAAAAGCCATTCGTGACAAGCGGCATTCGTTTAGGTACACCAGCAGCAACAACACGTGGATTTGATGAAGCTGCTTTTGAAGAAGTTGCAAAAATCATTAGCTTAGTTTTAAAAGATCCAGAAAATGAAAAAGCGTTAGAAAAAGGAAAAGAAAGAGTTAAAGCTTTAACTACTAAACATCCTTTATATAACTAAAATTGGAGGAAATAAATTATGGGCAAAGTACATGTTTTTGACCACCCACTTATTCAACACAAATTAAGTTACATTCGAGACGTACATACTGGGACTAAAGAATTTAGAGAGTTAGTAGATGAAGTTGGTATGTTAATGGCATACGAAGTAACAAGAGATTTAGAATTACAAGATGTAGAAATAGAGACACCTGTTACTAAAATGATAGCTAAACGCTTAACAGGCAAAAAGTTAGCTTTCGTACCAATTTTAAGAGCTGGTTTAGGTATGACACAAGGCATATTGAACTTAGTACCAGCAGCTAGAATTGGACATGTGGGACTATATAGAGATCCTGAAACACTTGAAGCTGTAGAATACTTTGTAAAATTACCGCAAGACATCGAAGAGAGAGAAATTGTAGTTGTTGACCCTATGTTAGCAACTGGCGCATCAGCTATAGAAGCAATTAACTCACTTAAAAAACGTGGAGCCAAAAATATCCGCTTTATGTGCTTAATTGCAGCCCCTGAAGGTGTGAAAAAATTACAAGAAGCGCACGAAGACGTAGACATTTTCATCGCAGCATTAGATGAGAAATTAGATGAACATGCTTATATTACACCAGGCTTAGGTGATGCAGGAGACCGTTTATTCGGTACAAAATAGTTTCGCCTAGGAGTGGAATAAAATGAAAAAAATAATGACTGTATTTGGGACACGTCCTGAAGCAGTAAAAATGGCGCCTCTTGTACAAGCATTGAAAAACGATGATGAACTAGAGCCGATTGTTGTAGTTTCTGCTCAGCATAGAGAAATGCTTGATTCAGTGTTAGAAAGTTTTCATATCACGCCAGACTATGATTTGAATATTATGAAGCAAGGGCAATCTTTATCAGAAATTACATCGCGTATTTTACAACGGTTAGAGCATGTCATTCAAGAAGTGAAACCAGATATGATATTGGTTCATGGCGATACTATGACGACCTTTGCTGGAAGTTTAGCTGCTTTATACAATCAAGTACCTATTGGGCATGTTGAAGCTGGCTTACGTACATGGGATAAATATGCGCCATTTCCTGAAGAAATGAATCGACAAATGGTAGGGGTAATGGCAGATTTGAATTTTGCTCCTACTAATGATGCAGCAAATAATCTTATTGCAGAAAACAAACCGTTGGATTCTATAGTCGTAACTGGTAATACAGCAATTGATGCGATGAAGACAACGATTCACGAAAATTATCAATCTGATATTATTTCGAAACATAAAGATAAACGTATCATCCTATTGACTGCGCATAGACGTGAGAATATTGGTGAACCTATGTCACATATTTTTAAAGCGGTAAGAGATATAGTGGATACTTATGAAGATGTTGTTGTTGTTTATCCTATGCATAAGAATCCTCAAGTACGAGAAATTGCTGATATTTATTTATCTGGGCATCATCGTATAGAATTGGTCGAACCGTTGGAAGTGGTTGATTTCCATAATTTCGCCCACCAATCGTACTTGATATTGACTGATTCTGGAGGAGTACAAGAAGAAGCGCCATCATTAGGTAAACCAGTGTTAGTTTTAAGAGATACAACTGAAAGACCAGAAGGTGTAGAAGCTGGCACACTTAAAATAGTAGGTACAAATGAACAAACCGTTTTTGAGGCTACAAAACAATTACTTGAAAATCAACAAGTATATGAAACGATGAGTAGTGCCCGCAATCCTTATGGTGATGGTAATGCATCATTACGAATATGTGAGAATATTAAATATTATTTTCATATAATTTCTGAAAAGCCAGAATCATTCAAATAATAAAAGGTGTTAATGTGTCATTTTTGTGACAATTATGTAAAAAATAAAACTACATTTTGAATAGAATTGACACGTTAACTACCCTATATTATTATTAAAATTGTATGATTGAAATGGTTTTCATAATTGAACGAAAAAGACGAAGTGAGGCACAGTCATGAAACGTTTCAACATCTTTTTTAATAGGTACATTAAATACTATTTTTATGGTATAATTGTGCTATTAATTGTGTTTATTTTCACATACTCGCCATTTGTTTTGGGACTTATAATCGGTACACTCGGATCACTTATTAACACCTTTACTTTCGAATATTATTTAGAGAAAGCAAAAGAGAAAGACAATATACATATATCAACGGGCAACGTTTGGAGATATTTAGTAGTGATACTTTCGTGTTGTATTTGGTATTTTTATAAGGATCAAATTAATATTATTGGTGTAGTCATTGGTTTAATGATTTCGTATGTTTTGATTGTTTTCAAACCATTTATACACAAGAAATAAATTTAATATATGAAAGAGGTGAGAAAGCATGAAGCATAAAGACCCTCTTGTCAGTTGGGATGTATTCGGTATAGACATCGTGTTTAACCTATCATCAATTTTGATGTTGATTATTACATCGGTTATTGTTTTTGTCATAGCTATTATTTGTACACGCAACCTCAAGAAACGTCCGACTGGTAAGCAAAATTTTATCGAGTGGGTTTTTGACTTTGTACGAGGAATTATTGAAAGTAACATGGCTTGGTCCAAAGGTGGTCAATTCCATTTCTTAGCTGTTACCTTAATATTTTTCATATTTGTAAGTAATATGCTAGGGCTACCATTTCAATTAATTTCAGGTCATACACTGTGGTGGAAATCACCGACAGCAGATGCCACTGTAACTTTAACACTATCAACATTAGTCATCCTATTGACGCATTATTATGGTGTTAAGATGACAGGTACTAAAGGCTATTTCCAAAACTATACAAAACCTATCTTCTTATTACCGATTAACATTTTTGAAGAATTTACTTCAACGTTAACGCTTGGTTTACGTTTGTACGGTAATATATTTGCAGGTGAGTTATTACTTGGATTATTGTCAGGCCTAGTATTTAGTTTCCCTGCCTGGGGATGGATCATTGGATTACCTGGACTCGTAGTTTGGCAAGGTTTTTCAATATTCATAGGTACAATTCAAGCATACATTTTTGTAATGCTTTCAATGGTTTATATGTCCCATAAAGTTCAGGACAGTCATTAAATAAAATTAAAAGAAAAAAATTAGGAGGATTTTATAAATGAATACAATCGCAGCAGCAATCGCAATCGGCTTATCAGCATTAGGTGCAGGTATCGGTAACGGTCTTATCGTTTCAAGAACAGTAGAAGGTGTAGCACGTCAACCAGAAGCACGCGGACAATTAATGGGTATTATGTTCATTGGTATTGGTTTAGTTGAGGCATTACCTATCATCGGTGTAGTTATCGCTTTCATGTCACTATAATTCAAACAGCTATTCAGGCGAAGTCACTGTGACTTTCGCCGTTCGTTTTTATAAATATGTCTTATGATGATAATGAATGAAAGGAGTGTCTATGTAAGTGACTGCTACGACAAATATGTTCGTACTTGGTGCAGCTGGAGCAAGCGGTGTTCAATGGGGAACTATTATAGTTACCTGTATAACTTTCGTTATCTTATTGCTATTATTGAAAAAATTTGCATGGGGTCCATTAAAAGAAGTAATGGATAAACGTGAGCGCGATATCAATAAAGATATTGACGATGCTGAACAAGCTAAGCTAAATGCACAAAAGTTAGAAGAACAAAACAAACAAACACTAAAAGAAACGCAAGATGAGGTTCAAAAGATTTTAGAAGACTCTAAAATTCAAGCGCGTAAACAACATGAAGAAATTATACATGAAGCGAATATCAGAGCAAATGGTATGATTGAAACAGCACAAAATGAAATTAATAGTGAGAAAGAACGTGCAATTGCAGATATCAATAATCAAGTTTCTGAGCTTTCAGTATTGATCGCATCGAAAGTACTTCAAAAAGAAATTTCAGAAAAAGACCAAAAAGCATTAGTTGAAAAGTACATTAAAGAGGCAGGCGATAAGTAATGGCTAAAATAGCAAAAAAATATGCCAAGGCATTATTTGATACTGCTAAAGATGCAGACATCCTTGACGCAATGTATGAAGAATTTTCAACTATTGATACAGCAGTTCAATCTGAAATAAAGAAGTTACATGAATTGGATAGAGATCCACAAAAAGATGTTGACCAACGTCACCGCTTTGTGAATATTGTTTTTGGCCATGCCAACCAGTATATGCAAAATATGTTGATGATATTAGCTAGTAATCGTCATCTTGGATATATTCATGAAATATACACAGAATTTGAAACTTTATACAACGAGCTTCATAATCAAGATTATGCTGTTATCGAATCAGTATATGAACTCTCTGAAGAAGAAGTATCACGTATAGAAGAAATCATAAAAGCACGTACAAAACTTTCTAAAACAATGATTACTAATAAAATTAATCCAGAACTTATCGGTGGTATCAGAGTAAAAGTAGGTACTAAAGTTATGGACGCAAGTTTAAAAAATGATCTTACACAATTAGAAAAACAATTTACTAGAGTGAAATAAAAATAGAAGGAGTGACATAGATGGCCATTAAAGCTGAAGAAATCAGTGCATTACTTCGCTCACAAATAGAAAATTATGAGTCGGAAATGGCAGTTACTGATGTAGGTACAGTTCTACAAATTGGTGATGGCATCGCTTTAATCCACGGATTAAATGATGTTATGGCTGGTGAGCTAATAGAATTCAAAAGTGGCGTTCTAGGCTTAGCACAAAACTTAGAAGAATCAAATGTAGGTGTCGTTATTTTAGGACCATACGCTGATATCAAAGAAGGGGACGAAGTAAAACGTACTGGACGTATTATGGAAGTACCTGTAGGTGATGAATTAATCGGTCGTGTGGTTAATCCATTAGGACAAGCTATTGATGGGCAAGGACCAATCAATACTACTAAAACACGCCCAGTAGAGAAGAAAGCAACGGGTGTAATGGATCGTAAATCCGTTGATGAACCACTACAAACAGGTATTAAAGCCATTGATGCGCTTGTACCAATTGGTCGTGGCCAACGTGAATTGATCATCGGTGACCGTCAAACTGGTAAAACAACAGTAGCAATCGATACAATCTTAAACCAAGCTGACCAAGATACAATCTGTATCTATGTTGCAATTGGACAAAAAGATTCAACAGTTCGTGCCAATGTTGAAAAATTACGTCAAGAAGGCGCATTAGATTATACAATTATCGTATCTGCATCAGCAGCAGATCCAGCTCCAATGCTTTACATAGCGCCATATGCTGGTGTTGCTATGGCTGAGGAATTCATGTTTGCTGGTAAAGACGTATTAATCGTTTACGATGACTTAACGAAACAAGCTGCAGCTTACCGTGAATTATCACTATTATTACGTAGACCGCCAGGCCGTGAAGCTTATCCAGGTGATGTATTCTACTTACACAGTAGATTACTTGAGAGAGCTGCCAAATTAAATGATGATTTAGGTGGAGGCTCAATTACTGCTTTACCAATTATCGAAACACAAGCTGGTGATATTGCAGCATACGTTCCAACAAACGTGATCTCAATTACTGACGGACAAATCTTCTTACAATCAGATTTATTCTTCTCTGGTGTTAGACCTGCAATTAACGCAGGACAATCCGTGTCACGTGTTGGTGGTTCAGCTCAAATTAAAGCAATGAAAAAAGTTGCCGGTACATTACGTTTAGATTTAGCGTCTTATCGTGAATTAGAGTCATTTGCTCAATTTGGTTCTGATTTAGATGAGTTCACTGCTCAAAAATTAGAGCGTGGTAAACGTACGGTTGAAATCTTGAAACAAGATAAAAATAAACCACTACCTGTAGAAAACCAAGTTTTAATTATTTATGCTTTAACTAAAGGTTATTTAGACGATATCCCTGTTGAAGATATTACACGTTTTGAAGACGAGTTAAATCAATGGGCTAAATCTAATGCGACTGAATTATTAAATGAAATCAGAACATCAGGTGCGCTTCCTAAAGATGACGCGTTTGAATCTGCAATTAATGAATTCAAAAAAAGTTTCAGTAAATCCGAAGCGTAATAGTTAAAGTTAAATAAAAGGTGGTGAGATAATGGGATCTCTTAAAGAGATTGATACACGTATAAAATCAACCAAAAAAATGAAACAGATTACGAAAGCAATGAACATGGTATCAAGTTCAAAATTGCGTCGTGCTGAAAGTAATACAAAACAATTCAGACCTTATATGGAAAAAATGCAAGATGCTATTACTGCAGTAGCTGGTGCTGATAAAAATTCGCATCATCCAATGTTACAACAACGTGAAGTGAAGAAAAGTGGTTACTTAGTGATTACTAGTGATAAAGGCCTTGCAGGTGCATATAACGCAAATGTACTCAAGCACCTAGTGAAAGATATAGAGAGTAAACATGCTAGTAAGGATGAATACTCAATCCTAGTCTTAGGACAAACAGGTGTGGATTTCCTTAAAAATAAGGGATATGAAATTCATGAATCGCTAATAGATGTACCAGATCAACCTTCATTTAAAGAAGTACAAGCGATTGCTAAAAAAGCGATTGATTTGTATAGCGAAGAAGTTGTGGATGAGGTTAAAATTTATTTTAGTCATTTCGTTAGTGTATTAGAAAATACGCCTTCAACTAAAACTGTGCTTCCATTGTCTCCTGAAGATTCTAGTTTAGGACATGGTCAAATGTCTTCATATGAGTTTGAACCAGATAAAGAAGCGATATTAAGCGTTATTCTACCTCAATATGTAGAGAGTTTAATATATGGAACAATTTTAGATGCAAAAGCAAGTGAACATGCTACACGTATGACTGCAATGAAAAATGCTTCTGATAATGCGTCAGATATTATTGATGACTTATCAATACAATATAACAGAGCAAGACAAGCAGCGATAACTCAACAAATCACTGAAATCGTTGGTGGTTCAGTAGCGCTTGAATAATTATTAAAGGAGGAAAAAAACATGGGATTAGGCCGTGTAACACAAGTTATGGGTCCAGTAATTGATGTTCGTTTTGAGCACAATGAAGTTCCAGAGATTAACAACGCCTTAGTACTTGATGTAGAAAGAGACGAAGGTACTGTTTCTCTTACATTAGAAGTCGCATTACAATTAGGCGACGATGTAGTTCGTACGATTGCAATGGATTCAACTGATGGTGTTAAACGTGGTACAGAAGTTCGAGATAGTGGTAGCAGTATTAGCGTACCAGTTGGTGATGCTACACTTGGACGTGTATTTAACGTTTTAGGTGATACAATTGATTTAGATGATAAACTTGAAAGCTCCGTTAAACGTGATCCAATTCATAGAGAATCACCTGCTTTTGACCAATTATCAACAAAAGTTGAAATTTTAGAGACAGGTATCAAAGTAATTGATTTACTTGCACCATATATTAAAGGTGGTAAAATCGGTTTATTTGGTGGAGCCGGTGTAGGTAAAACGGTATTAATTCAAGAATTAATTAACAATATTGCTCAAGAACATGGTGGTATTTCAGTTTTTGCTGGTGTAGGTGAACGTACACGTGAAGGTAATGACTTATACTATGAAATGAGCGATAGTGGTGTTATTAAGAAAACTGCCATGGTGTTTGGTCAAATGAACGAACCACCTGGTGCGCGTATGCGTGTTGCATTATCTGGTTTAACAATGGCAGAACATTTCCGTGATGAACAAGGCCAAGATGTTTTACTATTTATTGATAACATTTTCAGATTTACACAAGCTGGTTCAGAAGTATCAGCGTTGTTAGGCCGTATGCCTTCAGCCGTTGGTTATCAACCAACACTTGCTACTGAAATGGGACAATTGCAAGAACGTATCACATCAACTACAAAAGGTTCGGTTACTTCTATTCAAGCAGTATTCGTACCGGCCGATGACTATACTGACCCAGCGCCAGCTGCAGTATTTGCTCACTTAGATGCAACAACAAACTTAGAGCGTAAATTAACTGAAATGGGTATTTACCCAGCAGTTGACCCGTTAGCATCTACATCAAGAGCACTTGATCCAACAATCGTTGGCCAAGATCATTATGAAATAGCACGTGATGTACAATCTACATTACAAAAATATAGAGAATTACAAGACATCATTGCTATTTTAGGTATGGACGAATTATCTGAAGAAGATAAACAAACAGTTGAACGTGCACGTCGTATTCAGTTCTTCTTATCACAAAACTTCCACGTAGCTGAACAATTTACTGGTCAAAAAGGATCATACGTACCTGTTCAAAAAACTGTAGAAGGCTTCAAAGCAATTTTAGATGGTGAATATGACCATATCCCAGAAGATGCATTCCGTCTTGTAGGTAGTATGGAAGAAGTAGTTGCCAAAGCTAAAGATATGGGTGTTGAAGTTTAAAAATTAGGAGGTATGGATAATGAACACATTAAGCCTAAATATTGTCACTCCTAATGGTTCTGTTTACGACCGAGAAGATGTTAATCTTGCAGTATTACAAACTACTGCAGGTGAGATTGGTGTCATGTATGGACATATTCCAACTGTTGCAGCACTTGAAATTGGCTATGTCAAAATAAATTTTGACGGTGGTTCAGAATATATTGCAGTGAGTGAAGGTTTTGTTGAAGTAAGACAAGATAAATTATCAATTATTGTACAAACTGCAGAACCTGCGAAAGAAATAGATGTTGCTAGAGCAGAATTAGCAAAATCTAGAGCAGAATCTCATTTGAATAATGAAGAAGATAGTAGCGATATTAATAGAGCTAAACGTGCTTTAGATCGTGCGAATAACCGTATTCGTGTTGCTAATTTACAATAAATTATGCGTTAAAGTTTCTTAAGTAGAAATGTCTTAAACTGTTGATAAAGTCACTGGCTTTATCGACAGTTTTTTTATGTTGTTAGTGAAATACTGTGCTTTAC
Organism: Staphylococcus pseudoxylosus; assembly: GCF_003697915.1. GTDB lineage: Bacteria > Bacillota > Bacilli > Staphylococcales > Staphylococcaceae > Staphylococcus > Staphylococcus pseudoxylosus. The sequence continues at coordinate 63,624 of NZ_RCVN01000013.1, forward strand.
TTTCAAATAGTCTTTACTATTCATTTTACAATCAATGATTGATAATATTATTTTTACATAATAGTTACAATGAGCTATGTGATTGATGCGTTACGTTTCTTTGGAAAGAATATGAATAATACATTTGAAACGGGGAAAAGGTACCATATAAGTAGTGAGAATACCTTAATTAGTCCAGTACTAAAAGTATCATTTCGTTTATTTTTCATGTAAAATAAATGGATAGTGTAAAGCGAGGAGCATGACTTATGGAATATTTAGGACAATTTTCGATTGTACATCTCATCTTACATGTTATTTGTATTTGTATTGCTTATTGGGCACTAAACTCAGTAAGGTTAGAGCAGTTTTTTAAAAAAGGATTCCCTATGCAAGTTCAAATTTGCATGATTTTCTTAGCGATTTTATTAGGTACTGCTGTAAGTAATTTTATTGTGGATTTACTACAATTTTCAACACAAATAAAATATTTGGCACAATAATTCAAATGCTTGTATATTTTTTTGAATTATAGATATAATTAATAAGAAGTACTTAATGGTAAAAAAATTAAAACGAAATATATAAGTAGTTAAGTGGAGGATTTAAGATGGATATGATAGAAATCAACGGTGGAAGTAGATTAACTGGTGAAGTCAAAGTTTCAGGTGCAAAAAATGCTGTATTACCAGTATTAACTGCTTCACTATTAGCATCAAAAGGTGTCAGCAAACTTATGAATGTGCCTGCATTAAGTGATGTAGAAACAATTAATAATGTTATTTCAACGTTAAACGCAGACGTTTCTTATAATAAAGAAGAAGAATCTGTTACGGTTGATGCAACAAAGCAACTAAATGAAGAAGCACCTTACGAATATGTGAGTAAAATGAGAGCAAGTATTCTTGTTATGGGTCCTTTATTGGCGCGTTTAGGCCATGCCAAAGTTGCCTTACCAGGTGGTTGTGCGATTGGTTCTAGACCTATCGAACAACATATTAAAGGTTTCCAAGAATTAGGCGCAGACATTCATATGGATGGCGGTTTTATTTATGCTAGTACTGATAATGGTTTAAAAGGAACAACAATCCATTTAGATTTTCCAAGTGTAGGTGCTACACAAAACATAATCATGGCAGCATCTTTAGCAGAAGGTAAAACAGTATTAGAAAATGTTGCTCGTGAACCTGAAATCGTTGATTTAGCTAATTACATAAATGAAATGGGAGGAAATGTTACTGGCGCAGGAACAGACACAATTATCATACATGGTGTAGATGAGTTACATGGTGTTGAACATGCGATTATTCCTGATAGAATTGAAGCCGGTACATTGTTAATTGCTGGTGCAATTACTCGTGGTGACGTTTTAGTTAATGGCGCGATTAAAGAGCATATGACAAGCCTAGTATATAAATTAGAAGAAATGGGTGTCAATTTAGACTATCAAGATGACGCGATTCGAGTGACTGTTGAAGATGAACTGAAACCAGTAGATATCAAAACATTACCACATCCTGGTTTCCCTACTGACATGCAATCTCAAATGATGGCATTATTACTTACAGCCGAAGGTCATAAAGTAGTTACTGAAACAGTATTTGAAAATAGATTTATGCATGTAGGAGAATTTAAGCGCATGAATGCTAAAATCACAGTTGAAGGTAGAAGTGCTAAAATAGAAGGTAAAAGTCAACTCCAAGGAGCACAAGTAAAAGCAACAGACTTACGTGCCGCAGCTGCATTGATTTTAGCTGGTTTAGTAGCAGATGGCACAACCCAAGTTACTGAATTAAAACATTTAGACAGAGGTTATGTTGATTTGCATGGTAAGTTAAATGCGTTAGGTGCAGATATTAGACGTATAGACAAGTAAAATCTTGCTACAATAATTTATGAATTGCAACAGAAGAAGATTTGGAGGAAGCAAACAATGGAAACAATTTTTGATTACAATGAAATAAAAGAAATTATACCACATAGACAACCTTTTTTATTAATCGATCGTGTGGTTGAATATGAAGCAGGTGAACGTTGCGTTGCAATTAAACAAGTTTCTGGTAATGAACCATTTTTCCAAGGTCATTTCCCTGATTACGCCGTTATGCCTGGTGTATTGATAACAGAAGCACTGGCTCAAACAGGTGCTGTAGCTATCTTAAATAGTGAAGAAAATAAAGGAAAACTAGCACTATTTGCAGGTATAGATAAATGTAGATTTAAGAAACAAGTAACTCCTGGTGACACATTAAAACTAGAAGTTGAAATTACTAAAATGCGTGGACCAATTGGTAAAGGTAATGCCAAGGCTACAGTAGATGGTCAATTGGCTTGTAGTTGTGAATTAACGTTTGCCATTCAAGCTAAATAAAGAAAAGCCTCAAGGTTTAGGTGTATCATACACCAGCCTTGAGGCTTTTCTATTTTTCTATTTTTTCATCTTTTAGACGTGGTTTCGATTGCATCATTCGATTAAATGATTTTTTCAGTTCTTCGCCAGTTAATCCTTCATCAATTAACTGTTCTAATAAACTTTCTGCATAAACTTGTCTAAGTGTATAAATGTGACATTCAAAAACGACAGAAATAGAATGTTCAAGCTTACTGATATTTTTGATCGTTGCATCAAAAAGTGCTGGATCATTTGCAGGACGTGTAATAACCACACGTATATCTAATAACGTTTCATCTTCCATATATGTTTTCATTGTTTCATAATGAAAGTCTGATATAACAATTTCTAATAACCAACCAGTACCACTATTTTCTTTATTGATTATAACGCCATCTTCTAATTCGTATTCAGTGACGCCACCACTTTCTGATACGATTTGAAATCGAACAGCTTTAAATGATTTCATCGTTCTCACATCCATTTAATAAATTTAAATTCTACAATTATTTCATTTATACAATCATTATAACGTAATTTTAAATAGTAGAGGTGAATTTTGTAGAATTTAGTGTGAATTCACTTTTAAATTCTAGTATTAATGTATTTTGACCTGAGATTTGAAAATGATTAGTATAAAGTTATAAAGGAGGTGACATATGATTAACAACATTGTCATAGTAGGGAGATTAACCAAAGACCCTAAAATTTATGAAAAGGAGGGGAATAAGTTAGCTACAATGTGTGTAGCGATAACAAGAAATTATAGAGATAAGGATCAAAATACCATTTGTGATTATTTATATTGTAAGGCAGTTGGTAAAATAGCTAATAATATCGAACTATATTTAAATAAAGGATCACTTGTGGGAATTACTGGTCAAATGCAATCACGAAAATATGAAAAAGAAGGGCAGATGCATTATGTATCAGAACTTTTTATTGAAACGATTAAATTTATGTCTCCGAGAAACAAAGATGAAGTTAGTGAATTTCATGAAACATCCCCTATAGATCAAGTTTGTAATTCAATTAAAGATAAAAGTCTACAAGACAATGAAATATATGAAATTGTATAATACTCCCAATTTAAACCTACCTAAAAATTAACCCACCCAAATCTATATACATTAAATCCTACTATCAATTATACTTCTTCAGGCTATTCCTCTTCATATAAGTAAAAAAGAGGGATAGCTTTTTAAATATAAAATGTTTTGAGAAATGAGAGAGAAGAAATAAATCTAAGGCGCATTATCCAGAATAGTCAGATAAATTACAATTATATTACATGCTATATAACGATAAAATATTCTGGAAAACTTTCACAGTAGTATTTAAAAAGAAAAAAATTAATTTCAAAATATATTTATATGTAATTTAATCGTAAAAAAACTACAGGTTTTTTCATTTCTCTGTAACCTACAATGGTTTTATGAATGTTATAGTTGTACTTGCAAATTAATGATAAATAACTTATTACCTTATAGGAGGACTTTTTTACAATGAAAAAAACAGTAATTGCATCAACTTTAGCAGTAGGACTTGGAGTAACAGGATTTGCAGCAGGAAATTCAGCTGACGCTGCTGAACAAGGTGTAGACAAAGCTCAATTAGCGCAACAAGCACTAACTAATCCAGAATCATTAAACGAAGCACCAGTTCAAGAAGGTGCGTATGACATTAATTTCACATATAATAATACAAACTTTAACTTTTCTTCAGACGGTGAAAACTTTAGCTGGAGCTACGGTGAAGGTTCAAGCGAAGAATCAAATACGTCAGTAGAGCAAACTACAGATAATAATGCACAAGAAGAGCAAGCTCAAACTGCAACAGAGCAACCAACACAAGAAGCAGCACCTAAAGAAGAAACAACACAACAACCACAACAAGAAGCAACTTCACAACCTTCTTCTAGTTCAAATGAAGCTTCAGAAGGTTCATCAGGCGTAAATGCACACTTACAACAAATTGCACAACGTGAATCAGGTGGCGATATTCATGCTACAAATCCATCATCAGGCGCTTCAGGTAAGTTCCAATTCTTACAAAGCACATGGGATTCAGTAGCACCTGCTCAATATCAAGGTCAACCAGCTGGTAATGCACCAGAAGCAGTACAAGACGCTGCAGCTCAAAAATTATATGATGAAGTTGGCCCTTCACAATGGGTAACTGCATAATATAACAGTAACCAAATAAAGTATATTATTAGAGCCCTCGACATGACTATATGTCGAGGGCTTTTTATCGTATAGACACCACGCTAGTGGAGTATATAAAGTTAAAGATGAATATCATTTATAAATTAGTTATATTTCTGAGGGCAAAATTAATCTAATTACATCATTTTAACTAAATATAATTCTGCCCCCTTTTTATATAAACCATTTTATTGCAATAGGTGGCATACTTTGATATGTTTTAGGTAAATATAATATATAAAATCTACTAGGGGAGCCTTTTGGCTGAGATGATTTACGTCAGACCCTTACAACCTGATTTGGTTAATACCAACGTAGGAAAGTAGTTTAATTATAGTTGAATTGCTGTACCTTTCTATTAATTAACTACATTCCTAGTTGGAATGTAGTTTTTATTTTATAGGAGGAAATCACTTGTTATTTTCAGAAATGTTAAAAAAAGAGTCACAATATATCATCAATGATATTTATGAGGATCCATTTATTCAAGGGATGTTGCACGGTAATTTACCTAGTGATGCAACCAAATTTTATTTACGTGCCGACGCATCGTATTTAAAAGAATTTGCTAATATATATGCATTGCTTATTCCAAAAATGAATAAATTAGAAGACGTGAAGTTTTTAGTGGAACAAATTCAGTTTATTGTTGATGGTGAAGTGGAAGCACATGAAATATTAGCTGAATATGTTGGAGAAAATTATGATGATATTGTAAGTGAAAAAGTATGGCCACCAAGTGGTGATCATTATATTAAGCACATGTATTTTAATGCGTATGCAAAGGAAAATGCAGCATATACGATTGCTGCTATGGCACCTTGTCCATATGTTTACCAAGCGATTGCTCAACGTGCTTTAGAAGATAATCAATTAAATAGAGATTCGATATTAGCAAAATGGTTCGATTTTTATAGCACTGAAATGGATGAATTGGTCGATGTATTTGATAAATTATTGAATAAACTAACTGAAGCCTGTACTGTGGATGAAAAGCATGAAATAAAAATGTGTTTTTTACAAAGTACGATTCATGAACGTAATTTCTTTAATATGTCATATATCGAAGAAGATTGGTTATATGGAGGGGAATAGAATGAAAAAACCAAAAATTGCTTTAACGATTGCAGGTACTGACCCAACTGGTGGCGCTGGTGTTATGGCAGATTTAAAATCTTTTCATGCTTGCGGCGTGTATGGGATGGCCACGATAACAAGTATTGTAGCTCAAAATACGAAAGGCGTACAACATATACATAATTTAGAAACGCAATGGTTATCTGAACAACTTAGCAGTGTTTTTGATGATGAGTTACCACATGCAATTAAAACAGGGATGATTGCATCAAAAGATATGATGAAAGTTATTCAAGCGTATTTAGTATCGTATCCTGATATACCATATGTTATAGATCCAGTTATGCTGGCAAAAAGTGGAGATTCATTGATGGATGATGATGCTAAAAAGGATTTGCAAAATATTTTATTACCTTTAGCTACAGTCGCAACACCAAATTTACCTGAAGCAGAAGAAATCACTGGAATGACTATAAATGATGAAGCGTCTATTTATAAAGCCGGTGAAATTTTTATAAATGAAATTGGTAGTAAAGGTGTTGTGATTAAAGGTGGGCATGCAGAAGATTTAGATATAGCTAAAGACTACTTATTCACCAAGGATAATGTTTATACCTTTGAAGAGCCGCGTTATGAAACGAAACATACACATGGTACTGGATGTACATTTTCAGCGGTAATCACTGCGGAATTAGCCAAAGGTAAATCAATTTATGAAGCGGTAAAAAAAGCCAAATCCTTTATTTCATTAAGTATAAAATACACACCTGAAATTGGTCAGGGTAGAGGACCTGTGAACCATTTTGCATATATGAAGAAAGTAGGTTTAGATGATGAGTAGCTTGAATCTATTAAGAGAAAATAATCCGTTAGTTATTTGTTATACGAATGATGTTGTGAAGAATTTTACAGCCAATGGCTTATTAAGTTTAGGTGCGAGTCCAGCTATGAGCGAAGCACCGGAAGAAGCGTTTGATATGCTTACTTATGCAAATGCACTACTAATAAATATTGGTACACTGACGAAATCAAGAGAAGTAGATATTTTAAAGATTGCTAAAACGGCAAATCAAATAGGGACACCTATTGTTTTTGATCCCGTAGCGGTAGGCGCGTCTCAATATAGAAAAGATTTTTGTGCGACTTTCTTGAAAGAAATTGATGTTGCCGTAATCAAAGGTAATGCATCAGAAGTATTAGCATTGATGGATGCGGACACAACAATGAAAGGAACAGATAGTGACCAAGATTTAGATGCGATTACTATTGCTAAAAATGCATATTATCAATTTGATACAGCTATAGCCATCACAGGAGAAACAGATATTGTGGTTCAGGATAATAGAATTTATAAATTATCTAATGGGTCACCATTACTTGCAAAAGTAACAGGTGCAGGATGTCTATTAGGTGCAGTTATAGCTAGTTTTTTAAATAAAGATCAAAAAGTGACTGCGGAAATGTTGATAGAAGCTATTTCCATTTATAATATAGCTTCAGAACATGCTGAACAAAATTCAAAAAGTAACGGTCCTGGTTCATTTATGATTGAATTACTGAATGCACTTTATCATATTAAATATGATGACTATTTAAAATTGAGTAACAGACAAGAGGTGTAATGATGTTCGATAAAGCGAGTTTGAAAGTTTATTTTATATGTGGCACTCAAGATATACCTGAATCAAAATCGATAAAAGAAGTTGTAAAATTAGCCTTAGAGTCGGGTATCACTATGTTTCAATATAGAGAAAAGGGTAATGGCGCCTTAACTGGGAATGATAAAGTGGAGACGGCACAACAATTATTAGAACTATGTCACGCTTATAATGTACCTTTTATTGTAAATGACGATGTAACATTAGCTGAAAATATAAACGCTGATGGAATTCATGTAGGGCAAAATGATATGAAAGTTACGGCGTTTGCACAAAAATTTAAAAATAAAATTATTGGTTTAAGCATTAGTGATGTTAATGAATACCAACAATCTGATTTAACTGATGTTGATTATATCGGTGTTGGTCCCATGTATGCCACTAATTCTAAAAAGGATGCAAACTTACCAGTAGGTCCTGAAATGATACCTAAGTTAAGAAGTTATATTGAGGATTTTCCAATCGTTGCAATAGGTGGAATTACTGTTGATAATACCAAAGAAATAATACAAGCTGGAGCAGATGGTGTATCCATCATTTCTGCAATTAGTAAAAGTGATAATATAAGTAACACAGTGAGACAATTTTTACAAAATGTTGATTAAAGTATAAAAATTTCTTTTTTTGTTTTCTACTTCCCTCCTAATATGATAAAATAAATTCTATGTGAATATATCATTAGAGGTGGAAAAATGAAGAAGAAAGCGCTACTCCCTTTATTATTAGGTGTAATGGTCTTTTTAGCAGGCTGTGACTATTCAAAACCTGGAAATAGAGATGGATTTTTCTATAACACGTTCGTAGAGCCAATGGATAAAGTTATACATTGGTTAGGAACTAGTTTTAATAACGACTATGGTTTAGCAATCATAGTACTTGTATTGGCGATTCGTGTAGTATTATTGCCATTCATGTTATCAAACTATAAAAACAGTCACATGATGCGTGAGAAAATGAAGATTGCCAAACCAGATATTGACGCTATTCAAGAAAAGGTTAAACGTTCACGTACGCAAGAAGAGAAGATGGCAGCAAACCAAGAAATGATGGAAGTTTATAAAAAATATGATATGAACCCTATGAAGAGCATGTTAGGTTGTTTACCAATCTTAATCCAAATGCCGATTATTATGGGATTATTCTTCGTATTAAAATACCCTTCAAGTGGTGGTTTCACTGAACACCCTAACTTCTTATGGTTTAACTTAGCAAAACCAGATATTTGGATTACAATTATTGCAGGTATTTTATACTTCTTACAAGCATATGTTTCAAGTAAGAGTATGCCAAACGAACAACGTCAAATGGGTTATATGATGATGGTCATTTCACCTATAATGATTGTGTGGATTGCATTGAGTTCTGCATCTGCGTTAGGTCTATATTGGTCAGTCAGTGCGGCGTTCTTGATCGTACAAACGCAAGTAGCAAATATGTATTATTCAAAACTTGCTAAAAAAGAAGTGGCACCAATGATTGAAGCAATGGAGAAAAATAAAGCAGAATCAACTGGAAAAGGTAAAAACACACAAGTAGTATCTAAGAAAAACAAAAAGAAATAAAATAAGCACCAAGAATTAAATTTCTAGATATAAAAAGAATCCCGAACTGATTAATTAAATCAGCTCGGGATTCTTTTTGATTATTTCAAGTAGATGACTAGTAATACCATTCATCAAAAAATTGTTCAACAAATTGTTGCATGTATTTATGACGCTGTTGTGCGATTTGTTTTGCAGTCGTTGTGTGCATTAAATCTTTAAGTTTAAATAATTTTTCATAAAAATGTCTAATAGCAGAGGGCGACCATTCGCTATAAAAAGAGGCATCAACTTCATTAATATTCTTAGTATTATGTTCTAACCACATTGGTTCTTTAAAATGACTGGAAAATTGAAAAGTCCTAGCAATACCAATTGCACCAATTGCATCTAATCTATCAGCATCCCTTACAATTTGACCTTCGATAGATAAGGTTACATCGTTATTTTGGCCATTTTTATAACTGATATGTTCAATGATGTATAAGATATGTTGAAGTTGTTCGGGAGCTAATTGTAAGTTTGTTAGAAAATCTTTTAAGTATTGTAATGCTTTGTGAGTGTTTGTAAGTTTTGTATCAACTGTGTCATGTAACAAGCTTGCTAGTTGGATTGTTAACAAATCACCTACTTGTTCTTGTTCTGAGATGTATGTTGCCATTTTAACAACACGATTAACGTGAGCAATGTCATGTCCTGTTGCATCATGTTTATGAAACTGAGTCATGTATTCATTTGCCTGATTAAGTATGTCTGTATGATTCAAAATAAAATCACCTCTAAAGTTGTATATTGATATTGATGAATAAATGTTACTTATAAAATAAAGGTCTAAGTAGTTTAATATCACAAACTTTATCTTAGACCTCGTAACATACTATAATATTGGGGATAATAATCTAGAAATACCTTCTTTAAATTTAATCCATAAGCTTCGCTGTTTATAAATCTCTTTAGTTAATCTATAGGATACTTCCAAGTCTTTTTCGAAAGCTAATCTTAATTCTTTAGCTATATGTGTATCATAAATAAAGGCATTTATTTCAAAGTTTAATGTAAAGCTCCGATGGTCCATATTAGTAGTACCTACACTTGCAACTTCATCATCAATCACTAATGTTTTTGAATGTAAGAATCCATTATCATAATGGAATATATTTACACCAGCATCTAATAAGGAAGCAACGTTATTATATGTCGCCCAATATACAAATGGGTGATCAGGTTTATTTGGAATCATAATACTTACATCAACACCACCAAGAGCTGCAATTTTTATTGCATCTAAAAATGACTGATCTGGAATAAAGTAAGGAGATTGAATATTAATAGATTGTTTTGCTGAAGCAATCATTTTTAAATAACCATACTTAATTTGTTCCCAGGTTTCATCTGGACCACTGGATGCTATTTGTACACCTATGGTACCTCCTGAGTCTACATCTGGGAAATATCGATCAGCATATTTGAGGTTATCACGTGTAGCTTGCGAGTTCCAATCTAGCATGAAACGTAATTGTAAGGCGTTGACAGCATCACCTACAATACGTAAGTGTGTGTCTCTCCAATAACCAAATTTTTTCTTCTTGCCTAAATATTCTTCACCAACGTTAAAACCACCCACATAACCAATGTGACCATCAATGATAACAATCTTTCTATGGTTTCGATTATTCATTCTAAGATTGATAAGTGGCAATTTAGAAGGGAAGAACGCTTCTACTTGGCCACCATTTTTTCTGAAAGATTTAAAATCTTTCAGTGAAAGACCTCTAGAACCCATATCATCATAAAGCATTTTAACTTCAATCCCTTGTTCAAGCTTTTGCTCTAGGGCGTTCAAGATACGTTCTCCAAGTGAATCATTTCTAAAAATATAATATTGAATATGGATATAGTCAGTTGCTTCATCTATATCTTTAAGAAGCGAATCAAATTTTTCTTTGCCATCAGTAAAAATTTTGATTTCATTATCTGTTGTTAAGAAAGCAGCATTATTATATAACAACATTTGAACCATATCTTTAAACTTCACGATTTGATGATTGCCTTTAGAAAAGTCATCATTCTTTAAGGCTTCTAGTTGTTCACTTACAATCATTTCAATACCGATTTTATCATCTTCATCCAATGAGAAGATGTGATCACGCTGGATTTGTCTTCCAATAAATAGGTAAATAATAAAACCTAAGATGGGTATTAACACAAGGACTAAGAGCCAAGCCCACACTGAACCAGCTGATCTTCGTTCCATAAAAATAATTGTAAACGCAAAGATAAGGTTTAATATAAACGCAGTAATCAAAATAATATTAATCACTACATTGGTATAATTGAGTGACATTGAAAATATATCTATCATATTAAACCTCCAAAATACAATTAATTAATTTTTAACTAGTGAAAGTCTTAACTATTGTAACATGTTCAAACTGTTTTATCACTTGACTAATACCTATCTGGGGTATACGATATGAATGATATAAGTAGGAGGTGTTGAGAAAGTGACAGAAATACAAAAAGCACATCATTCAGACCAAATAAAATCAAATTTGAAATCAAGACTAAATAGAATTGAAGGACAAGTACGAGCAATTAACCGTATGATAGATGAAGATGTTTATTGTGATGACGTACTTACTCAAATTAGAGCGACACGTTCTGCGCTAAATAGTGTAGCAACTAAGTTATTGGATCATCATATGAAAAGTTGCATCATGGATAAAGTGGAAAAAGGCCAACAAGAGGAAGCGATGGAAGAATTGCTAGTAACTTTTCAAAAATTAATGAAGTATTAGGTAAGGTGACAAAAGTGCAATCAAAAGTAATTCATGTCTCAGGTATTAATTCAGAACAACAACAATATCAAATACAACAACAATTAATGAATGTTATAGGTGTACACAATGTTGCTATAGATAGCGATAAAGGAGAAATACTTATTAAATTTGAAACACCAGCGAGTTTAAATAATTTAGAAAAAGAAATTTATGATTTAGGATATCAAATATTTTAATAAACTAATAAAGTGAATTATATTACAATTTGAGTTTAAATACCCATGGCATCGTTATAAAATGTAAAATAGCAGCATAAAAACTAAAATTTAAATGGAATTTTACAATAAAAATTACTGTTTTTTTGAAGTAATTTAAAAAAATTTAATATAATGTGGTATTTTTCATTCAAAAAGGGTAAGATATAGTAGAAGCTAGAGATATAGGGGTGATGATATGAATAAAGATAACGAAAAAATTCAAAACGTAGTTAAACTATTATCATCATTAGGGGTAAACATAAAGAAAACCAAATCACGATTAGAAGTTATGCATACTCTACCAACTACTGTGAAAACCGCTAACGAATTGAAATAGTCAAGTTACCCAATGAAGTGATTGGAGCCAATGGTTCTAGTCGCTTTTTTTATTTTTACTATATGAAATAGGATTGATACAAAAATGTTCATAATCGATATTTATAATATTTTTTCATAAAAAGAACCCCTAAAAGTTAGATTTTTGTCTAACTTTTAGGGGTTCAACATCTTTAATTTAGTATCGCTATGTTTAGTGATTCTAAGTTGTACATTTATATGTAGACATAGCATTGTATAACGACAACATTAATAAAACCTAATTCTTTGATCTAGTTAATTGCGTTGTTGTTGAATATTGTTTTGGTTGGTGATAAGTAAACGATAATATAACACCGATTCCGCACATTAAACTCCATAATGAACTACCACCATAACTGATAAATGGTAATGGTATACCTGTTATTGGTAATAGCTGGATAGTCATGCCAATATTTTGTAATACATGGAATAAAACAAGCGTTGCATATCCAATAATAAATAATTTACTGAAGGGTAATTCGAATTTCGTAGCAAGTCTAACTAAATGGAATATAAAGGCTAAGAAAACTAATATTAAGATAACAGAACCGATAAATCCAAATTCTTCACCGATCACAGAAAATATAAAGTCTGTATGATTTTCTGGAATATAAACTTCACCATGATTAAACCCTTTACCAAATAGTTGTCCTGATCCAATGGCTTTAAGTGATTCAGTTAAATGATAACCATCACCACTACTATATGTGTAAGGATCAAGCCAAGAATTAATACGCCCCATTTGATAAGTCTTGATACCAAAACTATTTTCAATTAGTGAAGGCTTGTAAATGATTGAAAGAATAATGCTTGATGCTAAGACGATGCCTGCAATAAATACAGGTGCTAATATCTTCCAAGAAATACCGCTTACGACAATAACTCCTACTATAATTGCACAAAGTACCAACATAGTCCCTAAATCATTTTGTAATAATATAAGGCCCATTGGGATAACTGAAATGCCTGCAATTTTTAATAATAGTTTAAAATCAGTTTCTAAGGATTTGTTAAAGGTAAATTGATTATGTCTAGAAACTAATTTTGCAAGTGCTAGTATCAGTACAATTTTCATAAATTCTGAAGGTTGCACACTAATTGGCCCAAATTTATACCAACTTTTAGCTCCATTAATAATAGGTGTGATAGGTGTTTCTGGAATAATAATGAGTATAAATAAGGCTGCACAAAGTAAAAAATACAACAAGTATGTATATTTCATTAATTTCTTAGGTGACACGAGCATGATTAAACATGCGATCAAACCACCCAACACGTAATATAAAATCTGTCTTATGCTAAAGTTGGCACTATATTGGCCACCACCCATAGCTGAATTAATAATCGTGACACTAATTATTGCTAATAATACGAGGATACCTATTAAAACCCAGTCAATCCGCCGTATCCAATGGTTATTTTTTAATTGACGTGAAATTCTCATTTCTTACCCCTTTAAACTACTTAGATTTCTCTAGATTTGTATTATATATAGATTTTACCGAACTTTAGCATATTTTGCTAGAATGAGGGTGCTATATTTAGAAAATTATAATTATTGTGTTACTGTAAAACTTTAAAAATATACTCGAGATATCTTTGAAAAATAAATGCTTTTTATACTACTAAACAAATGCAAAAAATTATTAAATCGTGATATGATATAGTTTAAGAATTGTATATGGAGGCTAAAATATGGCTAAAGAAAATGTATGTATCGTATACGGAGGAAAAAGTGCAGAACACGATGTTTCAATATTAACAGCACAAAATGTTTTGAACGCTATTGATAAAGCACAATATCAAGTAGACATTATTTACATAACAAATGATGGTGCATGGAAAAAGAAAGAAAATATCGTAGACACTATAAATGATATAGACACTTTGCGTTTAACAGAAGTTGAAGCGGGAGAAATTTCCCAGTTGCTTAACGTAGGTAGTACTGGCAATCCTTATAGTGCAGTTTTCCCTGTATTACATGGGCCAAATGGTGAAGATGGTACAATCCAAGGTTTGTTTGAAGTGTTGGATATACCATATGTAGGGAATGGCGTTTTAGCTGCCTCAAGCTCAATGGATAAATTAGTAATGAAACAACTTTTTGCACACAGAGGCTTACCTCAATTGCCATATGTGAGTTTTTTAAGAAGCGAGTATCATAAATATGAAGGTAATATCTTAAAATTGGTACATGATAAATTAGAATATCCAGTGTTTGTTAAACCAGCTAACTTAGGATCAAGTGTAGGAATTAGTAAATGTAATAATGAAGAAGAATTAAAAGTTGGTATTGAAGAAGCATTTCAGTTTGACCGTAAGTTAGTTATTGAACAAGGTATTGATGCTAGAGAAATTGAAGTTGCTGTATTGGGTAATGATTATCCTGAAACTACTTGGCCTGGAGAGGTCGTGAAGGACGTTGCGTTCTATGATTACAAATCAAAATACAAAGATGGAAAGATTAGATTAGAAATTCCAGCTGATTTAGATGAAGAAGTTCAAATGACTTTAAGAAATATGGCTGTCGAAGCATTTAAAGCAACGGATTGTTCTGGTTTATTACGTGCCGATTTCTTTGTTACTGAAGATAATCAAATTTTTATAAATGAGACTAATGCTATGCCAGGTTTTACTGCGTTTAGTATGTATCCTAGTCTTTGGGAAAATATGGGTGTATCTTATGCAGAGTTAATTAAGAAATTAATTGAATTAGCTAAGGAAAAACACAATGATAAAAAACAAAATAAATACAAAATTGATTGAGGCGGATAAATTATGATTGAGGTAACATTAGAACAAATTCAAGAATGGATTCCTTGTGAAATTGGTAATGAGTATATGGATCAAGGTATACAAGGTGTTTCTATTGATTCACGCGATATTAAAAGCCAAAATTTATTTATTCCGTTTAAAGGTGAACACGTTGACGGTCATCAATATGTAGCACAAGCTTTAAGAGATGGTGCAGGCGCCTCATTTTATCAAAAAGGTACGCTTTTAGATGAAAATGTTGAAGGACCGATAATATGGGTCGATGATACATTGACAGCGCTACAACAACTTGCGAAAGCTTATTTAGAGTTTGTCAATCCTCAAGTTATTGCAGTTACAGGATCAAATGGTAAGACTACTACTAAAGATATGATTGAAAGTGTACTTAAACCACAATTTAAAGTTAAAAAGACACAAGGCAATTATAATAATGAAATTGGTATGCCATTAACCATTTTAGAATTGGATATAGATACTGAAATATCAATTCTTGAAATGGGTATGTCAGGTTTTCACGAAATTGAATTTTTATCAAATTTAGCAGAACCTGATATTGCTGTAATAACTAATATTGGTGAGTCACATATGCAAGATTTAGGTTCTAGAGAAGGTATTGCGAAAGCTAAATCTGAAATTACAGTAGGTCTAAAACCAGGAGGTTTGTTTATCTATGATGGTGACGAACCGTTATTAAAACCTTACGTAAATCAATTAACTAATGTAGATTTAGTTAGTATAGGTAAACATTCAACTAATTCACTTGTGAGTCAAATTGAGTCGATTAATAATGATGGTATTGCATTTACTATTAACGAAGAAGAGCGATTTGAGCTTCCAATATTAGGTGAACATAATATGAAAAATGCTACGATCGCAATTGCAGTAGGCAAGAGAATGAAGTTGAGTTACGACACAATTTTTAATAACTTACGTGAAGTTCAATTGACCGGTATGAGAATGCAACAATATCACACTTCAGATAATTCGTTAGTAATCAATGATGCCTATAATGCAAGTCCTACTAGTATGAAGGCAGCTATAGATACTTTGGCAGTGATGAACGGTAGGAAAATACTTGTATTAGGCGATGTGTTGGAGTTAGGGCCTAATAGTCAAATCATGCATGAACAGGTTGGAAAATATTTAAATGGTAAGGACATAGATACATTATTCACATTTGGTGAGGAGTCCCAATATATAAGTAATGTAGGTAAACAGTATGTAAACCATATGGAGCACTTTGAGAATAAGCAAAAGTTGATTGAAACTATAAAGACATATGTACAACCAGAAGATAAGGTTTTAGTAAAAGGTTCCAGAGGCATGAAATTAGAAGAAGTCGTAGAAGCATTAATTTAAGCTAGTTAATATTAAATAGTAGTTATAATTATGACGGTTAATTATACTATCAAGTGTTCCATCAGCATATATGCGATATATCTAAATAAATAAGACCGAGGCATAAAATGTCTCGGTCTTATTTGTGCTGTTGATACATGAGGGTATTGTATATTGCTGTTTGAGACCAACGTACAAACAAAAATCGCTTTCACACGTTTAAGTCAAATCATGCATGCTTAACAATTATTATAGGAATTTATTATAATATTCTAAGAATGTAAAAAAGTTTAAATAAATATATTTGAACTAAAAGGTAGTTGCACTTTCAAAGTATAATAATCTGACAATTAACTGAATAAATAAATTAACAAAAAATTTTCAGAAGTTAAAACTCATGTTGGAAAATAAATTTAAACGCTTACAACCTATGTTTTACAAGGTTTACCGTGAGTACAGTGACATTCAATACATATGATATAGCTTATTTAATCAAATTTGGTTTATTGCGATTATATACTTGAGGTGGTACTATAAAGAAGTTGAAGAAACTTAAGTGAACATATATGTATAGAAATACAGATAAATAAAGGAGAATTATATTGCAAAATTTTAAAG
Organism: Staphylococcus pseudoxylosus; assembly: GCF_003697915.1. Lineage (GTDB taxonomy): Bacteria > Bacillota > Bacilli > Staphylococcales > Staphylococcaceae > Staphylococcus > Staphylococcus pseudoxylosus. Next base: position 80,603 of record NZ_RCVN01000013.1, read on the forward strand.
AATTAGGGATCTCAGATAAGATGGCAGAAACCCTACAATCCATGGGGTTCAATGAGGCCACTCCTATACAAAAAGAGAGTATCCCTCTTGCCTTAGAAGGCAAAGATGTTCTTGGTCAAGCACAGACTGGTACAGGTAAAACAGGTGCATTTGGTATTCCATTAATTGAAAAAGTGGCTGACCAAGAAGGCGTTCAATCATTAATCCTTGCACCAACAAGAGAATTAGCAATGCAAGTTGCTGAATCGCTTAAATCGTTTTCTAAAGGACAAAATGTACAAGTAGTTACAGTATTTGGTGGTATGCCAATTGACCGTCAAATCAAAGCACTTAAAAAAGGACCACAAATCGTAGTAGGTACACCAGGTCGAGTGATTGATCACTTAAACCGTCGTACATTAAAAACAACTGATATTCATACGTTAATTTTAGATGAAGCGGATGAAATGATGAACATGGGCTTCATCGATGACATGAAATTTATCATGGATAAAATACCTGCTGAACAACGTCAAACTATGTTGTTCTCAGCAACTATGCCTAAAGCAATCCAAACATTAGTACAACAATTCATGAAGTCACCTGTCATTGTTAAAACAATGAACAACGAAACATCTGATCCACAAATCGAAGAATTTTATACTATTGTAAAAGAATTAGAAAAATTCGATACATTTACAAGCTTTTTAGATGTACACCAACCAGAATTAGCTATCGTATTCGGTCGTACAAAACGTCGTGTTGATGAGTTAACAAGCGCGTTAATTTCAAAAGGATACAAAGCTGAAGGTTTACATGGTGATATCACACAAGCAAAACGTTTAGAAGTGTTGAAAAAATTCAAGAATGATCAATTAGACATTTTAGTTGCGACAGATGTTGCAGCAAGAGGATTAGACATTTCAGGTGTAAGCCATGTTTATAACTTCGATATCCCTCAAGATACTGAAAGTTATACACACAGAATTGGACGTACTGGTCGTGCCGGTAAAAAAGGTGTAGCGATTACATTTGTTAACCCAATTGAAATGGATTATATTCGTCAAATTGAACAAGCAAATAAACGTCAAATGACAGCTTTAAGACCACCTCATCGCAAAGAAGTGCTTAAAGCTCGTGAAAATGACATTAAAGGTAAAGTTCAAAACTGGATGTCTAGAGACAGTGAACCTAGATTACAACGTATTGCTACTGAATTAATTGAAGAATATAATGACGTGAATTTAGTCGCTGCATTATTACAAGAGTTAGTTGAATCTAATGATGATGTTGATGTTCAATTAACATTTGAAAAACCATTATCTCGTGGTAAAGGTCGTCAAGGTAAAGGTGGACCAAAACGTGGTGGTGGAAATCACAAACGTGGCGGTGGCAAATTCGATAACAAAAACCGTCGTTCAGGTAAAGGCGGATTCAACAACAAGAAGAAAAATGATAGACCGTCTTCTGATAGAAACAACAATAAGAAATCATCAATGAAAGGTCGCACATTTGCTGACCATAAAAAATAAAAAATAATTTATCATATATGAAATTTAGGTTTAATCATCCCATTTAGTTGGGGTGATTTTTTTGTATGTAAACATAAATTATACGTTATTATTGAAAGACAGTTTAATATATATTTACGGCATAAGGGGAGTGAAGCTTGTAATAACCATATGTTATAATGAGTTGAAAACTCAATGGAGGAGTGTGTATATGTCGAGCGAACAACTATTTAAGAAAAGTCCTAGTCAAGCATTAACTTACTATTATATAAGTGAAGGACTATCATTTATAGTTAATATGATTATAGCAATTGGCTTAATATTTTTATGGAGTCATTTCGATTGGTGGCATTTTACAATCTATTTAATTTGTGCATTTATTTTATTTGATATTATATATGCTGCCTTAAAACCTTGGATTACATATCGGTATACTTATTTTCGTGTTATGGAAAATTATATAGAAATTAAATTCGATTTCTTTTTTAAAACACAAAAAATGGTGAAACTTGAGAGAACTCAATTTACTGAACGAAAAAATAATCCGATTTTAAAGAAGCTAGGCTTGGCTAAAGTATCTTTAGTTACAGCGGGCCATAACGTGAGTTTCCCGTTAATATCGAGTAAAGATTCAAAAGCTTTTGAATCTATGACGCTCAGTTATTTGAAAGGGGCTGATTTTGATGTATAAACCACAAAAACTGCATCCTATTTCATATTTAACAGGTATCATTGAAGCAATTAAACAAAATATCTTTTTAATCATTATATTTTTGGTTTTTAATATTAGAGACTTTGATTTCACTAATATTTATGCTTATATCTTTCCGGGTATAGTAAGTTTGTTTTTTATTATTTCTTTTATAACCCAAGTCCTAAAAGTTTATAATACGCGTTATTGGATAGAGAATGATCATTTTGTTTTAGCGACAGGTATATTTACAAAAGAAAGAAAAGAGTTAAATATCCGTCGTATTCAAACGCTAGATACATCACAAGGTATCATTAATCAATTAGTTGGTGGTGTGAAATTGCAAATCAAAACACCTAGTGACGGTGTTGACCTAGATACAGTTTCAAAATCACAAAGTGAAACGATACAACAAGCTTTGAGAGATAAACAAAAAGAATTAATCAATGGTAGTGAAGAAATAGAAAGTGAGAGAGAATTTTCAATAGAAGATGAATATAAAACTGAAGTAGCTAATCAGTCTTTACATTTATATAAGTTGAATTTTAAAGAATTGCTATTTATGGCACTAACTAGCGGGGCTATAGGTGTTGCGTTTGCTGCGGTATCACCAATTATTGGCGGTTTGTCGAATGTAATTCCTTGGGGTTGGTTAACAGATGAATTTGCACAAATATCACAGGCAATTTTCGTCATAGTGCTTATGATGGTTGCAATGGTCGTGGCAATTAGTTATATAGTAGGAACGCTTATCGTCATTATACGTAATTTTAATTACACTGTGACACAAAGCGATAATCAGTTAAATATTAAATATGGTCTTTTTAATGTGAAAAGTATTACTGTTCCTACTGATAGAGTACAAGCAATTGTTGAAAAACAATCCTTTTTCAGAAAATTATTTGGCTATACATCGATTCATTTTGTAATTACTAGTGATATGAACGGTAATGATAAAGATGATGTGTCGTTAGATGGCAATGTTATGATTCTCCCATTTATTAAACGGGATAAAGGCTATGCAATTATTAAAGATTTAATCCCTAATATGTCATTTGAAAATCCGGAAAAAGGTATGCCTTGGCGTGGATTCCATAGACACTTTTGGAGAGAGTCGATTGTCCTTATCATTGTTGCTGCTATTATAAATTATTTTTGGTTGCCATGGGTCTTTTTAATCGCTGGTATAATAATACTTTTATTAATCATACATAGTTATCTTATTGTTAAGTATTCCGGCTTAAAAGTACGAAATGATGAACTCGTAGTACGTAATGTAACTTTATTTGGATTTAGAAACTCATATTTTAAGCATAATAAAATATTGGGAATGGAGATAAGGCGCAATCCGTTTCTTATTAAAAGTAATTTAGGTAATTTTAATTTTATTATTGCAAAGGCTGCAGGGAATGAAGCGATAGGACTTGACTTTAATCCGCAGCAGCACGTACAAATGCTTAGGAATTGGTATTTGAGAGGTGAAAACGATGGAGAACTATAATAATATGCATGAATCAGGAAAAACTGTCATGCGTCTCTCTGCAATTATTACTGTTGTGATTTTTTTAATAGTATTAACTATGTTTAGCGTGGTCAACCGTGTATGGCTGGAATGGATTGATAAAGAACAAATGAAATGGAGTTTGATTATTGGAGTAAGTATAGCGTTTATATACTTAATTTTAAATGCGATATTCATTCCTATCTATAGATATAAAATTTTTAGATATAGTATAGATGATCACGTCGTTACAGTTAGAAATGGTTTGTGGTTTGTATCAGTAATGAAAGTTCCATTATTTAGAATACAAAATGTAGATACACATGAAGGGATTTTAATGAGAAAATACAAACTAGCAAATCTAACCTTATCAACTGCCGGTGGTAATATAAATATTAAATTTATCAATAAAACAACCGCGACAAATTTGAAACAACAAATTAAATCCGTTAATAACGATAAAAACCAGTCAGACTAAATAATAATTATGAATTTATGAGTAAGAGAAAAAAGTTATATAAAAATGAGGAGAAGCGCTATGATACACGGTATTGGTGTTGATTTAATTGAGATTGATAGAATAAAGAAACTTTATCAAAAGCAAGATAAACTTGTGGGACGTATCTTATCTGCGAATGAACAATATAAATTTAACAGTTTCCAAAATGAACAACGTAAAATAGAATTTCTAGCTGGACGCTTTGCATGTAAAGAAGCATTTAGTAAAGCATTAGGTACAGGTATTGGTAAAAAGGTCGCATTTAATGATATAGATTGCTTCAATGATGATAATGGCAAACCTTGTGTTAATTACAGTGGCTTTAACGTGCATGTCAGTATTACGCACACAGAGCACTATGCGATGAGCCAAGTTATTTTAGAAACGGATTAAGTTTTTTAGGATTTACAGTATGTTTGATTTGGCTATCGTAACGTGAGTGTTATAAAATTAATTTAATGTAAAAACATGTATATCATATAAGCATATAGGAGGTATAAATTTAATGTCTGATAAGTACTATAGATCGTCATACTTGAATGTGGATTTAAATGCCATTGTTTCTAATTTTCAAGTCTTTCAAAAATTACATCCAAATAAAACAATTATGCCAGTAGTTAAAGCAAATGGCTATGGTTTAGGAAGTGTACCAATTGCTAGACAACTTATGGAAAATGGTGCGGAGTTTTTTGCAGTGGCGACGCTTGATGAAGCTATTGAGTTACGAATGCATGGTATAGATGCCAAAATACTCGTATTAGGTGTAATACCTTCATATAATATTAGTAAAGCCATTCAACATCGTGTTGCAATTACAGTACCTTCAAAGGCGTGGTTAACTGATGCAATGCAAGAAATTCCAGAAACAAATGAAAAAGATATTTGGTTACATATTAAATTAGACACTGGTATGGGTAGATTAGGTATGAAAGACGTTGATGAGTACAAAGAAGTTATATCGCTTATCCAATCACAAGAACATTTGATTTTTGAAGGCGTATTCACACATTTTGCATGTGCAGATGAGGCTGGTGAATCAATGAATCAGCAACAATCTTTATTTGAAGAAATAGTTAATCAAGCTGATAAACCGAATTATATACATTCTCAAAATTCAGCAGGGGCATTAATGAAAGATACACAGTTTTGTAATGCAGTTAGAGTTGGCATCTCATTATATGGTTATTATCCATCTCAATATGTCAAAACGAATGTTAAAGTACATTTAAAACCTAGTGCGCAGTGGATTAGTGAGATTGTTCAAACAAAAATACTACAATCGGGAGAATCAGTAAGCTATGGTAGTGTATATACAGCTGATGAACCAACAAGGATAGGTATTATTCCAGTGGGATATGCAGATGGTTTTCCGAGAATGATGAAAGGTTTTAGCGTTAATGTGAATGGCATTCAATGTGAAGTCATTGGAAAAGTATGTATGGATCAGATAATTATAAAAGTTCCTGAAGATATACAAACAGGAGATAAAGTCATTATTATGGACCACCATAGTGATAATCCACAATCTGCTGAAGCGTTGGCACACCAACAAAAAACAATCAATTACGAAGTTTTATGTAGGTTAAGTAGGAGATTACCAAGGATTTACCATGAGACTAAAGGCTTAGAAATTCGAAATGAATTGCTAAAATAGTATAGTCACTGTGTGTAAAATTTGTTATTATATATCTAACAACAAATCTCGATATATTCTATTTTAGTCACCTGGAGGTCTTTATTCATGGCAAGTTTTAATCAAAGTAGAAATCATAGTATTGAACAACTATTAAAAGAAGGCTATTCTCAAATGGCTGACTTAAATCTCTCCCTTGCAGCAGAAGCCTTTCCATTTGAATGTGAAGCTTGTGATTGCAATGAAGTTTACATTAGCTCCAAGAATAATAATGAATGATGAGAAGAGGAGACGTTTATTTAGCTGATTTATCACCAGTGCAAGGGTCTGAACAAGGGGGAATTAGACCCGTCGTTATAATACAAAACGATACTGGGAATAAATATAGTCCTACAGTAATTGTAGCCGCAATTACTGGTAGGATTAATAAAGCTAAAATACCTACACATGTAGAAATAGAAAAAAGTAAATATAAACTTGATAAAGATTCTGTTATATTGTTAGAACAAATCAGGACTTTAGATAAAAATAGGCTAAAGGAAAAATTAACATATCTTTCTGAGAAAAAAATGAAAGAAGTTAACATTGCTATTGATATAAGTTTAGGATTACATAATATTAGGAACCATAAATCCTAATTTTCAAGGGGTTACTTAATAAGTAAATATAATAGTAAATGACAGGCATCGATTTGCTATAACATGTAACAACCATTTAATTGTTGAGTTAATTAAGTTTGCTGAATTTTGAGTTTTATTATAGTGGTTGGATACCTTTGCAAAAGATGTCTAAGTGAGAAGCTTTAGGGTATCCTAAAGCTTTTTTAAATATTAAAGTTAAGACTATGCCAAATAATAATTTAACTGATAGACAGATTAAAGCAATAGTTAACACTATAAATACCCCGTTAAAAACATACATAAAGAACATATATATGTTACATCCAATGTATGCGATTTATATTTGCATTTTGAGGAGGATATACCGCGTGGAAGAATTCAAAAATCAATATAAAGCGCTAATTGATAAGAGCTTATATACTAATGATTCAACAGGATTATTAAACGAGTGTAAGCGTTTTACTGAAGAGGTGATAAAAAAGGATTTATTACCTGAAGATATAGTGCAAATACATAAAGAGTACATAAAGTGTCAGAGTTTAGACGAATCCCAAATTTTAAAAACATTTAATGTATTAAAAGAAATTGTTAAAGGGTTTGGCTATAGCTACAGGGATTATAAACAATTAGTGGATCGCTTACAATATCATGATAAAGAGATTGATTTGGCATCACGTTTACAACAGACTATGTTGAAAACAGATATACCTCAATTTGACAGTATACAAATCGGTGTGATTTCTGTTGCAGCCCAAAAAGTAAGTGGTGATTACTTTAATCTTATTGATCATAAAGATGGAACGATGAGTTTCGCAGTGGCAGATGTCATTGGGAAAGGTATCCCAGCTGCATTGGCTATGAGTATGATAAAGTTTGGTATGGACTCATATGGACATTCTCAGTTACCAAGCGATGGTCTGAAAAGGTTGAATCGTGTGGTAGAAAAAAATGTTAACCAAAATATGTTTGTAACTATGTTTTATGGACTATATGAAGAACTGAATCACTTATTATATTGTAGTTCAGCGGGGCATGAACCGGGTTACGTATATCGTGCCGAAACAGAAGCATTTGAAGAAATTACTGTACGCGGACGAGTCTTAGGTGTGAGTCAACAAACACGCTATAAACAGCAAGAAATTCCAATCTATTTAGATGACTTAGTCATTATATTTACTGATGGAGTGACAGAAGTTAGAAATGAAGCTGGAGACTTTTTAGACAAACATCATCTGTTAGATATGATTCACAAATATAAGCACATGCATCCTCAGGATATAGTACAGCTTTTATATGAGGCGATTTTAAAGATACAGAATCCAGAAAAAAGAGATGACCTAACAATATTAATAATAAAAAGAGTGAATTAGTTTTTGATGTTTTAGATTTAAAATTTAACTTTAAGGGTATAAAAGTTATTAATGAGACTATAATTAGGAGTGTAATGTTATGAACCTTAATATTGAAACTGTGACTCATGATACTCATTATGAGGTGAAAGTTGGCGGGGAACTGGATGTTTATACAGTTCCTGAGTTAGAAGAAGTCTTAGTTCCAATGAGACAAGAAGGAACACATGATATATATGTAAACTTAGAAAATGTTAGTTATATGGATTCAACTGGTCTAGGTTTATTTGTAGGCACGTTAAAAGCGCTAAACCAGAATGATAAGGAATTATATATTCTAGGTGTTTCAGATCGGATAAATCGACTATTTGATATTACAGGATTAAAAGATTTGATGCATGTTAATGAAGGAACGGAGGTCGAATAACATGCAACATAAACAGGATTATATTGAAATGCGTTTGCCAGCCTCAGCAGAATATGTAAGTTTAATACGATTGACCTTATCGGGTGTGTTTTCACGTGCAGGTGCTTCGTATGATGATATAGAAGATGCTAAAATTGCAGTTAGTGAAGCAGTTACTAATGCAGTGAAACATGCGTATAAAGATGACCCAAATGATGTAGGGATGATAAACCTTTGTTTTGAAATTTTTGATGACAAGATAAAAATTGTAATTTCTGATCAAGGAGAAAGTTTTGATTATGAAGAAACCAAAGCACAATTAGGACCTTATAAAGAAAATGAAAATATCGATTTCTTAAGAGAAGGAGGTTTAGGTCTGTTTTTAATTGAATCATTAATGGATGAAGTTACGGTTGATAAAAAATCAGGAGTAACAATCAGCATGATAAAGTATATTAAAAAAGAGCAGGTGCGAAATAATGGCGAGAGAGTCGAAATCAGTTAATGATGTATCACCTGAACAAATTAACCAATGGATTACAGAGCACCAAAACAATGAAAATTCTGATGCTCAAGATAAACTTGTAAAGCACTATAGAAAGTTAATCGAATCGTTGGCATATAAATATTCTAAAGGTCAATCTCATCATGAAGACCTCGTTCAGGTCGGTATGGTTGGTTTAATCGGTGCAATTAACCGGTTCGACTTATCCTTTGATAGAAAGTTCGAAGCCTTTTTAGTACCAACTGTAATTGGTGAGATAAAACGTTATTTACGTGATAAAACATGGAGTGTCCATGTACCTAGAAGAATTAAAGAAATCGGACCACGTATCAAGAAAGTAACAGATGAATTAACAAATGAACTTGAACGCTCACCTTCTATTGCAGAAATTGCTGACAGACTTGAAGTAAATGAAGAAGATGTATTAGAAGCAATGGAAATGGGTCAAAGCTATAATGCGTTAAGTGTTGATCATTCTATTGAAGCAGATAAAGATGGTTCTACAGTCACATTATTAGATATAATGGGGCAACAAGATGATAATTATGATTTAACAGAAAAAAGGATGATATTAGAAAAAATATTACCTATTTTAACTGAAAGAGAAAGACAAATTATTCAATGCACTTTTATCGAAGGTTTGAGCCAAAAAGAAACAGGAGAAAGAATTGGTCTGAGCCAAATGCATGTTTCAAGGTTACAAAGAACCGCGATAAAAAAACTTCAAGAAGCGGCGAATAAATAATGATTAAAATCAAAAGGCAGGGTCTCTAAATATAGAGTACTGCCTTTTTTCATTTGTAGTTATATATTTAAAATAATGTATTAACCAAATATGTTAAAATGTATAAGATAGATAAGAATAAATACATAATTGTGAGTGGAGGATTCTATGGATAGTAATTTAATACAATCTATAAGAGATAAATATAATTTTACGACTAAACAAATTAATGCAGTGTTAGCATTATTGGAAGATAAAAACACTGTACCTTTTATTGCGCGTTATAGAAAAGAACAAACTGGTGGTTTGGATGAAGTTGAAATTAAACAAATTGATGATGAATATCAATATATGGTTAATCTACAAAAAAGAAAAGAAGAAGTTATACATAATATAGAAGAGCAAGGTTTATTAACGACAGATCTAAAAAAAGATATCTTGAAGCAGACTAAACTTCAACGTGTTGAAGATTTATATAGACCATTTAAGCAGAAAAAGAAAACAAGAGCTACAGAAGCAAAAAGAAAAGGATTAGAACCATTCGCACAATGGTTAAAACAATCAACGATAGATATGTCAATTGAATCAAAAGCGCAGCAATTTATTACAGAAGAGGTTCCAAGTGTAGAAGATGCAATAAAAGGCGCACAAGATATCATTGCAGAGTTAGTGTCTGATGAGCCTAAATATAGAAGCAAGATTTTAAAAGACACATTTCAACACGCTAATATTGTGACTCAAAAGAAAAAGCATGCTGAAGATGAGAAAGAAATATTCTCGATGTATTATGATTATGCTGAACCAGTCAAAAAGATTGCGAACCATCGTGTATTAGCTGTTAATCGTGGAGAGAAAGAAAAAGTACTAAGCGTAAAAGTGGAAATGGATACGCAAGGCATTGAAAATTTTATTTGCAAAAATGAAATAAATGATAAGCATGAAGGTACCTATATAATTGAAGATGCTATAAAAGATAGTTTGAAACGTTTAATCATGCCTTCTATTGAAAGAGAACTAAGAGGAGATTTAACTGAGAAGGCTGAAAATCATGCCATAGACGTGTTTAGTGAAAATTTAAGAAATCTATTGTTACAGCCTCCAATGAAAGGTAAGCAAATATTAGGCGTAGATCCAGCTTTTAGAACAGGGTGTAAACTTGCAGTAATCAATCCATTTGGAACTTTTGTTGCTAAAGGTGTTATGTACCCACATCCACCAGTTAATAAAAAAGAGGATGCTGAAAAAACATTTATCCAATTTGTCCAATCGTATGATGTTGAATTAATCGCTATAGGCAATGGGACAGCTAGCAGAGAAACAGAACAATTTGTTGCAACAATGATTCAAAAGCATAAGTTAGATGTACAGTTTATTATTGTAAATGAAGCAGGTGCATCAGTGTATTCTGCATCAGAAGTAGCAAGAAGTGAGTTTCCTGAATTCCAGGTTGAAGAACGAAGTGCAGTTTCAATAGGTAGAAGAGTACAAGATCCACTAAGTGAACTTGTTAAAATAGATCCAAAATCTATTGGCGTTGGACAGTATCAACACGATGTAAATCAAAAAGCTTTGGAAGGTGCGTTAACATTTGTAGTTGAAACGGCAGTTAACCAAGTAGGTGTTGATGTTAATACTGCTTCTCGTTCATTACTACAATATGTTTCTGGGCTGACGCCAACGATTGCCCAAAATATAATAGATTATAGAGAAGAAAATGGTGCAATAACTCATAATAAAGATATCGCTAAAGTAAAACGATTAGGCGCAAAAACATTTGAGCAAAGCATTGGTTTTATGAGAATAGTGGATGGTAAAGAACCATTAGACAATACATCAATTCACCCTGAGAGTTATGATGTTACTTATCAACTGTTAAAAGAGATTGAGATGACCTCAAATGATCTGGGTTCAGAACAACTTAAGTTAGCGTTAAATCATGTGAATATTGAATTAACTGCAGAAAAGCTTAATGTCGGACAACCAACATTAGAAGATATAATAAAGTCATTAATTGCACCAAATAGAGACCCTAGGGATGAATTTGAAACACCGATATTAAAATCTGATGTACTTTCTATTGAAGATTTATCTAAAAATATGAAACTTCATGGAACTGTAAGAAATGTCGTGGACTTTGGAGCGTTTGTAGACATAGGTGTAAAACAAGATGGTTTAGTACATGTATCCAAATTATCTAAGAAATTTGTTAAAAACCCAATGGATATTGTAAGTGTGGGGGATATTGTAGACGTGTGGATTTTAGATATTGATGAGAAAAAAGGAAAAGTATCGTTGACAATGATAGATCCAAATGGATAATAATGATTTACAACATTTAACAGAAGAAATATCAGCAACGTATTTTGACCGAAGATTTGAACATAAAGCATATTTTAATCATAGGTTAAAAACTACTGGTGGACGCTATCTATTAAATTCACATAATATAGAAATAAATGAAAAGCAATTTATAAAATATGGAGAATCTGCAATTATAGATATTATAAAACATGAATTATGTCACTATCACTTACACATTCAGGGTAAAGGTTATAAACATAAAGACTCAGATTTTAAATGTTTAAGCAAACAGACAGGAGCACCAAGATTTTGTACACCTTTAGAAAATTATGAAGAAAGAGCGAATTATATTTACAAATGTAAAAAATGTGAAGTTGAGTTTCTAAGAATAAGGAAAGTAAATACAAATAAAATGGTCTGTGGCAAATGTAGAGGGAAATTAATTCAAGTAGAAAATTAGATTATCAAGGTGAACGTTTGAGTCTTAACATTAAGTTAAGGCTCATTTTGTATGTAAAAGACACTTAAAATGCTACTAACGAAAGAATTAAATGAGTATATTAACAATATATGGAAATTACAATAGGTAAGATTGTGATTTTACTCATTTTAGTTTTTGTTTTATATTGACGTTAGTACTTATATGTTATAAGATAATAAACGTTGAAAAATTAATAACTACTTCCGTTAAGGAAACATTAACTTCATTAAATTTGATTTAAAAAGTTATTGACAAAATGTTAAATGTATATTACAATAGTATACGTTACTTAATAGAGAAGAAAGAAAAAACCGTTTTGCTAAGCGGCCGTGGCGGAACGGCAGACGCGCTAGGTTGAGGGCCTAGTGGGAGTATTCCCGTGGAGGTTCAAATCCTCTCGGCCGCATCAAATACCTTAATTGAATAAGCGGGTGTAGTTTAATGGCAAAACCTCAGCCTTCCAAGCTGATGTTGTGGGTTCG
>NZ_RCVN01000014.1 GCF_003697915.1 Staphylococcus pseudoxylosus
TGTTGTGTTCGGAATTAACGTTGACATATTGCAATTCAGTTTTCAATGTTCATTAGTGTGTTACAAGAAATTATTTTATCATTAAGTTTTTGTTAAGTCAATGATAAATTTTTAATTTTTTTATTAAGTTTGTTTCGTTTTTCTCAACTCAACATTTACTATTATATAACTTACAAATGATATTCACAAGCGTTAATTTTACACTTTTTAAAATTCATTTTGTTTCAATCGATGTTGCAGTGCGTCTTGTTTTGACGACTTTTATATAGTATCAAGATTATTCCATATCGTCAATAATTATTACGAATCTTTTTAGTTGAATTTTACCTTTATATTCACTATTTAGTAAATAGATGTACAGATTTTTGAAATGGTGTAATAACATCGTATAACTATTTACTCGTTTTGATGTAATTTCTCATTTTAGCTAGTGAGGAAATGTATTTTTATATACAATCTCCCCCCTATATTTTAAATGATCATATTTTTTCAATAATACTTGTTTCTACTATAGAAAGAATTGAAATTAAAAAAAGAAACCAAGATATCAGATATCTCGGTTTCCACCTTTGTGCAAGACAATAACTAATTAGTACAAGTCGAACTTATTAAACAGTTTTTTAATTGATAATCAATTATATACCCATCTTAGTCTTAAAGATGCTAAATACTCATTTCAATCATAATTAGTTTTGTCAGTGCATAAAAGGAAATTAATTTCATAATATATTTGCTTATTTTTAATTTAGTTCCTTCATAACTATTAAATTAATCATTACTTCAACTATGGTTACGATTATTCTTTTTTATCTTGGCAATCTTTGCATAAACCATAAATTTCCATACGATGATGCGTTACATTAAAGTCTGTTACGTGTTGGGCTAATTGTTCTACCTCATCTAGTTGTGGATAATGAAAGTCTACGATTTTACCACAATCTTCACAAATAACATGGTAGTGATTGTGTGTACTGAAATCAAAACGACTTGATGAATCGCCATACGGTAATTCTTTAACTATCCCTATTTCTTTGAAGACACGTAAATTATTATATATAGTAGCAACACTTATATTTGGAAAATCAGGTGAAAGTGCTTGATAAATTTCATCGGCTGTAGGATGTGACTCTGAAGCAATTAAGAATTTAAGAATCGCTTGTCTTTGTGGAGTTATTCTCACGCCATTATTTCTTAAAGATGCAATTGAATCTTCTAGTTGATGTTCAACTGTTTCCATCTCTGCACTCATTTCCCTCACCATCTTTCTATTTAAGAATTATTATTACTTAATATTAATATAACTGTTAAATTAGGGAAATGTCAATATTCTTAGTCTAAACTCATTAATATCCGCTCTTTGGATCAACCAAATTCTCAATTAGTTTGTTATTATTGAGAATAGATGTTAGGTTTTCAATAAAAATCTCTGTTACTTCTGCTTTGTTTTCTGAGCCATTACCAGTAATATGAGCTGTTATCGTAACGTTCTCTAATTCATATAGTGGATTTTCTGAAGTTAATGGTTCATTTTCAAATACATCTAAATATGCATGTCTAATCAGTTTTTCATTTAATACTTCAACTAAAACTTCTTCTTTCACAATAGTTCCTCTACCTACATTAATAAATAATGCTTCGTTTTTCATCAATTCAAAATGACTTTTTGTAAGTAGATGTATTGTTTCGTTTGTTTCGGGAAGTGTGTTAACAATAATATCCGCTTCAGATATAACTTCCTTTAAATCTTTAATAGCGTATGTTTTACTAAAGCCTTCAACACTATGCGCATTTGTATTTATTCCAAGTACTTCCATATTCATAGTATTAGCTATTTTAGCGGTATTTTGTGCAATACTGCCTGTACCTAGAAACAATAAACGTTGACCACTTAATCTTTTACCGCTCATATTTGAATCATAATGCTTTTTAATTTGGTTTAAATAGGAAGTTCTCATTTTTTTATAATCATCTAAGATATATGCAAAGATAAACTCTGACATCTGTTTTGCATGTACACCTTTACCATTTGTAAGTTTTATATTATTTTCGTCAATAAATTTTAACGGAAGATTATTGACTCCTGTAGAGTACCAGGCTATCCATTTTAAATTTGGACAATCGCTTAAAAATGCAGCATCTAAATCACTATCGTAACCAAACAATATATCTAAAGTTTGTTTATCTTCATTATTGATACTAGAAACACCCGTTGTAAATACAAAGTCGACATTAGGAAAGCGTTCAATTAAATCAGTTTCTAGATCATCCATCCTCATTAAACTTACAGCTTTCATTTTAAATCACCCCAATATATCTTTTAGTTCTTCTATTTGAGTTTTCACTTTAACTTTATTAATTACATCTATAACAATTCCATTTTCATCTAAAACAAAAGTAGTTCTTACAATACCCATAGACTCTTTACCAAAAGATTTCTTTAATTGGTATACGCCAACTTCTTCAGAAAGTTTATAATCTTCGTCTACTAATAAATCAAAATTCAACTCTAACTTATTGCTAAAATTTTGGTGTTTCTTTTTACTATCTCCACTAATTCCATAAACATTTACATTTAATTCATTGAACATTTCAAGGTTATCTCTAAAATCACAAGCTTCCGTTGTACATGTCGGTGTATTATCTCTCGGGTAAAAATAAAGCACAGCCTTTTTACCTTTAATACTTTCATTTGATATTAACTCACCATTCTGATTTTCTAATTCAAATTTTGGAAACTGACTCCCTTTTTTTAACATTTCATTCACCCTATTTCTTTTTATTCTTTATTTTATGATACGATAATAGTCGTAAATATTAAATAAAAAGAGGTTGATAACTATGAAATTTACTGAAAGTGAAAATCTTCAGAAATTATCCGATGAATATATTTTAGGTGGTGTTAATTCACCTTCACGTTCATATAAAGCAGTTGGTGGTGGCGCACCAGTAATGATGCGTTCTGGACAAGGCGCATATCTTTACGATGTAGATGGAAACAAATATATTGATTACTTACAAGCATATGGTCCGATTATCACTGGACATGCACACCCACATATTACTAAAGCAATTCAAGAACAAGCTGCATTAGGTGTGTTATATGGCACACCTACTGAATTAGAAATTGAATTTGCCAAGAAATTACGTGGAGCAATCCCTTCATTAGAGAAAATTAGGTTTGTTAACTCTGGTACCGAAGCTGTAATGACCACTATACGTGTCGCACGTGCTTATACGAATCGAACTAAAATTATCAAGTTTGCCGGACAATATCACGGACATTCAGATTTAGTATTAGTGGCTGCTGGTAGCGGTCCATCACAATTAGGCTCACCTGATTCTGCCGGTGTACCTTTAAGTGTCGCTCAAGAAGTCATTACTGTGCCTTACAACGATATTGACGCTTACAAGGAAGCTATAGATTATTGGGGAGACGAAATTGCTGCAGTTCTAGTTGAACCGATTGTCGGAAATTTTGGTATGGTGAAACCACAACCTAACTTCTTAGAACAAGTTAATGAAATATCACATAACAATGGTAGTTTAGTAATATATGACGAAGTAATAACTGCATTTAGATTCCATTTTGGTGGAGCTCAAGACTTGTATAATGTTTATCCAGATTTAACTGCGTTTGGCAAAATTGTCGGAGGCGGCCTACCAATTGGTGGATACGGTGGTAGACAAGACATTATGGAACAAGTTGCCCCATTAGGGCCTGCATATCAAGCTGGCACAATGGCTGGAAATCCTTTATCTATGAAAGCTGGTATTGCGTTATTAGAAGTACTAGAACAAGAAGGTGTTTATGAAAAATTAGATAGCTTAGGTAAACGTTTAGAAGACGGACTGCTTTCATTAATAGAAAAACATCAAATCACAGCGACAGTTAATAGAGTATATGGTGCACTAACACTCTATTTTACAGAAGAAACTGTAACCCACTATGATCAGGCCGAAAATTCAGACGGAGAGGCTTTCGCTAAATTCTTTAAATTGATGCTAAACCAAGGTATAAACCTAGCACCTTCTAAATTCGAAGCTTGGTTCTTAACAACAGAACATACTGAAGAAGAAATAGATGCAACATTAAATGCAGCCGATTACGCCTTTAGTCAAATGAAATAAACTTGAATTTTAGCTCCAATCATTGTATAACAAGTATAAATACATTTATTAAGGAGCGGTACATTTGAAATTAGGAGCCCGTATTCTCAAGACAGGTATAGCCATTATACTTGCTTTGTTTATCGCTTCTCTATTACCTGATGAAGCTGGTTTAAAAGCAATCGCTGGGGTCAGTGCAGTCGTTGCTATGCAACCAAGCGTTTTTCGATCTATAAAAACTGTTTCTGACCAAGCGCTTGGTAATGTCGTTGGTGCATTACTTGCTGTAGCAATGGTTACGGTATTTGGAGATAACGTCATAATTATGGGTGTTACTGTCATACTTTTAATTGCTATACTTTTCCGTTTCAATTTAGCACATGTTGCTACATTAGCGAGTGTTACAGCGTTAATTATTATGGGACAGCACTCAGGAGATTTTTATGTTTCTGCATTTTATAGATTTGTACTAGTTATGATTGGTGTAATTAGTTCTTCAACAGTTAATCTATTATTCTTACCACCAAAATTTGAATCGAAAATTTATTACAACTCATTGAATATATGTTCTGATATTTTTGTATGGTTTAAACTCGTATTGAATGACACATCAGAATATCACCATATCAAAGAAGATAGAGGTGTAATAAGCGATCGCATTAAGAGACTTGAACAGACATTTAGTTATTATGAAGAAGAACGACCATTTACTAAAAAACAAGTATATGCGCAAAATCGTAAAAAGATACTTTTTAAAGAAGTCGTTCGCAGTACTCGTCATGCATATGAAGTACTAAAAAAAATGAATCGCTATCAAAACGATTTACACAATTTAAATCATGAATTATTACTACAAATTAAATTAGAACTCGATACACTAATTGCATATCATGAACAAATATTTATAAGTCTATCTAAAAAAGCTAAATATGATGTCAGTCAATTTGATAGTCAAATAGAAAATCCACAGAAAAAAGAACTTATGGATGCTTTTCAAAAAGAAATAATTAAAAATCCATATCAAACGGTATATTCCTATGCCAATATTATGCAAATTATATCTGCTATAGAAGAATATCGCTATACACTAGAACACTTAGACAGACTACGCATCAGTTTCTTCTCTTATCATAATAACGATAATGAAATTGATATTTTAGATGAAGATTTCGACTTATAAGAAAAGCCCGAGGTTGTGTCATTACAACAGCCTCGGGCTTTTTATATCATTTGTTTAAATCAGCAGAAACGTACGATTCTACAAATTTTGTATACTATAAAGATGTTCATAGGCACCTTTTTTAGCTAATAACGCTTCATGTGTACCTGTTTCAACAATCTCTCCATTTTCAACTACCACAATTTTATCAGCATGCGTAATAGTTGAAAGTCTATGTGCGACTATCAATGTCGTACGATTTTCACTTAAAATATTTAATGCATCCTGAATAATAGATTCACTCTCTAAATCTAACGCACTTGTAGCTTCATCTAAAATAATAATTGGTGGGTTGTTTAAGAAAATACGAGCGATAGATACACGTTGTTTCTGTCCACCGGAAAGTTTTACGCCTCTTTCCCCAACTTCTGTATCATAGCCTTCAGATAATTCCATGATGAAGTCATGGGCATTAGCCATTTTTGCAGCTTTTATTACTTCTTCATCTGTGGCATCAGGACGACCTAATAAGATATTCTCTTTTATTGTATCTGAAAATAAGATGTTATCTTGTTGGACTAAGCCTATTTGATTTCTCAAACTTCCAGTTAAATATGATTTGATGTTGGTACCATCAATTTTTATTTCACCATCTGTTACATCATAAAATCTTGGAATCAGATTGATTAAAGTAGATTTTCCTCCACCACTCATACCAACAAATGCCACAGTTTCACCTTGATTAATTTCTAAATTTATATTATTTAAAATTGTTGACTCTTCTGAGTTATATTTAAAACTTACATCATTTAACTCTATATGACCTTTATTAATTTCAATTGATAATGCACCTTTTTTATTTTTAATGTCATAACCTTCATCCATCAATTGGAAAACACGGTCCATTGAAGCAAAACTTTGTGTCAATGTTGTAAATGAAGATACAAGTCTACGTAACGGACCAAATAATTGCTCCAAATAGCCGACAAATGCAGCCAATGTCCCAACAGTTATTGAGCCATTGATAGCTAAAAATGCACCTGAGCCAATAACAATTAACGGCCCTATATCAGTTACTGTATTAATTGCTGAGAAGGAATAAGCATTCCAACGTGTATGATTAAATGCTCTTTGCAAGAAATTACGGTTATGTTTATCAAAATTTTGCGCTTCATTATCTTCAATGGCAAAACTTTTAATAACAGACATACCTTGTACACGTTCATGTAAAAAACCTTGAACTTCCGCTAATGCTTGTGATCTCTTTCTAGTTAAACTTCTTAAACGACCGAAGAAAAAGTAAACAGTTAGTATATACACTGGGAAAATCACAAGTGCTGCTAGTGTTAATTTTACATCTAAGAAAAACATAATGGAAAGTGCAATCACAATAGTGATACAGTCCAACCAAATATTCATCAATCCTGTTAAAATAAAATCTTTTGTTTGCTCGACATCATTGATTACTCTAGATATAACCTGTCCTGCTTGGTTATTTGCATAAAATCTAGCACTTAATGCTTGTAAATGGTTATAAAGTCTTCTGCGTATATCATATAAAATCTTATTGCTTGTCCACTGTGCTAAATATTGTCTTAAAAATTCAATTGGCGGTCGTACAATTACAAAAATAAATACTGCAATGCCCAAAGCAATAGCTAATCTTGTAAATTTCTCTTCTACCGAAATTGAATTATTATTAATAATATCGTCAATAACGTATTTTATTAATAATGGAATCAACATCGGAATCCCAAATTTTAAAATACCAACAAGTATCGTAGCAATGATTCGCCATTTATATGGTTTTACAAATTGTAAATATCTACGAATCATATATTTCATTCCTCCCCCAAACTTGATAGCAAATGAAACAGCCTACGTTGAGCTATCAACGAGGCTGTAGTAAACGCGTTATCTTAGTTTGTTTATCATTTCATTCGCGCGCATACGATTATTTATATCAAACATGTTTTGCCATGCCTAAATAGCTCATACGCATATCACTATAAATGATAATGTAATTAAAAACATTAAATGTGCTTAATAATTTCTAATTTTTTTATATCGTTCACGCCAAACTTTTATAAAATCGGGAGCAAACGGACCTTTCTTCTGTTCAATCCATTGTTGTAATATATCAACGTTACGTCTTAAAATCACGTCGATATCTGAAGAATAATTCATTTGTCTCATATGCTGTTCATACTCATCTTCATCTAATAAATGATACTTACCGTTTGGATAAACTTTAATATCCAAATCATAGTCAATGTATTTTAACGCCTCTTCATCACAAACAAACGGTGATGACAAGTTACAATAATAATACACACCATCTTCTCTAAACATACAAATAACATTAAACCAATATTCAGAATGGAAATAAACAATTGCTGGCTCTCTAGTTATCCATGTGCGACTATCACTTTCAGTAACAAGCGTATGATCATTTCCACCTATTACAACATGTTCCGTACCTTTTAATATAGTAGTTTCAGACCAAACACGATGTATATTACCATCATGTTTATAACTTTGAATCTTAATTGTCTGACCTTCTTTAGGTATGGATTCTTTTACCATGCTCCACACCACCTTTTCTTAATTTCACAATATAAATTATAACATAATTATGGATTCAACAACGAGTCTAACCATGTGTCGAAATGAATTTAAATATTTTCGACATACTCACAGGAAAATTAAACATTTCTTTCTCATTAACGTGCATCCATGTCATATTTTCAGGTAAATCAACATCCATTTTATTAATTACTTTATCCGCTAAGTATACTTCAATATCCCATGTAATATGAGTAAACTGATGCTTCAATTTATAAATAGGGACTTCTGAAAATTGGAGATTTGTATTAAGTTTTGTATTAATATTTTCTGCTTCGTCCGCTTCATACATTGGAAATTCCCACATATGATTTAACAATTTCTGCATTCTTTTTTCTATTAATAATTGATTATCTTCATTTCTAACAATATATACATGTTGCTTTACATGTTTCTTTTTAATTTTCGTTGTTTTTACAGGTAAGTTCTCGACAGTCCCTTTTTCAAATGCTTCACAATTCTCTTGTACAGGACAAAATAAACACAGTGGATTTTTAGGTGTACAAACTAAAGCTCCTAATTCCATCATAGCTTGATTAAATGTACCTGAATCTTGTTCAACATATGGTTGCAATTCTTTTTCATATGTTTTCCTTGTTGATTGCAATTTAATATCTTTAGTATCATTATTTAATCTTGACCATACTCTAAAGACATTTCCATCAACAGTTGCTAAAGGTAAATTAAATGCGATGCTCATCACTGCGGCTTGTGTATATGGTCCTACACCTTTCAGCTCACCAAATACTTGTGGTGAAGTGGGCACTTGTCCACGATGGTTTGCATGGACATCTTTAATTGCAGTATGAAAATTTCTCGCTCTACTATAATAACCTAAGCCTTCCCAATACTTTAGCACTTCCTCTTCGTCTGCGTTACTTAAATCTTCAATTGTAGGAAAACGATTAATAAATCTATGATAATAATCTATAACAGTTTTTACTTGTGTTTGTTGCAACATGACTTCACTTAACCAGATATAATAAGGATTTGAAGTTTCTCTCCATGGCATTTCGCGTTGATTGGTGTCAAACCATGTTACAAGATTGTTTTTAAATTTCTGTTCATTAAACATTTTCCACATCTCTTTCTTTAGTTTAGTAAAAGTTTTTTATGATTAACATAGTATGTTATTTTTAAAATTATGCATATTCGATTATAATGAATATAATATTGACATGAAATGAGTGAATACTTATGGATACAGGAACACATATAGTCATGGGTATCGGACTCACTGCATTAGCTACCCAAGACCCAGCTATGGCAGGTTCTTTTGCAGCAACAGCTACAACGTTAGTAGTTGGTTCATTAATACCTGATGGTGACACGGTTTTTAAATTAAAAGATAATGCTACTTATATATCCAATCATAGAGGGATAACACATTCAATACCTTTTACAATTCTATGGCCTTTATTAATTACACTTTTCATTTTCACATTTTTTAAAAATGTAGATACCACACATGTTTGGTTATGGGCTCAACTTGCTGTATTTCTTCATGTATTTGTAGATATCTTCAATTCTTATGGTACACAAGCGCTTAGACCGGTTACTAATAAATGGATTCAGTTAAGCGTAATCAATACGTTTGATCCTATTATTTTTATATTATGGTGCATAGGCATACTATTTTGGTTAATTGGTATTCATCCATATGTCGCTTTCTTCCCTATCATCGCTATTCTTGTAGTATATTATATGATACGTTTTAGAATGCAAGCGATAATTAAACAACAAGCATTGAAGCAAATTAAGCAAGAACATAATCCTGTAAAAGTTTTTGTAGCACCCACTATTCGTTTTATGCAATGGCGCGTTGCTATTCAAACTGAAGAACACGATTATGTAGGAAGAAGTTACGGGCGTAATATAGTATTCAGTGATAAAGGTAAACGACAATCATTTCCTAATGATGATTTAATGCAATATGTAAAGAATGATAAAAACATCAGAACTTTCCTTAATTTTTCTTCTATTTATCGCTGGCAAGCCAAAAAATTAGAAGATGGTACTACTGAAATAAGGCTAGTTGATTTACGCTATTTAAAAAATGGTCACTATTCTTTTGTTGCTATTGCTCACTTAGATAAAAGTATGCAGATAGACCATTCATACATTGGTTGGGTATTTAGCGAAGATAAATTACAACGTAAATTATTTGCAAAGTAAAAATCAATATTTCATTAATAAAACTGGAGGCACACGTTATTTTTTAACGGTTGCCTCCAGTTTTCTGTTTCATATTCAAATATTAGCTTTAAAACAAAGCAAATAATACTTTAATTTAAAAGTCATCTATAATTTGAATTTTTCATACTATTAAGGTTATACACTTAATATTCTGTTGTATGTTGTGTTTCATCATTTTGTTGATTTTCTTGTGTAGTCTCTTCCTTACTTGAAAGTGATTGCGCATAGACATATTTTTTGTGCGCTATTATTCTATACAATGCATAGATAAACACACAGATCATTGCTAAAAACAAAACAAAATATAAATGATATGGAATATTATTTAAACTCAATGCACCTAACACTACAGATTGTGAAATACCTTCAACCAGATAAAACAAAGGGTTCAGCATTAAAATATGCAACCATATGGAGGTATCACTATTAGGAATAAAAATAATTGGCACAGTAAAGAACATTATAAATGTAACAACATAGAATATAATATCAACTTTACTTTGTATAATTGAAATTAAGCCTAAAAGTGTAGATATCACTACTATAAACAGCATAGTCATAACAACATAAAATAATGCAGAGTATATAGAACTTTCAATATTAACTGGCGTTGCTAAGATAATAATTATGAGTGTAATCAACATAGTTACACTTGTAACAATCGCAATAAGAATATTTTGGTAAATAGGGTTTAAATTAAATAATTTCACTATAAAATAATCGGTTTTAAATGTGTTGTAACTTTGGTATATC
Organism: Staphylococcus pseudoxylosus; assembly: GCF_003697915.1. Classification (GTDB taxonomy): domain Bacteria; phylum Bacillota; class Bacilli; order Staphylococcales; family Staphylococcaceae; genus Staphylococcus; species Staphylococcus pseudoxylosus. The sequence goes on from NZ_RCVN01000014.1 coordinate 10,841, forward strand.
GCAACCCAAATAAACGCAAAACAGACTAATGAAGATAATCTAAAATAACCACGTGCTTGCTTAATTTCTTCAGTACCACTTAAATGAAATATCAACATCATTATAAGTAACATAGCAATGCTTACCACGAACGGTATTGCTAACCACATCCACTTTGATTTCAAACGATGATATGCATGTTTCATTAAATATGGCGTATTTTTTAAATAGCTAATCATACTATCAATCATCTTTTACACCTACAATTCAATATAAATCCATTTATTATGCTTTAAATCTGCCATGAAATAACCATCGCCTGACTTAGTAATCCAGAAGTTATTTTCAATATCAAATTTGTCTTTCAATTCTTTTTTATCTTTAATAGGGAAAGTGAAACCAGTTAATTTATTTTGATCGTCAAAAATCATAGAAATTGGTTGTTGCACAATTGGTACATTAAAACGATTATCTTTCCCATTTTCAGGTACAAGCGAGTCAGTTACTTTATTATGCTTTTTATGCAAATGACTGTTAAAAAACTCATTGTAATTACTATAATTCGTATGCATATACGGTGCTAATGATTTCAAGCTATGTTCTTCAAATAATCCCGCTGGATCAAAATAGCGTAATTTATTTTTGGCAATTTTATAATTGGTATTATCTACAACAATACGATAATTTTTAGAATTTTCACCAGTGATCGTTACAAATGAATATTGATCTGCATTTATTTTCTTACCATTGTTCATGTTTTCTAAATTAACGGCATCATTTAATACAATACCATACGCCAATTTCTCTTCATATGGGTTTTTCTGTTGATTTTGAATAGAAGCTTGGTCTTGATTTTCACCAATTTCAAGTTTACCTAAATCATTAAACATCAATAATGCCATAAATAACAGGCCCATAAAGAAAACCGTAAATAAAGTCCAAAAGCGAACCAATGCAACAGGCGGCTTTGCGTGTTTATAACGTTCAATTCTCCTAAAATTATAAGTCAATTCTGGAATTCTTGTTCTACTTTTTTTCCAGTCCACATCAAAATTATCTTTCTCTTGTTCATTCTTTAATGATTGTCTATCCTTTTCATGTTCTTTAAACACAGGCAATACTTGTTTGATTGAACCTTCCATTCTTAATTGTCCGTGAGAAATCCAAGCTAAATAATTACTAGCTCTTGAAATGCGATTTACATCATCATCTATCATAACTATTGTTAAGTTATGATTTATGTATTCATCTGTTAATTCAATTGCTTTTTCAAAATAACTTTCATCCAAATTATGTAAGATTTGATTCATGATAATAATGCTAGCTTTAGACGTCCTAGCCAACGTAAATTGTAATTGAGCATACTGTTGATCGGTTAAAGAATTAATTGGTGCATTTGTTGCGTCATGTAGATGTGAAAACTTTATTATTTGTTCTACTTTATGTTCAGAAGTGTTGTATTGGAATAATGTAATTGCATTTTTTACATAATCACTTACAGATAAAGATAGCAACGATTTATCTTCAATATCCGCGAAAAACATGTCTGTCTTTCTCACAACTTTACCCTTATCTGGTTTGATTTCACCGCTCAACAAACGACCTATCAATGATTTAGAGGAATCGATTTCACCAATTATACCTAAGGCTTCACCTTGATAGATATGTAGGTTAATATTATTCAATTCTATATCTTCTGCATCATAACCAAAGGGTTGATACCATTTTTTGGATTTTCTATTTCTATAATAATGCGTTACATTCAGTAACTTTAATATAATTGAACTACCCATCCTATCTTCATCCTTCTATAATTTTAATAATGCAATAGGTAAACCTTCTTCAGGTTCTGCACTTTTAATTCTAAAGCCCCATGCAAACACACCTTTTAATCTTTCAACTTTAAAATAGCTTCCTGTGCCATCATTTAATTTATATATTTTTCCTAGTTCAATTTTTGTTCTATCAACTAAGTAGCTTTCTGCAATTATAACTTTACTTTGATAGACATCGTATTCATTTAAAATACCATTCATTTCTGCTTTTCTCATTTTTTCTTTATAACTTTGAATTTCGTGACGTAATTCTATTTCACTCATTTCACTCAATTTCTTCTGTTCCATCGACTATACCACTCTCTTCTAATTTACCTTTAATTTTATCATATTTATAGCCTTTTCTCATGAGGCCTTCAATGGTTTTATTAATCAATTTTCTGCCCGAATATTTTCTAGACTGTTTGTTATATACTTTCTCTAATTCTTGTTGTAATAAACCATCTAATTCTTCTTCTGGTTGAGAAAAATCCATTTCATCCATAACTTCTTTAATCTTTTCAAATGAGTATCCTTTTTGCATTAATGACTGAGTTAATTTTTCTTTTCTCTTTACTACTGGTCCCTTTTTTTGCTTTAAAATCTTATTTGCTACTTTAACAACCGCTTCTAATGGTTGTTCTGCTTCATATTTATCTACATAATCATCTATAATCATTTGTTCGACGCCAGCTTCACGTAATTTTTCTTTGAAAATACCTGGACCTTTGTCAGTAGTTAAAATCATAGTGTTTTTTAAGCTATTTGCATAATCATTATGGTGAATCAAACGTTGATCATGACAGTATTCTATTACCTTTGCTATTACAGATTCTGAAACTTCTTTTTTTTGTAAATGTTGTATAACTTCATGATCTGTTCTTTTCCGATAAGATATATATTGAATCGCTGTATTTACAGCTTGTCTATATTGATCATAGTTTTGAATTTTTTCCATATCTTGCGCTTCGACCACTTGGTCTTTTTTTAAATTGAAATGAATATACGTATCCATATCGATACCCATTTCAAATTCACCATCTAAATATAAATTAAAGCGCTCTTTATTCTTTTTCTGTACTTCTATTTTAGTAATTTTAGGCATAATCCTCACTCCACTTATTAGGATAACTTATATTGTTTATGAATGGAATTATAGTGTCTAGTATATTTAAAATTAATTTTAATTCATAATATGTATTACTAAATTATAGCATTAATAGCCTAAAAATTTTATCCATATTAGGATGAACAACATATATCAGTTTGTAGATGCTTAATCCAAAATATAGAAAAAGCAGCAATATGCTATCCATCTTAGTACTAGATTTCATATTGCTACTTTATTTAGTTAAACACCTAATTCTTGTATAGCATTTTCATATTGTTCATTTGTTATATAATCTTGTTGTTTCATTTTTTCCAAATCTGTTTTAACTCGATTAATAAAATTCCCTGACATATCGTTTATGTCATACACACTTGGCGCATTAATTTTACTTGCTAAGATTGCGCTTTGTAAAACTGATATTTGTGGTAAATTAGGGTTGTTCTTATCTGTTGTCACCCCAAAATAATGATTCGCTGCAGATTCTACAGTATACTGATCGCTACCAAAATATATATTGTTCACATAAAAACTTAACACTTCATTTTTATCATAATTTTTTTCTACTCTATGCGCGACAAATAATTCTTTGACTTTCCTAGTAAATGACTGTTCATTATCGTAGTAATAATTTTTCACCACTTGTTGTGTGATGGTACTTCCACCTTGAACACTTTTATCACTTAGTGTTGAAAAAAGTGCTCTTGAAGTTCCTTTGAAATCAAATCCGTGATGTTTATAAAATCGTTCATCTTCCATAGCAATAAATGCGCCTTTTGTATAATCAGGCATATTTGAAGCAGAAACAAAGCTTTCTTTGTCTTCAATTGTTTTTAATTCATCAACATCTGCTCTTAAAGACAGAGCATACATTGCACCAATAAAAACGCCTATTATCAGAATGATTGGCATTAATAGTTTAAATAACAACCCGATGCCTTTTTTCTTTTTCTTTGGCTTACTAACAGGTTGTGAGTAAGTATTGTGGTGCGGTATATTCGAACCTTTTGCTTTATAGTGTTTACTTTCTTTATATCGATCGCTTCTTTTCATGCGGTAGCTCCTTTATGTTGCTCTCATATCATTATAAGTGAGTTTATCAATAGTTTAAACGTTTATCTAGAGCTAATTGTAAAAATCAGTCCAAGGGTGTATGCCATCCTCAACATGAAGTTTTACATTATAATCAAACCACATAAAATAACTTACATTTCCATAAAAAAACTGGAAAAACAGTGACACTTACATATTATTTCATGATAAATTTAAAAATATCACTTACCAATATGCGTTATCATATGTTTTTCCAGTTATGGAAAATTAAACCACTATTTTATTTAATTAACGTTACTTTTAGTCGTTAAGTTGATTTACAATCTCTCTATTAAAATCATCTAAATCATCTGGTGTACGACTCGTAACGATATTTTTATCTACCACTACAGATTCGTCGACAACTTGTGCTCCGGCATTAGCCAAATCCTTGCGGACGTTTAATACTGCAGTTAATGTACGACCATTTAAGTCATCAGTATCTATTAGAATTTGTGGTCCGTGGCAAATCGCAAAGGTTGGAACATCGTTTTTAGTAAAGTATTTTGCAAATGTGCCGTATCTACCTTCAGAATCTCCACGCAAGTGGTCAGGTGAAAATCCACCAGGAATCAATAATCCATCATAGTCTTCAGGTTTAGCATCTGCAATACTTAAATCTACTGTAACTTTTTCACCGTGTTTGCCGACTACTTCGCTATTTGCTTCATCGCCAATTACAACTGTTTCATGTCCTGCTTCTTCAATTGCTTCTTTAGGACTTGTTAATTCGCTATCTTCAAATTCATTCGTTACTATGATTGCTACTTTTTTCGCCATGTATAATCACCTTTCTCTATTTAAGTTCTACATATAATATAGACTAAATAACTAGGATTTAAACATAGTTTCTTATTTTCATTTACTTATGCGTTATTTGAGTCAGAAGAGCTTGAAACAGTTTTAACTTTTTCTTCTAGTTGATCGAGCAAGCCAATCCACTCATCAATATCTTCTACTTTAACTTCATCTGGATTAACATGGTCAATGTCATCGATAAATTTTTCTAATCTAGCCTTTATTTGATCAATTGTTTGATTTTCATCCATTTTTAAAAATGACTCCTTTTTTTATGATAGTTATATCCTAACATGGATTTGACAAATTTTGGTATAGTCTTAATAATATTAAATTGAATGTCTGGTTTGTTTAATGTTTTCATTCCTCCAAAATCATACATACATCATTTTATAAATCACATCACTACTTATAAATTAAATTATTTATTATGCTATGATGCAATTACTAAAATATATTTATTTTCAATTATCCTAAGTACAAAGTTAATAAAAAGGAAGTTTAATTTATGCTAAATCTACACATGACTAATTCAAAGAAACCAATTTCAATAAACAATGACCCTTGGGAAGCTTACAATGACATGCAAGAACACAATCGTTTAACGTTAAGTAATATAGAGTTTACTACGACTAATTTATGTAATATGCGTTGTAGTCACTGTGCGGTTGGTTATACATTGCAAACAGCCGACCCTGACCCACTGCCTATGGACTTAATTTATCGTCGCCTTGATGAGATACCAGATCTTAAAACAATGTCGATTACTGGTGGAGAACCTATGTTTTCGAAGAAATCTATTAAAAATGTCGTTAAACCATTATTAAAATATGCTTACGACCGTGGTATCTATACGCAAATGAATTCGAATCTTACATTACCACTAGATCGCTATTTAGATATCGCTGAATATATAGACGTTATGCACATTTCCCACAATTGGGGTACCATCGATGAATTTACAGACGTTGGTTTTGGAGCCATGGATAAACAACCTCCTTTAAAAGCCAAACTTAAATTATATGATCAGATGCTTACAAATTCTAGCACTCTCTCTGATCAAGGTATGTTTGTCTCAGCTGAAACAATGTTAAATCAAAGTACTGTACCACATCTTGAAAAGATTCATAAAGAAATCGTTAATGATATGAAATGTCAGCGACATGAAATTCACCCGATGTATCCTGCAGATTTTGCAAGTCAATTAGACGTATTATCACTTAAAGACATGAAAGCAGCGATACACCAACTTTTAGATTTACGTGATCCAGACTTATGGATGCTATTTGGTACGCTACCCATTTATCCATGTATTAATGACGAAAATGACCAAGCGTTGCTTCAACGTTTGCGTGATACGCCAAATGTCACAATGCGCAATGACCCAGATGGTAGAAACAGATTAAATATTAATGTGTTTACAGGTAATGTGATTGTCACAGATTTCGGAGACGAAAACGGCACTATTTCAAATATTAAAAATGATAAATTACCCGATGTATTTAACCATTGGTTAAATTCCTCACTCGCACAATCACTGAATTGTCATTGTTCATCATTTAGTTGTCTTGGCCCTAATGTTCTTGTAAAAAACATGTATTATCCAAAAACTGATTTTAAAGAAAAAGAAAAAGATATGCACTCATTACATACGATGCTTTAAATACTAATCAAATGTATCGTATAGTTTAAATTCAATTATAAAAATAAAATGGGCTCGAGCTATACTAATATGATAAAAAAACGGCTAAGATCATTAATGGTCCTAGCCGCTTTTTTTATCATTATATTAGATTTCGTCGTTCCAATCTCTATTTCATATTTTGAGCATTTGCTAAGAATGCTATGGTTTCTTTACTTTCATTTCTACGTTCTTTTCTACGTTTCACTCGTGCAAGCGCCGTGTCATGAAACCACATTTCAGTTTGTGTCTCTGGATAAACTTGAGGTACCTCTTGTGGTTTACCATCCTCATCTAGTGCAACAAAAGTTAAAAAGCTTAACGCTGCTAAATGTCGCTCATTTCGTATAATATCTTCTATAATGATTTGTACACAAACCTCCATTGATGATTGTCCTGCATATGACACCATAGCTTCATATGACACAATATCACCAGTTTTAATCGGTTTTAAAAAATCTACAGAATCTGTTGAAGCTGTTACTACTTGAGAATTACTATGTTTCGTTGCAGTTATTGCAGAAATTTCGTCCACATTTGCCATCAACATACCACCAAACATTGTATGTAAATGGTTTGTATCTTGCGGAAATACTTGTCGTTCCTTAACACTTCTTGATTCAGACATTGACTTACGCTTTACATTTCCCATAATATAATCCATTCCTTTGCTTTTAACTAATAAAAATCAGCGTTCTGAAATCACATCAAAACACTGTAAATTTATAAACCGTTATATCTTACTTTGCCCAATTTCCCTGTTCAAATACTAGTTCTTTTTCATCATTTTGTGTAATGCCATAAATAGTTAAATCGCGGCTACCAATCATAAAATCGACATGAACCAACGAATCATTAAGTCCGTGTTCTATTTTTTCATCCGTTGTCATTTCTGTGCCGCCTTCAATATTGAAAGCATATGCCGCACCTAAAGCAATGTGGCATGAAGCATTTTCATCAAATAATGTATTATAATAAATCGTATTTCTGTTTGATATTGGTGAATCATCAGGTACAAGTGCTACTTCTCCTAAACGTTTTGCACCTTCATCAGTATTTAACAAGTCGCGTAATACTGACTCTCCTTTTTCAGCTTTAAAGTCAACTACAGCGCCATCTTTAAATGTTAACGTAAAATTATCAATAATGTTGCCATTATGGCTTAAAGGCAATTTATTCGTAACATAACCATTAACTTTCAATCGATGTGGTGCAGTGAAAACTTCTTCTGTAGGTATGTTAGCTACAAAAGCTTGACCTTCACTTGTATAACTCGTAGCATCTTCCCAAATATGCCCTTCAGGTAAACCAATCTCTAAATCTGTACCTTCTGACACATAATGAAAAGCTTTATAGTTTTTAAGTTGCAACCTTTTAGCATGTTGACTTAAATTGTCCACGTGTTTTTGCCAATTCGTAACTGGATCGTTACCATCTACACGCACAATATCTAGTACTTCATCAATAAATTTATAGTATGCGTCTGTTTCTGATAGTTCTGGATAGACACGTTTTGCCCATGCTTTAGATGGAAATGCTGCTACACACCAAGGAAATTGATTTTTTTGACTCGCTTCCATATACCCTTTATATGCCATTGAATACTCTCGTTGAAAAGCGGATAATTTATCTCCATCTATACCACTTAATAAATCAGGGTCTTTAGTAATTAACGCAAGATTTGCTGCACCTCTTTTAACATAATCCATGCGTTTTTCAACTTCATATGATTTAACTTCATTTTGCTCAAAATGTTCTACTGTTTCATTTTCAAATTTCAAACGTGATAACCTATCATCACTATATTCGACTTTAACGTCAGAAGCACCACGTTGATAAGCAGCTTCTACTATGTAATGTGTTAACTCAAGCGCATCAACGCTCGAACGAATAAATACTGGTTGATCTTTTTGAACATTCATACCTACACCTACTAAAAGTTCGGCATATTGTTTGAGTTTATCTTGTAATTGAGTCATATATACTCACTCCATTCCTATTGACGAATCTGACCAAGTGCCTCTGCAATAGCTGATGCTTCACTTGGCGTAAATGACGCCTTTGATGTTACATAATCATAAATTTCACGAATCTCTTGTTCATTCGCTGTTTTAAACTTCTCCGGATCAATCACGCTTTGATTCACAAGATTTAAGCGCCCTCTTATTTCGTCTATCATTTGCTCATTATTATTTGCCAAATTATTCACCTCTTTTTTTCTCATTTTATCAAATTTAACTACCTTGTAAAACTTTTATCATAATTCCCCCTTTAGAAATGATTGAAAAAGCTTTAAAATGGGAATGAGGATTATATAAATTTGGAGGTACTCATATGACAACTGTAGCATTCGTGTGTCTAGGTAACATATGTCGCTCACCTATGGCAGAAGCCATTATGCGACAAAAATTACTAGATAGAAACATTCAAGATATCAATGTATCCTCTAAAGGTACAGGGAAATGGAATTTAGGAGAACCTCCTCATGAAGGGACTCAAGCCATTCTAAACGCGCATAACATACCATTCGATGGTATGATTAGCGAATTGTTTCAACCTAATGATGACTTTGACTATATCATTGCAATGGATCAAAGTAACGTAGAGAACATTAAACAAATCAATCCTAACATTAAAGGTCAATTATACAAATTGTTAGACTTTAGTGATATGGACGAGACTGATGTGCCGGACCCTTATTATACAAATAATTTCGAAGGTGTTTATAAAATGGTACAATCATCTTGTGATAATTTAATTAATTTTATAATTAAAGATGCAAACTTAAGAGAGGGGTAAAATATAATGCAAAACAAATTAATTCCAGGAATATTAATAGGTGCCATCATCGGAGGTGCAGCAACATTAGCAGACAAATCAACAAGACAGTCTTTAAAACAATCTATCAAAGATAGAAAAGAAGGCAACCGTCCTCAAAAACCATCTGCAATTAATAATATAAAAGATGAAGTATTTTACTGGAAAGATGTTGTTGAAGAAATCAGACGCAATAATCCCGAATTGGAACGTTCAATAAAAGAAGCTAAAAACACATTTGTCGAACGTAAAAACAATCGTTTAAACAGCTAATGAAGTCTCTGAAATAAACATGAGGTATTACATTGTATGCTGATGGGTTATTATTAACAAACTGAAATTCTATGTTTGTAACTTTATAGCAATTCAATACACAGTAATAATTGATATTTAAATACTAAGTATTAGTCATTTTAATTTTTTAGATATCAATCACTCTCACTCGGAGCGAAACATGAAATCAAATTAAAATTTTGATTTCTGTCTCGCTCCTTTTTATATTATTTTATGATTCACAATATTATCTGTAATTATTCATTTCATGTTTATAGTAAGAATATTGCAACACATATTTACCTTATTATCATTTTAAAGTATATTAAAAATATAAATACATAAGGAGTTTTGATATGTCTAAAAAAGAAAAAACGAATTCTAACTTTTTAAATTCTGCTAAAGAGATGGAAAATAAGGACTCAAACGAAAATAGTAGTGAACAGATTAAACGTGATCGTACATATATTACACCTGACGAATTCAAATCAAAATCACCCAAAAAGGACAATCAAGCGTTCTTTGTATCACGTATTAACAAACCAGCAAAATATACCAAAGATTCTAATTTTTTCTCTTATTTGGTATATAGAATAGGAAAAGATGACGCATCTGGTTTATCAGCACAACTGTCTTATTATTTTATGTTATCCCTATTCCCAATGCTATTATTTTTATTATCAATAGTTCCTGTAGTCGGTGTAAAACAATCTACCATTAGAGACATGATTAAAGATCATGTGCCACCTGCTTATGCTTCACAGGTAGCTGATATCATTGGCGATATCATGAGTAATGCTAGCGGTAGTATTTTATCTGTAGGTTTAATCTTAGCATTATGGTCAGCATCAAATGGAATGACTGCATTGATGAATTCATTTAACGTTGCCTACGATGTTGAAGATAGTAGAAATTTTATTGTTTCAAAATTATTTAGTGTTTTATTTACATTAGCTATGATCATCGTTATGCCAGTAGCACTTGTATTACCGACATTTGGTCAACAAATTGGCGATTTATTATTTGGTCCACTTGGACTTGGAGAACAAGTGAAATGGGTATTTGATACAATTCGCTATGTACTTCCAGTAATTGTAGTCTTGATTGCATTCATGGTCTTATATACCTTAGCGCCAAATGTTAAAATTAAGTTAATGTCTGTCATACCTGGCGCTATCTTCGCAACTATCGTTTTCTTAGCTGGTTCATACTTATTTGGTATATATATATCTAATTTTTCCAATTATTCTAAAACGTACGGTAGTATCGCTGGTATTATTATATTAATGCTTTGGTTATATATCACTGGTTTTATTATCATTATAGGTGCCGAAATCAATGCAATTTTCCATCAAAGAAAAGTTGTTGTTGGTAAGACACCTGAAGAACAAACTTTTGCGGAAATCAAGCAAAATCATACGCCTTCTGAACAACAAGACTCTAATTCAGAAGATGTAAATTTAGCTACTGATTCAAACAATAGCAAAGATAATAACCAATAAAATTTAACAATACTACAATATCTCTAGTCATGAGAGTAGGATAAAAATCTAATTTATTTAAAAATTTTCGCCCTTCTTAGATGGCGAGATGACTAGCTTAATAAAAATAAAGGCTAAAACTCAACGTATTAAATGATTACGTTTCTGTTTTAGCCTTTATTTATTAAATACTTTGTAATTTATTGAATTAAGTTGTGTTGAAAAGCGTAAATAACAGCTTGTGTTCTATCTTGTACTTCTAATTTACTCAAAATATTACTTACATGTGTTTTAACGGTTTTAATTGTAATATGTGAGGCGCTTGCTATTTCTTGGTTTGAGTAGCCTTTTGCAATTAATAATAAGATTTCCATCTCACGCTCTGTTAACATTTCATATAATTCTGCACGTTGTTTCATCCTATTTCTCATCTTAACTAAAACTTCTGCTTCAAAAACCGATTCATTGTTATAAGTTTTTCTTATTGCCTCTGCAATATCACTAGCGCTCGTTGTTTTTAAAATGTAGCTATCCACACCTGAATCAAGCGCACGGTATACTTCGTTATCTTCTATATAACTCGTAAGCATGACTACCTTCATATGAGGTAAATCTTTTTTCACTTGTTCAGTTGCTTCAACACCATCCATATCATCCATTAGCAAATCCATTAATATTAAATCTGGATTCAATTGATGCGCCTTTTCAATTGCTTCCTTTCCGGATTTCCCTTCTCCTACAACATCAATGTCTGGTTGTGTTGATAAATAGCTAGATATTCCAATTCGGACCATTTCATGGTCATCCACAAATAAAACTTTAATCGGCATATGAATCCTCCTTATTTAATGGGGCTTTAACTTCAATTCTCGTACCTGCATCAGGTAGTGACACAATATGAAACGTTGCACCAATCTCTAGTGCACGTTCACGCATATTTTTCAAACCATAACTTTGTTCTACCTTATCATCTACATTAAAGCCTTTACCATTATCTTGTATTCTCAATAATAAATAATCATCTCTATTGAATAACTCTATGGTCACTTTAGTTCCTTTTGAATGCCTTAATGTATTCGATATAGCTTCTTGTGTGATTCTAAATAAATGATCTTCTATACCTTTAGGTACTTTAAATTCTTCTATATCATGTATAACTTTCATCGGTACTTTTTTCTGTAAATCTACAACTAAATCTTTAATACCTTCACCAAGCGATTTATCTTTTAAGCCTATAGGTCTTAAATGTAATAATAAAGCTCTCATTTCTAGCTGAGAATCTTGTATCATTTTCTCTAGTACTGGAATTTGTTGATCTAAAGGGGCTTCTAATTTTGTTTCTTTTATTGCTGATAACATCATGCTAGCTGCGAACAACTGCTGACTCACCGAATCATGTAGTTCGCGCGCTAACCTTTGTCGTTCATCTTCAATAATTTTTTTCACTTTTACATCATTAATATTATATGATTCATTTGTTAAATTTTGCGTTTTCATCCTTAATTTATGTACTTCTTGATTTAAAGGGACTAACGTTTGATATAACTCAATGGTTTCGTTATACAATTCTATATTTTGATCATTTATCCCTACAGTTTGCCCTTCTATCGACCTTTCTATTTGGTCTTTTAACCAATGGTTTTGTTGATTTATTTTATATGCTAATACAGAACCTACAATAATACAGAGCAAAATAACCATTAGATTTAAAAATAATAAGACGGGTATACCAAATATTTGCGTATAAAACATACCTTGAAAATACATAATATTAACAAATACTTTATCAATAAAAAATATAGCAAAAAATGTACTATAAACTAATATCAACATTGAACCTATTGCTCTAATATAGTGATTCATTTATAAATCACCTCAACATCACCTAAGAAGGACGAAACATAAATGTTTACAGCATAATTATCCTCTTTAGTTTCCTCGATAATTTTGATATTATTGTTCTCGACTTTATAGGACGTCTCATTTACATAAGCATTGCCATATAACGTCGTGAAATGCAATATTATATTGTAGTTCAATGGGACAATAATTTGTACTTTCCCAATAATATGACGGATAACTAGCGTATTATTCTCTTTAATATTTGCCGCTTTCGACATATCGATATGGATATCTCCAATACCATGTTGTACCTGTATGTCTTCCCATTTATATACATATACAGGTGTACGTTGTTCACCAAACCATTTTTGCTTTATAAAATCTGGCGTATCTACTTCTTCTTCTGCAGCAGTTATTTTTAAAGGTCTAAATCTATAAATAATGTATCTCACAATAAGTACTATTAAAAATACAAACAAGATTATAATCGTGTATTTATTAGAAAGCAACGTAAATGCAATTAACAAGACCCCTATCCAAAACGAGAGTAGTCCACGTACTTTATGAAAATAAATATAACCTACATAAACTAAAATACAACCAAGTAATAAAACAAGTAAAAAGCCAATTTTTTCAAAGAAAATATAGTAAAAATTGGCAATAATCATCAATGCTGTAAAAACAATAAGCATCTCTGTCGATATATATTTATGAGTCATGTTTCGCCACCTTTCTTCAAGCGACTAAACTTATGCGTTCGATTAAATCACACTCAGTTTCGATATTTGCTCTTTCAACTGCTTGTTGTGATAGATCGGATTCGATTCGAGCGTAGTCTGCTTCCATTTCATTTAAATCATTTTTTATTCTATCTATTTCGATATCCTCAATCTCTTGAGCACAATAAATGTAATCTTCATCTATCATATCAATATACTTATTTTCTAATGATAAGGTTAAATTATCAATTAATTTTGCTACATAAACTTTTCTTTCGAGTAAGTAATTTATGTACATTTCAATACTTCTTAATTTTTTATCTAAATACTGTCTATATTCTACTAAACTAGTATAGAAAGTGTTTTTTGTCATTTTTTCTAAGTAAGTCTTAATATAATTCATAGAATCACCTCATGATTGATTAGCTTCTATTATAAAAAATATCCGGAACCTTTAATATAGGCTCCGGAACCATCTTATATTAGGACTTTAGACCGAAACACTATCTAATCTATTTTAGTAGTTAATACTGGTCCATCTTTTGTCACAATGACAGTATGTTCAATTTGAGCCACAAAACTTTTATCTTTTGTTTCAAATGCCCATTCATTCTTTCCTTCAGTAACGTATGTTGCTTTTGTAGAAATAAATGGTTCTACTGCTATGACTGTACCTTCTTTTAGTAACGTTTTATCTTTTGGTTCGTAATAGTTCATCACGTGGTTTGGTGCTTCATGTAATGATTGGCCAACACCATGCCCAGTTAAGTTTTTAATTACAGTAAGGTTGTTTTTACGTGCAGTTGCATGCACTGCTTTACCAATTTGGCTTAGTTTCGCACCTGGTTTAATTCTAGTCATCGCTGCTTCAAAGGCCTCTAGTGCTACGTCACATACTTTTTGTTTCAAAGGATTGTCGGCTTCACCAACTACAAATGAAATGCCTGTATCTGCATAATAACCATTTTTTAAGGCTGATACATCAATGTTTACCAAATCACCCTCATTTATTTTACGCTTACCAGGAATACCGTGAGCAACTTCTTCGTTCACACTGATACACGTTTGACCTGGGAAGTTCTCATCGTGAATTGGTGCTGAGATTGCACCATGTTCTTCAAATAATACTTTTGCTATATCATCTAACTCTTTAGTAGTTACACCTGGTTTAGTGGCAGCTTGCATTTTATCTCTTATTAAAGCACATATGTAACCAATATCTTTTAAAGCTGTTAATTCTTCTTCTGTTTTTACGATCATATTATCCCGTTCCTTTATATATATTATATTCTCCCTTATTATAGCAGAATTTTTTTGATATAATAAATTAGAAAATTTTAACATGTATAGTTTAACATTTTATGGAACGAATGACATGACTACTTTTAATATTTCATATTGGTTTGACGACTATACATACCATTAGGAGTTTTTCTATGAATGACATTTGGTATAAAAAGATTATTGGCGCACGCACAATCAAAACAGGGTTAGCTACATTTTTAACAGCATTTTTCTGTTTAGCCTTAGACTTAAACCCTATTTTTGCAATTTTAACAGCAATTGTTACGATTGAACCGACTGCTAAAGCTTCTCTGAAAAAAGGCTATCGAAGACTGCCAGCAACAATTATTGGCGCTTTATTTGCCGTAGTATTTACATTTATCTTCGGTGATCAATCACCTTTTGCCTATGCTTTTAGTGCAACATTTACAATCATTTTGTGTACAAAATTAAATTTACACGTAGGTACAACTGTTGCAACACTCACAGCAATGGCCATGATTCCAGGTATTCACGATGCTTATTTCTTTAACTTCTTTTCCAGACTTTTAACAGCTATTATCGGCCTTGTAACTGCAGGCCTTGTAAACTTTATCATTTTACCTCCAAAGTATTATGAGCAATTAGAATCTTCAATTAATACTTCAGAACGTAAAATGTACGCTCTTTTTAATTTAAGAATGCGTCAACTCCTACTTGGTAAATTTACCAAAAGTGCACCTTATCGCCAGTTAAATACTTTAATTGACATTAATCAGAAAGTGGAGATGTTGCTAGCTTATCAAAAAGACGAACTTAGTTACCATAAACATAATGACTCCGATTGGTTACGGTTAAAGTCATTAACTACTCGATCACACACGAATAGATTATTTATAACTCATTTATCAAACTTAGTCTACTTACCGAAAGATACTAATGTCACATTTAGCCATGAAGAAAAATTGGCGATCCTTTATATCGCACAGAGTATAAATAACATCTATGCTACTGGACATTTTGAGCGCCAGCCACGTCACGCTTCATTGCTCAAGACATCAGTCAAAGGTTTAGATGAATTTGACGAAAACCAAATCAAGAGTCACATCATTTATGAAATACTATTAATTTATCGTATATTAGATCATCGTTTCGCTTAATAACATTATAATTAGTCAATTGATATATAATTACATTTACCAACTAATGATTCATAATAAAAAAGAGTGGTACAGAAATTATTTTTAACTAAAATAATTTCTGTACCACTCTTTTGCATCAGCTTTAAATCATGCTATCGTATTAACATAAACGCTTAATACACTTTATTCAGAACATTTATCGTAAATTCTTTAATTTTAATTAATTATTTTTCTGTACACGCTCAACAATTACTCTTTTAGCAGCTTCTTCTTCTGTATTATCCACTTGTTTAGGCTCAAATTCTATACCTTTACGTTCACAAGCTTTCTCTAATAAGTAATCTGTAATTTCATGGTTTTTTGGTAAAATTGGACCATGTAAATACGTGCCTAATAGATTTTTATAATGAATACCTTCTGCCGCTTCATCATCGTTATTGCCATAACCATGTGTTACTTTGCCTAACGTACCATATGGATGATATGTGCGACCGCCGTGATTTTCAAAGCCAACAATTGTACCAAAAGTTTCGCTTTGTATGACGATATCACCAGTAAGACGATCTTTTTGTGATTCTGTATAAAAATCCAATATATCTAAGCCCGCAAGTTCTATACCTTCAGGAGTAATATATTTACTACCCAAAAATTGGTATCCTCCACAAATTGTTAGACCTGGCATCCCATCTTCAATTGCTTCTTTTAAAGTATCTTTAATTTTACTTAACTCTTTTGTTGCAAGGGCTTGTTCTCTATCACTTCCACCACCAATAAAGAATATATCACACCCATCTAATGTAACACCTTCTGTTTCGTTAACATCTACAACATTCAATTTAATATTTCTTAATTTAGCACGTTGCTTTAATGCAATAATGTTACCTATGTCACTATATAAATTTAATTTGTCTGGCATAAAATGATAAATCGTTAATTCATTCATTTCACTTTGACCTCCTCAAATGAGTGGTTTAATTGTTCTAGCATTGGTGCAAGTGAAGTATAATTTGGAATTGCCACGGTGAGGCTTTCTTTATAATCCATTGTTTTAGCCGTTGCTTTGTATATATCCTTTTCCAAAATAATCGGTACGTTAACACCAGCAAGTTTTAATCGTAATTGCAATTCCTCAGCACGTGTACCTGTAACAATAATGGCTTCAATTTGCTGTCTCGTTAACTTTTCAAAATCTGCATCATATATCCATGATGTATCCCTACCATCTGCTGCATTATCGTTTAAACTCAACACATAAACTTTACTACCAGTTAAATGTTCTCCCACAGATAAACTTGCATTCATTCCAGCAGGGTTTTTCGCAAGATTAATCATTGCCTCTTTACTATCTTTTTTAAAATATTGCATACGCCCATTGTCCGAAGTATAAGTTTCGAAACCTTGTCGTATCCCTTCATCATCTAAACCTAATTCTTTTAAAACTGTGTATGCTGCTATCGCATTATACGCGTTAAAATCACCGGCTATTTTCATATTAAATGTAGTTGTTCCTACACCTAAATTAATAAATGGTGTAAGTGTAAATTGAGATACTTCGTATTTTGCATCTTCACGTTTAAATCCACATTCGCAATGGTAGTGTCCGATTTGGTTATATTGTACATAATCATAATGTAATAATCGACCACAGTTTGGACAATAACGACTTTCATTCATTGTACTTTGCTCAAATTCATAAGCGTGTGCTTTCATCCCATAATAAACAACTGTATCACTAGCTATTTTTAATCTACTAACAAATGGATCATCTGCATTCAATAGCAACTTAATTCCCTTATTATTGATTGCATTTGCTATGTTATTGACCATAATATCGATTTCGCCAAAACGGTCCATTTGGTCTCGGAAGAAATTCGTAACAACCATCATTGTCGGCGTTACTTCATTAAGCACTCTTGGAATTGACCCTTCATCTATCTCAATAACTGCAATTTTTGTATCTTTATTATTTTGCAAAATAAAAGCTGATGTTATACCTGCAGCCATATTTGCGCCTTCATTATTATGTATGATTTCTATATCATTAGCTCTTAATGTATGACCGATTAAATTCGAAGTTGTCGTCTTCCCATTTGTACCACTAATGAAGACAATTTCGTCAACTTGAGAAGCTAATTTTCGTAATATATTTTTATCTATTCTTCTAGCAACTTGACCTGGCAAATCTGTACCTTTTTTACCGGCAGCTCTACTCGCTTGCCTAGCCATTTTTGCTAATCGGGTTGCAGTCCAATGTCTCATATACTTCCTCCTTCTACTCTTCACTAGAATATTATAACATGATTATGTTGTATTCCAAACAATTCTAAATCTAAATTACCGTTGCATTTTTACTATCGTTATTGTGTATAATTTACTACGATGAATAGTTTTGATATACTTAAAAAAAAGCATTGGAGGCTTATTAATTATGTTAAATGAAGACTTATTGAATGCGTTAAATGAACAAATGAATCATGAATTTTATGCAGCTCATGCATATATGGCTATGGCTGCTTTTTGTGATGATAATTCTTACGAAGGGTTTGCTAACTTCTATATCCAACAAGCTAAAGAAGAACGTTTCCATGGTAAAAAAATATACGACTACATTAATGACCGTGGTGGCCATGCACTATTTAGTTCTATCTCTGCACCAAAAACAGAATTCTCAAGTATTTTAGAAACATTTAAAGATGGTTTAGCGCAAGAACAAGATGTTACACGTAGATTCTATAACCTATCTGATTTAGCCAATAAAGATAAAGATTACGCGACAATTTCATTTTTAAATTGGTTCTTAGATGAACAAGTTGAAGAAGAAGCTATGTTTGAAACACACATCGATTATTTAAATCGTATTGGTGATGATAGTAATACACTCTATCTTTATGAAAAAGAACTAGCTGCACGTTCTTTCGACGAGGAAGCCTAAGTCTCATCTTACATTTAAACCATTTATAAGATATTTATGCTGTTAAAATAACATTGCATAAATATCTTATTTTTTTATACTCCATGCCCAACTTGAGTAAACCATAAAGAGAGCAGATTAGAAACCAATTTTTGTTAAAATGATTCATATGCCACTCCCTCTTTTTTATATTCTTCCACAATATCATTTATTTTAAACTAGTTATAAAAGCCACTTTGAATCGTTTTGTTAACTTGACTAGTTTGCCATATTTATATAAAGTCATTACATATTAGTATTAAGAAAGGAACCATATAACATGAATTCAGACGCCTTTATTGCACTAGATTTTGAAACTGCAAATGGAAAACGTACAAGTATTTGTTCTATTGGGATGGTTAAAGTTGTTAATCATCAAATAACAGAAACATTTTACACGCTCATTAATCCTAATGATTTCTTTTCACAACAAAATATTGCAGTTCATGGCATTCATCCCGAAGAAGTTGCAGACGCACCTACTTTTAAAACTGTGTACCCATACATGTTAAAGTTTATAGGTGATTTACCTGTAGTAGCTCATAATGCAGCTTTTGATATGACTGTATTACATGAAAGTGTTAAATCATTAGGAGTTGAAACACCGTGCATGACTTATTTTTGTTCACTTCAATTATCACGAAGAACAATTCATCATCACCGTTACGGCTTAAACTATATGATGCAATATTACAATTTAGATTTTCATGGCCATCACGATGCCCTAAACGATGCTAAAGCTTGTGCTATGATTACATTTAGACTTTTAAAACATTATGACAATTTACCAAGTATGCTTAAGGTATATGGTAAAGACCTAAGAGATAAAGACTAAACATGGTTAAGATATTTAAATTGTTAAAGTTATATAAATTAAACCAATTTAAATGTAGTCATAAATTGTCATATTTTCGAATGTCGCCTTTTCTAGGTTCCCTACGGTTACACCTATAAGTCGAATAGGTGTATCGGAATCTTTTAACTCAGTATATAAACTATATGCAACATTATAGATATCAGTTTCGTTCCGTACGGGATCACGTAAGCTACGTTGCTTTGATAATGTTTCAAATTTAAATGTCTTTATTTTAACGGTAACTGTTTTACCTGATTTATGCAATTTAGCTAACCGTTCTGCTGTTTTATTACTTAATTCCCAAACTTTTTGTAATATTTCATCATCATCATTCATATCTGTAGCAAATGTTCGCTCTGTGCCGACAGATTTTCTAACCCTCGTTGATTTAACCGGATTATGGTCTATCCCTCTTGCCTTGTTATATAAACCGTGACCTCTTTTACCAAACAGCCTAATAAGCTCTCGCTCGCTTTGATCATATAAATCTTGCCCCGTATATATATGATGCTCATGCATTTTTTCTTTCGAAGCTTTACCTACCCCCGGAAAATCACCAATATCTAACGTCATCAATATATTGTGTACGTTATGGTAATCAATTACAGTTAAACCGTTGGGTTTGTTCATCCCACTAGCTAACTTTGCTAGAAACTTATTATAAGAGACACCTGCAGATGAAGTGAGTTTTGTCGCTTCAAAAATGTCTCTTCGTATATATTGTGCAATATGAGAAGCGGGTAAATCCGGTCTGACAAGATGTGTAATATCTAGATAGGCCTCATCCAATGAAAGTGGCTCAACTATATCCGTATAACTTTTAAATATATTCATGATCTGTTCAGACGCTTCCCTATAAGCTTCAAACCGAGGTGTTACATAATAACCGTTTGGACAAAGTTTATGGGCCTGAGCGGTGGGCATTGCAGAATGGACACCATATTTTCTCGCTTCATAAGACGCTGTAGAAACAACACCTCTACCACTTGCTTTACCACCTACAATAACTGGTTTCCCCTTTAATTTAGGGTTATCTCTCATTTCAACTTGCGCAAAAAAATAATCCATATCAATATGAATGATTCTTCTCTCTGACAATGACCTCACCTCCTCTTTTGACTATTTTTCAAATTTCACATTACTTATATCTTACAATTTACTATATTTTAATTCTTCAAATTTGCTCATTAAAAAAGAGTTAGTTCTAGCTATTAAAATACACACTGAACGTATCGTCAATATGTATTTTAATAGTAGAATCCTAACTCTCTCATTAAAAACAATTTATATTAAATATATGCTATTTTGCTTCTGTTTGTAAGTCTTGGAGTGAAGCTTTAGTGTAAAATGTAATACCATCTTCTGTGTCTTCAATCAATTGCACATTTTTATTAAAAGCACCTGATAGAAAGTACAAATCCAACACACAGTATCCTATGTGGAAACATGCTATGAATATCAGCGATGAATATGCAAAGAAAGAAAATAATACGAATAGCGCACTTGTAATGATGACTAATGGAGCTAACATGATGCTGATGTACTGCCATTTTTTAAAATAAACATTGGGCATATGTGTTGTCATTAAACCTAATCGAATACGATATGTAGGTTTATTACCTTTTGCAAACATTCGAAACATAATGTTGTGAATAAATTCATGTAAAAAGTATACAACTGCAAAACCTATTATGCCAAGCAACAAATTTAAAACAATATTCTGTTCAATAATATGTGTCATAGAATAAGCTAATTTATAAGATACTAAAATGCTAATCATCACAATCGTAAATTGAAATAATATAAAGCCTTCAAGCGCCTTTTTGCTTGAAAATAAATCAATTTTGAACATCAGTCAACCCTCCATGTCATTCGTTATTACCTAGAGTATACAACGATTATCTCCACTAATAAAGGGCTTTTCAAGAAAGTTAGTTGCTTGTAATTAAATTTTAACAAACTTACTCGATTTGCAATAATCTGCAATACTCAGTAAACAACTTATTAATTAATTTCACAATTACTATATATAATAAAACATCCAATTAACTTAATGATTTAAATCTAAAGTCTCTCAAATTGCGCAACTGTTTCAACATGTGTTGTATGTGGGAACATATCTACAGGTGTTATTTGCGTTAATTTATAATGACGTGCTAGTAATTGAGCATCACGTTGCTGTGTTGATGGATTGCAGGAAATGTAGACGATCTTTTTGGGTTTTAATTCCAATAATGTTTCCAAAAATGTTTCGTCACACCCTTTTCGTGGTGGATCAACCATTACTACATTTGGTTTAATTCCTTCTGATTCCCATTTTAAGATAACATCTTCGGCCTTGCCACAGACAAAAGTAGTATTTTCAAATTGGTTTATAGTCGCATTTAACTGTGCATCCTTAATTGCCTCAGGAACAATTTCAACCCCATAGACATGTTTCGCTTTTGGAGCCATGTATAATCCGATAGTACCAATGCCACAATACGTATCAAGCACAACTTCTTCACCTTGTAATTCAGCATATTCTATAGCACGTTGATATAACTTTTCAGTTTGTATGGAGTTAATTTGATAAAATGATTGATCATTAATTTTGAATGTAACATCAGATAATGTATCTTCGATCTCATCTTTTCCATATAAAGTATATGAATTGTCTCCCATGATTACATTAGAATGTGTTGTATTTATATTTTGTTTAACACTGACAATTTCTGGAAAATCCGCTACTAATCTATCTGTTATGATGTCACTTTGTTTAAATTTTTTGCCATTTGTGACAAAAATAACCATTAATTCCCTTGAGTGGTGTCCCGTTCTAATAACGACATGACGCATTAATCCTTGCTTCTGATGTTCATTATAAACACTCACATTAAGTTCGTTAAACCATACTTTAACCTTGTTTATTACGTCTTGATGTAAACGATCTTGTATTAAACATTCATCCATATCGATTATGTCATGACTGCGCTGACGATAAAACCCAGTTATTATTTCATGTTCATTATTTTTACCTACTGGAATTTGTGATTTATTCCTATAATACCAAGGATTATCCATTCCAATCGCATCGTGTATAACCACATCTTTAAATCCTGCTTTTCGTTGAAATAAATTTATCACTTGTTCTTTTTTCATATCTAATTGTGCTTGGTAAGTCATATGCTGTAACTGGCAACCACCACATTTATAATAATAGACACATGGTGGTTCTACACGCGACTCACTTTGTTCTTTAATAGTCATTAATTTACCTATTGCAAAATTCTTTTTCACTTTAATCACTTTAAATTCAATTATTTCATCAATTAATGCATTAGGAACAAAAACAGGATAGCGATCGAATTTAACAACACCATGCCCTTCGTGCGTTAAATCTACAACTTTACCCTCTACGACTTCATTTTTTTGAATTGCGTTCATTATTTCACCCCACACTAAAAGAGGTTAGGGAATATTTATAGACTGACCTAACCTCGTAGTTTATTCTGTATTTTATTGTTCAACTATTTCTTCATTTTGTATATCGCTTGGTGTAAAAACTTCAATATGCTGTTTCAAGTTCAAGAAATTACCTGGTAGTTTACCACCATATTCGCCATCTACATTAAGTTGCATATCGGTAAACGAGGAAATACTTATAGATTTCGCTTTTTTATAATGTACCTTTGGATGTTTCGTATGCTCACCTCTTGATGCTAAAGTCATTATATGACCTAGTTCTGCAAGATTCGCCTTTTCAACGATAATCAAAGTAAAATAACCATCATCTAATTTGGCGTCAGGTACTAATTTCTCAAAACCTGCCATTGAATTTGTCAAACCAAGTAAAAACAACAGGGCTTCGCCTTGAAATAATTCGTCATCATATTCAATGCGGATATCTACTGCTTTCATTTGTGGTAACATTTCAAACCCTTTTATATAATATGCAAACGGTCCAACAATGGATTTTAATTTACTCGGTGTTTCATACGATACTTGAGTTAATTGTCCTCCTGCGGCTAAATTAATAAAATAGCGGCTATTCATTTTCCCTATATCTACACGCGTAATGTGACCTTCAATGATAACATCAATCGCACTCATTATATCAGTAGGTAAATGTAACGCACGACCAAAATCATTAACAGTGCCCATTGGAATGATACCTAAACTCGGTCTATTGGCTTTTTCTGCTATACCATTGATAACTTCGTTTAAAGTGCCATCACCACCAGCGGCTATGAGTACATCGTAATTTTGTTCTAAACAACGTGTTGCTTCTGTTGTGGCATCTCCGACTTTTTCAGTTGCATAAGCACTTGTTTCAAAACCTGCTTTTTCTAATTTAATTAAAACATCCGGTAACGTACGTTTAAAAAGTTCTTTGCCAGATGTTGGGTTATAAATGATTCTAGCTCGTTTTCTCATAATTTATCCCTCAACTTCGTATACTCATTACCTATATTAAATGATTTACATAGATGATAAAAGCATTTTAGGTTAAATTTTAAAAGAAAATACATAACCGTGTGTATAAGAACAAGAGAGGCAAAGAAATTTGATTTCTTTAAAACTATTTCTTCCTCCCCTTGACGATGACTTGTATTAGTTGGACTATAAGGTTTAGCTGAACTCGCTCATGCATAAGTCCCACTAACTTATTTCATAAGAAGTGGGGTTTAATGATTACTTGAGCTTGCGCTCATGCATAAGTCCCACTAACTTATTTCATAAGAAGTGGGACTTTAGCTGTTGTAATATAATGTTTAAGGCTGGGACAATTATATTGTCCCAGCCTACTAGTATGAGTATATAGAAAATCTAGTACACATGATTACAATTTTGCAATTAATAAATATCTATGTGTGAACTATTATCTTTTATCTAATTCTTGTTTCAATAATTGATTGACTAGTTGTGGATTTGCTTGACCTTTCGAAGCTTTCATAATTTGACCAACTAAGAAGCCCATCGCTTTACCTTTACCATTTTTATAGTCTTCAATTGATTGTTCATTATTATCTAATGCTTCATTTACAAATTTGAGAAGCGTTGCCTCATCCGAGATTTGAACTAAGCCTTTATCTTCCATAATTTGCTTCGCATCCCCACCATTTTCAGCAAGTTCTGGGAATACTTTTTTAGCGATTTTACTACTCATTGTGCCGTCTTCGATTAATTTAATCATTCCAGCTAAGTTTTCAGGTGTAAGTTTAGTATCTAATAATTCAATTTGGTTTTTATTTAAGTACTCGTTCACTCCGCCCATTAACCAGTTAGATGTTAATTTGACATCAGCACCTTGTGCTACAGCACCTTCGAAGAAATCTGACATTTCTTTAGTGAGTGTAAGTACATGTGCATCATAAGCTGGTAAACCAAATTTATTAACATATTTCTCTTTTCTTTCATCAGGTAATTCTGGAATTGTTTCACGAACACGCGCTTTCCATTCATCGTCAACGTATAAAGGAACAATATCTGGTTCCGGGAAATAACGATAGTCATCAGAACCTTCTTTAACACGCATTAATAATGTTTTACCATTAGATTCATCAAATCTACGTGTTTCTTGAAGAATTTCCCCACCGTTTAACAATTCTTCTTCTTGGCGTTTTTCTTCATATTCTAGACCTTTACGAACATACGTAAATGAATTTAGGTTTTTAAGTTCTGCTTTTGTACCAAACTCTTCTTGACCATATGGGCGTAAAGAAATATTAGCATCACAACGTAGTGAACCTTCTTCCATTTTACAATCAGAAACGCCTGCGTATTGAATAATAGAACGTAATTTTTCTAAGTAAGCATACGCTTCTTGTGGAGAACGAATGTCTGGTTCAGATACGATTTCAATTAATGGCGTACCTTGTCTATTTAAATCAACTAAAGAATAGCCATCTTTATGAGTTGATTTACCAGCATCTTCTTCCATGTGTAAACGTGTGATACCAATACGTTTCGTCTCTCCATCAACCTCGATATCAATATAACCATTTTCACCAATTGGTTGGTCAAACTGTGATATTTGATATGCTTTTGGATTATCTGGATAGAAATAGTTTTTACGGTCAAATTTTGATTCCGTAGCAATTTCCATATTTAATGCCATTGATGCTCTCATAGCCCAATCAACTGCACGTTTATTTACTACTGGCAAGACACCAGGATATGCAAGGTCAATTACATTTGTATTTGAGTTTGGTTTCGCTCCAAAATGCGCTGGTGATGATGAGAACATTTTAGAATCTGTTTTCAACTCAACATGGACTTCTAGCCCAATAACTGTTTCAAAATGCATGATTTCCACTCCTTATAATTTTTCGTATTCATTATGAAAATTGAATTGTGTTTCGTATTGGTAAGCGACACGGTACAATGTTTTTTCATCAAAAGGTTTACCAATAAATTGTAAGCCAATTGGTCGACCATTTGATTGTCCACACGGTACAGAGATACCTGGTAACCCTGCTAAGTTTACAGGCGTTGTTAGTAAATCGTTCGCATACATTGTAAGTGGATCATCAATCTCTTCACCTAAATTAAATGCAGTAGTTGGTGTAGTAGGTCCTACTACAACATCATAATTTTCAAAAATACGATCAAAGTCATTTTTAATTAAAGTTCTAACTTTTTGTGATTTTTTGTAGAAAGCATCATAATAGCCTGAGCTTAATGCAAATGTACCTAAGAAGATACGACGTTTAACTTCTTCACCAAAACCTTCACTTCTAGACATTTTATATAATTCCTCTAATGAATTAGCTTCAGGTGAATGATAGCCATATCTTATACCGTCGAAACGAGATAAGTTAGATGATGCTTCTGAAGATGCAATAACATAATAAGATGGAATACCATACTTCGTATTAGGTAATGAAACTTCTTCAACTGTTGCACCTAATGATTTCAGTGTTTCAACTGCTTCTTTAACTGAATCTTTAACCTCATCAGAAATACCTTCACCTAAATATTCACTTGGTAAAGCTACTTTAAGACCTTTGATGTCTTTTCCTATGTCAGCTGTATAATCAGCTGCTTCAACAGGCGCACTTGTTGAATCATTTTCGTCAACACCTGTAATTGCCTCTAATACTAGAGCATTATCTTTAACCGTACGTGTCAATGGCCCAATTTGATCTAATGATGATGCAAATGCAACAAGACCAAAACGAGATACACGTCCATATGTTGGTTTTAGACCTACGATACCACAGTATGCAGCTGGTTGACGGATTGAACCACCAGTATCTGAGCCTAAACTAAACGGTACTAAGCCTGCTGCTACAGCTGCTGCTGAACCACCAGATGAGCCACCTGGAACGGCGGTATGATCGAATGGATTCACTGTTTTTTTGTAATAAGATGTTTCTGTTGAACCACCCATTGCAAATTCATCCATATTCAATTTACCGATAAGTACCGCATTTTCATTATGTAACTTGTTCATTACAGTTGATTCATAAATCGGTACAAATCCTTCTAGCATTTTACTAGCACAAGTTGTTTCCACACCTTCGGTAATGATGTTATCTTTAATTCCCATTGGGATACCAAATAACTTACCTTCCATTTGGTCCTTAGCTTGTAACTCATCAAGCTCTTGTGCTTTCTTAATTGCATTTTCTTTATCTAACGCAAGAAATGATTTAATAGTTGGATCCGTTTCTTCAATTGCATCGTAAATGTCATTAACAATTTGTGATGGTTTTATTTCTTTGTTTTTGATTAAGCTGATTAAATTCTCCACAGATTCATAACGGATCGTCATCTTAAGCGTCCTCCTCATTCATGATAGATGGTACTTTAAATTGTCCATCTTCCGTCTCTTTAGCATTTTTTAATGCAAGCTCTTGGGGAATGCCCTCGACTGCTTTATCTTCACGTAATACATTTTGTAAATCTAATACATGATATGTTGGTTCAATGTTACTTGTATCCGCTGTATCTATTTGGTTAGCAAAGTTTAAAATACTTTCTAAAGTGTTTTGCATTTCTGCAGTTTCATCTTCAGTAATTTGAAGTCTTGCTAAATTAGCGATGTGTTCAACTTCTTCTCGTGTAACTTTAGCCATTAAATAAAAGCCTCCTTTTTACTCATTCATTACAAAATTGTACCAAAATTCCGTCCAAAAATCTAAGTTTTTCAATAATATACACAAATTAAAACGATTTAATTTAGTAAGTTATACCAATTATTTTTTTAAATTGTAATGGGTTCATTAGCTTTATCTATAGATTCGTTGCTTTTATTTGCATATTAAATCACAAAAATTTATAACGAGTGTATCATTACAATATAAATATGTAAGCGCTTAACGATATGTTGTGAAAAGTAATATGTCGTTAAAAAATAAAAATAGTACTACTTTATTTATAAATTTCATTGTATAATCATTCATGTACAACAATTTAATAGATAAAGACAAAGGGAGATGATGAACCATGCTGATTTTGGGCACTTCATTAGCTAATCAAGTTCATGCGAGTTGGCAAACTTATATTATGATCGTAATATATTTCATTATACTACTCGTTATTGGTTATTATGGGTATAAACAGTCTACAAGTAATTTAAGTGAATTTATGCTTGGAGGCAGAAGTATTGGTCCTTATGTCACCGCTCTTTCAGCTGGTGCATCGGATATGAGTGGTTGGATGATTATGGGATTACCTGGTTCTGTATATAGCACAGGGCTTTCAGCAATGTGGATAACAATCGGTCTCTCATTAGGCGCATATGTGAACTACTTTATCGTAGCGCCTAGGTTGAGAGTTTATACTGAACTCGCAGGCGATGCGATTACATTACCAGATTTTTTCAAAAATAGACTGAATGATCAAAATAATTATATAAAAATTATTTCTGGTTTAATTATCGTAGTTTTCTTCACGCTGTATACACACTCTGGTTTTGTTTCAGGGGGCAAATTATTCGAAAGTGCTTTTGGTATGAACTATCACTGGGGGCTTATTATAGTAGCTGCGATTGTCATATTTTATACTTTTTTTGGAGGTTACTTAGCAGTTTCGATTACAGACTTCTTCCAAGGCGTTATCATGTTAATTGCCATGGTCATGGTACCCATTGTTGCTCTCATAGAGCTCAGTGGTTTAGATACGTTTAGACAGGTAGCTGAAATGAAACCAACAAATATGAACTTATTTAAAGGTACCACAGTATTAGGGATTATCTCATTATTTGCTTGGGGTTTAGGCTATTTCGGACAACCACATATCATCGTTAGATTTATGTCTATTAAAACACATAAACTGTTACCTAAAGCAAGACGACTTGGCATAAGTTGGATGGTTATAGGTTTGTTAGGCGCTGTAGCAGTTGGTCTCACTGGTATTGCATTTATTTCTGAACGCAATATTCAATTAGAAGATTCTGAAACACTATTTATTGTCATGAGTCAGATTTTATTCCATCCTCTTGTAGGTGGTTTCTTATTAGCAGCGATATTGGCAGCCATTATGAGTACAATATCATCTCAGTTACTTGTAACTTCTAGTTCATTAACTGAAGACTTTTATAAATTAATTCGTGGAGAAGATAAAGCCCGCGAACACGAAAAAGAATTCGTCTTGGTTGGTAGGTTATCTGTATTGTTAGTAGCCATCGTTGCTATTTGGATTGCTTGGTCACCAAATGATACTATTTTAAATTTAGTCGGAAATGCCTGGGCAGGATTTGGCGCTGCTTTCAGTCCTTTAGTCATCTTCTCACTATACTGGAAAGGTTTATCACATGCAGGGGCTTTATCTGGAATGATTACAGGTGCAGTAGTTGTTATTATCTGGATTGCTTGGATAAAACCTTTAGCTAATATCAATGAAATATTTGGTATGTATGAAATCATACCGGGTTTCTTGGCAAGTGTGATTGTAACTTACCTTGTTAGTAAATATACTAAAAAACCTGGAGATTTTGTCGAAAAAGATCTTAATAAGGTCAAACAAATGATTAAAGAATAAACACTTTCTAATTATTTATATAATATAAAGACGCCCTACAAGATTGACATAAATTGACAATCTTATAGGGCGTTAATTTAATATATCCTATTTACTAATTATTATTTTTATAAATATGAACTTGCGGTTCTTTATCATCTTTTGATTTACTAATTAAGGCTTTTGGATTATTACCATCCTTAATATGAATTTCATATTCATCTATACCGTCAAAATATTTTTCTGCTTGTTCTGTCACATACTGGGTGATACCAATTGTTTCTGCTTTACCATAGTAATCAATTGGTACATCGACAGATAATTGTTTTGCTTCTTTTTTATCAAATTTAACCGTTCCGACTGCTTGAGTAAAGTTATTAAAATAAGTTTGTAAGTCATCATTAAACTGTTTAAAATCATTATTTAAGTTTTCGTCTAAATCAGCCGCTTCTTGTGAAGGTAATAAGACTGTCTTTTGATTAATATCTTTCCAGTCATTGATGCGAGTTTTACCTTCTTCGACAGTTGTACCTGCAATAAACTCTCCAGGTACAATGGAATTTTCACCAGTTTGTTTGTAGATTGCAAAATGTATTGGTATTTCTTTTAATTCTTTATGCTCACGAATTCTAGATAGAATTTCCCCTGCCATTTGCTTACCTTGCTTTTTAATTTCTTTATAATCTAAATCTTCACTATAAGTTTCGCCATCTTTTTCTTTTTGATAATAGTATGTACTATTCATTGCTAAACCTATAGTCATGCCTTTGATTTTTTTACCTTTAGTATCACCGCTACCATAAAAATCCTGTTCTAAAATGTTAGATAAATAGGCTGGTGAATTTTTAGCGATTTTTTCAGGATCTGTTTCACCATTATGAGAAGGATTAAGTCCTAAATTCTCATTTGCTTTTTTCTCTTTACGTTCATCTTCATCCATCTTATCTACTTCAGATTTCGTATACTTTGGACTTAAAAATGCATTAATTGTGGACTTATCTAAGTATTGTCCATCTTGATATAAATATTCGTCAGTTGGAAATACACTTTTACTTAAATCTAAAAGCCCATTTTCAAAGTCTTCTCCATTATAACTATTAGCCATATTATCTTGTAATAATCCTCGAGCCTGACTTTCTTTAAAAGGCAAAATTGTTCTGTAGTTATCACCTTGTACATTTTTATCAGTTGCGATTTCTTTTACAGAACCTGATTCTTGTTGCTGTTCATTATCCTTTGATTTTTCTTTTGGTTTCTCTTCGTTTTGACCACATGCTGATAATACAAAAATTGCTGAAATGATTAATATTATCGTTCTTTTCATGCATTATCTCCTCTATCCCTCAATTTCTTTTTGTTTCTGAACAAAATCTTCTTCAGACCAAATGTCGGTACCGAATTTTTCTGCTTTAGTTAGCTTAGATCCAGCGTCCTCGCCTGCAATGACCAAATCTGTACTTTTAGTAACACTGTTTGTTACTTTTGCACCTTGTAATGCTAACCATTTTGATGCTTCATTTCGTGTCATTTGATACAGCTTACCAGTAAGGACAATTGTTTTATCTTTAAATTCAGGATGTCCTTCAAGTTCACTTGTCTTAACACCTTTATAAGTCATATTAACATTTTTAGCTTTTAATTTTTCAATAAGTGCACGAATATCTTCATTTTCTAAATAAGTCACTACTGATTGCGCTAATTTATGTCCAATATCGTGGATTGCTATCAAATCTTCTTCTGTGACATCAAACAACTTATCCATGGTACTATATTTTTCTGCAATGACTTGGCTTGCTTTCACACCTAGATGTCTTATACCTAATCCAAACAATAATTGTTCAAGAGAATTAGATTTTGCTAACTCGATAGCTTTAAGCAGGTTATCGATTTTTTTCTCACCCATGCGATCAAGTGGTTCTAGGTCCGCTTTCGTAAGATAGAAAATATCAGCTACATCTTTTATCAGTTCATTTTCGTATAATTGTTGAATCATTTTTGTGCCTAGACCGTCAATGTTCATAGCTTGTCTAGAGACAAAATGTATTAAACCTTCTACTAATTGCGCTTGGCATTTCGGATTGATACAGCGTAATGCAACCTCGCCTTCAATCCTTACTAACTCATGATCACAACTAGGACAATGTGTAGGCATATGATATTGTTCTGCATTTTCAGGACGTCTATCTAACACACTCTTGATAACTTCAGGGATAATATCTCCAGCTTTTTTAATGACAACACTGTCGCCAATTCTAATATCTTTATCATGTATCAAATCTTCATTATGTAACGAAGCGCGAGAAACAGTTGTTCCTGCAACTTTTACCGGTTCAAGTATTGCAGTTGGTGTCACGACACCCGTTCTACCAATACTTAACTCAATATCTAACAACTCTGTTATTACTTCTTCTGCAGGGAATTTATATGCAATAGCCCAACGCGGTGATTTTTGGGTGAATCCAAGTTCTTCTTGTTGTTCTAAAGCGTTCACTTTAATGACAATACCATCAATATCATATGGCAATTCTTCTCGTTGATCTGTCCACTTTTCGATATATGCCAACACTTCGTCTATCGTTTGAACACGTTGACGTGCCTGATTTGTTTTAAATCCTAATTGGTCTAACTCATCTAACGCTTCGCTTTGAGTATCTGCGTTAAATTGCGTAAAATCATTCACACTATATAGAAAGACACTTAATTTACGTTTAGCTGCAAGTTTAGAATCTAATTGTCTTAGTGAACCTGCAGCTGCGTTTCTTGGGTTTGCAAAAGGCTGTTCATCATTTTCTGCCTTAGCTTCATTCAAATTAAAAAATGATTTTCTAGGCATATACGCCTCACCTCGAACTTCAAATGTTCTAGGTTCATTAATTTTTAAAGGAATAGCGTGAATGGTTTTTAAGTTTTCTGTTATATCTTCACCTGTTGTACCATCACCACGCGTTAATCCTTGAACAAATCTTCCGTTTTCATATTTTAATGACACAGCTAAACCATCTATCTTTAATTCACACATATACGCCACATCACCAATGTTGTCACGTATACGTTGATCAAACTTCCTCAAATCTTCCTCGTTAAATGCATTGCCTAAACTAAGCATAGGGGTATCGTGTTGCACTTTCTCAAATGTCGATTGCGCACTACCGCCTACTCTCACTGTAGGTGAATCGTCTGTTCGATATTCAGGATGAGTTGTTTCAATATCTATTAATTCATGTAACAACTTATCATACTCGCTATCAGGCACGGATGGATTATCTTGAACATAATATTCATAGCTATATTGATTTAATAATTCATGTAATTCATTTACACGTGATTGCAAATCAGCCACTTGTTACTCCCCCTTCTTCTCAATTGGTGCGAATTGTGCTAGTAAGCGTTTCGGCCCTTCTGATTTAAAGATAATATCTAATTCTACTGAACCATTTTTTTCTTTCACATTACTAACCATACCCTCACCCCAAGATTTATGCATCACTTTATCACCAACATTCCAATTAGTTGTTGCTTGAGCTTTCCTTGAAGCAGTAGTCTTTTGGCTATGTGCTCTTTTACCAGGTTGTTTCGTAGCTGATTGGAAACGATTTCCTTGGCTTTGAGAAGTAGACTTACGCTTAGATTCATTTTCTAATAAATCTTCAGGGATTTCTCTTAAGAATCTAGATGCCATATTAGACTGTGGTCTACCAAATAACATTCTAGATGTAGCATGTGTTAAGTATAATGTTTCTTCTGCACGTGTAATAGCCACATAGCAAATACGTCTTTCTTCTTGCATTTCATGTTCATCATCACTTTTAATCGCTCTAATATGTGGGAATAGCGATTCTTCCATTCCCATTATAAAAACAATCGGAAATTCTAAGCCTTTAGCCGAATGCATTGTCATCAACGTTATACCATTTTCAATTTGTGCTTCATCTATATCAGCAACTAATGATAAGTCAGTAAGGAAATTTATCAAAGATTGTTCTTCTAACGGCGTATTTTCTTCATAATCTTTTGGTACAGACATGAACTCATCAATATTTTCTAATCTACTTCTAGATTCTAACGTTTGCTCACGTTCTAACATTTCACGATAACCTGATTTTTCTAATACTTCATTTACAATCTCTGTAATTTCTAAAAACTCTTGCTGTTTGATGATGTTTTGCATCGTATCATAAAAAGTGATACATTCTTGCGTTACTTTTTTAGATAAACCAATAAAATCAACTTCTGCTAATGCATCAAACATACTCAAATCATTTTGCACGGCATATGCTTGAATTTTATCTACTGAAGATGGACCAATACCACGTTTTGGTATATTAATAACACGACGTAAGCTAATATCGTCATTACTGTTTGCAATTATTCTTAAGTAACTTAATAAATCTTTAATTTCTTTTCTATCGTAGAACTTTTGGCCCCCGACCATTGTATAAGGGATATTCGATTTCATAAAGGTTTCTTCCAGAACACGTGATTGTGCATTGGTACGATATAGAATTGCCATATCTTGATATTTCTTACCATTTCGTTGATGTTTCATAATTTCACGCACAACATATTCTGCTTCATCGCGTTCAGTTGTCGCTTCATAGTAATGAATTTTATCTCCATCTGTGTTCCCTGTCCATAATCCCTTAGGCTTACGCTCTGAATTATTTTTAATAACTTCATTCGCTGCATTTAATATATTTTTAGTAGAACGATAATTTTGTTCTAAGAAAATTGTTTTTGCCTCAGGATAATCTTCTTCAAATGACAAGATGTTTTGGATATCTGCACCACGCCAACCGTAAATTGATTGATCGGAATCTCCTACTACACATAAATTTTTGAATTTTGATGCTAATAATTTCACTAATGTGTATTGTGCTTTATTCGTATCTTGATACTCATCTACATGGATGTATTGGAATTTGTTTTGATAATAATCTAATACTTCTGGAACACGTTCAAATAATCGGATTGTCACCATAATTAAATCATCAAAGTCTAGCGCTTCATTTCTTGAAAGTTGGCGTTGGTAACCTTTATATACAGTCGCAACCATTTGCGTATGATAGTCATTTGCTTCTTTTTGCGCATCCTCAGGTGTCTTTAATTCATTTTTCAAATTACTAATTGCGCCTATAAACATTCTAGGTTCAAATTTCTTACTATCTATATTTTCATTTTTTAAAACATCTTTAATAACTGATTTTTGGTCAGTTGGATCAATAATCGTAAAGTTTCTTTCAATACCAATACGATCCGCATCTCTTCTAAGAATTCTCACGCACATTGAGTGGAACGTTGACATCCAAATCACTTCAGCTTGTTCCCCAACTAAAGTTTGGACACGCGCTTTCATTTCCTTAGCTGCTTTATTTGTAAAAGTAATCGCTAAAACATTATACGGAGACACTCCTTTTTCATCTAACAAGTAAGCAATACGATGTGTTAAGACACGTGTTTTACCTGAACCTGCGCCTGCCATTATAAGTAATGGACCCTCTGTTGTACGTACTGCCTGGCTTTGTTCGTCATTCATTTTATTAACTAATGCATTCATTTATGTGTCTCCTTTATCTTAACTGTTTTTAGTGCTTTGTTTATATCTTCATAAATTATGTTGCCAACGATGATTGTATCAGCTACGGAAGCCATTGCCTCTGCTTCTTTATACTCGCTAATACCACCACCATAAAATAATTGTGTAGTCGATAATGAATCAGCTGCTGCTTTTACCATATCAATGTCTCCATAACATCCACTATATTCGATATACATGACCGGTAATTTATAAATATCATTAATCATTTGTGCATAAGCTTCAATATCTTCTGTTGTCATTTGTGTGTTAGCTTGTGTTAATTTTGCTACTTTACAATCTGGATTTAAGACAACATAACCTTCGAACACTATTTCTTCAAAATCGATTAAATACCCATAATTTTTCAGTGCTTCTAAGAGCATACCATTATGAAACTTTACATCCATGCTATTTAACACTGTAGGTATAAAATATAAATCAAACCCTGGTACAATACTATCTACATTTGAAAATTCAAATACTAGCGGTACGGAATGAGTATTAACTTTTTTCATTAAGTGTGAAACGTTATCTTCGGTAACATTATCTGTACCACCTATCATAATAGCATCGGTCCCAGATCTACAAATTAGCTCTAAATCCTCGTCACTAATTGACTTTGCAGGATCTAATTTAAAAATATGTTTCCACTTTTTAATCTCATCCATAACATGTTACTCCTTCTTTTAGCATACATTTGATTATATCATTTTTATGCTATGAGTTCTAAAATGATGTAGAAAAATCACCCCGAATTTTCGAAGTGATTTGTTTGTTTTAATTTCATTTTTCATTTAAACGATAGTAACTTTCTAAATTAGTATCTTGTTCATCAATCATTTTGGCAAGCGGTTTACCAACATAACGAAGATGCCACGCTTCATATGCATAGCCCGTTTCATGTGATTGACCTTTTGGATATCTAATAATAAAGCCATAGTCCGATGCATTTTGCGCTAACCAACGACCTTCTTTGGTTTTCTCAAAATCTTTATGAAAGTCATCTAACGGTTTATTGGTACCAACGTCAAATGCAAGACCTGTTTGGTGTTCTGATTGCCCAGGTTTTGCAGTATATTGATGTGCAACTTTTTTACCATCTTTGTCTTCATAATCTTTCACTACTTTTTGTTGTTCTCGATAACTTCGATAACCGCTAGAAAACTTTAAATCTAATTGTGCTGCTTCGCCTTTAGCTAATAATTTATTAAAATTTTGTTTCGCTATTTTATCTTCACCTGGTTGGTATTGTGGCGGGAGTTTATATTTTTTATTTACAATTACATGGCCATTTACATGTGTAACGCCTTGTGTTTTATTAATGATTGGCAAGGCATTGGTAGGTTTCACAATACTCGATTTAGTTGGTGTGTATGAATTCGAAAATACTGCCAAAACAATTCCAAATATAAGGCCTAATAATAATAACATTAACAAGCCAAATAATAATTTTTTGAACATAACGTTACTTCCTTTCACTCAATTACACAAGTCAATTCATTGACTATTATATTTATTTGTTGTTACCTATCAATTACCTCGCTTTATTTTTATAAACATTTAAATTAACTTTCCTAATATGCATAAACTTGAAAAAGGCTTCTTAATAGTTCCAGCCATATTGCTTATTAAAACAAACAAATAAGCTAGCGATAAGATGTTTAATATCTTATCACTAGCTCTATTAAGCCTAATCTTTTATTTTCTAATTTGTGAAATCGTTAATCGGCCGTTTCTATGTTCATGCGCTCTAGAATCATCGTATAAGCATCATTACCCCATTGCAATGACCTTTTCACACGTGAAATAGTTGCAGTTGATGCACCAGACTCTTGTTCAATGGTTGCATACGTATAGCCTTGTTTAATCATTTTCGCTACTTGTAACCGCTGTGATAATGACTGAATTTCATTAACAGTACATAAATCATCAAAGAACTGATAACATTCTTCTCTATT
This sequence comes from Staphylococcus pseudoxylosus, assembly GCF_003697915.1. GTDB lineage: Bacteria > Bacillota > Bacilli > Staphylococcales > Staphylococcaceae > Staphylococcus > Staphylococcus pseudoxylosus. The sequence continues at coordinate 48,137 of NZ_RCVN01000014.1, forward strand.
TTCTAGTGTTAAAATAGCATCAAACAATTCATCTAATGCTTTCCCTTTTAGTTTTTCTATTTGCATTTAAAACAACCCCTGTATTTTTCAATTTAATCTCAGTTTAACGTACTAATACATTAAAGTGTAACGATTTCACTTGAAAAATTCAATTATTCTAAACCGGCTCTTTGGAAAATCGTATCTACTTGGTTTAAATGGTGTTTCGGATTGAAGCATTCATCTAAATCTTCTTTAGTCAATAATTCTGTAATTGACTCATCTTGTTCAATTAAAGTTCTAAACGGTGTCTTTGTTTCCCAAGATTCCATTGCCTTTGGTTGTACTTTATCATATGCAGCTTCACGAGCCAAACCTTTATTTATTAAAGCAAGTAATACGCGTTGTGAATAAATTAAACCAAATGTTTTATCGATATTATCAAGCATATTATCTTCAAATACTGTTAATCTTTCTACAATATTAGTGAAACGATTCAATCCATAATCTAATGCAATTGTAACATCTGGCAACATGATGCGTTCAGCAGATGAATGTGAGATATCACGTTCATGCCATAATGGTACGTTCTCATATGCAGTTGTTACGTAACCTCTAATTACACGTGCGATACCAGTAATGTTTTCTGAGCCAATTGGATTACGTTTATGTGGCATTGCAGAAGATCCTTTTTGACCTTTCGCGAATGCTTCTTCAACTTCACGAGTTTCAGTTTTTTGTAAGTTACGTATTTCTACAGCGAATTTTTCCATTGATGAACCAATTAAAGCAAGTGTCGCAATATAATAAGCATGGCGATCACGTTGCAATGTTTGTGTTGAAACTGGGGCTGCGTCTAGACCTAAATGTTCACAAACATATGCTTCAATTTCAGGTGGAATATTTGCAAAAGTGCCTACTGCACCACTCATTTTACCAACTTCTATTTCTTCTCTTACACGTTTAAAACGTTCTAAATTACGTTTCATTTCTGTGTACCACAATGCCATCTTAACACCAAATGTTGTTGGTTCAGCATGTACACCATGTGTACGTCCCATCATTAATGTATATTTATAGTCTTTCGCTTTTTGCGCCAATACTTCAATAAAACGTTCTAAATCTTTTTCAATAATATCATTTGCTTGTTTAATAACATAGCTTAACGCAGTGTCTACAACATCTGTTGATGTCAAACCGTAGTGGACCCATTTACGTTCCTCACCAAGTGTTTCTGATACTTGTCTTGTAAACGCAACAACATCATGACGTGTTTCTTGCTCAATTTCTTGAGCACGTGCCACATCAACCTTGGCATTTTGTCGTATTTTTTTAACATCTTCTGCAGGTATATCTCCTAATTTGCTCCATGCTTCACACGCAAGGATTTCTACCTCTAACCACGCCTCATAGCGGTTTTGATCAGTCCAAATATTAGACATTTCTTCTCTAGAATAACGTTCAATCATTGAAATAAGCTCCTATCATACATAATTTTTGTTAATATTACGCCTTAAAACATGTACATTAAAACATAATTTTGAATAAAAGTTCGTGTTTATCCTTTTCATTATTAGTTTAACAGAATTCTTATGAAAAGTATAAACCTTTTCAACTATCTGCATAAAAAAATTAAGTGCTGATAAAAACAACCGTTATGGACATGTGATTCCATAACGGTTTACCAATCATTATTGTAAAATTTTACCAACAAATTCTATTTCTTGTTTATACACTTCGAAAGTTCCATCTTCATTCTCTTTATAAAGTGGTTTTTCAAAGCGCTTCACAGGTGTGTAACCTGCGTCACGCATGCGTTGCAAACAATCTTGAATTGTTTCACTTTCTTCGACTTTAAATTTTTGCTGTTTTTTCATATACTTTCAACTTCATCCGTATCATATTGTTTAAGTTTTTTACTTCTAACACCTTTCGCCCAGAAACCACCGTGAATCGTACGAGGTTCATACGCCACAATAAATGCTTTTTCATCTATTTGTTTAATGGTCTCTATTAACTTAAATTCAAAACGTCGTGGCGTTAAAATTTGTAAGATTAATCGATTTCCGTCACGACCATAAGCTGTATAGTGCGTTACACCGTAACCTAAATCTCTTAATTGTCGTGGTAAATCTAACTCATATTCAGATGAGGTAACGTTAACGACAGTATAACCTAGCGCTAATTTCTCTTCTATTTTCATACCTACAATAATCCCAATTGAAAATCCAAATGCATATGCAAACACATTTTGAATTTGATCTAAACTAGACATTACCATGCCTAATCCAACGACGTATACAAGCACTTCTAAAAAGCTGACAATTGCAGCTACATAGCGATAACCTTTAAGTGTTAATATTGTTCTCATTGTAAGACACGTTACATAGGCAACGTTTATAATAAAAATCGCTAAAACCATTAACCATGGATTAGATGTTATCACTGACATGACCATTTTCCTTTCTGATATCAAATTCAAGTTATTTTACCAACATCTTTTTATTTTGTCACTAAAAATATTTGGAACTTATTTAATTTTTTGGCCAAGTATATCTTGTATATGCTAGCTCTCTTTTATGTGCAGTTTTAATATAATGATTTTCTATTGTAGTCTTTGCATCACTAGGTACTGATTTACCTTCTAAATAATCATCGATATCATTATAGCTTACACCTAGTGCTTCTTCATCAGGTAACTGAGGTTTATCTTCTTCTAAATCGGCAGTAGGTACTTTTTCATAAAGATGTTTGGGTGCACCTAAATATTTTAATAATTGTTTACCTTGCCTTTTATTCAAACCAAATAAAGGCGCAATATCTGCAGCACCATCTCCATATTTAGTGTAAAAACCTGTAATATTCTCAGCAGAATGATCCGTACCTACAACGATGCCTTTTTTGTTAGATGCGATTGAAAATTGAACTTTCATACGCTCTCTAGCTTTCTCATTTCCTTTTTGAAAATCTGTCAAAGTAATTCCAGCATCTTTAAGTGATTGTACACTTTGGTCTACTGCAGGTTTAATATTTATAGTTTTGATTTCATCTGGCTGAATATAGGTTAATGCGTCTTCAACCTCTGAAGCATCTTTTTGCTCACCATAAGGTAACTTAACCGCTATAAGTTCACACGAATTACCTTCTTCTCTTAATGCTTCAACTGCCATTTGGCATAGTTTTCCAGCTAATGTAGAATCTTGACCACCTGAAATCCCTAATACTAATGCTTGTACAAATGAGTGGGATTGTACATAACTTTTTATAAAGTGAATAATCTGCTTTGTTTCAACTTTACTTTCTATCTCAGGTTTCACTTTCATTTCTCTAACAACAATATCTTGTAGGTTACTCATTTTCTTCCTCCATCTCTTTAACATGTTCAGCAACTTCAAAAATACGTTTGTGTTTATTTTCCCAACATGCTGTACTTAAATCTACTGGATACTCTTGAGGATTTAAATGACGTTTATTTTCATCCCATAAGTAATCAAGACTATTTCTTAGATACGTTTGTGCCTCACTTTCACTTGGCATTTCGTAAACGAGTTGACCATTTTTAAAAATATCATGATGTAAATCTTTGGCTATAAACGATTTTATAAATTTCATTTTATAGGTATGAACTGGATGGAATAGTTTTAAAGGTGATTCTTCATATGGATCCTCATGATCGAGTGTAATGTAGTCACCTTCAGCTTTATTTGTTTTTTTATTGATAATGCGGTAAACATTTTTCTTACCTGGTGTTGTAACTTTTTCAGCATTATTAGAAAGTTTAATACGATCCACGTACTCTCCATTATTATCTTCGACTGCAACCAATTTATAAACTGCGCCTAATGCAGGTTGATCAAAACCAGTGATGAGTTTTGTTCCGACACCCCAGGAATCAACTTTTGCACCTTGTGATTTCAAACTCGTAATTGTCTGCTCATCTAAATCATTCGAAGCGATAATTTTAGCATTAGGGAAACCAGCTTCGTCTAGCATACGACGTGCTTCTTTCGATAAATATGCTATGTCTCCGGAGTCTAAACGAATACCTACGAAATTAATTTTATCACCTAATTCTTTGGCAACTTTAATTGCTGTCGGTACACCAGATTTTAATGTGTGGAACGTATCAACTAAGAACACACAATCTTTATGACGCTCAGCATATTTTTTAAACGCGATGTATTCATCACCATATGTTTGTACCATGGCATGTGCATGTGTTCCTGAAACAGGAATGCCAAATAGTTTTCCTGCTCGTACATTACTTGTAGAGTTAAATCCACCAATATAGGCAGCTCGAGCTCCCCATAGTGCTGCATCCGCTTCTTGCGCTCGACGCGTACCAAATTCCATTAACATATCTTCATGTGCTACTTGTCTAATTCTACTCGCCTTTGTTGTTATCAACGTGTGGAAATTAACAATATTTAATAGCATCGTTTCTATTAATTGTGCTTGTATTAATGGCGCCTCGACTCTAAGTAACGGTTCGTTACCAAAGCAAAGTTCCCCTTCTTGCATTGAACGAATGTTGCCAGTAAATTTTAAATTTTTTAAATAACTTAGAAAATCTTGTTGGTAACCAATAGATTTTAAATAATCGATATCTGATTCTGAGAAGTGAAAACTATTAATGTAATCAATGACACGTTTCAATCCATTAAAAACAGCATACCCACTATCAAATGGCATATTTCTAAAATACAGATCAAATACTGCCATACGTTCATGAATCCCATCATTCCAATAACTTTCTGCCATATTTATTTGATATAAATCATTATGCAATACTAACGTATCGTCTTCAAATTGGTACACAACCATCTCTCCAATCGGCTTTTCCATTAGTTTAGCATAAATGAAAGCTTGATAGCACATGAAAGAGGACTTAAATATACTGGAAAATTCAACATAAGATTATATCTTTTTCATATACAATTTAATCTATGATTTAAATTTGTTAAAAATGTGACATGACTAACGACAAAGTCGTGACATTTATATGATATAAGATTATAAAAATTCAAAAATGATTTATAATCTTTATTGAGGTGTTTATATGTTAAAAGAAGCAAAATCCTTCATCAACACAATGTATAAAGAATTAAATTATGATAACCAAAGTATTTCAAAAAGAATTAAAGAAATTGAATATGCCATCGAAACAACTGGGACTTATGAACATACCGCAGAAGAATTAACGTATGGAACTAAAATGGCCTGGCGTAATTCCAATCGTTGTATTGGTCGATTTTTTTGGGATTCATTAACCGTTGTTGATGCTAGACACATACAATCTGAAAATGAATTTATTAATGCAATCGAAAACCACATTGCAACAGCGACAAATAACGGGAAAATAAAACCTTATATTACAATATTCTCGAAGGATAACCCTCCACAAATATTTAATAATCAATTAATCAGATATGCAGGTTATGAAGATATAGGTGATCCCGCAGAAAAAAGTATTACGCAACTTGCTGAACATCTTGGCTGGCATGGTGACCATACTGATTTCGATATTTTACCTTTAATTTATAAAATGCCTAATGGTGCAATGAAATATCATGAATATCAACCACACTTAATCAAAGAAGTTGCAATTGAACATGACCATTTTCCAAAATTACAGCAACTTGGATTGAAATGGTACGCGCTGCCAATCATATCAAGCATGGATTTAAAGATTGGAGGTATGACATATCCAACCGCACCATTTAATGGTTGGTATATGGTAAATGAAATAGCTGTACGTAATTTCACAGATGCTTATCGTTATAATTTATTGGAAAGTGTTGCAGAAGCATTTGAATTTGATACACTAAAGAATAATTCTTTCAATAAAGATCGCACACTTGTCGAATTGAATTATGCAGTTTATCACTCATTCAAAAAAGCAGGGGTATCTATTGTTGATCATCTCACTGCATCGAAACAATTTGAAAGATTTGAATTAAATGAAACAAGCAATGGTAGAGAAGTTACTGGTAAATGGTCATGGCTAGCTCCTTCCCTGTCACCCACATTAGTATCCAATTATCATCACGGATATAAAAATGTTATGAAAGAGCCTAATTTCTTTTATAAAAAAACAGAAGCTACTGGTTGTCCATTTCATTAACGACCCTACCACACACATATAAACAAGGGGTAACGTCAAATGAAACTTTATTATTTAGGTCCAAAAGGAACTTTTTCGTACTTAGCTGCAACACAATATCAATCAGAAACAGACATAGATTATGTATCAAAGTCTAATTTATATGAGGTAGTCGCGGCTGTATCTGAAGACGACGATAGTATAGCTGTTGTGCCAATTGAAAATTCAATAGAAGGCACGATTAATATCGTTGCAGATGCATTAACACAACAAAATATTTATGCACAAGGCGAACTACATTTAGATATTCAATTTGCACTATATGGTGTTGATGGCGCTGCTGTGAACGATATTTCAAAAGTTTATTCTATTGGACCTGCCATTAGTCAAACTAGTAAATATATCCAATCATATGGCTTCGAGATTGATTACGTGGATAGCACAATTAAAAGCTTAGATATGATTAAGCATGGCGTCGGTGCTATTGCACCACTTGGCAGTGGAGAAACATATGGTTACACACCTATAGAGCAAAATATAGAAGATTATCCACATAACGTTACTCGTTTTTTAGTCGTTAGTAACCAACCACGTCATATAGAAAATGCTAGCGATACTATGTTACTTATAACCCCACAGTTCGACAAACCAGGGTTATTAGCTAGTATATTAAACACATTTGTATTGTTTAATATTAACTTATCTTGGATTGAGTCTAGACCTTTAAAAACTCAACTAGGTATGTATCACTTTTTTGTCCAAGCAGACACACCAATAACAGAAGATTTATCTAAAGTAATTAAAATTCTCAATACTTTAGACTTCCAAGTTACTATAATCGGTTCATTTAATAAATTGAATTAGCACAAGCTAATGCGCAACAAGCTACTTCATCATTCAATCGTTGATATAAATTTAAAAATGCTATTAAACTAGGTTATTTATCGTCAAAGAAAACTATTCAATGATAATTATCATAATGCCGACATCGTCTCCTCTGACTTTGTCGGCATTTTTTGTCTATTACATATCCACTATATTATGAATAGCTACTTATTTATAAACTAAATTAATTAACTTGATACATTATTAAAAAAGCACACCGTACCATAGCGTTACGTTGAGTAACTTTGATACGATATGCCTTCTAAATAATATAAGGTTTCTTATTTTATCATTTCAATGGTAATGGTTTTGTAACATCAATACCTAACACTGGTGGTACTAAGAAATACACAACTAAGACAATCACAACTATACTTAATAAATTGACCCAAAAACCTACAGAGGCCATCTTCTTGATACTTATTCTACCCGTACCAAATACAATAGCATTTGGTGGCGTTCCAACTGGTAACATATATGCACAATTGGCAGCCATAGCTGCTGGCACCATAAGTAATAGCGGATGCACATTTACTGCAACAGAAAGTGTTGCCAAAATAGGTAAAATCATTGTAGCTGTTGCTGTATTTGATGTAATTTCAGTTAAGAATAAAACAAATATTGTGATTACAAGAACAATAATCAATGGACTTACACCCTCGATTAATTTCAATTGTTCACCAAGCCAATTTGCCAATCCACTTTCTGAAATACCTTTTGCTAAAGCTAAACCACCACCAAACAGTATTAAAACACCCCAAGGCAATTCTTTAGCAACTTCCCAATCTATAATCCTCTTATGTTTTTCTTTGTTTTTAGCAGGAATAAGAAATAACAAAACAGATATAAACATTGCAATTGTGCCATCAGCAACTTCTGAAGTAACTGACCAATTTTTTAATAAAAATTCTCTGCTAATCCACAAGAAACTGGCAAGTAAGAATATAACTGAAACGATTTTTTCTTCATATTTCATTTTACCTAATTCATTTAATTTTTCTTTAATCAATTTTTGTCCGCCAGGTAATGCTTTCATATCATGCTTGAATGCAACATAACGAATATATATCCAAACTAAGAAGAGTAATACAATGACTGTGGGCACACCAATAATCATCCATTTAGCAAAACTAATTTCTTCCCCAAATGCTGATTGATATTGCCCTTTTAAAATTATCAAAGGGGGTGTCCCAATCAGTGTACCAAGTCCTCCAATTGTTCCTGCGTAACCAATCGCAAGCACAAGAGATTGTTCAAATTTAGATATACTTTCTGGTTTAGTATTTTGACTTTTTAATTCATTTGCTTCTTTTATAATCGCAAGACCAATAGGTATCATTATCATCACGGCTGCGGTATTAGAAACAAACATTGATAAAAATCCAGTAGCAATCATAAAGCCTAATAAAATCTTCCCAGTGCTTGTACCAAGTGTATTAATAATAGATAAAGCAACACGAGTATGTAAATTCCATCTTTCCATCGCTATAGCTAAAATAAAACCACCTAAGAATAAGAAAATAATATCATTACCATATTGAGCTGAAACTTCTTCTGGATTCAATACATGGCCTACTGGTAATAAAATCAACGGCAACAAGCTAGTCGCAGCAATAGGTATTGCTTCAGTAATCCACCAAGTCGCTATCCAAAGTGTGATTGCTAAAACATAAATACCCTTACCCGATAAATCATCCGGATGAAATAATAATAACGTTAATGCAAATAATAACGGTCCCAATATTAAACCTGTTAATTGACCGGCATTATATGACTTCTTTTCCTTTTTATTTGAAAAAAATGTCAAATAATGTGATCGTCTCATATCCCCTTTATTTAAATCGTTCATAATGTCTTCCCCCTTTTAATTATTATCTGAATATTCATAATAATTTATTAGAGTATAACATAATATATTTTAAATAGGGTCAGTATTTTTAATCGCTTATATAAAGAATATTTATGATTTTATTTCAAAAATATAATCATTCTACACGAACTTTTTTTATTTTAATATCACTCTCTTTATTATTAAATAGTATTAATCTCTCTATATCTTGTAAATGCATATTTTGTGATGAATGATCAAAACTATTATCAGCTATAAGTACAGCTTGATGTTTAACTTCATTATAACTTTGAATGCGTATTGATTCGTTACTCATTTCACCAATAAAACTATTTTGATAAATATTTAAATTACTGCCAGCTTGTGTCCCACGCTCTTTACCTTTTAAGTCTTTCGCATTTTTACCGTCTTTAACTGCTAAAAACCTTATCCCACCAGCACAATTTTTAAATATATTATGATGAATATAAGTATTTTTTGATTTCAATGGGGTAAGTGCGTATTGATTCAATCCATCAAATATATTATAGCGGATATGAATATTTTGATAATACTGATCATAACGACTGGCATGTGAGCCTATTGCACGATTCCAACTCTGCATTGTGGGTGTATCTGAATTACCATAATAGCAATGCTCTATAATTACATTTTTAGTAATTGTTCCATCGGTAGCACCAAATTTAGGAAAAGCACCCGGAACCTGTATATCTATCTGAACCGCTTCAGAGAAAAAACGCGTTCCATCTGGATCTCTAAATCCTAAAAACTTACAATTATTGATATACAATCCATTGATACCACACGCATCTAAACAATGCCCGCCTACAACATCTTTAAAAGTTACATTTTGTATCTGAATATCTTCTGCGTGTCCCATGCACATTGTTGTATTATTGTATGGATATTTGAAACCATTCATATCAAATGTGCCACCAGATATGTGGATATGACTATTGCCTTTATACCCATAATACAATTTGAATCTGCGTCCATTTTTCAACAATGTATCTTTTCCACATCTTTTAAGCACTGCCGCTTCGTCTAGTAACAACGTTGTTGAATCATATATAACGAGTGGTTTACGTATATGATACTCACCTTCTGGTACATATATCGTCGTTGGTTTATGCTTCTTAGCATAATTTAGCGCTTTTTGTATCGCTCTTGTATCTGCGTATTTACTTTTTCCTTTTAAACCAAATTGTTTTGCATTAATTATCATATGCTAATTCCTTTCTGAGCTATTACTTTATAATATACAAAAATGATATCTTTCAAACGCATTTACACTCCCTTTATTGATTGAGCGACTTAGTATATAATTACTTTTATATTGTTTATTGGGAGTGTTTTTATCTTATGAAGAAAAGCGCATTAATCGTTGTTGACTACTCGAATGACTTTGTAGCTGACAACGGAAAATTAACTTGCGGCCTACCAGGTCAGCAGATTGAAAACTATATTGTTGAACGAATTGAAGTGTACAACAAAAAACAACACGATATCTTTTTCATGATGGATTTACATTATGAAGAAAATAAATATCACCCAGAAAGTAATTTATTCCCTCCACATAATATTATTGGTACTGTTGGTAGAGAACTCTATGGCAAAGTGAATGATATCTATCAAAATATTTTGTTTAATGATCACATACATTACCTAGATAAAACACGTTACGATGCTTTCTGTGGGACCTCTTTAGATTTAATGCTAAGAGAGCGAAATATTACACACTTGGAATTTGTCGGAGTATGTACAGATATTTGCGTGCTTCATTCAGCAATTAGTGCTTATAATCTAGGGTACGCAATAACTATTTCACATCGTGGGGTTGCTTCCTTTAATCCTTCGGGTCATGCATGGGCTTTAGATCATTTTAAAAATTCACTAGGTGCTGTAGTAGAATAACTATGCAAAATCGTGCTAGAATAATAGTAACTATATAAATAAGGAGAATTTAGATATGGCAAAAACTTATATTTTCGGACATAAAAATCCAGACACAGACGCAATTTCATCTGCTATTATCATGGCAGATTTCGAACAACAAACAGGTAACACTGAAGCTACAGCATACCGTTTAGGCGAAGTAGGACCTGAAACACAATATGCTTTAGATCATTTTAATGTAACTGCACCAGCGTTACTTAATGATGATTTATCCGATCAAAAAGTAATATTAGTAGACCATAATGAATTCCAACAAAGTGCTGATTCAATTAATGATGCTACAATTCAACATGTGGTCGATCACCACAGAATTTCTAACTTTGAAACGGCAGCACCACTATACTACCGTTCTGAACCAGTCGGTTGTACAGCTACAATTTTATACAAAATGTATCAAGAACGCGGTTTTGAAATCAAACCAGAAATTGCTGGATTAATGGTATCAGCAATTATCTCAGATAGTCTATTGTTCAAATCACCTACTTGTACAGAAGAAGATGTAAAAGCAGCTGAAGCATTAAAATCAATTGCTGGTGTTGACCTAGAAACTTATGGTTTAGAAATGTTAAAAGCTGGCGCTTCTACTAAAGAAAAATCAGCAACAGACATTTTAACTATGGACGCAAAGTCATTCAACATGGGTGACTATGTAACTCGTATCGCACAAGTTAATACTGTTGATATTGATGAAGTGTTTGCACGTCAAGAAGAATTGGAAAAAGAAATGTTAGAAGTAAGTGCTAATGAAAAATATGATTTATTTGTCTTAGTTGTTACAGACATTATTAATAGCGACTCTAAAATCTTAGTCGTTGGTGCTGAAAAAGATAAAGTTGGCATTGCTTTCGATGTAGAGCTTGATAACAATACTGCGTTCTTACCTGGTGTTGTATCACGTAAAAAACAAGTAGTTCCACAAATCACAGACGCTTTAAACTAGTCAAACGCCTTTAAGTTAGTACAGTTTTAAGGTGATTTTAATTAAATATCTAGATTTAAAAATTCATTATACTGGAGCATAGTTCATATGTTCCAGTTTTTTATCACTTATACTTACGAATTGCATCTATCATACTAGGAGGAATATATTTGAATTCAATAGAGCAAACTTTCCACAATAGTACTCAATATTTTAAAACACACGTGACTAAAGATTTAAAATTCAGAAGAAAACAACTTAAACTTTTAGGTAAAAGTATCAAAAACCATGAAGAGGCCTTATTAGAGGCTTTTCAAAAAGATTTAGGTAAGAATAAAGTTGAAGCTTATGCTACAGAAATTGGTTTCACTTTAAAGAATATTAAAAACGCGCGTAAAGAACTTAAAAATTGGGCTAAAAGAAAACAAGTCAATACACCAATTTATATGTTTCCAACTAAAAGCTATATCATAAAAGAGCCTTATGGCACAGTTTTAATAATTGGACCTTTTAATTATCCCTTCCAATTATTAATTGAACCACTTATTGGCGCTATAGCAGCTGGAAATACTGCCATACTCAAACCTTCTGAATTCACGCCAAACGTCTCAGAAGTTATTAAACATATAATCGAGGATGTATTCGATCCTGAATATATTAGTATTTGTGAAGGTGATGCTGAAACTACACAATCATTAATCCAATTACCATTTGACTATATCTTTTTCACAGGTAGCGAACAAGTTGGTAAAATTGTGTATCAAGCAGCAAGTAAAAATTTAACTCCTGTAACGTTAGAACTTGGTGGTAAATCTCCAGTAATTGTTGATGAAACAGCAAATATTAAAGTCGCAAGTGAACGTATCAGTTTTGGAAAATTTACAAATGCTGGACAAACTTGTGTTGCTCCTGACTATATACTTGTGAATCGTAAAGTGAAGGATGAATTAATCGCAGCGCTAAAAAAAACCATTACCGAATTTTACGGTAACAACGTTCAAGAAAGTCCTGATTTTGGACGTATTGTAAACCATAAACACTTTAGTCGTTTAGATAATTTATTAAAGGTACATCATGCTGAGATTGCCTTTGGTGGTAAATCAAATGAAGATGAAAGGTACATTGCGCCTACACTATTAGATGGCATTACTTTTAATGCTAAAATAATGGAAGACGAAATTTTCGGACCTATTTTACCAATCATTACGTATGATGATTTTGATGAAGCTATTGATTTGATACGTTCCAAACCTAAACCTCTAAGCTTATATTTGTTTAGCGAAGATGAAAATGCGACAGAACGTGTATTAAATGAAATATCATTTGGTGGTGGCGCAATTAACGATACCTTGATGCAATTGGCAAATTCAAACTTACCATTTGGTGGTGTTGGCGCATCTGGTATTGGTCAATACCATGGTAAATACAGTTTCGATACATTTAGCCATGACAAATCATATATTTTTAAATCCACTCGACTTGAATCAAGTTTATTGTTTCCACCATACAAAGGGAAATTTAAATATATTAAGACCTTCTTTAATAAGTAACTCTGTTTATGAAAGTTCTATAGCATAAAAATGCGCCTTCCCATTACATTTGGGAAAGGCGCATTTTTTTGTTATTAAGTTAGTAATTGGGTTATTTTATAAACTTCTAAGTTTATATTTCTTGTAAAAACTGTACACAAACACCTTCAGGCGCAGTGTGTTTATCGTCTACTTTTTCCAGTTCACCTGTTACTTTATCACGTCTAAATACAGTAAGCGCATAATCACCTTCTTGATGTGCACACACTAAGTAATCATCTGAATCAGTAATGTTAAAATCACGTGGAAACTCGCCGCCACTTGATACAATATCCACTAATGAAATCATGTCGCCTTCATCAGCTACTTTGAAAATAGCAATACTATCGTGCCCTCGATTACTAATGTATAAGAATTTTTGATCTTTTGATAGCCTCACTGCTGCTAATTTTGTATCGCCTTCAAAATTTTCTGGAATCGTTAAATGACGTTCTATTTCTGTAAATTTACCATCTTCATATTTTACTGTACTTACAATATTTGATATTTCATGAACTACATAGGCATATTTACCATTTTCATGGAAAGTAATATGTCTAGGCCCATCACCTGGTTCAAAATCAAACACAGCATATTCACTGTATCCTTCATTACCAAACTCATATGTCACTAATTTGTCTGTACCTAAGTCCATCGCCACTACATATTTTTTATCCGGCGTGATATCCATAAAATGAATATGTGCATGATCTTGTCGCTCTGATGGACCAGTTGGAAAATCATGAGCTAATTCCTGTATAAGTCGAATAATTTCTCCTGTATGTGGATTTGCTTCATATATACGTGCTAATCCTGCACCATAAACAGTTTCAAAAATATATTTACCATCTGGTGATACCGCAACATAACAGCCAGTACCAGCTGTTGACGCTAAACATTTATTAATGAGACTTAACTTACCATCTTCCTCTATTTTAAGACTAGCGATACCACAATTGTCGCCTTCTCTATTTATTGCATATAAAAATGAATGATGTTGATTTAAATAAGTTGAGGCTTCTAGTTCATACCCAGTTTCAACTTCAATTATTTTCCCTGTTTGTTCATCAAGTTGGAAACGGTAGACCCCTTTACCTTCTTTTTTTGTATAAGTACCGACATAACCTATCGTCATTATGAAAACCCCTCCATATTATGATAGTTTCATTTTAATAGAGATTTATTACAAATACAATATAATGAATTATCACTTCACTAAATCGAACTTAAGTTCTATAATGATATTGAGGTGGTAAAATGATTCCGAAAGAATTTAAGAATGAAACTGATTATTTAAATATCCCTAGAGAATATTTAAATCCAAATATACCCAAAGGTCGTGGCATGGTTAAATGGCAACCTTTTATTATATGTACTAAATTAATATAAATATAATATTAACAATAAATCTAACATAATAAACATATATTATATGTCAAATTTAAAAAGACACCGATTAAAAAACGGTATCTTTTCTAGCTTAGCAACATTTATTATTTTCTTTTTTCTCATCCTTCTCTTCTTTAACATCTTTACTTTCTTCAATTTCTACAGAGCAACATTCTTGGTCTTTGGGTTTTAATTTATTCAACACATCTTTGATTCCCATTTAATTCACCTCCTTAAATAATTAAATTAACAATTAAGCCAGTAGCAATAGCTACAACTAAAATTGCGATAATAAATGATATTACAAATTTTTTCTTGAATAGCTTAGATAGCAATACAACTTCTGGAATACTTGCACCAGCGCCACCAATGATCTACGCAACAACTGTTCCTAAAGACATTCCTTTTGATACTAACGCTTCAGCTATAGGTAACATTGTTTCGGATCTAATATACATAGGAATTCCTATAATAGAAGCAATGAATACGGATAAAATACCATCTCCACTTGCATATTTAGTAATAAATGTTTCGGGTACGAACCCATATATAAAGGCACCAATAAACACACCAATAAATAAATAAGGAAGCATTGGATATAAAAACGCCCATGCGTCATTTAATGCTTGTTTAAAACGAGATCCTGTTTTATTCGCAAAAAATCCGTCTCCTTTAACATTAACTCCTTTATAACTGTTAGCTAAATTCATTTTTGAAAATACTAAACCTGTTAAAATACTAAAAACTGCTAGTACTAAAAAATAAACAATAGCAACTTTCCAGCCTAATAAAGCCCATAACATAAACAGCATTAATGGATTCATTAATGGTGAAGCAATCAAGAAACTCATTGCTGGACCAAAAGGTACTTTAGAATTTAATAGACCTAGCGAGTATTGGGATTGTAGAACAAGAACAAAACGGTGTAATAGCACCAAATATCATCCCCAATATGTAATTAATTGCTTGATTTGGTTTGCTCAAAAGACTTTTGATTTTTTCTTCTGAAACAATTTGTTGAATTAGGCTTACAATAAAGCTCACGATTATGAATAGTACTAATAATTCAAAAAACAACATTAAAAATGTTTTTATGAATTCTATAATTGAATCTAACATCAGTATAACCCCTCCGAATTTATTTAATCAACTTTTTTTGATGTATTAATCAAAAAAAGTTGATTAATATTATATTAAAAGAAGATACTTATAGTATCTTACAACAAGTATCTTCTTTTAAAACTACCTGTATTTGTTGCTCATTAATTTTATAATAGTTCCATGTACCATGCTTTTCAGCAATAAGAATATTGGCATCTACTAATTTTTTTAGGTGATAAGAAAGCTTAGATTGTTTTAATTCTAATAATTCCTCTAAATCACATACACACAAAGATTTTGTATCACTTTGACGTATTGAATGTAGAATTTTAAGTCTAATTTTATCAGCAAGTGCATTAAACATCTGTTCATAAAAATCTAATTGTTCTTCCTCGGTTCTATTAGGGCTAGATTTAATAACTTCCATTGAAAGATCACCTCTCTTATATTTACATACCTCTATTTTTGTTTAAGTTCTTGTATTGCTAAATTAAAATGAGTTTCTGTCATTTTACCATACATATCAGTCTCTCCTTAAAAAAACTCTTTCTTCATATATATTATAGCTTCTTTTAAAGTGACTTCTCTTGATATCATGATTAGGTTCAAATAACTAACAAAATAATCAACAGATAGTGTACTTGCATGATTTACTCTCATAAAATAGAACTCCTTTATAAAATACTAAAACAATACATCAACTTTTTTTGATGTATTAACTATAAATTATTATTTTAACTTTTGCAAGATAATAAAACTAGTTATTTACGACGCATTCTAATCTAATACTAAAATTAGTCGAAAAACTACATAGACACAAAGCTATATAGATGTTAATCTATGTTATGAATAGGAGGTATATTTATGTCTTATAAAGAATTATCAGCAATATTAAAAGTTTTATCAGATTCAAGCAGATTAGAAATACTAGATTTACTATCTTGTGGTGAATTATGTGCCTGTGACTTACTAGAACACTTTCAATTCTCACAACCAACTCTAAGTCATCATATGAAGTCGTTAGTAGAAAACAATATAGTTACTACAAGAAAAGACGGTAACAAACACATGTATCAACTTAATCATGCTATTTTAGATGACGTCAATAAAAATTTAACTATCGTTAATACTTCTGATCAACGCTGTATATGTAAAAATGTGAAATCAGGTGAATGTTGATGATGACAGCTTTAGCAATTGTGATTTTTCTTTTAACTTTAATCTTTGTGATATGGCAACCGAAAGGTTTAGATATTGGTGTTACAGCTTTAATTGGAGCTGTCATTGCTATTATTACAGGGGTCGTAAGTTTTTCTGATGTATTAGAAGTAACAGGTATTGTTTGGAATGCAACTTTAACCTTTGTAGCTGTTATTCTTATTTCATTAATATTAGATGAAATTGGTTTTTTTGAATGGTCTGCGATACATATGGTCAAGGCCTCAAACGGTAATGGCTTAAAAATGTTTATTTTTATCATGCTACTTGGGGCAATTGTAGCAGCATTTTTCGCAAATGATGGTGCAGCTTTAATCTTAACGCCCATTGTATTAGCGATGGTAAGAAATCTAGGATTTAATAAAAAAGTGATTTTTCCTTTTATTATTGCCAGTGGTTTTATTGCTGATACTACATCACTACCTTTAATTGTAAGTAACTTAGTTAATATCGTTTCTGCAGATTACTTCGATATTGGATTTATTGAATATTTTAGTCGAATGATTATTCCTAATATATTCTCTCTGATTGCTAGTGTTCTTGTTTTATGGCTATATTTCAGAAAATCTATACCTAAAACGTTCGATACAGAAAATCTTACGATGCCTAAAGACGCAATTAAAGATCCAAAACTATTTAAAATTTCATGGATTGTATTAGCAATACTACTCGTGGGATATCTTGTTAGTGAGTTTATACAAATACCTGTATCAATCATTGCTGGTATCATTGCCTTAATATTCGTATTATTAGCGCGTAAGTCTAGGGCAGTACATACGAAACAAGTCATTAAAGGTGCGCCATGGAATATTGTTGTATTTTCTATTGGTATGTACTTAGTTGTATTTGGTTTAAAAAATGTAGGTATCACAACAATTTTAGCCGACATATTATCTAATATTTCAATTCATGGATTGTTTGGCAGTATCATGGGCATGGGCTTTATATCGGCCTTTTTATCATCAATTATGAATAATATGCCTACAGTTTTAATAGATGCTATTGCTATCGGACAATCAAATGTAGTTGGAACTATTAAAGAAGGTATGGTTTATGCGAATGTCATAGGTTCTGATTTAGGACCTAAAATTACGCCAATAGGTTCTTTAGCAACATTATTGTGGTTACATGTTTTAACACAAAAAGGTGTAAAGATTTCTTGGGGAACGTACTTTAAAACCGGAATCATTATTACTATTCCAGTACTATTTATAACACTCTTAGGTTTATACCTTACACTAATTATATTTTAAGAAAAGAGGCTTTAATTATGGATAAAAAAACAATTTATTTTATATGTACTGGCAACTCTTGTCGTAGCCAAATCGCCGAGGGTTGGGGAAAGAAAATATTAGGTGAAGATTGGAATGTCTATTCTGCTGGTATTGAGACACATGGTGTTAATCCTAAAGCTATAGAAGCTATGAAAGAAGTAGATATTGATATATCAAGCCATACATCAGACTTGATTGATAATGATATTTTAAAACAATCAGATTTGGTCGTAACGTTATGTAGTGATGCAGACGATAATTGTCCTATTTTACCACCAAATGTAAAAAAAGAGCATTGGGGTTTTGATGATCCAGCAGGTAAAGAATGGGCAGAATTCCAACGTGTTAGAGATGAAATCAAAAATCAAATAAAACAATTCAAAGAAACACTCGTTTAATGCGAGTGTTTCTTTGAATTATTTAACCTTCTCCACCTACTATCTAAATCTTGAATATCTATCTTCATATCCCCATCAAATTTTTTTAGCGTATATATTTTTGTTTTATCATATCCATCAAAATACCTTACATTTAACATATCAATTTTTTTATTAGTATCTAAATAAAAAAACAATTCATACTTTTTTATTTTTATAATAACCCTCAATATTGAAATCTCTTACTATTTGTTTTATTTCTTTAGTATTATGAATTTCTATCCATAAAGGAACTTGAATTCTATATAAATTCTCTGCTTCTTTTAATTTACACATTGGTTTAGAAGTTATTATACTAGGAACATGTTTAAAGTAGATATACAAATTTCCTCTTCTTTTAAATAAATATTTCATAGTGCTTTGTATTACAAACATTACAGTTCCAGTCAATATTGTTATAAAAGCACCCAAAAGTATATTTAAAATTTCTTTATTGTTTATAAACTCGATAATTTTACTCAACCTTTCATTTAAGATATAAATTCTTTGTCATTATAGAACATACGTTCTATAATTATGGTGAGGTGATTTTATGATTCCTAATCCAAACGTTCCTGACAAATATAAATATGAAACTGATTATAGAAATATTCCAAGAGAATATTTAAACAAAAAAATCCCACAAGGTCGAGGAAAAATCAAATGGCAAGCATTTGCGACTCTTCCGCAACAGTTTGAAATTTTAGAGCAAATTATAAAGGATCAAGATAAAATTGAAAAACCATTACTAACACATGATTCATTAGATAATTTAGATCAGATTTTTCAAATAAAAATTCAAAATGATGAGTTATGTACAATCACATATTGGGAAGACGGCAACATTTCAAACTATACAGGAAAAATCTTGAAAATTGATGCAATTAATGGTTATTTTATATTTTATGATTCTACAAATACTAAACATACTTTTTTTAATACTAATGTTTGTAATATCTCCTAAACTATATCGAAAACACTATTTTCTATTCAAGTATATCTGAATGTTTTCAGAATATACTTGAATTATTTCTTTTTACTTACATGTTAAATATTTTCATATATTTTATTATATAGCGTGTTTATTTCATCTTTGAGCACCTTTTTCTCTTTTTCTAAAGAACTTACTTTTCTTTTTAAAGAAGAAATTAACGCATCTTTACCGTCACTTTTATTTTTATGAACAAATATTTCTTTGCTTTGTTCACGTAACTTCTCGATTCTCTTTCGGATTTTATTATTATTATATAAAGTGGCTTTAGAAACTTTTGAATGCTTAGAAACAATATTAAAGTTAATTTCTTCATTTTTTTGAATCAAATCATTTATTGCTTTATTAACTTTTTTCTCGGTTTTAACTTTTCGTTCTGCATGTAACTGCTTTAATTGTTCTTGTCTATTAAATTTTTCCATCTTAACCTCTATACTTTTATTCTATTACTTCTCCCAAATATAATGTTTCCACCCTTTATATTACCTAATATTTCTTCGTATTTATTTAATATATTAGTATGTTTTTCAACCATATCTTGCCTATTATTATTTTTAGCTAATTCTATAGATTTGACCGTTGATTTGATATGTAATTCATATTTTTCAACATCTAAATCAGAAAACCCAGTAGCTAGATCCTTACATGGTTTCCCAGAATTACAAGTTAAGCACGGTGGAGCTTCCATGTATGGACAATCACCACTCAATCTGGCATGACAAGTACCATAAGGATTGTCCATTGCATTTAATTTATGTTCTTGCCATAAAGAATTCAAAGCTTTTTCTGATAGTTCACTACTATGCTGTATATTTTTAATTTTACCGTCAACATCAAAACTAAAAGCACCTTGATCAATAAATGATTCAAAAGCCTTTCTTTTTGTATCATCAAGTAACTTAGCATATCTGAGAGTCATTTCTGGTGAGGAATGTGCTAATAATTCTTGTATCGTTAATATATCTGCTCCACCATTTAGTAATTTCACTGCATAGGTATGTCTAAACTGATGAGTTTTGAAATGGAAGACTTCTCCTTGTTCATCAACAATATTTTTAGTTTCTGCTAAATGATTTAAGTGCGCTCTGACCATATGTTGTGTAAAAGGCATTCCTTTTCTTTTTCCTTTATAAATAGCAAAAATATAATTATTAGGGTTATTATCTTTTGTACTTTTAAGTTTAGAATTGGCTATTAAAACTGCTACTATATCAGCTAATTCATTATCGATTGGTATTCTATGTCCTTTAACAAAAGTTTTAGCAATATCAGTGATTATTGAAAACTTTCCATTAACTTTTGCAAGGCAATTATTTTCTAATGTTAATACATCAGAAATTCTTAATCCTGTTTTAAAAGCTATCCAAACTACAGGTATTAAATCTTTGTGCAAATCATTTATATGATTAAAAAGCTGTTCCAACACAGAATCTGGAATATAATCAATTTTGCTACTATCTTTATTTTCACGTTTAGGGAAGTCTTGAGGATAAATTAAAAAACGTATATCTTCAGACGGGGCTATATCATAATTTTGAGTAACAATATCATTTAAAAATCTTCTAATAGCTTTTAATTCTTCTCTAACGAAGTTCCTAGAACTTTGCACATTTTTACTATTAGCATATTCAAATAAAAATTCTATATACTCTTCTATATGATGTCTGTCTAATTCTTTTAAATTGTTCCATGTTTTTTCACTTTTAGTTATACTTTGAAAAAATCTAGTTAATATCCTAATGTAAAATCTAGACGTTCCAAATGCAATATCGCCAGTTATCAAACGACTTTTTAAATATTTTTTTGTTGCTTCTCTCATTTTTATTGAATCAATTTTTTCAAAGTTCAAAGAATTACCAGTTAGTGTTTTATTATAACTCAATCCATATTTTTCTAAATTTCTAATATCCCATTTATCTTTTTCCCATTCTTCTCGCTTATCAATAAATTTAATTAGATTAATATACATATTCTTTAAAAAAGAAGCTAGTCCACTTTTATATTCATAATCACCAAAAACTATTGTTGATTATCTTCTTTTTATTGGTATATTATTTTTAGTCAACCAACTGAACCAGTACTTTTCTAATATATTAATATCACAATCTAGTAACGAATTTAAATTTGGATAAACTTCATTAAAGAACTCAGCAATCTTGTTAAGTTTCACTGCTCCAGTATTAAATACATTAGATAAAGACCAATCCTCTTTAACTATAAGTTTCAAAAAAAGGTATTTAAATTCTAAATTCAAATTTTTACTTTTAATCCTAAAGAAAATATTTTTTCTTTTGTCTTTATAGTTCTTGATGCTATCTTGAAATTGCTTGAAAACGTAGACAAATCTTAGGTGATAGTTCGCCTAAGGTTGGTTATTTATATTTGTATAGTTATTTTTCAAATAGCAGTGGTCTTTTATCAATTAGTTGATTCAATATAATAAACGTCGCATTGTTGCATTGTTTAATTTATATATTACCATCTTTTTTGTTTAATACCGTCAGTAATTTGAGCCGACTCTTGCGAGCATAGCTCTAGTCGAAGACTATAAACTAAGGCAGCGCTCGCGGCAAACGTGCACAAAAAAACTGCCCACAAAGTCAGAGACTTTGTCGACAGTCTGAATAGAACACGCTAAAGTGACCTATTAATAACTTAATTATTAGATTCGATATCTGAAACAATCTCTTTTGTTTTGCTTTCAATATCTTCAAAGTCTTTTTTGAAAATATAAGCGAACACAACTGCACCAATTCCTGCTGCTAATGATACAGTTAGGATTGTACCGAATACAAATTTAAATAAACCTTTAATAAAATTCCACATTCTGTTTCACCTCAATAAATTATTAACATATCCGTTATTAATGATAGCATACTTAAAAGCATCAATAAATATATACCCGCTTTTCACTACTTTAATTTAAATATTATTATAGTAATAATATGATATTATTGTAGTAATGCTTTAAGTTATAATTAAAGACTGTATATTAATTACTACCTTTAATACTTTAATAATAACAGAACTCTTAGAAATATTACATTTATTAGTCATATGGAAAAAGAGTGGAAAAGAAATCTAATTTATTTAAAAATATTTCGCGGTCCCACCCTGGCAAAAATCACTAGAGTTAATATGGATAAATAGTTGATCTGAGCTGGCACTCATGCAAATGTTCCACTAACTCTATATAATAATTAAGGCTGAGACAATTAATTTGTCCCAGCCACTTAGTCAATTACTTGCCCCACCAAGTACTCATTGCATCTCTAACAGCATCATAATAATTTGCCATTGCAATCACCTCATTTTAATTTGAAAATAAATAACCAGTCGTCGTTGTTATACTTATAATAACGACAAGCATCGTATAATACAATTAACATGGGGTTACAATAAAGTTACAAATTTGTAAGATTACACAACAAAAACAGGAGTTTTATATTATGCAAAAAGTAAAAACAGATATATTAACTCACCGCGGATCGCATTTCGATTTAGGTGTACAAACAGCTCAATGGATGCAACAAACACCATTATTAAAAAATAGAGAAAAAGAATGGAAAAAACGTATGCCTCGCTTTGATATCCACATAAAAGAAACATATGATATCTTTCAAACATACGCACCTCAAATTTGGGAAGAGATTAGAGGTATGCAAGAAGTCCTTAATCTACCAACCAATCAAATGATACTAAACTTTGCACACTATCGTTTTACACCACTAAAAAATAGTGGCTGTACGGTCTATTTAGGAGGAGACTACATGGTAAGAAATTACGACTATCACCCTGCAACTTACGATGGTCGTTATCAGCTTTTTCAACCAAATGATGGAGGTCTAGCACAAATTGGTCCAACATCTCGTGTGACTGGTAGAATGGATGGTATGAATGAGGCTGGGTTATCTATGGGGTATAACTTTATGCATAGAAAACATCCAGGCGACGGCTTCGTATGCTATATGATTGGTAGGCTCATTTTACAATATTGTAAAGACGTGCCAGAGGCAATTCAATTATTGAAAGAAATTCCACACAGAAGTTCATTTAGCTATATTGTCATGGATAAGCATTTAAATCATGCCATAATCGAAGTTTCTCCTAGATCACTTGAAGTAAGATATGATCGTACATGTACGAACCATTTCAAGTTACTAACTCATGAGAATAGAAATTATACAAAAGAATCTAAAGAACGTTTAGATAGGCTTTTAAAGCAAACACCGAATGGTCTAGATAAAATGCATGCATTTGAACTATTTAATAATCCAGAATTTGAAATATATAGTAAATTATTTAAAAGTTGGTCTGGTACAATTCATACAACTATGTATGAACCACAGTCGCTTAAAGCGTACATGACCTTAGGCGAAGATAATAAACCTACAGTCATTGATTTTAAACAATGGCTAAATGGACAGTCACTAGATATTCATTCCCTTTATGGACATATAGACACTGATTTGACCTTTGCCAGTTATTAAATTTATGTCAAGCATGATAATAAGTTAGCAAAATAGCTATGAAGTCATCTATCAATATAGATTTCTCCATAGCTATTATAATGTATAGTCTATTAATTAATATGAATATCACCGTGCACAGTATAGAATTCTAAAATATTATCCCCATCTCCAACTCTATCGTTATCAAAGCTCTTATTATTGACTTTTTCTACGCCATCATCAGGATTTAATTTTAATAACGTATTATCTGGTTTTTTATTATAAGACATAATAATATCACCATTTTGACTAGAAGCTTTAAATGCAGAATCAATGTCCATACGATCTAATTGGATATGCCCACTTTGAGCAAGCAACACAGAGTTTTTAATCAATGTATTCTCAGCATATATGCTCGCTTCTTTGTTTTTAATATTAGCATTAACAATTTTACTATCATTAATATGTATAGGTGCGTTCAAACCACTATACAACAATTTTTCAACTTCTGAATTTTGCACATAAACACGGCTACCAGATCTATCGTTCATATTCAAATTGACTTTATCAGCTTCGATATTTTGAAGTTTAATATTGCGTGCTTTGCTCGAAACGTTCAATTCCTTTAATTTTTCATTTGGTATAGTAATTTTCATTTCAGCCTTAATTTGTCTAAATGGATTATAATTTAAGCCATAATTATCGACTCGGTTACTAGTTTCTTTCAACTTTAATGATTGCTTATCTTTATCTATATCTACTTTCTGTTGGCCTTTATAGTGAATTGCAAACTTATTTCCTTTTACAATCGTTACATTACTAGAACGGCTATCAATATCTAAATGCTTTACTTTCGCATCATCATAGGTTTTATCAATAACATTAAGCTTATTGTTTTGCTTTTCAAAACCAAACCAAGTAATACAGCCTAAAGTAAAGCACACAATAAATAATGCTAAACCACTAAAAAATAATTTCCTCATTCATTTGCACTTCCTTTAATCGTCTTGATATTCCAACGTAAGTATTTTAGTATCAAACGATAAACGAATTGAGCTAATTTCGCAATGATCACAAATAATACAATACCTAAACCAGTAAACGAAAACGCAAAAAGATAATTACTAATTGCTAAGCTGAACATATTATATAATGAGCCATGAATAATTAATAAAATCGGGCTAATTGCTAAAAATAATGCAACTAAAAGTAATATGAACATAAAACTACCAATGAATATCATTGGTATCAAGATAATGATTAAAGACAAAATTCCCATGCCTAGCGAGGCCATAATCGCTCTAAGAATTGATTTCGCATTTGGCCTATACTCTGCAGAAACAATTGCATTCTTTGCTTTAATCTCTTTCCCAATTTTTTTAGGTGACTCTAATGCACCTATAATTTGATATTCATTTTTCCCCTCTCTTTCTTGATCAAAGAAGTATTGCTCATACTCATACATGACATTATCTCGTTCCGCACTTGGTATGCTATTTAATTCTTGTTCAAGTTCATTCAAGAAAGTGATTTTATCCAAATTATCTACCGCCATTCTAATTCTAGATTCGAATCAAAATATTTTATGTAATATCTAAGAATTTCGTATTGCATAAGGTTATCATTCATTAGATTTTAAATCCTTTATTTCTTGTAGAATTCAATTTTCTTTATTTTATCATGTTTGTACACAATAGATAACTTTATTTGATTAACTTTGTCATGATAAGTAATAACTTTATATGATTTATGTAACTGCTTATTCTTATAGTGATCACCTAATTGATTAATTACGCTTTGTATATCTCCATCTATACTTGCATTAAAATTAGTCTCAATCTTAGTATCTTTAACGAGCGTGATGCCTTTCAAGCAACCGTCTTTTTTATTGACTTTAAATGTTAAATAAGGTTCATGACCTTTTGTATAAATACGATGATTTTTCATTACGACATGATTATATGTTGTATATTTTTGAGCATCTATTTGTGTGTCTAATTTCATATTATCAATAGTTAGCTGCGATAAATTCGTAGATTGCGTATTATAATGTAATTCACAATTAAAAGTGTCCCTATCCCCATTGCCATAAAAAGACTAACGATTAATAATTTAAACGACCTATGTAAATTCAATATTGTTGTCACACTCCATATATTTAATAAAAGACAAATTTGATCTTTTTGTTTAATAGGTTAACTTAAAATCAAATTTATTTTTCTAAGTATTTAAAATTTTCTTTCATATTAAAAATTGATATAATAATAACTAATACGCTAAAGGGGGAAATATTATGACAAGTTTAGAAACTTATTTCAAAAACAGTCAACCGCTTGATCAATATATCGAAGCTATGACTGAAAACAAAGAGAATTTGTTAACGATTTACAATTCTTTCTCTTTACCAGAAGAGGATAATCGGATTGAAAAAATTAAATCATTAAACTATTCAAAAGTATTAGTCATCACTGAAGATTGGTGTGGGGATGCCATGATGAATGTCCCAATTTTAAAACATATTAGTGAAACTTTAAATTTAGAAGTTCGAGTATTCCACCGCGATGAAAATACAGATTTAATAGATCAGTATTTAACAAATGGAACCGCTCGTTCAATACCTATTTTCGTTTTCTTAAATGATGCTTATGAACAACAAACTGTTTGGGGACCACGTGCAAGACAAGTGCAACATTTTGTAGATGAAGCACGTTCAAACGTTCCAGCAAAAGATGATCCAACTTTTGAAGACAAGTCTGCTGAAGCACATACAATTATGATGAATCGTTATAAAACTGATTCTCAATTATGGAAATACGTTTATGATTCCATATTAGATAAGTTAATCATAAAATAAAAAGACGTATGAATGTTGCTGTTTAACTGCACATTCATACGTCTTTCTTTTAACTCATTTATTAGTTATCTACTGTTAAATATCTTTCTTAGATGAATAGAAAATATTAACAACAAACAAGATAACGATTGACGCTGAAGTTATAAACCATTGCCAGTTCGTAAATGTATAATCACCTGAAGTTGTTTTTGAAGTTAAATAGCTAAATGGAATATATTTTAATGAATCTTGTATATTGTCTCCAATTTTAGGAATCATAGGTAAGAACGGTTCCGCAAATGGAACAATTAACACTAAGAATACACCAAGCGTAAATATAAGTGCCGTCTTAGGTACAATCAGTGAAAATAAATATAAAAGTAATCCAAAGAATAAATGGAACATTAAAAAGAACCATAATAGTTCAAAAATCTTTTTAGTTTTAATATTGTCCCCATCAACGAGACCTTGAACAATAAGTACAAATCCAACTAATACAGCTGTTATCAATACTGCAATTAAAATAATCGAAATCACTTTTGCAATAATATAACCAATACGGTTAGAAGTTTTATTCATGTAAAGTTGAATTGTACCTTGTGAAATATCACGTGTGATTGTTTTGATTACAAATAGCAAGCCCATAATTGAAAAGAACCAACTACCTATTGTAAGTAATGTATTGCCATTCATTTCATCTGCCTGTTGTAAAAATAAAATGATGAAGCCAACCATTGGTAACAATGTTAGAAGCAACGCTAAATATGTTAACGGACTTTTAAAAATGCTGAACATATCATATTTTACGAGTTGTAAACTATTCATTATTGACCACCTTTCTGATTAATATTGAAGTAAGTATCACGCAACGAACTTTTACGTGTTTCAATAAACTTAGGATAAATGTCTTTGTTCGCTAAACCTTTAAGCACATTTTTATAACTATTTTGAGCTTTTATAATAATTTCTCCACTCGCTTGTTGTGTTTGAATTACGTCAAACGCTTCGTTTAAGAACGTTGCAGCAGTATCGAAATCACTATCTTCAAATATAAGTACCGTAGAGTCAGAAGGTGTTCCTTCTTTCATGTCTACATCTTGAACAAATTTACCATCACGTAAGAAGACTGCTCTATCGCAAATTAATTCAATATCCTCTAACTTATGACTAGAAATTAAAATTTTCATTTCTAATTCTTTTACAAGTGATTGGATTGTCTTTAAAACATCAATAGAACCATCTGGGTCCATACCATTAGTAGGTTCATCAAGAATTAAATACTTTGGTTTATTCATTAATGAAACAGCGATTGCTAACTTTTGCTTCATACCCATAGAATATTTTTTAACTTTTTTCTTAACGTAAGGTCTCATACCGAATGCATCGATAATTTGATCCGCATATTTTTTGTCGAACCCTTTACCTAAAACATTTGCAAAAAGTTTTAAATTATATAATCCTGACTTATTATCATACAATTTGGGATGTTCGATGAGGTAACCGATATTTTCTTTGTTACCTGTTTTTACATCACCTTTATAATTGATAATATTTCCATTCATTACTTTCATAAGTGTTGTTTTACCGACACCATTTTTACCTATCAAGCCCACAATTTGGCTCTGACCAAAATCAAAATCAATATGGTCTAAAACATTATTACTACCATACGTTTTAGTAATATTCTTTAATTCCATAAATGCGCCTCCCTTTGAGATTAATTTATTTTTTTATATTGAATGAAATAATTAGTAATAAAAAACAAAATACTCATTACTAAAAATCCATAGTTAAACATCGGTTCTAAATAATCCAATTGTCTTAAATTAAAATTAAATACTGCGATAAGACCAACAGCAACCAGTATGACAAAAATCGGTATAATAATAAACATCGTTAGTAGATATATCAAATAAGAAATATATTCCGATTTTTGTTCAGTATACCTTTTAAATGCTATAGGTATAGCAAAAAAGTTAATTGTTATGTAAGAGTAAGGCACCATAACATTCAAATTTAATTGGTCCGCAGAAACGTTAGAATCCGGTATATTGTATAGTGATAATATAGCTGCTCCTACTAATGTAAACATAAGTACGGTTACATAGTTTGCATTAAGTAGCGCTTTTTTTGAAACTGGTAAACTCGCAAAAAAATCGTATGACATTTTGTGTCCTAATTTACTATTGAACCTAAACGCATGCCCAGAATCAACGATAGATATGAACAATAATATCATCGCAACAGCTGAATAAATTGATTTAGTAAGTAAAGTATCATTTCCAATTACTAGTTGTAATGGCGAAAACAACAATAACATCGAATAAATAATTATAGTCCATTTACGTAATTTTATATTTCTAATAAGTAAATTTTTCATCTAATGGCCCTCCTCACTATGAAATGCCATCATTTTCAAATTCAATTTTGTGTAGCCCTTTTTCGAGGAAAACCATTAGTTCTTCAATTTTCGGTTTAGTTATTGCTACCTCATTACCAAATATTTCTTTAAATACATTTGCATGTGTTGTAAGCGCTGTATAGCCGGTTTTATTATATTCTATATAATATGCTAAAGACACTAACTCGTCGTCTATCTGATTTGAATCACCTTTTACAATTTGATACTTATTCATAATGTCATCTAAAAAATCATTAAAGACAATTTCACCGTCTTTTAAATATACTAAGTAATCAGCAATTTTCTCTAAATCAGAAATAATGTGTGTGGAAATAAATACAGTTTTATTTTCATCGATGAGTTCTTGTTGAATGATATCTAAAACTTCATTTCGAACAATCGGGTCTAAACCAGAAGTAGGTTCGTCTAAAATAAATAATTCTGCATGATGACTAAAAGCAATCGCAATAGATAATTTCATTTTCATACCTGTTGAAAAAGTTTTAAGCTTTTTATTCCGAACTAAATTAAATTTTTCAAGAAAGTAATTAAAACGCGCATTGTCCCACCTTTTGTAAAAAGGAGCGATATATTTTTCAATTTTGTTAACTGTCCACTTATCATTTAAATACAGTTCTGAATAAATAAAACCGATTCTATTTTTGATTTCCTCAGCATTGTCTTTCATCTGTTTATTAAAAACTAAGATTTCTCCTTGTTCTGGTTCAATTAAATCCATAATTAATCTAATGAGTGTCGTTTTGCCAACGCCGTTTGCGCCAATAAATCCTGTAACAAACCCTTGAGGAACTTCAAAAGAAATATCGTTCAACTTGAATTCTTTATGCTGATAATTAACAGCATTTAATTCTATAGCGTTCATTCCTCGTCCTCCTCAAAGATCATCTCCAGAATTTCTTGTAGCTCAGGCAATGACATACCGATTGTCTTAGCTTCTTTACTCATTGATTTAGCTAATGATTCAATCACGATGAATTGTTTTTCTTTCAAAATGGAACTATCTTGTTCTTTTACAAACGTACCTTTACCTCTAATTGTAAAGACAAAGCCATCTTTTTCTAAGTCTTCGTATGCACGCTTAGTGGTAATCACGCTTACGCTTAAATCTTGTGCTAACTCACGCATAGAAGGCAAATGTTCACCTGGCACTACGTACCCTTTTAAAATATTTTCTTTAATTTGTTGCTTAATTTGTTCATAAATAGGGCTTTCACTACTATTTTTCAAAAGTATTTTCACGGACGTCCTCCCTTGCAACTGTATATACACAATATATACAATATATACACGCTTGTAAAGAGAAAATTAGAAATTAATTGCATACTTTTTAATTTTGTAATTCTTGAACACTAAATATTATTTTTGAGATCCATATACAAAATTAAAAGACTATATCTGAAAGAAAACAAATTTTGCCTTTTTCATAAATATAGCCTTTAAAATAACTATTACTTCTTTTGGTCATTTTTCTTTTTTCGTCTATTATTATTACGATCAATAAACGCACAAACCATAAACATTATGGCTGCAATTAATAATTTTATGCCAGAACTTTCATGTCCTGTAGCTTGCAAGTAATACCCCACCACAAACAGGGCAATAGCAATAATGACAAATATCTTTGTTAAATGTTTCATCCATTTCACCTCAAAACAATTTTCATTATACCAAATTATGTTAAATATTTCTAAATCACTATTGATTCATTTAATTTTATTGATTTTTATTTTACCCCTATCATATTTTAAGCAATAGAATATATTGTTTGCAGTCTTTAAAATATGATGATAAAATTATTAATGTATCCACGGATTATATTACACAACCCCAAGTCTGATGACGCAGACTTGGGGTTTTTTGTGTGTAAGGCCACCTATTTGTCTTTCCATTTATTTTCTAACCAAACACGGAATACAACAAGTAAGCTACCTGTTAACAAAGTTGTTATGATTTCTTGCCACCACGTGATCATACTACACCTCCCACAGAAAAAAGTACCATGTAGGATTTCGATGGCCTAACCATATTCTAACATAAAATAGAACGTATGTTCGTGTAAAACTGTAGTTTTTTTATTTTTCCGTCAAATCTTTGCGCTATGCTTTAATTTCAAGCTATTTCGCGATAATATAATAGTATCCTGAAATAGTAAAGAGAGGTTGACCAACATATGAATCCTTTAGCTTTAGATTTAAATGAAAAACTATCTAAAACAAACCCAGAAATAGCTGATATGCTATCAGACCTTGGAAAATTAATGTATTACCCGAAAGGTATTTTATCTCAGTCTGCTGAGGCAAAATCTACAAAGTATAATGCAACAATCGGTATGGCTACTTATAAAGACAGTAAGATGTATGCTGATACATTAAATGATGTTTTTACAGAGCTTACTCCTGATGAAATCTTTCCATACGCGCCTCCTCAAGGTATTGAATCACTCCGTGATTTATGGCAACAAAAAATGTTAAAAGAAAACCCAGATTTAGATGCGAATGACATGACTAGACCCATTCTTACTAATGCTTTAACTCATGGTTTATCATTAGTAGCCGACATGTTTGTTGATAGTGGCGATACATTACTATTACCGACTCATAATTGGGGTAATTATAAACTTGTATATAGTGCTAGACATAACGCTGATATTGAAACATATGATATCTTTGATGAAGATGGCCATTTTACAACTGATAACTTTGTTGATACTTTGGAAAACTACCAAAAAGATAAAGTAGTTTTAATTTTAAACTATCCTAATAATCCAACAGGCTACACACCTACTAAAGAAGAGGTTAATACAATCGTTGCTGCCATCAAATCATTAGCAGAACGTGGCACAAATGTTATTGCCTTGGTAGATGATGCTTATTATGGTTTATTTTATGAAGACGTATATACACAATCACTATTTACTGCTTTAACAAATTTACATTTGGATAATGTATTGCCAATACGTTTAGATGGTGCTACAAAAGAATTCTTTGCTTGGGGGCTGCGAGTTGGATTCATTAGCTTTGGCGTCTCAAATGAAACGACTAAACACGTTCTTGAAGAAAAAGTAAAAGGATTAATTAGAAGTAACATCTCAAGCGGTCCAATGCCTTCTCAAAGTGCTGTTAAATATGTTTTAGAACACCCTGAGACTTTCGAAAATGAAATACAACATAACATTGATACACTACAAGCGAGATATGAAATCACTAAATCAGTAGTTTATGACGAGCAATATGCTCCTTATTGGCAAGTGTATGACTTTAATTCTGGGTATTTCATGGCATTAAAAGTTCATGGTGTAGATCCTGAACAATTGCGTTTATACTTAATCGAAACCTATTCAATTGGTATTATCGCGCTAAATGATACTGATATACGTATCGCATTCAGTTGTGTCGAAAAAGACGATATCCCACATGTATTTGATACAATTGCAAAAGCAATATCAGAATTACAAAAATAATTTATTGATTTGATATAAAGTCAAAGAGGGCAACGAAAGTTTATTAATAAGCTTTCGTTGCCCTCTTTTGCTAAAACCGTAAAGTTCTAGTCGTTGCAAATATAAGTTAACATTACTTGCTAGCTAGTATTCATCCCCGTGGGAGTGCCACAGTACCAACTTTTATTTAAAGTATTCTCGTGGTGCTAAGCCAATACAAACAAGAATAACTTTACATTAAAACAGCCCAACACACCTATTTATGTGCCGAGCCGATTAAATTAATTATATCTATTGATGTTGCTTGAGTATACGTGACATTTCTTCAATTTTACCAGCATGTAGTGGAATATGAATTGCATTGAGTACTAATAATTCATTTAATGTACTGCAACCAGCAATAGTCTCTGTCAATTCTTGTTCTAACTGTTCATCAGTTAAGCTTCTCGCACGGTCTGGTAATGTTTTTAAATGTTCAAATATTTCATCAACGGTAGGAATCTCTTCATCTCCCCACTTTTCTGGTGAAGAACCATATCCAAATAAACTTGTATATTTAGCAATATCTACTTCATTTTGTTCACATAATGATAATGCACTTTCAAATATCGTAAGTACATGTCCATATTGCCAATGAATTGTATTTGGAAAGGCAGCAATCTTATCGTCTAACACCTCTTCGTTACTCCAATTATCGTATCCTGATATTAAATAATTAATACCTAAATCGATAACTTCATAAACTGTTGGTTTTGTCATAATTAAACTTCCTTTCGTCTTTCAAGAATTTAAGTACACTTAAAATCATGTATAAGAACCGCTTCTAATTATACTTACATACTTTACCCTAAACTATAATTAAATATTCACATAATAAAATGCTTTAGAAAACCAAAAATTATTTTCTCGAAATTGATGTAATTAAAAAATAAAAACCCTAACACTTCATTTAGTAAATATAAAAGTTCTGTGTATGAAAAATTAAGTATTTAATAATTTGTACAAAAGCGCAATATTTTAAAATTAATGCTATATTATACTTTGTTAAATGCTTTCTAAATCACCATTCAATATTTCTACAAATAAATGTACTTAAAATGAAAAACATAGAGTTTATAACATGTGTGCTTGTCGTTTATTTTTTTGATCAAAGACGCGAATGATGAGCTATTTTATTAGTACGTATTAACTTTTAATCTTTCCCAAATATTCTAAAAAATGATGCCCACATTTCAAAATTCATTGATTATGGAGGAGACAAGTGAAAAATAAACAAATTGAGTTTTTTAAAAATTGGATTACAACCTTAAAAAAAGAACTTCTAGTCCTATATTTATCTTACAAAGCGCCTCGTACACCATTATATACAAAATGTTTTGCTTTATTAGTCGTTGCTTATGCGCTTAGCCCAATCGATCTTATACCTGATTTCATACCAGTCATTGGCTATTTAGATGATTTAATCATAGTACCAATAGGCATTTATTTATGTTTGAAGCTCATTCCTAATGAAATACTGACGGAAATGCGTAAAAAAGCTTTGGATTATGAATGGAACAAATCGAAGAATTGGTTTATGGCAATTCTCATATTATTAATTTGGTTCACTCTTTTATTCTGGCTAACAAAATTATTTATTAGTTATGTTTAACAATTAAAAGATACATCATAAATGACTTTTCACTAAAATGGATTACACTAGTTTACTCAGCATGTATGTTAGAAACACAGCGAACTTTATTTATCAATATAATGAGTGACTACCAATACAAAGATTAAGGCTGAGACAATTAAAAATTTGTCCCAGCCTCTAAAGCTTTTACTACATATAATTTATTAATGTTATCAAGAGAAATCTATTGAAAATTAATTAAATATCTATATTAAATTTTACATCATCCCTGGCATGCCGCCCATACCTGCTTGAGCGTCGTTACTACTTTCTTCTGGAATATTAGCAACAACTGCTTCTGTAGTAAGGAACATTGCAGCAACACTTGCAGCATGTTGTAATGATGAACGTGTTACTTTAGTAGGGTCCACAATACCAGCTTCTAACATGTTTACCCATTCATTCGTAGCCGCATTGAAACCAACGCCTACGTCTGCATTTTTAAGTCTTTCAACTATAATTGAACCTTCTAAACCAGCATTTTCAGCAATTTGGCGTACCGGCGCTTCTAAAGCCTTCAATACAATATTAATACCAGTTGCTATATCGCCTTCAGCTTCAATTTTAGAAACTTTATCATAAATATTCATGAAGGCAGTTCCTCCACCAGCTACGATACCTTCTTCAACGGCAGCTCTTGTAGAGTTTAACGCATCTTCAATACGTAATTTACGTTCTTTCAATTCTGTTTCGCTTGCTGCACCAACTTTAATTACAGCTACACCACCTGCTAATTTAGCTAAGCGTTCTTGTAGTTTTTCTTTATCGAACTCAGAATCTGTTTCTTCAATTTGAGCTTTAATTTGGCTTACACGTGCATCGATATTATTTTGATCTCCATCGCCATCAACAACAGTTGTATTATCTTTTGTAATTTCTGCTTTATTAGATGTACCTAACATATCAATTGTAGCGTCTTTAATATCTAATCCTAAATCATCTGTAATTACTTGTGCACCTGTTAAAATCGCTAAATCTTCTAACATTGCTTTACGACGATCACCGAAACCAGGTGCTTTAACAGCAACAGCAGTAAATGTACCACGCATACGGTTTAATACTATATTTGTTAATGCGTCACCTTCCACATCGTCAGCTACGATTAAGATTGGACGGTTTGATTGAACCACCTGTTCTAACAGCGGTAAAATGTCTTGGAATGATGAAATCTTTTTATCAGTTATTAAAATATAAGGTTTCTCAAGTTCTGCAACCATTTTATCTGAATCTGTTACCATATACGGTGATTGATAACCTCGATCAAATTGCATACCTTCTACAACTTCTAATTCTGTGTTAAAACCACTAGATTCTTCAATGGTAATAACACCGTCGTTACCAACTTTTTCCATAGCTTCAGAAATGTATTTACCGATTTCTTCATCAGCAGCAGAAATTGAACCAACTTGAGCAATTTCATTTTTGTTATCAACATTTTGAGAAATATCATGTAATGCATTAATAGCTACTTCTACAGCTTTATCAATACCTTGACGTAAACCTACTGGGTTCGCACCACTAGTAACGTTCTTCAATCCTTCTTGTATCATAGCTTGTGCTAAAACCGTCGCAGTTGTTGTTCCGTCACCAGCAATTTCATTTGTTTTGTTAGCAACTTCTTGAACTAATTTTGCACCCATATTTTCATAAGGATCTTCTAATTCAATTTCTTTAGCGATTGTCACACCATCATTTGTGATAAGCGGTGATGTATATTCTTTATCCAATACTACATTACGCCCTTTTGGTCCAATTGTAACTTTAACGGCGTTAGCTAATTTATCTACACCTCTTAACATAGATTGACGTGCGTCTTCAGAGAATTTTAAATCTTTCGCCATATTACTTATACCTCCATGATGTTTGATTGATTTATTTGAAATTATCAGAATTTATTTATAATTTTTATGCTTCAATTATAGCTAAAATATCTTCTTCATTTACGATTAAATAAGTTTCGTCTCCACGTTTTACTTCTGTTCCAGCGAATTGTTGAAATACTACATTATCGCCTTCATTTACTTCAGGAGCAACTCGAGAACCATCTTCTAAAATACGCCCTGCACCTACTGCAATTATCGTACCTTCGTTGGATTTCTCTTTCGCGCTATCAGTTAATACAATACCGCTCTTTGTTGTTTGCTCTTGTTCTGATTTTTGAATAATTACTCGGTTACCTAATGGCTTTAACATTGATTGTTCCTCCTTAAAAATAATAAAATGGTTTAGCACTTAAAGTGAATGAGTGCTAATGTACTTCTATAATAATCAAAGTTGGTCAATATTTCAAGTTAAAACTATCCAGCTAAATTTTGTATAAAACACTATTTTACGATAAAATAAGGTATCATTTAATTTTTGGAGGTTCATTATGTCTCGTTTATGGGTGTCCATATTGACATTGGTTATTTACGGCCTAGCACAATTTGGTGTCATCATTTTACAATTGTCTGGTCTGTTTGATAACTATAGTGGCAAAGAACTTGTCTTTGCGCAAATTTATACACAAGTTATATTATTTATTATCGCATCTTTCATAATTATTATAATTAATCATTTTATTGCTAACCCTACTTCTTTAGAACAGCAACCCAAAGAAAAGAAAAGATACGCTATTGGATGGGCGCTTGTTGGCTATTTTGTAGTAATGATTTATCAAATTATTGCTAATATGATTAATATCTATTTATTAGGCGCACCTCAATCCAGTCCAAACACAGAGAGACTGATGAAAGTAGCTCAAGAAATTCCTATATTCATTATATTAATTTCAGTAGTTGGCCCTATTTTAGAAGAATTTGTTTTTAGAAAAGTAATTTTCGGTGAAATTTATAATATGATCCAAGCAAATAAAACAATTAAATTTTTAATTGCAGGGATTGTGAGTTCAATTATTTTTAGTGCTGCCCATTCAGACCCTTCCTTTTTTATCATTTACTTTGGTATGGGTATGATTTTCTCAGCATTATATGTTTATACTAAACGAATTTGGGTCCCTATTTTAGTACATATCATGCAGAATGGTTTTGTAGTTATAATTCAAGTATTAGTAGGACCAGAAAAAATAAAAGAAATGCAGGAATCTGCTTCATTTATTCTCAACTTTTTATTTTAATCATCATTAAAAATTAAAGGGAAGAAGCTGCGACATCATTTTATGTCACAGCTTCTTCCCTTTTTATGTTTTGATTGTTATTTGCTATCTTTTTTATTTCTTCTATTGACGAAATATCCTAAGACTATACCAATAAAGATAATTATCATTGCTGTGATTAATGCAAATAGTGTACGTTCAAATTTAACATCAATTTCATTTTTAGATTGTTCATTTGTTGTATGTGTCAATTCATCCTCACTACTTGAATGATATTCGTATTTACCCGATGATTGTTGTCTTTTAGGACTTTTTAAATCAGGCATTGATCCAATTTCACCTGTAATCAATGCTAATACTTGGTTATCTAAATTTTTATAATAATCACTAGATTTTAAAACATTAAAATATTGGAATTTAAAATAATTTGTGCCTTTTTGTAATTCATTTAAAAATGCATTATCTGCAAAGGTTTGGCGCCTTAAAACTGACGAAATCTCTTTATCAGTTACTGTTTTAGCACCAGAACTCAGCTGTTTAACTTGATTAACTACAAAAGGATTATATTTAAATGAGCCAGCAGACATTTGATCAAACCTGTTTATTAATTGCTTTTCATTCGATTGAGATTTTTCGCTTTTGGCTAAATCACCATAACTCACTGAAGCTCCGCCGCTTGCAATCTCATGATGACTAGAACTTCCATATTGAGACTCATTTCTATGATTATTAGTGTGATTTATCGAATTGTTAGTTGTGTTTGAATCGTTATTATCAGTGTTATGGCCTGGATTTAAAGTTACATTTGAACCGTCTTGACCATTTGGTTTTGTATTATCTGCCCCAGGATAATTTGGAGTGTTTGAACTACCACCATTGGAATTATTTGTATTACCTTCGTCATGAGATGCGTTTGGATCTTCTGAACCTCCACCACTTGGCTTATTTGGTTCATTTGGTTCATTTCCATTACCTGGATTATCGGGATTCGGGTTACTGCCTGAGCTATCTCCGTTATCTGGGTTATCTGGATTTGGTTGATTGTCTCCGCCGTCTCCAGTGTCTGGGTTATCCGGGTTTGGTTGATGATCTCCGCCGTCCCCAGTGTCTGGGTTATCCGGATTTGGTTGATGATCTCCGCCGTCCCCAGTATCTGGATTATCCGGATTAGATTGATCATCTCCCCCGTCTCCAGTGTCTGGGTTATCCGGGTTTGGTTGATTATCTCCGCCGTCCCCAGTGTCTGGATTATCCGGGTTTGGTTGACCATCTCCATCATCTCCACTATCTGGGTTATCCGGGTTTGGTTGATTATCTCCGCCGTCCCCAGTGTCTGG
>NZ_RCVN01000015.1 GCF_003697915.1 Staphylococcus pseudoxylosus
CAGAAGACTCCTTTTTGTTAAAATTATACTATAAATTCAACTTTGCAACAGAACCTCTTTTTCTCTATTTCCAGGATAGCCAGCTATATGAAATTTATTGTTACTAGTTGTTAACCATTGGTCATCAATATAATTTGCATTACCAATATTTGCTGGCGCCACTACTTTATTAAGGGGCAAATTGTCTTGTTTAGGTTTAACTTTAAGAATAGCTACATCTTCCTCTGCATTTGAAGGATAAATTGCAGAAACTACATCATACGAACCTAATATTTTCTGGCCTTTATTATGTCTATTAAGTGCTAACTTAAAATCTCCAGTTCCTTGATTCAAATTATTTGCTACATGCCTATTCGTGAGTATTGTGTCTTGTCCTATAACAAAACCGGTAGCAGAAAAACCAGTGCTAAAATGTAATTTACCAACAATATTATGTGGCGGTTGATCTGAGTTGCTAATTGGATAAACTTCCTCTTGTGTTGCTGATGCTGTTGAACTGACTTGATTATCTTGTGACAATGTTACAGGTGGTATTACTAATAACATCAATAATGCTACTACAAATTTTTTACAAAATTTCACATAAATAACCCTCTTTCTTTAATTTTAATTGTACAAAATAATAATATATCCATTTATATAAAAAATCAATACAATTTTAAAAGGATTATTTTAAATTTAAAGAATATTACACATTAATCTTAACTGTATTCATTTTTTATCTAGAATAAGTATTGAATTGTAATAAGTAATAATTAATCTTTACTTTTATCAAAATAAAAAAGCGTACCACAAAAGTGATACACTATAATAATCATTTATTATTACCTGTCTCTATATACAAACTGTTCAGGTTACAGTTCTCTTCGAATATATCTAAATTATTGTATAGGAGCTAAACAATACGCATGAAGTAGCGCCTGAGTTGCTTTTAAAGAATCTATATGCGTACGCTCTAGTGCATGCGAAGATTCAATACCTGCACCAAACAATCCATGTCTGATATCAGCGCCTGCCTTTAATGCTGCAGAGGCATCTGAACTATAATATGGATAAATATCTACTTTATAAGGGATATGATTAAGTTGGCATAAATTAACTAATTGTTCACGTAACACCTTATGATAAGGTCCTGATGCATCCTTCGCACAAATGGATACTGTATATTCATCGGATGCTTGACCATCACCTAAAGCCCCCATATCAAAAGCTATAAAATCAACAATTTTGGGTGAAATTGAAGCATTTGCCCCATAACCAATTTCTTCATTGTTTGAAATATAGAATTGTGTCGTATGAGGTAGTGTTAAGTTTTCATTGTTAATTGTTTTTAAAAACTCTATAATCATTGCAACACTAGCCTTATCATCTAAATGACGTGATTTTATAAATCCTGATGATGTGATTTGAGTCCTTGGATCAAAACTTATAAAGTCTCCTACATCTATACCTAAACTTTCAGTATCTTCTTTTGACATTACTTTTTCATCTAATCTGACTTCCATATGTTCAATATTTCTTGATATATCGTCATTATTTCGATACACATGTACACTCGTCTCGTGTAAACAGATGGTACCAGTATAAGTTTGTCCTGATGAAGTTTCTATTTCACAATATTCTCCTTCAATTGCGTTATAACTAAAGCCACCAATCAAGTCCAAGGCTAATCTTCCATCTTCTTTAATTTCTTTGACCATAGCACCGAGCGTATCAACATGTGCAGTGATACATTTTTGGGCTTCATCGTTCTCACCTTTCACAGTGATCAGCAATGCCCCTTTGTTCGTTAGCGTTGTTGTATAACCTAAATGTTCAACTTCAGCTTTAACGTAATTAATTGCCTTTTCTGCGTGTCCTGATGGACTATTAATTTCTGTTAATGCTTGAATTGTGGTGAAAATTGATTCAGTCATGCAATCCCCTCCTAATATATGTAAGTCTATTTTAACTTTTATCTTCGAAAATTGGTATAATTGTACTAAAATCCTTAACAGTTATAATTAAAATAAACTTGTTTAATTCTTAACTAAATTTAGTATCCTTTATTGAAATCAACTTGATTAGATACTGATTCATTATTTTCTAATTTTTTCAATGTGCTACAAAAGCATGATATCGCATCATCGATATTTGTTAACGCTGAAATATGAGGCGTCATCGTAACATCTTCCCTTTCCCACAACTCAGAGTTCTCTGTTAATGGTTCTGACTCAAAGACATCTAATACAACATGCCTTAACTTCCCTTCATTTAAAGCATCTAGTAAGTGGTCTGTATCAACTACTTTTCCTCTACCTACATTTATAAAATACCCATTGTTTAAATAATCAAAATGATGTTGATTTAATAGCTTTTCTGTATCTTGTGTTAATGGTAAGGTACTAATTATATAATTTGAGTGTTCAAGTATAGTATGAGCATTTTCTATGTTACTTATTTGATGAAAATACGCTTTATCTTGGCCACTTTTTGAAATGCCATTTACAGTTGCCCCAAATGTTGAGAATACTTCTGCAATCTTTTGACCAATCTCACCTGTCCCCAGTATTGTTATGATTTGATCTTTCAATGACCTTGGTGTTTTAATAGACCAAACTTTAGCTTTTTGCTGTGCTTCGAATTGGGAGTGATATTGTAAATCAGCTAATATATAACTCAAGCAATACTCACTCATTTTTTCTCCGAAATCACTGATTGTTCTAGTTAACAGTGTATGATCCCAACCAGAAATGGCTAAATAATTATTCACTCCTGCATTAAAAGTGTGCACCCATTTGAATTTAGAAGGTTCAAAACTTTCATTAGGAACAAACCCTACATATGTATCTGCCCAATTCATATCCTCTTGTGAAATGGTATCGGTCGCCTTAAAACGTAAATTATAATGCTCTAGCTGTTTCAAATATGGATGAAAATCAGATTCATATGGACCTGCAATTAAAATGTTCTTTATTTTCAAATTTCACACTCCCTTTATTTTTTGAATATCCTTATAAATAGTCTTATTTTTAAAAATTATTACTATCCTTGTCATTGATTATGTTGTTCATTGTTTACTTTCTCTTACTTTATCATAATTCTATTTGGTTTATGTTCTTATGTTTCACACATTCATTTCTTATCTTTTTGTTTTAGGTCATATTTCGTATTATGAACGTTAACAATTCATTTCCAATAAAATTATCACTACGATTTTGAAGTTCTCAAAATATCATTGGTGGTTAAGCAAAAATTTCATCACGTATTGCGTATTAGTAATACCTACTATACAATGTTACTATTCTGAAAATTTTGATAGAGGTGATTCGCTTAATGAAACAAATACTTTTCGTTGGTCTCGGCCTAATCGGCGGCAGTCTAGCGAGTAATTTAAGATACTATCATAATGATATAGAAATTACAGCATTTGATGCTGATACATCTCAATTAGATAAAGCTTTATCTATTGGTATCATCGATTTTCAATCGACAGACTATAAATCAAGCGTCGAAAATGCCGATATCATTATATATGCCACACCCGTACAACAAACAATAAAATACTTACAAGAATTACCAAGCTATCAATTAAAGAAAAACGTTATTATTACCGATACTGGTAGTACAAAATCAACGATTCAACAGTATGAACAATTTCTTTTAAAATATGATATTCACCTTATCGGCGGCCATCCAATGGCTGGGAGTCATAAATCTGGTGTATTAAATGCTAAAAAACATTTGTTTGAAAATGCTTTTTATATACTCGTGCATAATGAACCAGCTAATGATCTAGCTTTTGAAGAAATCCAAGATCTATTAAAAACAACTGATGCTAAATTCATTTCAACAACTGCAGAAGAACATGATTTTGTCACTGGGATTGTTAGTCATGTCCCGCACATTATCGCTTCAAGTTTGGTTCATTTAAATGCGCAACATGTGGATGATTCTGCTTTGGTGAAAACATTGGCTGCTGGTGGCTTTAGAGATATCACTAGAATTGCAAGCAGTAACCCCGTTATGTGGCGTGATATTACAGTTGAGAATAAAGACACTATATTAAGTATCTTAAAAGAATGGAAAGATCAAATGGGAGAAGTTATATCGTTAATTGAGCGTAATAACGCTGAAGATCTCCATGCTTTCTTTAATGATGCTAAAACTTATCGTGATGAACTTCCCCTTAAACAACAAGGGGCACTTTCCGTAGAGTATGATCTATATGTTGATATTCCGGATAAACCAGGTATGATTAGCAAAGTGACAAACATTCTGAGTTTACATAATATTTCTATAAGCAACCTTAGAATTTTAGAAGTTCGCGAAGACATATATGGGGCATTGCGTATTAGTTTTAAAAATCCTGATGACCGTAAAGCTGGCGCTGAGGCACTCAATGATTTTGATACTTATATTGGTTAATATATGAAATTTTATAAGTGGGGCTACGAAATCATTTTTGGTAGCCCCACTTATTTAATAGATTAAACAGTGATTTTTAGGTTTACCTGAGGTATTGCTCATGCATCAATCCCATTAACTCAACTAAATTGAGAAGAAGTGAGACTTTACATTTTATGTCCTGCCATAAGACCAAGACGACCATGTTTTGTACCTGCATCTGTATAAGATACCGCTTTAGATACAATTCCTCGTCCAAATTTCCGATGTAAGGCGTCTATAGTTTTAGCTAGCTTTTCTTTTCTTTTTCTTTCATACTCATCAATAAATAAATTCAATTGTCTATCCTTCTCATCGATGAACTGAGTTAAAGAAATGCTTACTGTACGGAATAATGCATAAGGGTCACATAATTTATCTGCAAATCCTTCAACCACTTTATACATATTATCTTCTAGATTGGTTGGATCTTCTAACGTATACTGTTTGCTTATACCTCCTTCATCACTGT
The DNA here is from genome assembly GCF_003697915.1 of Staphylococcus pseudoxylosus. Lineage (GTDB taxonomy): Bacteria > Bacillota > Bacilli > Staphylococcales > Staphylococcaceae > Staphylococcus > Staphylococcus pseudoxylosus. The sequence goes on from NZ_RCVN01000015.1 coordinate 4,898, forward strand.
AACCAAATGAAAAGTGAATCGTCTTAGCTAATTGATTTCTCCCTCTAACACGACTAGCAACATCCTCAATCAATTCACGCATAACTATTTTGGCTTCGTTATATCGATAATCTCGCATGAGTATTTGACTCTTACAAATAGATGGATTCATCACTTTATATTTATCTCTCACTCTACTTTCATCAATTCCATTTGCATGTAAATGTAAATCGATACCAATGATACCTAAGTCTCTTTTTAAATACGTATATGAATAATGTGCTAAGTCACCAACAGTAAAGATTCCCCTTTTATTCAATTTAGCTTCTGTTCTTCTGCTAATCCCCCAAAATTTGCTCAATGGTTGAATTGGCCAAAGTTTTTTAGGTACATCTTGATAACGCCATTCTGCAATTAAACTATCGTTATGTTTGGCTTCTATATCCATTGCAATTTTACTCAATAACATATTTGAGCCTATGCCTATGGAACAATTAATACCTGTTGCTTCTTTAATCTCAAGTTGTAATTTTTGACAAAATGAATGAACTCTACTACTAAATCTATGATAACTATTCGTCACATCCATAAAGAATTCGTCTATACTGTATTGATGCAAGTCTTCTGGTGCAATATATTGCAATGCGATTTTTGATATTTCTATAGAAACTTCCAAATATTTTCGCATGCTTGGATTAATTATATAAATGTCATTTCTATGTGGTATTTCAAATAATCTAGATCCAGTTTTGATGCCTAGTGCTTTTAATGGTCCTGTCGCAGCTAATACTACTGAACCTTGTCTTTTAGTATCAGCAACCACCGCTAATTTTTCAGTCATAGGGTCTAATCCTTTTTGAATACAAGATACACTCGCAAAGAAACTCTTTTGATCTATACACAATACGTCTCTTTCTTCCACTAGATTATAATCATACATATCAAACAACCTCCCTGAATTAATTCTATTATATACGAACGTTTGTTCTTAATCAATACGAAAAGGAACATATGTTCTCGCTTAGTTATTTTTATAATTTTTCGAATTTTCGTGATATAATATCTTTAAATTATTTTAGGAGGAATTACATATGCCAATCGTCAATGTGAAATTATTAGAAGGTCGTTCAGATGAACAACTCAAAGATTTAGTAAGTGAAGTAACAAATGCAGTTGAAAAAACAACTGGTGCTAATAAAGAAGCAATCCAAGTAGTTATAGAAGAAATGAAATCATCACATTATGGGGTTGCAGGAGTTAGAAAATCTGACCAATAGTAATACTCATTCTATTAACAGAATATAGATAATAAATAGCTAACACTATAAAAAAATCCCCCTTACTATGACAGTAGTAAGGGGGATTGATGTATTAATGCTAACCTTTTTCTTTAAATCTGTTATAACATAATGCAAAAAACTTAAACAGCGCTATATTTCTTACTAAGCATCTTTACTTAGACAGAAACTAACGAAATATGATAAAAATCAAGTGCTATATTACTTCTTTGTCTTACACTTACATAGTAGCAATACTATTCATCCAAGAATTTTTTAACTGCTTCTTTGTTTTTCTCTTTATCAATTTCTAAAGCACTGCCATCCGTTGGTGACTGGATATCTTGATAAGTACCCTTAATTGGTAATGTGATAGAATCTACATTCTTATCACCACGAATACCGAAGTTTAATCCTGATTGCACCAATGCAGAATCTGGCATATTGGTGTTTAAGTAGCCTCTTAAAATACCTGCAACTCTAGGTAACTTGAGAATTGAATCTACACTCACAAGTTCCTCTTTTAGCGATTGCATCACTTGTTGCTGTCTACGGACACGTCCAAAATCTCCTTCAGGGTCATGTCTAAATCTCGCATAACCTAAGAGCTCTTTACCATTTAAACGATGATGACCTTTTTTCAACGATACGCCAATATTTTTTGACATGTCTTTTTCAACATCAATCGGTACACCGTTCGGTTCCAGTTCATCTATCATTTTTTCAAAACCAGTAAAATCTAAAACAGCGTAGTATTCAGGATCAATACCTAAATTTTTCTTCAACGTTTGTCTCAATAACTCTGGTCCACCTATAGAATATGCAGAGTTAATCTTATGTTGACCACTTCCTGGAATGTCTGCATAAATATCACGCATGACAGACACCATCTTCATCTTTTTATTAACATAATCATATTGAGCGATCATAATAGAATCTGTTCTAGAAATACCACCGTCTTCGGCGTCTGCTCCTAATACCATTACCGTAATCTTACCGTCATTTTTAGCGGCACCATTAAATTTTTCTTGTTTTAATGTTTTACCGTGGTCTTTCGCATAATTAATACCGGAATTATAACCATGCACTGCATAACCTACGATAATTGCTAAAATCACAATAAAAATTAAAATGATTATCGGTAATTTCTTAAGCCGCTTCTTCTTAACCCTACGCATAGGCGCTTCTTTAGTGTTGTTGCTTGAGTTTGTATTACTTCTTTGTTTGTCTTCATTCATTAGTATCAACCTTATATCTTCAAAATTGCACTTCTATGTACTATAATTAACATATATTAAAGTTATATAAAAAGAGTATAAAAATCAAGTGATATCTTTATATATGGTACTAAGGTCTAATACGGAAAGGATGTTAAGCATGAATATTAATAAAGCATACTTCGCTGGAGGTTGCTTTTGGTGTATGGTTAAACCCTTTGATACATTTGAAGGCATAGAAAAAGTAACCTCTGGGTATATGGGAGGACATGTAGATAACCCTTCATATGAACAAGTCAAAAGTGGTAATACCGGCCATTTGGAAACTGTCGAAATCGAATATGATGTCGCATTGTTTTCCTACAATAAATTATTAGAAATTTTCTTTTCTGTAATAGATCCATCTGATGAAGGCGGGCAATTCCAAGATAGAGGTTCACAATACAAAACTGCTATCTTCTACACAAATGAAGATCAAAAAGAACTGGCAGAAATTTATATTGAGAAATTAAAGGATACTATGGATAAAGACAAAGCGATTGCAACAAAAATTCTACCCGCTTCTACATTTTACGAAGCAGAAGCTGAACATCAAGATTTTTATAAAAAGAATCCTGAGCGTTATGCAAAAGAACAACAAGATCGTCAAAATTATGAAAAAGGGTTAGACATCTAATTTACATCAAACCCTTTTTTTAACTTCATTGAAATGATAGTAACTTTAATTTTATAGTCAATTCGTGTCAACGCAATAAATGAGACAAAACTATTGATATCATTCTGTCTCATATAAATAATCATCAGTTATATAAATTTTAAAGCCGGAGTAGTGTTTACTACATCCGGCTTTATTATAGATGATTACCAATTAATTTTGTCTTTTCATTTCTAATGGAATTTTGTTTTTTTGCTCTACTTTCTTACCATCAAATAAATTCATTACTGTTTTAATACTTTCTTCACCCATTAAATGAGGTTGTTGCGCAACAGTAGCATATAATTTATTGTTTTCTACCGATTTAATTGCATCCTCGTTACCATCAAAGCCAATAACTTTAATATCCTTATTACCAACCGCTTCTACAGCACCTAATGCCATTTCATCATTTTGTGCAAAAATAGCTTTGATATCTGGATGTGCTTGTATAATATTTTGCGTCACATTCAAACCTTCTGTTCTATTGAACTTAGCACTTTGTTTCGATACTACATCAAGCGATTTATCTGCTACGTTATGAAATCCTTTACCACGTTCTCTCGTTGCACTTGCACCAGGTATACCTTCTAATTCAGCAACTTTCGTATTTTTACCGAATTGCTCTACAATGAGTTGGCCACCCATTTCTCCACCTTTAACATTATCTGAAGCAATAAATGATGCAACCTCCCCTTTAGCAACTTCTCTATCCAAAGTGATTACTGGGATATTTTGATCATTCGCAATTTGAATGCTACCAGAAATCGCATCTGAATCTGTTGGGTTAACAATAAGGTAGTCTACATTTTGTTGAATTAAATCATCAATATCATTTGATTGTTTTGCTGCATCATCTTGTGCATCAGCAAATTTCACTTTGACTCCTTGTTTTTTCGCTTCATCCTCAATACCATCTTTTATTTTTACAAAGAACGGATTATTTAATGTAGATATACTGACACCAATCACAATTTCAGATTTTTTCTTGTCTGATTTATCTTTGCTATTATTTTCTAATGGAGATTCTAGGGAACACCCTGCTAAAAGTAACAATATTGCAATAGCACTAATAAATAACTTTTTCATTAAATGACCTCCTCTATGATTTATTCTTTCTATCTATTAGCACTGCAATAATAATCACAACACCTTTAACGACTTGTTGATAAAATGAAGATACACCCAATAGATTTAAACCATTGTTTAGTACCCCTATAATAAGCACACCGATTAATGTACCGAGAATACGTCCTTTCCCCCCTGTAAGTGAAGTACCTCCAAGTACTACAGCTGCAATAGCATCCAATTCATATGACATGCCCGCTGTTGGTTGTGCAGAATTTAAACGAGATGTTAATATTGCTCCTGCCATCGCAGACATTAAGCCAGCTAAACTATAGATCATCACCTTCAACTTATTGACTTTGATTCCTGAAATAAATGCCGCTTTTTCATTACCGCCCATGGCATAAGTTTGTCTACCAAACACCGTTTTATGTAAAATAATATATAAAATAATGAAGGTGATAAACATCGTAACTGCTGGTACAGGTATACCTAAAAAGTAACCACGTCCAAATAGTTGAAATGCATAACTACCATTTAAATTTGTAATCGGATTACCATCAGTGATAACAAGTGTGAGCCCTCTAAATACGGTCATTGTTGCTAAAGTTGCGATAAATGGCGCCATCTTACCTAATGTAATTAAAAGCCCGTTAATCGCTCCTAAAATAGCACCAAAGATACAACCAATTAACAACGCAACTATTGAATCAACACCAGTTACCATTAATATAGCTATCATCGCACTAGATAACGCAAGCGTGGACCCAACTGATAAGTCTATCCCCCCTGTCAAAATAACAAATGTCATACCAAATGCTATTAAACCATTAATAGATACTTGTCTTAATAAATTAAACAAATTAGATGGTTCTAAAAAAGCACTGTTTAATACACTTATGATAATGACTAATAATATTAATCCAATAAATGGTATAATTTTTTCTAAATATGAAAAAGATAACTTAGATTGATTCATTTATTTTCCCTCCAGTAGCTAAAGTCATGATACGTTCTTCAGATAACGATGCCTTGTCTAATATCCCTGCAATGTTACCTTCATGGACAACAGCAACATTGTCACTCATGCCAATAACCTCAGGTAATTCTGATGAAATCATAATAATAGACATTCCTCTTTCTGTAAGTTCATTCATTAATTGATATATTTCTCTTTTAGCACCTACATCTATCCCTCTAGTAGGCTCATCTAAAATCAATACGCGTGGTGCTGTCGCTATCCATTTTGCTAAAACTACTTTTTGTTGGTTCCCGCCAGATAAATCTACGCACACATCATCTTGTTTGCCTTTAATATTTAATCGCTTAATCATTTGCTGTGTATATTGTTCCATTGAACCTTGAGCTAGAAAACCTGATTTTGAAAAGCTTTTTAACGCAGGTAATGATATATTCTCTAAAATAGAATCCTGTAGAACTAATCCTTCTTCTTTTCTATTTTCAGTGATAAAAGCTAAACCATGTTTTATAGATTGATGAGGATTGTTCATATAAATAGCTTTACCATTCAATTCGACTTGCATAGTCCCTTTATCTAGACCAAACAACACGCGCATAATCTCTGACCTACCTGCACCCATTAAACCACTAAAACCTAAGATTTCTCCTTTATGCAACTCAAAGTGAACCGATTTTAGATTATGCTCATTTGAACTAAGCTCCTTAACAGAAAGTACTAATTCATCTTGCTCATAGTTCCTTTCAGGATATTGGTTATCTAAATCTCTACCTATCATCGCCTTGACGATTTGTGGATGTGTGGTAGATTCAGTAGCAGACGTTAAGATAGAGCGACCATCTCTCATAACGGTAATACGATCAGAAATACTAAATATTTCTTCCATTCTATGTGAAATATAGACAAAAGAGACGCCTTCACTTTTTAACTTTTTGATTTGTTCAAATAACACTTCTATTTCATTATTGGTTAATGCAGCAGTTGGCTCATCCATTATAATAACTTTAGCCTCTTGCATAAGCGCTTTACTAATTTCTAACATTTGTTGCATACCAACAGATAAATCTCCTGCTAATTGATTTAAATCAATCGTTATATTCAATTTTTTAAATATCTCTTGTGCTTGTACCCTCATGGCTTTATTATCTACAATACCAAAAAATTTAGTTGTTTCTTTTCCTAGAAATAAGTTTTCTAATACTGTCAAATTAGGCCAAATATTCAATTCTTGCTGTATAAACGCGACACCATGATTTTCAGCATCTTTAGTATTCTTAAAATGGATTGGTTCTCCATTTTCTACTACGTTGCCATCATCCGCTTCATAGACACCTGTTAGTATTTTCATTAATGTACTTTTACCAGCACCATTTTCACCCATTAATGCATGGACCTCTGCATCGGCGATTTCAAAATCCACACCCAACAACACATCATTTTGTCCAAACGATTTATATATTTGATGCATATTAATCATTATTAATCACCCCTTTAAAATAAAACGCCACTCTTTAATATCGCATTAGCAAAAGGTTTAGCTTCGCCTGTTCTGATAATAGCTTTAACTTTCTCACTATCCGCTTTTAACTGTTCATGAGATACAGTGCTAATATCAATGTTTTCTGACACCAGTTGTATATAGAGGTCATCATTTTGCTTAATCATTTCATTAGCAATCGTTACTTGCTCAATTACCATATGATTTTTTATTATGTGAAATACTTCTAAGAATGATGGTTTCCCAAAATCTAAGGCAAGGTCTATTTTCTTAACTCCTTGTGGTACTGGCAAACCACAATCAGCAATAATAATTTGATCTGTATGACCTAAATCACTTAGCAATTTTGAAATTTCACTATTTAAAATACCTGTTTTATACATCAAACCACTCCTTTATTTATGTAACCCGTTACATGTTACGCATTAATGACGTGTACTCGATCTCTTTATTACGGAAATGGCTACTTTTTCTAGTTCGACATCATCTTGATGATCATACAATTTAATTAACTTTGACATTGCTAGCTCCCCTAAACGATAAGCCGACTGATCGATTGTACTAATTTGGGGAAATGTCATTGTTGAAAATGGTATATTATCATACCCCACAATTTGAACATCCTTTGGAATTTGCAAGTTATGTTGTTGAAGTATCCCCATTACTTTAATTGCTAATAAATCATTACTGCAGATAATACTATCTATATTGTGTGACCTGATTAAATTAATAAATGAACCTTCATCGTTTAAATCCTGCGCTAAATATGTTTTATAGTTAATACCATGTTCTTTAAAAATTGACACTACACCTTTGACGCGATGTTTAAAAGCATCAATCGTTAAATCTTCATGTACGACTAGACCATCATTACAGCCTCCTTCAATAACTAATTCTGCTTGACGTTGTCCACCTTCATAATGATCAGTTGAAACACCTGATATTTCATTATGAGTTCTATCGACAAATACAAAAGGCATATGAAGCGGTTCTAACATATTTTCAATTATATTTTCGTTAAGTGCAGTAGTAATCATGCCAGCGCAATTATGAGATACAAATGTTGTTAAATAAGCCTTTGCTTTTTCTATATCATTATCACTATTACCAATTAAAACTTGGTAGCCATGTTCAACAGCAACATCTTCTACGCCTCTTGCAATTAACGTAAAGAATGGATTACTTATATCTGGTAGGAGCAATCCAATCATTTTTGATTTTCTTTTATATAATGTTCTTGCAGCTTCATTTGGTTGGTAATTCAGTTCTGCAATTGCACGATCAATTTGCGATCGCGTTTGTGCCTTAACATACCCAGTATTGTTAATCGCTCTAGAAACAGTTGCAACTGAGCAACCGGCTAATAGTGCTACATCTTTTATCGTTGTCAGTAAAATCACTCCTTATATGTAACCGTTTTCATACTATCACATATTTTCTCTATTTAACAGAGTGTTTACATGATTAAATTTTGTTCGTATAAAAATTCTACATTTCCTATATCACTAAGATTAATAGCAATATAATTCATACATTCACTTTTAATATAGATAACGCGCCTGTTAAAGATGATGATCAACTATGCAACGCACAGCACAAATTAGGTATGTTTAAATAAAATTGAATTGATATATCTTTGTACGAAGATATTATTTACTACTATTGATAAAATCTTCGTACAACAATTTATCTTTTCCTTCAACTAATTTAACCTCATAAATAGCTATATTCTTTTTACATAGTGCCCTAATTAAATCTGGTATAAATTGTTGCTCTGCTTTTAATAATAATACTGTTACATTATCAACATCTATAAATGTGTAACTATAATAGTTCGGGAGAATGGGTTTAATTAATTTTCCAATGATTTTTATAACTTTCTTACGAATTTTATACCAATCTAACCTTCCAATACTAATTATAAAAACTTTTTGTTCATCTGAATATGCTCTATAATCTATCAATTTATATACCTCATTTTTTATTTTTAATTATTATAGATTATTGGTTTATAAGAAACAATTAAAATATACATCCGCATTTTTGTAATAGCATAAAGTTTATTTATGAAGTAGGTGTTTATCCTTTTAAATCAAAAAAATATCTGTATTTTAAAAACTTACAACTTATTAAACAAATTAAACACTTACCTGTAACTATCAATACTTCTCATAAAAACAACTTGATGGTTAAAATATAAGTTCAAAAACTATCGGTAAGCCGCTTGATTTATCACTATGAGTAGAAGACATTTTTTAATTTGTCGCTACGAAAAAGTAATAATACATATAAATATTAATAAGAAAACACACGTATAATATGTTCATAATAAAATGAATAAGATTTCAATACATCATTGAAAGCGTTTTCTAATGATGATATATTTATATTGTACCTTTAACAAAGGGGTAACGAGAAATTCAAATATAGTTAGAATTAAAATGATATTTAAAAGGGTAACAATTGTTAGTTTATTAAAGTAGTTAATAACTTCTCCAAAGATTAACTACACAAACCATTAAGCACTATTAAACTCCTTAAGAAGCCCCCCACATGCATATGACATGTGGGGGGCTTCATGTTGTACTTCAACTATTTTTTCTAATGACACGCATTACTTTTAACATGCTCACCCATAATGAGTGGCGTTTACGATAAACAAGAAATCTTGGCTCCCATTTCGGATTAAATTTCTCTTTATATCTTCTGAGACCTTGGAATCTATATAGACCGTTGAAATGTTCAAATACACGGCCAGCTATTCTTTCACCATAAAATGAATAAGGAATTTGTCCCACATTAGATAATGTCGCCATTCCCATATTAAAATGTTCATAGTTATTAGTTTTTGACCAAAGTAGCATATTCAAGTATAGACTATCCATTAATGGCAACTCAATGTCTTGTTTCCAACGTATTAAATCAACTGAAATCACGCCATTATAATAAGTTGGCATCAATGTGCAGAAAGCAATGACGGATTGTTCATTATCTTTTAACACGCCTATGGGAGCTTGTGATATATAATGTTCGTCAAAACTACCAACAGAAAAATGCATTTCATTTTTATCAGCTAACCACTCATCACTTATAGCTTTTAAATCAGCAATCATCTGTTGCGAAAACGGTGGCTCCACCACTTCAAATGAATAACCCAAATCATCAAGTTTATTTAGCGTCGCTCGCAAACCACGCTTTTTCTTCCCTGACGTTGTAAATGTCGTTAAATTTATAACGGCTTCTTCACCTAATTTAAAGAATTGGTTACCAAAACTATGATAGAGTGACATGTGCTTATCCGTTACTTGATAAAAAATAATATCATAACCTAAATATTCCGCTTCTTGATAAAATGCTTCTAATAAACTATAAAATGATTCTGTATTACCAATTGGATCACCTAAAATAATATACGTATTATTATGATAGCGATACATTACAAAAGCATCTTCATTGTCATTTATAAAAAACTTCTTATCCCCACTGTACATTAAGTGACTTAAATAATTCCCATTATATTTATCAATAATCGATTCACAAGTAGCAATGTTATCTCTACTATTTGATAATCGATATCTGTATTCAAACCACCATACGATAACACCAACTATAATTGCTACTAATAAAATAGTAATCCAGAAATAATATCTCAAAATAGAAGTCAGCATTTCAATATGATAAATATCTAAAGAGTAAAACGTACTCTTAATCACAAGGTGATTAATATATAGGATGATCGCACCTGTAATAACACTTAATAATAACTTGGAATATCTAAACGGTCGTTTGATAACTCGAGCCCGTTTATAAAATACAAGCAATAATACAAAGATCACTGTAAGCCAACTTAATAGTATGAATGATGCATACGTATAAGCCGTTGCAATAAATATAAATAATACGGAAATAATTGCAAATAGTATCGCACGTTTAGATAATTTATAAACACCTATAACATTCAATAATAATAATAAACACGCACAGGTATGAATTGAAACAATAATATAATAGATATAGTGATTTGGATCATATAATCCATCATAAATAATTGTTAAATTATTTAAAAAGAATACTAAACTCGTAAATAGCAATAAAAGTGCCATAGCAAAAGATGGTATACGTGCAATTATGTCCTTTTGATATGAGCCTAACAAAGATGTCATATCTTTTACTGGTACTAATATGCGTGAATCTTCCCAGTAACGTTTAGCAGTACTACGGAATTCAAATGTAGATAAAATCAATGCAATAAGTACAGGGAATAAATAATAAGCAAAACGATAAAGTAACAAACCTAATACGATTGCTTCCTCATTAATATTTAACGCCTTTAAACCTAACAGTACAACTAAATCAAATGTACCAAATCCACCAGGAATAAAACTGATTAATCCCGATAACGCTGCTAGAATAAAAATCCCCATAAATGTAGCAAAAGGTATTTGAACACCCACGATAGCCATTGCCATGTATAACACTAATGCTGCAACAAACCATTCAACTCCTGAAACAATTGTGCAATATACACCAAGCAATCTATGTGTTTTTTGTACGGGCTTAATGATAGTAAATACCACAAATATTGGTAAAAACAATGCTACTACGTACATTAACCATTTAATCCATGGATACGGTGTGAAAATATGCGAAATATCAAAGACATGAATCACTACTAAGATAGAAAGCAAACTCAAACCAGTTAACATTGAAATTAAAACAATAGAAATGGTATGTAGCAGTGCTTTTTTATCATCAGTTGTATTTTTATAAAATAGGAAACGTACACTGGCCCCTATAAATCCCCCAAAGCCAACAACAGCATTCAAAGCATTTACAATATAACCAATTCTAATCGTTTTAGCTAAACCAATTTTTAACTTTAATGTTTTAGCTAAGATCACATCATACATTGAGAGCACTATAATAGATGCGCCACCACTAAGGAACAGTGCAACGAGCCAAAATCTATTAATTTTACTAAATGATTTTATTGCGTCTTTGAGATTAATATGTGAAAGCTCTTTGTATAAAGTAATAGCAACAATTGTAAATAACGTAAATGCGAATGCAATTTTTAATATAGAAAATAATTTGCTTCTCAATTCTTTTGACATCTTTTCACTTCACTTTTAATAATCTAATCGTTCCATAAAAATATAGCACAAGAACAATACATAATAAATAAATTTTTTAATAATAACTACTAACAAAATTGTTAGACGCATGACTCAATTTTAAATAGCATGAATCAAACGCCATTAAATAAGGTGAAATGCTCATTAATATAGCCATATAATACAAAACTTACATCAATAACGATAATCTAACTCAGTATATTAATAATACATCACGACAATAATAAAGGACGAGACAGGAACCATATTTTAGAAATTGGTTTCATCATCTCGCCCTCGATTGTTTTTATAACTAAAGTATATGATAAAAACGTCTATAGATTACAGTATGTATCTGTATAATATCTATAGACGCTTATCAATTTGTGTACTAGTCGTACCGCTTCAGTATGAACACTTTTATGATATAAAATCAAAATGAAAATAGTGTTCATTGTCAAAGCACACTGAAGAAAACTTATAATAATTTAACGAATTTCTTCGTCTGTTGTAATTTCATATTCTCCAGCATCTTCACCATAATACTTATTATATCTACGTTTAAACATAGTATATAAATGTGAAACTAATACTTTTAATATCGCATAAGCCGGGATACCTAAAATCACGCCTACAATACCTAATAAGTTACCTGCACTTAATAAGATGAAAATAATTGTTAATGGGTGTATTTTAAGTGTTTTACCCATGACATTAGGTGAAATCAGATGACCTTCGATAAACTGAACAGCCGTCCATACTACAATCAATTTCAATAGCATAATTGGAGAAGTGATTAACGCAATAATAATTGCTGGCGATATTGCGATTGTAGGACCTATGTATGGTACTACACTGGTAACAGCAGCAATTGATGCTAAAATCAAACTATAATCTAATCCAATAATGCTATAACCTATAAATAATAAAATACCAATACAAAATGAAACAATAATTTGACCTTGAATATAAGAACCAACTTGAACACTCATTTTGTCTAATAAATCATGGTAATCTTTTCTGAATTTAGGTGGCATTAATTTTGTGGAAAACTCTTTAAAACGATGTCCATCTTTCAACATAAAGAACAACACAAATGGTGTTGTCGCAATGACCACACCAACATTGACAATTGCCTCAGCAAAATTCTTTACCTTTGAGCCAAATCCATTAAAGTAATCTGAAACCATAGATGGCAATTTATTAGCCAACGCGTCCAACTGCTCTTGAATTTGACTGTAGAAATTCGATATCAATGAGTACTTCGTAACACTATCTATAAATTGATTGACCTTATCTACATATAATGGGAAATTATTACCAAAGCTTCTGAATTGAGACCCTATTACAGGGATTAAAAGGTTAATAACCAGTGTTATCACACCTACAATCAACAGGAATAATATAATTACGCCCCATAATCTAGAAATATTATAACGTTCCATTAAATTGACTAATGGATTCAATAGATAATATAGGATAACTGAAACAATAATAGGCGCAACAATCGTATTAAAAATGATAATGAATGGTTTGAAAATATAAGATACTTGATCAAATATAAATATAGCGATACCTACTAATATTAAAATTAACAAACCAAAAAGTAAGTCTTTGCCACCCGCAAACTTCATGAAGCGGGTTTCAGGGAAACTAAGTTTTAACTTGTCTTTCCCCTTCTTATTTTCTTGTTTTACATTGTCTTCGTTCGACATATAACTCACCATACCTTAAATTAATTCTAAAAATAGTAATTACTTATTATGATTATAAAAAGACGGTACAAAACTCTATCATAAAAAGCTTTAATAGTTTGTTGTACTATGCTTAATAATAACACATTCTTTAAATGACAATCATCTATTATACTAAATTATAAGTATCATCTCGCTTCTGCATAGATTATTCACTATTCCATTACAATTAAACACATTTTCTAAATTTTTCTCAATTATAATTAAATGAAAAGTGATATTGATCTTGCATGCTTGACTGAGCTATGGTTCGATCTTGTAGTTTCTCACTCATACTATTCTCCTGACGTCAACACGTTACAAAACCGAAAAAATTATATGTTTTACTACAAAAAATATGACCCTTTCGTATAATAAATTACCATCATATAATTTTAAAAGAGATGCCTTAGGTATAAAGGTTATAACATGACTCAACTTACACCACCAATGGAGACTTCAATATTTCATAAAAAACAAAGAAAACATCAATTTCTATATAACTCAGTAGAAATTGATGTTTATTCTTTAGCCAGAGATATTCAGGTCTCAGACCCTTAAAAAATACTTTCTTTTTACGTCGTTGCTTTATTACCAGTATCACTATTATCTCGAATATTAGCAAGGTGTTTACTAGCTTTCTTTTTCGGAATAGGCACAATGTAATTGCCAAATGGTAACTTGCCAATTAAGTATATAATGAATACTGATAAAGCAACAGCTGCTATAAATACACCCATAAATTTACTTTGGGCATCGATATTCTCAACAAGTGGCAAACGCTTCACGAATTGGATTGCTACATAATGTACTAAATAGATACCCATTGAGTAATTTCCTATTAATGTGAGTGTATGCAAGATGATTTTATTTTTCTTTACATGTTCAAACATGTAATTAAGAAATACAATAAAAAACGGGATATAAATTATATTTGAAACATGGATTGAACTGTGTAAATTGTCTAAATCAATACTGATTAATAAATCAATAAATAATATGCCTATAATAATTGAAAGTAACGCCTTATATTTAAATATCAGTACTTTTATTTCATTGTAAAATTTTGCATAAACAATGCCTAAAATGAAAAAGGATATCCAATTCATAATGAATAGTTTATCATTTACAAACCGTTCTACTCCACCGCCACCCAATGACATTGGTCCCATCATTATCCAAACTATATTAGCAATAGTTGCAACTACGAATAAAGCAATAATTGGCCATCCTTTTTTAAATTTGTGTACAAATGGAAATAAAAAGTAGAATTGTATTACTGTTAATATAAAATATAGATGAAAGTTTGCCTTGCCGAATACAAAATAATTGATTAATTTACCATCATCCTCTAAGTTATGTAAAAAATAAGCCCTGTATAATAAATAAAAAATGGTCCATATAATATAAGGGATTAAGATTTTGCTAAATCTTGATTTTATAAAATAATTCAAGCTAAAACCTTTATGAACGACAGAAATAGTTAATAAAAAAGCACTAATTACTGCAAAAATAGGTGTACCTAACCTTGCAATTTGATTTATATACCCTAATCCATCAGAAGTGAATGAGTCTCCTGAAAGTGCGATACTATTAACTGTATGAATGGCAACAACAAGCATAGCTGCCACTGACCTAATTATAGGAATTTCATCATAGAACTTAATACGAAAACATCCCCTTTAAACAAAACAACTTTAAAACTAATTCTATGATTTTTAGTTGGTATAGTAAAGTGAATTTTCATACATAAATAAAAATATAATACTTTCATTACACGCAATTAAAACTCTTAATATTAACTTTATAATATGCAACTAATTACACATTTATCTTCCTATAAATTCCGAATTTGTCATAGATATTAGCACTATAAATTAAATATAATTGCAAAATTAAAAATACGACATCACACTGTTTAGTGACATCGTATTTTTTGAATGTAAACTTTTTAAAGATTTTAATCATTAGGTGTATTCGTATGATCGGCATCTACCATAAAATGGTAGACATGCAAAGTTAAATAAATAACTTCTGCATCATATATTTTAATACCCAATTCTTGCTGCAACATTTTCATTATTTTTAATGCGATATTGAAGCATAAAGGATACTGAGTTTTCAACAACTCTTCAAAAGCATTTGTTTTTTGCAAATTCTCTCCAGTTCTCAATCTTTTAATTAAAAATTGAATATGCCTAATAAAACGTTGATACTGGACTGTGTCTTTTTCTATTTCATGTTTTAAGTCATGTTCTAGAATAAATATACTTTTATTAATCAACCGGTTAATCAGTTCCATTTCACGTATAGATAAAGTTTCCGTATTAGATGCTATATGTAATGCTATAAAACCTATTTCGTCTTCTGGAAAATGCACATCTAATACGTGGTTTAAACGATCAATTACTTTTTCAGCAATGCCATATGCCTCTGTATATAATTGCTTTGTTTCTACAACAAAGGGGTTATTTATTAATTGATTTTGTTTCAATCGGTTATATGCAAATATAATATGATCTGTTAAAGATATGACCAATTTTTGATTATCTATCTTCATTACTGAATTCGTAATAATATTAACAGCTTCAATGACTGCTTGAATTAATGTATCATCAGCTTGTTCAACCAGAGATTTATAATGGTCTTGTTGAGATTTTTGATCTAATATATACGTTTTCTCAACTGTTTGATTTTCTTGCAAAGTCATGCCTCTTTTTTTATTAAAGCCAATGCCTTTAGCAATGAGCACATATTCTTCTTGTGCTTTTTTACAGATAATAACATTATTATTTAAAACCTTAGTTATCAGGTAATCACTCACATGAATCATCCTTCTTTTTCTGTCAATCAATATTATATAGTGTATTTTCAAAAATTGAAAGACCTAAAAGAGCCTTTCAAATTCTCACTAACCAGTGATCTATTTGAAAGGCTCTATACGTTAATACAAATAATTTTTAATTATTTTTTCATGCCCCAACTTTCAATACCAAACAAATTAATTTCTAAGTCTTCAGGTTTGAAAACAGGTTTTTTACCAGCTTTACGTTGACGTTGGTAATCATTCATAACAGCAAAAGCGATATTTGATAATCCAATGATTGCCACTAAGTTGACAATTGCCATTAATCCCATAAATACATCAGCAGTACTCCAAACTGTTTCAGTTTTAATTACTGCACCAACAAATACTAGTACAACGACTAAACACCTAAATATGAATAAAATCGTTCTATTTTTAGATAAAAACTCAATGTTCGATTGACCATAATAATAATTACCTACAACTGAAGAGAATGCAAACAATGTAATAGCGATTGTTAAGAATATACCGCCTCCACTACCCAAATGTTCATTTAAGGCAGATTGTGTAACCGCAACACCTTGTGCTGCATTGTCCCCAAATTCTAAACCTGTATAAAGTAAAATCATTATTGCCGTAGAGGTACAAACTAACATCGTATCAAAGAATACGCCTAATGATTGAATTAAGCCTTGTTTGACTGGGTGTGGCGCAGCAGCTGTCGCAGCAGCATTAGGTGCTGACCCCATACCCGCTTCATTCGAGAACAAGCCTCGTTTTACACCTTGAAGAATTGCTGCTCCAACTGCACCACCAGTTGCTTGCTCAAAACCAAAGGCACTTTTAACGATAGTTGTTATCATTGGTATAATTTGATCATAATTAAATACTAATATCACAACAACTAAACCAATATAAATTATTGCCATAAATGGTACGATTATTGAAGATAATTTAGCTATACTACGCACACCACCAAAAATAATAGCAGCCGTAACAATTGCCAAAATAATACCGGTTACAATTGGACTTACATTATATTGCGTCTTTAATGATTCCGCGATTGTGTTTGATTGAACTGTATTAAACACAAATGCAAATGTAACTGTGATTAATACAGCAAAGACAACACCTAGCCATTTTTGGTTTAAACCTTTAGTAATGTAATATGCTGGGCCTCCACGATAACCACCGTCTTCATCAGGCACTTTATACACTTGAGCTAAAGTTGCTTCTATAAACGCACTAGCAGCACCGATAAAAGCAATAATCCACATCCAAAATACCGCTCCTGGACCGCCGAGTACAATTGCAGTTGCAACACCAGCAATATTACCAGTTCCAACACGAGACCCGGCACTAATTGCAAATGCTTGGAATGGTGAAATCCCTTTCTTACCATTGTCTAATGTTTCAGGTTTTTCACCAATTGCACGAAACATTTCTGGAATCCATCTTAATTGAACAAATTTTGAGCCGATTGTAAAGAATATACCGGCTGTTATTAACAATCCAATTAAATACTGTGACCAGATTAAATCATTCCCGACTTGAACAAATGTTTTGAACCAATCTGGAATTAAACTATCAAAATCTCTCAATTTAATCCCTCTCATCTATGTATATTTAATTTCAAAATTAGAGCAAGAGATTTATAGCTACGCTCATAGTCATACGCCTTATATTATAACTATGAGTAAGAGTATAAAATTGTGAATACTGATAACTAAACACATCTTTTATACTGCGCTATAAACCTCTTTATTAATTATTTATTGCACCTAACTGGTATTTTATCACTATATAGTTGTATTTACTAACAATTTTTTATAAGATGTTTTATTTTACTTCTAAATCTTTTATTTCACCGAAATCACTAGTATCTACGATAAAGCTACCATTTGTATATTGTTCTGATAAGTGGATATCCTTGATTAAGCCAGACTCTTGCTGTTTATCAGAGTAAATTGTATAAGTTGTTTGGTCTGATTGAATGACTGCAGCGTCTATAATACGGTGCGGTGCTTTCTTTAATTCTTTTAATAACGTAATACCACGTTGTGCGCGTTTTGCTGTTTGTAATACTTTAAAGCTGATACGTTTTAAAGATCCGCGTTGTGTCGCCATTAATATTGAATTATTTGGAGTTACAATATCTGTTAATACCGCATAGTCTTCATCTTTTAAGTTGATAGATTTAACACCTGCCGCTCTCAAGCCAGTATCAGAAAGTTCATCACTATCGTAAGTAAGCGACATACCTTTGTTTGTTATCACAGTTATCAATTGTTTCTCTGATATACGCATAACACTTATAATTTCATCATTGTCTTTCAACTTCATGGAAACAAGTGGCTTATTATATCGTGTCGTTTTAAACATAGATACGTTACTCTTTTTAATCATACCATTACGTGTCGCTAAGATATAAAATGCTTCTGGCTTAAAGTCATTTTCACAATAAGCGTTAATAACATATTCACCTTCATCAAGTGGCACAATTTGAGAGACATGTTGTCCTAAATCTTTCCATTTTATATCAGCTAATTTATGAACAGGTATAAATAGGTAACGCCCTTTATTGGTAAACACTAATGCCGTATCTAAAGTGTTGACTTCTTCATATTTCATGATTGCGTCCCCATCTTTAGTACCTACTTCATCTACACCACTTGCATTAAAACTACGTAATGAAGTGCGCTTAATATAACCATGCTTAGTGATACTCATAATTACAGTTTCACTAGGGACCATCACTTCTTTGTCAATCTTAATCTCTGATATCTCAGCCTCTATAGAGGATAGTCGATTTTGTTTAAATCTGTTACGAATTTCGGTTAATTCCTCTTTAATTACATTTAATAATGCATCGTGATTATCTAAAATATTTCTCAAACGCTCGATTAACGCTTTCAATTCATCATGTTCTTCTTGTAGCTGAACAATATCTGTATTCGTCAAACGATACAATTGTAATGTCACTATCGCTTCCGCTTGAGCTTCAGTAAAGTCATATTCAGCTACCAAATTAGCTTTAGCATCTTTTTTATTTTTTGAAGCTCTAATAAGTTTAATCACTTCGTCTAATATAGATAAAGCTTTCATTAAACCTTCAACAATGTGCATTCTACTCTCAGCATGGTCTAGTTCATAACGTGTACGTTTCGTTACGACATCTATTTGATGATTTAAATAACTATCTATAAATTGACGAATGCCCATTAATACTGGTCGCCCTTCACTAATAGCAACCATGTTAAAGTTATATGAAACTTGTAAATCTGTATTTTTGTAAAGGAAATTAGCTACAGCTTCACTATTAATATCTTTTTTCAATTCGATTGCAATACGTAAGCCTGTGCGGTCAGTTTCGTCTCTAACTTCGACGATACCATCAACCTTTTTATCAGCACGTAATTCATCCATTTTTTTAACTAATGCACTCTTATTCACTTCATAAGGTACTTCTGTAACAATGAGTTGTTTTCTACCATTTCTTAATTCTTCAACCTCTACTTTTGAACGAACTACGATTTTCCCTTTACCTGATTCATAAGCTTTCTTAATACCATCCACACCCTGGATAATACCACCTGTTGGAAAATCAGGACCTTTGATATATTTCATCAATTGATTCACTGTTATCTCCGGGTTATCAATAAACTTAAGTGTTGCTTGAATCACTTCGCCAAGGTTATGTGGCGGAATATCTGTAGCATAACCAGCAGAAATCCCAGTACTACCATTTATCAATAGATTAGGAAGTCTTGCAGGCAAGACCATCGGTTCCATCGTCGTATCATCATAGTTTGGCATAAATGGTACAGTTTCTTTGTTAATATCTCTTAAAAGTTCTTCTGAAAGACGGCTTAATTTTGCTTCAGTATAACGCATTGCTGCAGCTGGGTCATTATCGATACTACCGTTATTACCTTGCATTTCTATAAGTACATGACGTAGTTTCCACCCTTGACTTAAACGTACCATCGCATCATATACAGACGTGTCACCGTGCGGATGATACTGACCTATAACATCACCGACAGTTTTAGCACTTTTACGGAAATTTTTGTCGTAAGTGTTACCGCTTGAATACATTGCATATAGAATACGTCTTTGAACAGGCTTGAGACCGTCACGAACGTCTGGCAATGCACGTTCTTGAATGATGTATTTACTATATCTACCAAAACGATCGCCAATAACATCTTCTAGCGATAAATCTTGAATTACTTCACTCAATTTACTTCCTCCTCATTAGGCGCTTCCTGTTCCAATATTTGAATTTCATTATTATCTAAAATACTTTGTTGTTCTTGTAAACCAAATTCAACATGATTTTCAATCCATTCACGTCTTGGTGCAACTTTGTCACCCATTAGTGTTGTAACACGTTTAGATGAACGTAACTCATCTTCAACTTGTACTCTGATCAAGGTTCTCGTATCAGGGTTCATTGTCGTTTCCCACAATTGGTCAGCATTCATTTCACCAAGACCTTTATAACGTTGTAATGAGAAACCTTTTCCTAATTTTCGTTGTAATTTCTCTAATTCTTCATCTGTCCAAGCGTATTCTACTTTTTTAGATGCACCTTTTCCTTTTTCAAGTTTGTAAAGTGGTGGTAATGCAATAAATACTCTACCCGCCTCAACTAATGGCTTCATATATTTAAAGAAGAATGTTAATAATAGCACTTGAATATGTGCACCATCTGTATCGGCATCTGTCATTATAATGATTCTATTGTAGTTACTATCTTCAATTTTGAACTCATTTCCGACACCAGCGCCAATAGTATGAATAATTGTATTAATTTCTTCATTTTTAAAAATATCGTCAAGACGTGCTTTCTCAGTATTAATTACTTTACCTCTAAGTGGTAAAATCGCTTGATATTTACGGTCACGACCTAACTTTGCAGAGCCACCCGCTGAGTCACCTTCGACAAGGTATAATTCTTTTTTCTCAGTATTTTTACTTTGTGCAGGTGTAAGTTTACCAGAAAGCAAAGTATCTTTACGTTTATTTTTCTTACCTGAACGTGCATCTTCTCTCGCTTTACGCGCTGCTTCTCTAGCCTGTTGTGCCTTTAAAGCTTTTTTAACTAACGATTTGGATAATTGCCCTTTTTCTTCCAAATAATATGGCAATTTTTCGGCTACTACTGAATCTACTGCGCTTCTGGCTTCAGGTGTACCTAATTTAGATTTAGTTTGTCCTTCAAATTGTAACAATTCTTCAGGAATTCGAATTGATATAATAGCAGTTAAACCTTCTCTTATATCATTACCGTCTAAATTTTTATCTTTTTCTTTCAATTCATTAATACGACGTGCATAATCATTAAACACACGAGTCATAGCTGTTTTAAACCCAACTTCATGTGTTCCGCCATCTTTTGTACGTACATTATTAACAAAACTTAATATGCCTTCTGAATATTGATCGTTATATTGGAATGCAACTTCCACTTCAATATTATTAGCTTCCCCAGAGAAATCTGCTACATCGTGTAATACTTCTTTCCCTTCATTGACATAAGCAACGAACTCTTTAATACCATCTTCATAATGGAAGATATCTTCACGTTCTTTGCCTGCTCTTAAGTCTTTTAGAATGATTCTCAAGCGTTTAAGTAAAAACGCTGATTCTTGTAGTCTTTCACTTAAAACATCGTAATTAAACGATGTAGATGCTTTGAATATTTCTGGATCTGGTTTAAATGTCACTTTAGTACCAGTCTTTTTAGTTTTACCATGTTTTTTCAAACCAGTTGTCGGTTTCCCGCCATCTGCAAAGCTCTGAGAATATATGTTACCATCTCTATAAATTTCAACTTCCAACCATTCACTCAAAGCATTGACAACTGAAGCGCCAACACCGTGTAAGCCACCTGACGTTTTATAACCGCCTTGTCCGAATTTTCCACCTGCATGAAGTACCGTAAAAATGACTTGAACAGTAGGTTTTCCAGAAGTATGAATACCTGTAGGCATTCCACGTCCATTATCTTCTATAGTAATGCTCTCATCTTTATTTATCGTAACAGTGATTTCACTACCGAAACCATTTAATACTTCATCGACGGAATTATCGACAACTTCATATACTAGATGATGTAAACCACGTTTATCGGTAGAACCAATATACATCCCAGGTCTTTTTCTAACGGCCTCTAGTCCCTCAAGTACCTGAATGGAATCATCCGAATAATTATTTTTTTTATTCATTGCCAATCGTTTCGCCCTCCTACAAACGTACGTTCGTTTTTAAAACTATACATTAGTTATTCTTATATAAATCTTGATAAATTGCAAGTGTCAAATCAATTTTCAGTAGATAAATGCTTTTCATTTGAAATTTTTATTCGTATTATGATGCTCTTATGTGGTAAAATAATTTTAATGTCATTAAAGGATGTGGATTATATATGATGATTGTAATCATGTTAATACTAAGTTACCTCATTGGTGCTTTTCCAAGTGGCTATGTAATAGGTAAATTATTTTTTAAAAAAGATATTCGACAATTTGGTAGTGGCAACACTGGCGCAACAAATAGCTTTAGAGTACTAGGAAAACCTACTGGATTTTTAGTTACTTTTCTAGATATATTTAAAGGATTTATTGTGGTCTTTTTCCCACTATGGTTGCCTGTTCATGCGGAAGGTACAATTAGTACATTTTTCACAAATGGACTTATCGTAGGTGCTTTCGCGATTCTAGGTCATGTATATCCGGTTTATCTTGGTTTTAAAGGCGGCAAAGCCGTTGCTACAAGTGCTGGAGTCATACTAGGAGTTAATCCTGTCTTATTATTAATATTAGCAGTAATTTTCTTTGGAATATTATATTTAACAAAGTATGTATCACTCTCAAGTATCATTGCATCAATTTGTTGTGTTATCGGTGCACTATTAATTCGAGACTATATCCTCTTTGTTGTTAGTATTGGTGTAGGCGTACTACTGATAATTAGACACCGTACTAATATTGTAAGAATATTCAAAGGTGAAGAGCCTAAAATAAAATGGATGTAACTATTACAAAAGTCGCAGTATAAAAACAAATAAATTATGTAAACAAACGCTAAGCTGGGACATTAAGATGTTTCCAGCTTTTTAACATTGTATCTATTATACTACGTAAACAACGTTTTATCATAGTATTTATATCGTTCATATTTTTGTAAATCATTTGTCGAAATTAATTGAAAAATTATGTTATACTACTTTTAACGTTACTCAAAGTGGGTAATGTATAAATTACTAAATTAAAAATTAGTAATCAACGTTCATAAGTGAAATCTTATGAATCGAAAGGAGACTTTTATTATGGAAATAGAACTTTCAGATAATGCTGTATCTTGGTTTAAGGAAGAACTAGATTTACCAGAAGATGACAAAGTCTTACAATTCTTTGTACGTTATGGTGGGGAAT
This sequence comes from Staphylococcus pseudoxylosus, assembly GCF_003697915.1. Lineage (GTDB taxonomy): Bacteria > Bacillota > Bacilli > Staphylococcales > Staphylococcaceae > Staphylococcus > Staphylococcus pseudoxylosus. The sequence goes on from NZ_RCVN01000015.1 coordinate 28,705, forward strand.
TCCAACTAAAACAAGGATTTAGTCCTGCTTTCAGTGTAGACAAGAAAAATGATGTAGAAATTGGTTACGAAAACCATTACGATGGATTAGATGTCGTAATTGCTGAAAAAGATTTATGGTATTTTGAAGACCATAATTTATATATTGATGTTAGCAACAATATTGATGAAATTTCATATGCCACAAAATAAGCCATAAATTGTTCCAAGGTCTTTCTAATTCCCTTGGCCTTTATTTTTTGGAAATAAGTGTATGAAGTCTTTATACATTTTAAATAAATCATGATAAATAGTAAAAAGCGTTCGGGTCTTACCCCAAACGCTTTTTTATTTCACTTAATTCTAGTTTGATTGCTATTTAACAACATGAGCTCTCTTGCTCGTTTCACTGTGCTAGTCATTGAAACATAAAACAGGCCTTATATGCCTTTAATCACTTCTAAATCCTCGCCTGCCTTATTTCTTTCAGCAACTTCGCTATACACAGTGTGCCATTCAGGAAAATATTTATCTAATCGTATTGGCTTGAAGTCTTCTTTTTTAATACAAGTCAATGTAGTTGATCCTGCAGTTGCTAATTCTCCAGCTTCGTTATATATTTCATAACAATATATTGATCGTAATCTAGAATATTTTTCAACCCATGTTTTGATTTTTACGGTTTCTGGATAAAAAATAGATTTGATATATTTTATGTCCAAATCAACAACTGGGGAGATGATACCCGAATCTTCCATAGCTTTATAACTAAAACCTAATTTAGAGATATAATCTGTACGAGCTACCTCAAACCACGTAGGATAATTACCATGATAAATCACGCCCATTTGGTCAGTCTCTGAATACCGTGATTCAATTTGTGTCATACTGTAAATCATTATAAACGTCCTCTTTTCAATTGTTCATCTTATATCTTTTTTACTATTAAATATTAACATAAAAAATTAAGTATAGCATTTTACTAGTTTATCCCTAAATAATACTCCAACAAAGTATCTATAACCGATTCTATATTCATTTTTCAAAAGCCACTTACAGATAAGGCTATTTCAAAATAATGTTAATCCAAACCTTTACCCCGACTGATATAATAAAGGCATACAATATGTACATCTTCATATGTCTTCAATAACAACTTTGAGGCTGAGACATACCTATGTATGCCCCAGCCTCATTTGAATCTTCATTATTAAATTAATGCTTCTAACAATAAATTTATTCAGCTAATTTATTTCTTAATACTAATTGAAGAATACCACCATGACGGTAATAATCCATTTCAACATTAGAATCGAAACGAGCCATTGCTTCAAACTCTATTACTTCGCCATTTTCTTTCTTAGCTTGTACTTTTACAAGATCATGTGGTTTTACATTTTCATCAATATCTACTGAAATAACTTCAGTACCATCGATGCCAAGGCTATCCGAAGATTCGCCTTCTTTGAATTGTAATGGTAAAACACCCATCATTACTAAGTTTGAACGGTGGATACGCTCATAACTTTGTGCGATAACTGTTTTAACACCTAATAAGTTTGTCCCTTTAGCTGCCCAGTCACGAGATGAACCCATTCCGTAATCATTACCAGCTAAAACAACTAAACCTGTGCCGTCTTCTTTATATTTCATAGCAGCATCAAATATTGACATTTGTTCACCTGTTGGCCAGTAAGTTGTGAAACCACCTTCAGTACCTGGTGCTAATTGGTTTTTAATACGGATGTTCGCAAATGTACCACGTACCATTACTTCGTGGTTACCACGACGTGAACCATAAGAGTTAAATTGACGAATAGGAACACCATGTTCAAGTAAATATTTACCTGCAGGCGTATCTTTACCAATTGCACCTGCTGGTGAAATGTGGTCAGTTGTTACTGAATCTCCAAATTTACCCATAACTCTTAAATCTTTTAATGAATCAATAGTACCTGGTTCTTTAGAAAGACCTTGGAAGAATGAAGGATTTTGAATATAAGTTGATTCAGGATCAAAGTCATATAGTGGTTGATCCGTAACATCAATTTCATTCCACATTTCGTTATTATTGTATACAGTTTCATATTCTTCTTTAAATAGTTTCGGAGTCACAACTGTATCAACAGTGTCTGAAACTTCTTTAATTGATGGCCAGATATCTTTTAGATAAACGTCTTCTCCATCTTTACCTTTACCAAGTGGTTCATTTTGTAAATCGATATCCACAGTTCCTGCTAATGCATAGGCAACAACTAATTGTGGTGAAGCTAAGTAGTTAGCTTTAACTAATGGATGGATACGACCTTCAAAGTTACGGTTACCTGATAACACAGAAGAAACGAGCAAATCTTCATCAGCAATTGCTTTTTCAATTTCTTCTCGTAATGGACCAGAGTTCCCGATACAAGTTGTACAACCATAACCAACAAGGTTAAAGCCTAAATCATCCAGATATTCAGTTAAGCCTGAATCTCTTAAATATCCAGTAACAACTTTAGAACCTGGCGCTAATGATGTTTTAACATATTCAGGGACTTTTAATCCTTTTTCTACAGCTTTTTTAGCAACTAATCCAGCACCTAACATAACATATGGATTAGATGTATTGGTACATGACGTAATCGCTGCAATCGCTAAATCACCAGTTTTCATTGTAGTTGATGTACCATCTTTAAATTCGATTGTTGCAGTTTTATCGAATTCACTTTCATCAAAACCGTGTCCTTGGTTACCTGCTGGCGCAGTAACTGATTTTTCAAATTCTTTCTTCATATCACTTAAGAAAATTAAATCTTGAGGACGTTTTGGTCCTGATAATGATGGTTCAACAGTAGATAAATCTAATTCAACTACATCAGTGTATTCAGGGTCTTCTTTTTCAACAGTGAAGAACATGCTGTTTTCTTCTAAATATTTTTTCACTAGATCGATTTGTTCATCAGTACGACCTGTTAAACGCATGTATTTTAATGCTTCTTCGTCTACAGGGAAGAAACCACAAGTAGCACCATATTCTGGAGCCATGTTAGCAATTGTTGCACGGTCTGCTAATGGTAAGTGTTGTACACCTGGACCAAAGAACTCAACAAATTTTCCAACTACACCTTTTTTACGTAATTCTTGAGTTACACGTAAAGCTAAGTCTGTAGCAGTCGCACCTTGAGGCAACGCATTAGATAATCTAACACCGATTACTTCAGGAATTGGGAAATATGACGGTTGACCAAGCATACCAGCTTCGGCTTCAATACCACCTACACCCCAACCTAATACACCAAGACCATTAATCATTGTTGTATGTGAGTCAGTACCTACTAATGTATCAGGGAAAGCTACTGTTTCACCATCTACATCACGTGCATGTACAACATTAGCTAGATATTCCAAGTTCACTTGGTGAACGATACCAGTTGCTGGTGGTACAGCGCTGTAATTATTAAACGCTTTTGTAGCCCAATTTAAAAATTGATAACGCTCATAGTTTCTTTCAAACTCTAATTTCATATTGCGCTCTAACGCGTCTGGATTTGCATAGCTATCAACTTGAACTGAGTGGTCAATAACTAAATCTACAGGTACTTCAGGATTAATTTTATTTAAATCTCCACCTACATCATTCATTGCTTTACGTAACGACGCCAAGTCAACAACTGCAGGTACACCTGTAAAGTCTTGTAAGATAACACGAGAAGGTTTGAATGGTACTTCGCCTTCAGTGCCTTTAGTAAATTCTGATAACGCTTTAATATGTTCATCAGTAATTACAAAACCATCCTCTTGTCTTAATACAGATTCTAGTAATACTCTAATTGAATATGGCAATTTTGAAACTTTCGTTAAACCTTGTTCTTCTAAAGTGTTCAAATCATAAAAAGTATATGATTTGCCGTTTAACTCAAACGATTTTTTCGATTGCTGTTTAATATTAGAAGCCATATAAATCCCCCTTGAAATTTTTGTAATATATATGCCGTTATTTAAATTGTATAATTATATGTAATTTAAAACAACTAGCTAAAGCCAGAAACATCTATAATTTAGATTTGAATTTTCAATCAGTATGTATAAGCAAAACTTATCTTGACTCTAGTGTGTAATAAGTTATTATTATCAATTGAGAATCATTATCATCCTAATGACATACATTTTCTCATTTTTCACATAAAAAAAATGAGCATCCAAATGGATACTCATTTTTAAATTATAAAGTTTGTTTATTGATCATCTTTTTCTGCATTTCTAAGTGGTTTACGTTGTTCAATAATATCATCTTCATAATCTTCTTGTTGATGCTGTAAGTAATCTTGTAATCTATGTTTATTAGGTGTCAATGTTAAGCCTAAGAATTTACGTTCTTGGTTAGCATCTTTATAGAATGAAATCATCATCATAATTACTACAAATGAGAATGGCAAGGCACTTATAATGGCGGCACTTTGAATTGCGTTAAGTGCCTCAGCACCATTTCCTCCACCTGCAAATAGTAATACAAAAGCGATTAATGATTGTGCTATACCCCATGTAACTTTGACTACGTTTGATGGCTCTAATGAACCATAAGTCGTTTGCATACCTAATACAAAGGTTGCAGAGTCAGCCGATGTAATAAAGAATGATGCAATTAATACTAAAGCAATGATAGATAATACCATACCCAATGGTATTTCATTAAACACTCCGAAAAGTTGAGTTTCAGCAGTCATATCGAATAATTCTGGTTTTTTCTTACCAGTTTCAATACCTAACACACCAAACACACTGAACCAAACGAAACTTACAAGCGCTGGTACTAATAGTACGCCTCCGATAAATTCACGTATAGAACGTCCTTTAGATACACGTGCAATGAAAATACCTACGAATGGGCTCCAGCTTAACCACCAACCCCAATAGTAAAGAGTCCAACTAGACATCCATTCACGTTTTTGAGGGTTTTGTGCTGCAGTGTCAAACGTATTTAATAAGAATGAGTTTAACAAACTACCTGCAGAGCTCGTCATCATATTTAAAATCAATACGGTTGGTCCAATAATAAGTACAGCAATCATCAAGATTGCACCTAAACTAATGTTTAAGTTACTTAAATATTGGATCCCTTTACTTAATCCAGACCAAGCACTCATAATAAATAGAATTGTTACTACTACTATGATGATTGCTTGTACCCAAACATTGTTTGGTATACCGAATAAATAATTAAGCCCACCATTAATTTGTAAGGCACCCATACCTAGTGATACGGCCACACCTACTACTGTAGCGAATACAGCAAGTACATCAATGATTGTCCCAATTGGGCCTTCAACTTTGTTACCTAAGATAGGACGTAATGTTCTTGAAATCAAACCTGGTTCGCCTTTTCTAAATTGGGCATAAGCTAGTGCTAATGCAACAACACCATATATTGCCCACGCATGGAATCCCCAATGGAAGAATGTTGAACGTAATGCTTCTGTATAAGCTGCTGTCGTTTTTGGATCTGCATTTGGTGGAGCTGCAAAATCAGCCATTGGTTCTGCTGCACCATAGAATACAAGTCCAATCCCCATACCAGCACTGAATAACATTGCAAACCATGAAATTGTATTGAATTCAGGTTTGTCATTTGGTTTACCTAATTTTAATTTCCCAATAGGGCTAAAAATTAGAAATACACAGAAGAAAACTATAAACGTTGTAAGAATTAGGTAATACCATCCAAGTTTATCTGTAATCCATAGTTTAATCGTATTCGTAACATAATCAAATTGTCCCGGTAATACTGCACCGATAATAACCACGATTGCTACGATGATAGCACTATAGATAAAAACTGGAGATATCTTCTTACCATTAGGTTGGTTACTAGAAGAATTCATAATTAATTACTCCCTTTCTTATCATATTAAATTTTCAAGCCAAATAGAACTTTCATTTTTCAAAAAGATTCTATTTATGTATTAACCACGTATTAGAATAACAAAACAAAGCGGTAATATCAAATTTCGTTAAAAAAACTATTCTCTTACTTTTAAATATATTGTATAATAATCTTTAAAATTAAATAAAAGGGAGTTAATCATATGTTTCAAGAGTTTAAAGAATTCGCATTAAAAGGCAATGTACTAGACTTAGCTGTAGCTGTAGTTATGGGCGCAGCATTCAACAAAATTGTTACAGCTTTAGTTTCATTTATTATCATGCCATTAATTGGGTTGATTTTTGGTACAGTTGATTTTGCTAAGAGCTGGTCATTCATGGGCATCAAATACGGTATGTTCGTTCAGTCAATCATAGACTTTATCATTATTGCTTTTGCATTATTTATCTTTGTGAAAATTGCTAATACGCTAATGAGAAAAGAAGAAGAAGAAGAAATCGAAGAGAATACTGTTTTACTTACTGAAATTCGTGATTTATTACGTGAAAAAAATTAATTAAAATACTAAAAAACGAGAGTCCTAGCAGAATGACAACTACTAGAACTCTTTTTATTTAGCTTGTTTTATTGGATTTTCACACATTATATATTATTTTGAGCTAATTTAGTATATATTATTTAAGTAAATTATTGTTTCTTAAAAGTTGTTGTACTTTGATATTGTTCCGTAACTACTTCTAAAATGAGAGGAATTCTTTGTTTCAATTCACTTACATGTGAAATGATTCCTACCATTCTCCCTGTAGATTTTAAACTTAACAGTGTATCTAAAGCTGTTTCTAAAGTTTCTTGGTCTAATGTTCCAAATCCCTCATCGACAAACATAGAATCTAATGCAATACCACCTGATTCTTGTTGAACTATTTCACTTAAACCTAAAGCTAAAGCTAACGAAGCTTGGAAAGTTTCCCCTCCAGACAATGAACTGATGTGCCTAGATTGATTAGAGTGCGCATCAAACACATCAATCTCAAGTCCACTGTATCCTTGCGAAACTTGTGATCTACGTGTCAATTGATATCGCTGACCTGTCATTAAAGATAAACGTTGATTAGCTTGAGCTAAAATTCTTTCTAAATAATAAATTAGCACATAATTTTCTAATGTTAATTTTTGTTCATTTTTTCCTGCTAGAATTTCTGCTAGTTGAAAAATTTCTTGTTGTGCTTTTAATTCACTTTCTAAGTTACCAATGATATCTCTAATTTCACTAATTTTTTTATTATTAAACGCAATTTTATATTCATGTTGACTCAATTCAGTAGCGATTAATTCAAACGCTTGTTGTTGTTGTTCAAAAACTTCCATTAGATGTTGAGTATCTTCTAACTTTTTACCGGAAAGCTCTGCTTTCAATTGTGAGATTACCACTTCAAAAGATTGTTTTGATTTATTAAATTCAGTTATTTCATTTTCTAGTGATTCTTTTTCACTAACTTTAGAAACTGTATTATATACTTGTTCTAAATCCGTGAAACCAATACGCTTCATTTCATCATCAATTTTCACACTTACATTTTTAATTTCTTGTTCAATTTCAGATGAATTTTTACTAAAATGATTTTTATTATTTTGTTCTATAGCAAGTTTACTCTTATATTGTTGTATATTACTCTCCAACGCACCCAAGTTTTTTTCATATTTTTCAATTTCACTTTGATTATTTTCAAAAACTTCTATAAAAATATTGACGTCAGTATAACCTGTAGTGTTTTCAAAATCATTTATAGTAATTTCATTTTGTTTTAGATTATGTTGTTTAGTTTTTTTATTTAATTCTAATTGATGATACTGTTGTTCATATTGTTGTTGTAATTCTTTTAATTCAACAATCGCTTCATTTTCCTTTTCAATGATCTGTTTTTGTTCTGTTTTTTTCTTAATTTCGATCTCAAGTTCTTGATAATTTATATTTTCTAATTTCTCTTTATCAAATTTTGACAACTGTTCTTCTATATAATTCAGTTCGCTTTCAACTTTAATTTTATCTTCAGTTTTATCGTTTTTCTCTCGTTCTAACTGTGCGAGACTCTGATGTCGTGCAGTTAAATCATCAAAATCGATATGTTGCGTTATAGTATGTACTTGATTACCACAAATTGGACAAGTATCTCCAACATTTATTGCTGATTGCAAAGTACTAATCAAATCTTGCTTGTTATTTAAATCTATACTTGTTTTATCTATTTTTTTATAAGCATTCGTTATTTGTTGAAGTTCATCAGATAACTTTTTACTGTCATTGGCTTTTTGCTGTTTTCTTTCTTGTAATTGTTGGTATTCTTTTTTATCAAGTTCATTTTGTTTTAGCACTGTAACTTCATTATTCAACTTGTAAATTGTTTCATTTACTTGTTCTACTTTTTTATAGTTCGGTACTCTACCGTTTATTTTCCCCTTAATTTCTTCTAATTGCTTTATTTGTAGGTCTATTTCTGTTTGAAGTGATACAAAGCTTTCTTGAAGTGATCGTTGATCTTCATATGCCGCTTTGTACTTCTGAGATCTTTCAAAGAAAAGTTTTGTCTTTTCAATAAAGTTTTTACTATCTGTTATTTTATCTGAGTCATTTTTATGAGCTTCTAACTGTTCATCTGCTTTTTCTATTTGAGTTTCAAGTTCTGAAATAATTTTTATTTTCTTATTGATATCTTCTTTTATTTTTTGCTGTTTTGCATATAATTCGTCTTTAGATTGTAATAAATGAGCAATTGGTCTTACCTCATTAATTGCATTCAAACGATTGATTTTTTCATTTATATTATTTTCTTGCATTAATAATCGTTCATAATTTCGCTGATTTTCTTCCAACTTATTTAATGTTTCTTCTAATTTTTGGTTGTTTTTCAAACAAGTTTCAGCATCATTCAACTTAGTTTTATACTCAACCTTTTGTTGTTTTAATTTATTATGAATATCTTCCGCTTTTTCATCAAATACATTTAATACTTCAAGCACTTGATTTGTTTGTCTTGGATTAATAGCTTTATTCTCAATTAATGCTTCATCATTGAACGTTTCTAAATCTAGCCAATTTGTTTCTAACAAATGATATTTTTGTTCAATTTGCCCTCTAACTTCTTTAACATCTTCAGATAAGTTTTTTTGTATTTCTTCAAATCGTTGACTATTAAAGAGTGTTCTTAGTATTTCTTGTTTCTCAGAACTTTTTGATAATAAAAATCTTTTAAATTCTCCTTGAGGTAAGATAAATAACTGCCTAAATTGCTCAGCGTTTACTCCCAATAATTCTTTAATAAATTGATTACCATTCGTTATTTTACTTTCTCTAAGCTCATACTTTTCAGTTTCCATTTCATACACAGCAAGTTGACCAAGTGTTTTATTTTTATTACCTTCTTTAACAAAAGCCCCTTGTCTTTTTATTTTGAAATATTGGTTTCTTAATTTGAATTCAAATTCTACTACCATAGGCATCTTACTTTCAGCAAAATGACTTCTCAAATCACTTTCTTTTCTATCTTTTGTAGAAGCTTCTCCAAATAAAGCGTAAACAATGGCATCAAAAATCATAGTTTTTCCTGAACCAGTTTTACCACTAATTAGAAACAATTGGTTATGATTCACATAATTAAAATCAATTGTTTCATCTAAAAAAGGACCAAAATTATTTAATTTAAGTGTTATTGGTCTCATTTATTTAGAACCTCCTTCTAACATTGTACGCATCACATACTCAATTTTTTCTTTTTGGTTTGTTGTTAATTGTTCATCAGTTATGCTTTGATAAAAATTATCTATTATAGTCCCATCATCAAGCTTTTGTATTTCTATATTTTCGTGATGCATCGATGTATTAAATTCAAAGGTTTGGTTAGTTAATGCTAGTGTATTTGGATAAATTTGTTTTAAATGCATCATTGGATCATTCACATGTGACATATGCTTTAATTTAAAATGCATATAGTTTTCTTTATTTTTAACTTCTAATTTTTCTTGTATTGCATCCTCATAATCACCTTCTATTACTTCCAGTTGTCTTAAAGGCTTCAAAGGTGTAAATTTATCTTTTATATCATTTTCATTTATTGCAATCACTCTATAACCTTTAGGTTGATTCACTTCTGAAAATGAATACTGTAATATAGATCCACTATAATTTATAAAATTTGATTCAATACTAAATGGGTGATGTAAATGACCTAATAGTACTCTATCAAATTGCTGAAACATATTCTCTTCTACTGATTCCACCGTACCAATAGTTAATGGTCTCTCGGAATCTGAACGTATGCCACCTTGCACTGTTAAGTGACCAATGAACATATTGATTCTATGCTCATTAATTACTTCATTCATTTGACTCAAAGCATGTCCAAGTGCCTGCTGAGGTGTTTCAATTTCTTCATTATCGAAGTAGTATTGCATCTCATTTATCGTTGCATATGGTAATGTATAAAAGTCGACACCACCTATTGAAATAGGATTTTGCATCTCATTCAAACTCGTGCGAATATACATATTCGATTTTTCAAACCATTTAGCACCATAATTCAATCTTTCTTTACTATCGTGATTACCACTAATTAAAATTAATGGAATCTTCATTTCAAGATTCAAGGTATCAATCGTATGCTCCAACAATTGAATCGCATTTTTATTAGGATAACTCGTGTCATATAAATCTCCAGCAACGACAATTACATCAGGTCTTTCTTCTCGCATCGCTTCAATAAATTGTTCCAATATGTATGATTGATCTTCTAACAATGATTTACCATTTAGAATTCTACCTAAATGCCAATCTGCTGTATGTACAATTTTCATTTCAACACTCCTCTTAAGAACATTTGTTCGTCACTTATTATATTATCACCTATTATACTTCAAGCATATAAAAAATGAAGCAATAATTATAGCAATCTTATTTCATAAGGTGTCATAGCCTACCCCGATATAGATTGCTAGGATGATATGATTAAAAGCACTACCTGAACTAACGATTATTTAATGATTAAGGCTGAGACAATTAATTTGTCCCAGCCTCGTGTATAACTTATTGAATTAAAGTTCTTTTCACCTTTTTATATTTGTATAACATCGCTAAACGCCAGGGTACAATCATACAAAATGCAAGTAGGAAAAACATTCCTGCAATTTCGCCAGGATCTATCTGATTACTTATAAAAATTTTAATTATTGTACGTATTAAGAGTAATGTTATAAGAATTATAGGAAAGGCTTTTGAACGTTTCATATAAATTTCACTACCTTGCGTTTCAAACCTAGAGGTCCAAATCAAAATTGTAGAAAATAAAACACCTAGAATAATACATTCTACTATTTCAAAACCTGTTAACCTAAAATACGGAACGACGTACATTAATGCCCCCGTTGCCATAAAAAAAGGAGGTAATATAATTTTCTTTTCATTTACTGGAAAGTGTTGTGCTTTCATTCGCACAATTATAACACCTATTCCCATTAGAAAGGCAAATACAATGGAAAATATTAAATACAACATGCTTACACCTACTTTAAGTTTCTACAAGATGATATTCACTTTGGTTAGTATATCATTTAAATAAATAATAATCAGTATTTGTACGTTCATTTTTGTTTACTATTAACCAATAGCACATATATTATATCTTAGTATTTTTAAAATTACTAAGAAAATAATTGTAGATTAATCGAATATCGATAGATAAACACAAATAAAAATACGATAAGATAAGCCTTTTTAAAAGCTCATCTTATCGTACCTTTATTTAAAAAGCATGTGTCTGGTTACATGCCGATAATGCATCATTTAAAGTGTATCTAAGATAATTCATATCATGAATTTGCATCGCATTATGATATTTCTTAAATGCCTCATCGGTCGGAAAGTTAATATGCATATTTGCTAGTCGATCAAGTACTTCTTTATCTTCCATGTCATAAGCATCCTTCACTTATCGATACCTCCCTTATATATACATTATAACAAACCACATTTTAGAATCAATTATTTTCTGAATATTTCAATAAATTAATACAGCTATAATATTATATAAACTTAATACCAATACTTTCATTCACAAAATCATCAAAACTTCATTTTATTATTTACTTTTCTATATATAAGAATATTTAACTGATAATATTTATATTACTTACTTAAAATCAATTTAAAAATTCATGTATATAAGCTCACTCAATTTTAAGTACAAAGCTATTTAAAAACTCAAACACCAAGTAAATATATAACTTACAAACAGAGCCATGATATTTTATCCATTTGCTGTCGAAAATTTGTGTAATCAAATAATAAAAATCGAGCAATTTATTTTAGAAACAGGAAATAAGATATTCCATATATACATAAAAATAGCATTAAACTGATTATTGAAACTAAAACCATTTTAATACTAATTTGGACATTCATTTTATTAGCTACAAAAGAACCTAAAAATACTGCAATAAAGCAACTTAATCCTAATAAAAAATTATCTAACTGCAACATAATAACTCCCTTTATCTTACCGATAATATCAACTGCTAATATACCTATTTACGTACTATCGAGGTTAAACATAGTACTACAATTAATTCACTTAAGTGAGTCTACTATAGTACCAATTTTCTACAACTATTAACACAACCCTTTTCGACAACTTTTGTTAAAAGTTTGCCTCTTGCGTTAAAGATTGCACTAAGAAGAGGTTACCTAATATTTTATAATTAATATTAATTATAAATATTATATCACGAAATATTAAAGGCATCATTTGAGATTCAAAGAAATATTATCTATTCTTATCTGCAACGTATGACTTCCTAGTCGTCTTCACTACTACTAAATTACCATTTAATTAGTCAAACTCGTAGTCTTTTTAATCCTATGCGTTATAGTTTTGCCTTTTATTATAAATTCATAATCCCATAAAAATAAGGGCTAACAACTACTCAATGTAAGTAGCTGTCAGCCCTTTATTCATGCGCTATTTCTTCTTCTTCATAGCGTCTTCTTGATTTTTATTCATCATCGTCATCATTTGATTAATTTTCTTTTGAGATGGTTTTTGACCCATTTGCATCATCATCATACGTAGCATTTCTTCATTAATTGGTGGGTTCTTTTTAAGATAATCCATCATATATTTTCTTGCAAGGAAAAATCCACCGACTAATCCTAGAATTAGTGCTAACACGATTAATAATATTGCTAACCAAGTTGCCATTGTTTCACCCACTTTCCTATCCTAATGAATTTTACTAAAATTAGTGCCCCTTTTCAAGAGCAACTCAATTAATATAGCGTTTCGACTTATGTATTATACCAATTAAAAATTAACTTTGTAAATATAAGTATATTTTTATTTCTAAAAATAAAAATTGGTATGAGAACCTAGGCTCTCATACCAACAAATTAAGCTTAGTTACATAAATTAAAATGTTTGAATTTGATTCAATACATTTTCTTTTGTGAAGCCATATTTTTCAACAACTAAGTCTCCAGGCGCACTTGCACCGAAACCGTCGATACCGATCACTTTACCTTCAGTACCCACATATTTATGCCAACCAAGTGGTGAAGCCATTTCAATTGCTACACGTTTAGTGATTGATGATGGCATTACTGATTCTTTATATTCAGCAGTTTGTTGATCGAACGCATTCCAGTTTGGCATAGAAACAACACGTACGCCTTTACCTTGTGCTTCTAAATCTTTAGCCGCTTCAATTGCTAAGTTAACTTCAGAACCAGTAGCTAATAATAAGAATTCTGGCTCTTTGTCTGATTCGAATACGACATACGCACCTTTACGTACGCCCTCTTCTACAGTTTCTTTCGGTAAATCCATCGTAGTAAGGTTTTGACGCGTTAATACAAGTGATGTCGGTGTATTTTCAGATTCTAATGCTACTTCCCAAGCTACACGAGTTTCGTTACCATCCGCTGGACGAATAACATTCATGTTTGGAATAGCACGTAAACCAGCTAATTGTTCAATTGGTTCATGTGTAGGACCATCTTCCCCAACTGCAATTGAATCATGTGTAAAGATAAACGTTGAGTTTAATCCCATGATAGATGAAAGGCGTAATGCTGGTTTTAGGTAGTCACTGAATACGAAGAAAGTTGCGCCGTATGGGTGTAAACCACCATGTGCAGCCATACCATTTACTGCAGCGCCCATTGCAAATTCACGAACACCAAACCAAATATTTTTACCTTCTGGTGTATCTTTATCAAAATCTGTCGCATCTTTGACATTTGATTTATTTGAACCAGCTAAGTCGGCTGAACCACCAAAGAATGAAGGTACCGTTTTACTTAAAGTTTGAATTACTTCACCAGAGTCAGCACGTGAAGCACCACTATGCCCAGCTTCAAAGTGTGGTAACTCATCTCTATAGTTTTCTGGTAATTTACCACTGATAGCCAATTTAAATTCTTCAGCTAATTCAGGATATTTATTACTATATTCTTCAACAAGTTTATTCCATGCTTCTTCTTTTTCGTTAGCACGTTTCAACATACTTTGTTGGAAAATTTCATAAACTTCTTCTGGAACATTGAAACGTTTTTCAGGGTCTAAACCGTAGTTTTCAAGCGCTAATTTTCTTTCATCTTCACCAAGAGGCGCACCGTGAACACCATGTGAAGCTTGTTTATTAGGCGCACCATAACCAATAATTGTTTTAATTTCAATAATTGTTGGTACATCTTGAGATTTAGCTTCTTCAATCGCTTTATCAATTGCGTCTAAATCATTACCTTCTTCAACTAAAATGTGTTTCCAACCATAGGCTTCAAAACGACCCTTAACATCTTCAGAAAAGGCTTTATTTAAATCTCCATCTAATGAGATATCATTTGAATCATATAAAACAATCAATTTATCTAATTGGTTATGCCCTGCTAATGAAGCTGCTTCGTGAGAAATACCTTCCATTAAGTCACCATCTGAAGCAAGTACATATGTGTAATGGTCAACAACTTTAGCATCTTCTTTATTAAATTTACCTGCTAAATGTTTTTCGGCCATAGCCATACCAACAGACATAGCAAAACCTTGTCCAAGTGGACCAGTTGTAACTTCTACACCATCAGTGTGTTTGAACTCAGGATGTCCTGGTGTTTTAGAACCCCATTGTCTAAATTCTTTTAATTCTTCTAATTCTAAACTACCTGAAACATGTAATAAGCTATATAATAACGCAGAACCATGTCCAGCTGATAATACAAAACGATCTCTGTCAAAGAAATCTTTTGATTGGGGATTAAAATTCAAGTGACGTGTCCATAATGTGTATGCCATAGGAGCAGCGCCCATTGGTAATCCAGGGTGTCCTGAATTTGCTTGTTCAACTGCATCGATACTTAACGCTCTAATCGTATCTACCGCTAATTGATCTTTTTCTTTATTCATCTAAATGACTTCCTTTCTTCTAGCAAGTTTCTATCTTATTATACCTTATTTGGTATCTATTTAACAAAAAATTGATTTAGTTTTTATCTTCTTTATTTTTAGAATCTAATATATTTTTCACTTTATCAGGCGTTACATCGTTTCCTTCAGGATCTATGACTCTTGTACTTTCAATTTGCTGCTTAAATTTTTCTCTAAATGAATCTAAGTAAGCTTTTCTCAATTTAGATTGTTCTTTAGCTTCTTTTTCAGTCAAGCCTTTTTCTTTTTTCTTTTTTGCCAATTCATTTATGCGTTGTAAATCTACACCGTCTTTATCAGCCATAATAAACCTCCGATATTATTTATATAAAAAAATATAACAAAAAAATGAACGAAACTAAATTGTTTCGCTCACAAAAACACCATTATATTAACATTTCTCTTCACTAAAATTTACACCACTAAAAACTATTAGTGAACAGCTGCCATCACTTGCTGTGAAGTTTGTTCGCTTTGTAGTTTAGTTTCATCATTACTCTGTTCGCCATTTACTGATTGGCTTGTCATTTGATGGTCAGTCATTTCGTACGTCTGTTCTGAATTCGCATTATTGTGAGCACTTAATATAAATAAGGCGCAAAGCACCATTGTCACTATCAACACTATAATATAAGACTTTATTTGCGATTTATAGTTCTTCATCATTCATAACCACTCCTAGAACGTTTGTTTGTATAGTTACTTTATCAGAACATCTGTTCTATGTCAACAGCCAAACGAACAAACGTTTGTAAAAACGCTATAAGCATGCTATAATTAAGTTAAATTAAATTAGGGAGTGCCTATTATGAGAGAGTTAACTAAACGACAAAATGAAATTTTTGAATATATCAAGCAAACCGTCCAATCCAAAGGGTATCCACCAAGTGTTAGAGAAATTGGAG
Source organism: Staphylococcus pseudoxylosus (assembly GCF_003697915.1). Lineage (GTDB taxonomy): Bacteria > Bacillota > Bacilli > Staphylococcales > Staphylococcaceae > Staphylococcus > Staphylococcus pseudoxylosus. The sequence continues at coordinate 44,915 of NZ_RCVN01000015.1, forward strand.
AAGCTGTTGGATTAGCCTCTAGTTCGACAGTTCATGGCCATTTATCTAGATTAGAGGAAAAGGGTTACATTAGAAGAGACCCAACTAAACCTCGTGCCATTGAAATTGTATCAGAACAATTAGGTGAATCAATTAATATGGAAGAAACAATCCACGTTCCTGTTATAGGGAAAGTAACTGCAGGTGTACCTATTTCTGCGGTTGAAAATGTTGAAGAATACTTTCCATTACCAGAACATTTCACTTCAACCCATAATAGCGATATATTCATCTTAAACGTTGTTGGTGACAGTATGATTGAAGCTGGTATTCTTGATGGAGATAAAGTTATCGTAAGAAGTCAAACTATTGCAGAGAACGGCGATATTATCGTTGCGATGACAGAAGAGAATGAAGCGACTGTTAAACGTTTCTATAAAGAAAAAACGCGTTATCGTTTGCAACCGGAAAATAGCACAATGGGACCAATTTATCTTGATAATGTAACCGTATTAGGAAAAGTGGTTGGATTATTTAGAGAAATGTAATTGATATTTCGACTCTAATGCTAACACTCTCAAAAAAAGAGGATGCGCTCATCGCGCACCCTCTCTTTTTTCATCTTTTTTCTCTAAAACGTCTTTTACTTTTTCAAGTATATCTTCTGTTTTGTCTTTTTTGTTTGTTGTCATAACTTTTCATCCTCACATGATAACAGATACCCTATCACAACAAACCTTAAACATTATCCAGTATAATTTTCTGTCCAATAAGGCTGACGATCTTTATTAAAGTCAACACCTACACCAAGTGTATTAAATTCTTTCTTAAGAATATTCTTTCTGTGTCCTAATGAATTCATTAGGCCCTGGTGAGCATAAATACTACTTGTTTGACCATACGCCAAATTTTCACCTGCTGCATTAAAATCGTGCCCGTCAGCTTCCATACGATCAAATGGAGTATCGCCTGATAAATTATTATGATCAAAATAATTATGTTCAGCCATATCTTTACTGTGTTTTCTAGCTGTCTCAGAAATACTAGGAGAATATTTAAGTGGCTCTAACTCATGCTGCACTCGTTCTGAATTAACTAAATCAAAGTTTTGCAATTCAAAGCTTTGAGCTAATCCCTCAGATGGTGCGCCATATTGTTGTTGTAATCGATTTTCCATTTTTTCACTAACTTGTAATAGTGCTGTTAAGTTATTGCTCTCATGTTTATCATAAAAAGTCGTTGTATATATTTTGTCTTTATGAAAATTATCAAATTCATCATCTTGAACATCAAATTTCACATGACCTTTTTGCTTATCAGTAATAGGTTTACCTAAACGGTCCCTTACCTTATCTTTAGGAGTACCATATTTAATTTTTGATTTAGATGATATAACGTTTTGGTTACTATATAGCGCATTTACTTTATCATCTATATAACTAACCATCACAAATCCTCTATAACCATCCGAATAATACGTGTGCCAATTTGTACCATATTCATTTGATGTGACACGTTGGGAACTCCCTAGCTTTTCTTCTACAGCGCCTTTAGTCATATTCATTTGAATATTATTAACTGCAAATTCTTGTTTACTGGGTACTTTCAACGCATCTTCATTAGTTGTTTTTGACGAAGACCAAGCGGCAACTTTATCCTTTAATTGTTGTTGTACTGTAATCATTGGTTCTGTTTCTTTGATTGGTAAGACAAGAATAACTACTAAGAAAGTAAGTACATACAAGAATAATTTTCTAATTTTTTACACCCACTAATATATTAGTCTCTATCACCGTTAAAAATTGAGTTTCTCACAATTACATAATCTACTTTTCTTAATGATTTAAGGTCAGTGCCACCCGCATATGAAATTGAACTTTGCAAGTCTTGTTGCATTTCAATCAATGTATTAGATAATGAACCTTTGTGTTCAACAAACATCTTCTTACCTTCTACATTTTTATGTTCACCTTTTTGGAATTCAGAGGCGCTACCGAAATATTCTTTATATAATTTACCATCTAATTCCACCGTTTCACCAGGTGACTCTTCATGTGCAGCAAATAATGACCCAACCATTACCATAGATGCACCAAAACGTATAGATTTAGCAATATCACCGTGTGTTCTAATACCACCATCAGCAATAATTGGTTTTCTTGCCGCTTTACTGCAGTGATTTAATGCTGATAATTGCCAGCCGCCTGTACCAAATCCTGTTTTAATCTTAGTTATACAAACTCTTCCTGGTCCAATACCAACTTTGGTAGCGTCTGCACCAGCGTTTTCTAATTCGCGTACACCTTCTGGAGTACCAACATTACCTGCAATTACAAATACTTCAGGAATATGTTGTTTAATATGTTTAATCATATTGATTACAGAATCTGAATGACCATGTGCAATATCAATTGTAATATAATCTGGAATTACTTTTTCATTAGCTAATTGCTCTACAAAATCAAATTCACGTTCTTTAACACCTACAGAAATTGATGCAATCAAACCTTTTTCATGCATTCTCTTAGTAAATGGGACACGTGCCGCTTCATCAAATCTGTGCATTATATAGAAATAATCATTTTCAGCAAACCATTCAGCTAATTCTTCATTCATTACTGTTTGCATATTTGCTGGAACGACTGGTAATTTAAAACTTTTTGGACCAAATTGAACCATCGTGTCACATTCAGAACGACTATTTACAATACATTTATTCGGTATTAGTTGGATATCTTCATAATCAAAAATTTTCATTGTTAACAAACCCCTAACATTTTTAATAAAACATTTATTTAATGGTAAGATTTTCATGATGTATTCTATAATTATATAGAGAATAATAGTTATATTTACCAAAATTCCCGAACAATAACTTTTTCTTTATCTTTACCAATAGATAATATACATTGTTTTAAACTAAATGTAAATGGACTTAGGTCGTAAATTACCAACTTGCTTTTTTAACGCCTGGTATTTGCCCTTTATGTGCATGTTCACGTAATGCAATACGTGACATTCCAAACTTACGATATACACCTCTTGGTCTCCCTGTAACTTTGCAACGACGCGTTAATCTTGTAGGTGATGAATCTCTTGGTAATTTTCTTAAAGCCTCATAATCACCTTTAGCTTTCAATTCTTTACGTAACTCATAATATGATGCAACTAATTGTTCTCTTTTTTGTTCTTTAGCTATTTTTGATTTCTTTGCCATTGTTCTATCTCTCCTTATAAATCGTAATCATTACGTTTTAAATAATAACATACTCACTTTATATTTCAACTTAAAAGTATTTGAAATTATTTTATTTATATGCTAAAATTTTAAAACGTAATCATTCCTGTTAAGAAAGAGGTGTTAACTTTGCGTGTAAATATTACATTAGCATGTACAGAATGTGGCGATCGTAACTATATTTCTACAAAAAATAAACGTAATAATCCTGAGCGTATTGAATTAAAAAAATTCTGCCCTAGATTAAATAAATATACGTTACATCGTGAAACAAAATAATTTCTCTGCTAAAATTATCTTTTAAATACGACAATTTAAATACAACAGTATGTTGTAATGATATTTAGCTTATAACACTAGAGTTATCTTTATTAAATTAGGATGACTTATCATTGCCAGCTACATTTTTATAATTGTGGTTGGCATTATTTATTTTTATAGAAAAAAACACCTCCATATGATTCATTTTAAATGAATTCAACGAAAGTGTTTTTATTTCATTTCCACTATCTAGGGCCAGTTCATGGTTCACCTAAGGTTTGTTTTGTCTATGTTCTGAAGAGACCCATCACGAGCCTCTTTTCCACATGTAAGTAAATACTTCTAAACTAATCATCATTTTCAAAAGGATTGGGAACACTTATTTTAAAAGTATTCGTACCTCATTGTTTTTCTACATTATTAATCTTTAATTTCTAAATCAACATCATTTATATCAATACCTAAAGCTTTCGCTACACCTTTACCATATTCACTATCAGCTTTATAACAGTGACGGATGTGACGGTGTTGTACTTCTAATGTAGTACCCTGCATCTCGTTTGCAGTATTTTCAAAAATGCGTTCTTGTTGTTCTTTAGATTGCAATCTAAATAAGCGTCCTGGTTGTTCAAAGTAGTTGTCGTCATCTTGTCTGAAGTCATATTCATAAGCTTCGCCTTCAACTTTTAAGCCAGGTTTTTTGAATTCAGGTTGATCCTCAAATGAACCATCGCTATTTGGATAATAATGAGTGCCTCCACCTTGATTATTATCCAAAATTCTCATTTGACCATCTCTACTAAATGGACAGATGTTTTCTACGCCTACACCTTTTGGTTGGTTTACTGGTATTTGCCAATGATTTACACCTAATCTATAACGTTGAGCATCACCATATGAGAATAAACGACCTTGCAACATTTTATCTGGTGAAAAATCTAAACCAGGTACAATATTTGTAGGTGCAAAAGCAGCTTGTTCTACATCTTGGAAATAGTTATCTGGATTACGGTTAAGCTCCCATTCTCCTACTTCTATTAATGGATAATCTCCTTTATACCATACTTTAGTTAAATCAAATGGGTTATCTTTATGATTTCTCGCTTGTTCTTCCGTCATTACTTGGATGTACATCTTCCATTTCGGATAATCTTTATTTTCAATTGCTTCGAATAAATCACGTTGTGATGATTCTCTATCGTCAGCAATAATTTTCGCTGCTTCGTCAGGTTGTAAGTTTTCAATACCTTGTTGTGTTCTATGATGGAACTTCACCCAAACGCGTTCGCCTTTGTCGTTGTACATTGAATAAGTATGAGAACCAAAACCATGCATATTTCTATAACCTTTTGGAATACCACGGTCAGACATCAAGATTGTAACCTGATGTAATGCTTCTGGTAATGATGTCCAAAAATCCCAATTATTTTGAGCACTACGCATGTTTGTTCTTGGGTCACGTTTAACGGCGTGATTTAAACTGGCGAATAATTTAGGATCTCTGAAGAAGAATACTGGTGTATTGTTACCAACTAAATCCCAGTTTCCCTCATCTGTATAGAATTTCAAAGCGAATCCACGAATATCACGTTCTGCATCTGCTGCACCACGTTCACCGGCTACTGTTGAAAAACGCGCAAACATTTCAGTCTGTTTACCAACTTCAGAGAAAATGCTTGCTGAAGTATATTGCGTAATATCATTAGTAACTGTAAAGGTACCAAATGCGCCTGATCCTTTTGCATGCATACGTCGTTCTGGAATCACCTCTCTGTCAAAGTGAGCCATTTGTTCTAAAAAATACCAATCTTGCATTACTAGTGGGCCTCTTGGTCCAGCAGTCATACTATTTTCTCTATCAGAAACTGGTGCACCAAATAGGCTAGTTAATTTTTTATTGTTGCTCATCACATTTCCCCCTCATTCTCTATCTAAATAATAATAATTATTACCTAGTACTTATTTTAATGTAAAGTAGTTTTTAAAGCAACATATCTAACATTAATTAATTAGACTATTTTCGCAATATTTAAACATTTTGTGACTTTTAGATGATAAAAAGCATTGCTTGTGTCTATCAAAAGCATTAAAATGGAGTGTATATATATTTTAAATTACTATTAGGAGACTTATTATGGCACAAAATAATATGAATCGTGGTCTAAATTCTCGACATATTTCAATGATAGCAATTGGGGGTGCCATTGGAACCGGACTTTTTGTTGCTACAGGTAATGTAATTTCTCAAGCTGGTCCTGGTGGTGCTATATTAGCTTATTTAATTATTGGGGTCATGTTGTATTTCTTAATGTCCTCTATTGGGGAACTAGCCACATTTTACCCTGTTTCAGGATCTTTTAGTTCTTACTCTACCCGCTTTGTAGATAAGTCATTAGGATTCACGATGGGATGGCTCTATTGGGCAATATGGTTACTCGTTACAAGTGTAGATATCATTATTTCTGCAAGTGTACTTAATTATTGGGATACGTTTCAATTTTTCAGTCCTGTAACCTGGAGTATTATCTTTTTATGTTTACTTTTCTTATTAAATATATTTTCAGTCAAAGCATTTGGTGAAACTGAATTTTGGTTATCATTAATTAAAGTAATTACAATTATTGTCTTTATCGCCATTGGTGTTCTTACTATCTTTGGTATTTTAGGTGGTAAAACATATGGCCTTTCAAATTATACTGTGGGAGAAGCACCATTTGTTGGTGGTTTTTCAGGTTTCTTAGGCGTACTACTCGTTGCAGGATTTTCGGTTGGTGGTACAGAGGTAGTTGCAGTTACTGCAGGTGAATCATCTAATCCTGATCGTTCAATGCCAAAAGCAATAAAACAAGTGTTTTGGAGAATATTATTATTCTATGTTTTATCTATTGCAGTTATTTCTGCAATCATACCTTATACTGATCCTTTGTTACTAAACGAAAGCGAATCTGTATCTCAAAGTCCATTTACAATTGTGTTTGATCGTGTGGGAATTGCTTTTGCAGCATCAGTGATTAACGCAGTTATCTTAACTTCGTTATTATCAGCAGCTAACTCTGGTATTTATACCACTAGTCGCATGTTGTACTCAATGGCCGAAGACAAACAAGCACCAAGATTCTTAGCGAAATTAAACAAAACAACAAAACTACCTTTGGTTGCACTATTCACAACATTCATTATTGTATTAGCAGTAATTATATTGGCGCAATTCAAATCAGATATTGTGTTTACATTACTTAATATCATCGGTTCTTTAGTTATTGTTATTTGGGCAGCTAGTATTCTAGCCCAAATTAGACTTCGTTTAGCAATTAAAAAGCAAAACAAAGATCCTAAAGATGTGCTACCGTATAAAGCACCGTTTTATCCTTTAGGTCCTATTATTGTAATCATCGCTTTACTGTTCCTATTTGGAGGTAATTCGTTCGGTGCAGCATTATCAGGAGATATTGGCGCACTATTTAGAAACATAATACCTATGGTCATTTTAGTTCTAATATACTTAGTACATAAATTTATTAGAAAAACTAAAATTGTAAAACTTGAAAAAATTGACTTAAAACGTCACGACTTAAACTAGTTATATCATATTAAAGAGGCGTATACACGCTTTAGTATAATGAACACACTAGCAATTAAGAAAATAGCAAAGTTACGAAAACAGGAATACGAAAGCAATTTAAACATTGATTTCGTATTCCTGTTTTGTTGTTATATAGTATTTTATTTAAAATACATAGATTTGTCAGTATAATACGTAAATATTTTTATTAATTCTTTCCAAATACATAAGCCTCAGTTATTTTCAGTTATATAGAAGTATAGTATAATAATTAATAACAATGACGTAACTTAGAGGTGGAAAATATGATTGGGCAAACGAATTTATTTGACGATATTTTAGAAACTGAAGAACGCTTCGTTATAGTTGTGCAATCACTTGAAGATAAGCATCAACGCTTAATCAAACGTACATTAAGAGAGTATAGTAGTTTAGACCATTCACAAATGGAAAGTCTTTTTGAACATTTGAAAGACTTATTCTTGCAAGAAGACTTTGAGGAAAACCAGTCTGCATTTGCAATAACTGTTTATACTAACTTAGACTATGCGGCAGACCATGTATATGCACACGTCAAGCGACATCGTGGCAAAAATGAATGGACGCACACTGCAAAGTAATATACACCATACGTTGAAAACTTAGTACATTAGGAATCTTACTACTGCAACTTTTATAAAATCACAAATTACTCTGATTTAAACATATTAAGTAGGATGCCACACTGAGATTTCATATTCATTAAATCAATGTCAGTTCTTATGTACAAAAGTAGTTCATTCATTCTAAAACTTGCTATAAACTACTTTTCAATGTTAAAAAACAACCATTATCATTAAAAATAGAGCCCGAGACACATAACTAAATGTCTCAGGCTCTATTTTTAATTTAATAAAGTTTTTAAAGCATGTGGAATACCGTTATCACTGTTACTTAAAGTTATCTCATCAGCAACTTTTTTCACATCATCATTAGCATTTCCCATTGCTACAGCGTGTCCAACAACTTTTAACATAGAGATATCATTGGAACTGTCGCCAAAAGCAATCACTTCTGATAGGTCAATTTGTACTTTTTTACATAATTCCGTAACGGCATTTCCTTTTGATACGCCGTTAGCCATAAATTCTAAGAAATATGGTTTACTTGTCGTAACATCAATTTCTTCATTAAAATGGCCGGCCAAATCTTTATTAAGACCTGTAATCGTAGGTACATAATCGACACCCATGACTTTAGGCACATCCTCTTGAATAAAGCCCTTTAAGTCATCTACGCGTTTCATAGGCAATCCAGTTAATTCAGATTCAATATTCATATATTCATGTTCACCTTCGTAAACAATAAATCCATCTTGATAAGTTAATACGAATAATCCATTTTTCCGACAATAGTCGACTATAAAATCAAAATTTTCTTTAGAAACAGTACGGCTTACTTCCACCACTTCTGTATTAACATTCACGGTTTTCCCACCATTATAGCTAATCACATAACTTTGAAATTGATCTAATTGTAAAGTTTTAGCAGTAGGTAACATACCTTCTGTAGGACGTCCTGATGCTAATACAACTTTGTATCCTTTATTTTGTATGTCAATTAAATAACTTTCTGTTTCAGGACTCATCTGATTCTCATGGTTCATCAATGTATCATCCATATCCATTACTATCATTTTATATTCACTCATGTTGCTTGTCTCCCTTCAACGTCTTCACTATATATTACAACAAATTATTGACGTTGGTACAACACTTTGAGTTCAACACCCGTCTCATTAATCGTCACCAACTCTGAACGACAATTTTCAAATGTTCTTTTTAATTCTCTAACCAATTCACCACTACGTTCAGGACCTATCATAGTTAGTACAGTTGGACCAGCACCACTAATCACTGTAGCGTACGCTAAATATTGTTTTGCTAGACCTTTAATTGTCTGGAATTCAGGAATTAAATCTTGTCTGTATGGTTCATGAAAACCATCTTGCTCCATCATTTTTCCAGCTAATACGTAATTATGTTGAATAAGTGCACTAATCATCGTGTTACTAATTGCACTATTTTGAACAGCCTTTTTATGTGAAAAGGTATCAGGTAAAGCATTTCTTGAATCAATCGTTCTTAATTCATAAGATGGCACTGTGATAATGATATCTACTTTAGGTGTATCAATATAAGAAACATCAGTTACCTTGGTTTCTGGATTGTAATAACCTAAGACTAAACCACCGTAAATCGTCGGTGCAACATTATCTGGATGACCTTCAAATTCGGTAGCGAGTTGCAATAATTCATATTTCGACAACTCAATGTCACCAAAATAGTTTGCTATGTATAAGGCACCTACTAAAGCAGATGCCGAAGAACCTAATCCTCTAGCCAACGGGATTTCACTTCTCATTTCTACTGCTAAAGGAGGTAAAACCACGTTATACTTATGCGCAACTTTTTGTGCAATTTGGTAAATATAATGACTACTATCTGTTGGTAAACCTTCTACATTAGGACCAATATGGTTAAACGACCAATGAGCTTCATCACTTATTTTCACATCTAAATATAAAAATTTATTTAAAGCCATACCAATTGAATCAAATCCGACACCTAAATTTGCAGTAGATGCCGGGATTTTCAAATGTAACCTTTCGCTCATGCTAAAGTGCCCCTTTGATATATTCTAAAATACTTTCTCTATCATTTGGCAATGGTTTAATCGGATTATCCAACAAGGAAATTGCAGTATCTGGATCTTTCAAACCATTACCGGTTAATACAGAAACTACTTTTTTACCTTGAGGTAATTTGCCTGCTCGATGTAACTTAATCAGTCCGGCAATTGATGCATTACTAGCTGGTTCACTGAATACACCTTCGTTGCGCGCCATCAATTGATAGGCCTCTAATATTTCTTCGTCAGTAACACTATCTATTTGGCCATTAGACTCCTCAAGTGCGGCAGTTGCTTTGTCCCAACTTGCAGGATTTCCAATTCTGATTGCTGTTGCAACTGTGTCGGGATTTTTCACTACTTTATTTTGAACGATTGGTGAAGCACCTTCAGCTTGAAAACCAAACATTTGTGGTAATTGCGTATCATTTGCTTCATGGTAATCTTTAAAGCCTTTCCAATATGCAGAAATATTTCCAGCATTACCAACTGGGATGGATAAAATATCAGGCGCAACACCATCTAATTGTTGGATGACCTCGAAAGCACCTGTTTTTTGTCCTTCAATGCGATAAGGGTTTACTGAATTAACTAGAGCAATTTCTCCATTTTTAGCAATTTCTTGAACAATTTCTAAAGCTTCATCAAAATTACCTTCAATTGAAACAATTTCTGCTCCGTACATCACAGCTTGTGACAATTTACCCAACGCGATTTTACCTTCTGGAATCACTACAATGGCTTTTAATCCAGCACGTGCAGCATATGCAGCTGCCGAAGCTGATGTATTTCCAGTAGAAGCACAAATTACAATTTTCTTGCCTTCTTCTTTCGCTTTAGCCATTGCCATGACCATTCCTCTATCTTTGAATGAACCTGTCGGATTGGCACCTTCATATTTTACGTGTAATTCAATCCCTAACATTTTAGACATATTTTCACAGTAAATTAGTGGTGTATGTCCTTCATTTAATGATAAAGATGGTGTTTTTTCAGTTACTGGTAAATAATTTTTAAACTCTTCTACTAAACCTTTCCAATTCTTCATATTAATTAAACCCCTTCTACTGGATAAATTTTCTTAACGATATAACCTGACTCTGTAATTGACGCTTCTGGATTTTCATCGATTCCGATTACTGCAACACCTACTGTATGAGCGTCACGTTCAGTTACTGCTAATGATTTATGGAAAGGTAATGCACCCTTAAGTAAAGTTTCAACTTTATTGACATCTTCACCGTCTGTTTGCACTACAACGTAGTAACTTTCTTTTTCTTTAATTGATACCGTATCTCCATCGTCCATAATCGCTTTTGTTTTTTCAGTTTTTAATTCAAAATGTGGTGGTAAAGTGTGTAAGTTCGTATCGAAATTTAATGTTACATTTAATAGATCACTTACAACTGCGCTACCAGTAGCAAGACTACCAGCGCCTTTTCCGTAAAACATTGTTTCGCCCACTGCATCACCGATGACATAAATTGCATTAAACTCATCTTCAACAGCAGCTAATTGATGAGCTTTGTTGATAAGTGTAGGTGAGACAGAAGCTTGTACTTGGCCATGCTCATATGTACCTTTACCAATCAACTTAATCTTATAACCTAAATCATCGGCAACTTTAATGTCTGAGGGCTCAACATCACTAATTCCATGTCTTACCACATCGTCTAAATTAATAACTTGGTTAAATGATAAATATGAAGTAATGACAACTTTTCTAGCAGCGTCGATGCCTTCAACATCATCAGTTGGATCTGCTTCTGCAAAGCCTAATCTTTTCGCTTCATCCAAAGCATCCTCGAATGACGTTTGTTCTTTTGTCATTTTACTTAAAATAAAATTAGAAGTTCCATTTAATATACCCATAAATTTACTAATGTTATTAGCATTTAATCCATTGTTAATTGCGTTTACAATTGGGATACCGCCTGCAACACTAGCCTCATATTTTAAAGCTACATCATTTTCTTGTGCCAAATCTTCTAATACATTTAGATGCACTGCTAATAAATCCTTATTTGCAGTCACTACATGTTTCTTTTGACTTAATGCGCGCTTCAACCAATCCACTGTTGGCTCAATACCACCCATAACTTCTACTACAATATCAATTGAATCATCGTTTAATATTTCATCAATGTCTTCAGTTAAATTATAATTCGACACATTGATTGGACGTTGTCTTGATTTATCTCGAACCAATATGTGTCGAATATTAATGTTTTTATTCATTGTTTCTTTTATTTGTTCTCTATTTTCTTCAATAATTTTTACTACACCAGAACCTACAGTTCCTAAACCTAGTAAGGCTACATTTAATTCCTTCATAATTTCATTCCTCCGATTGTTCTTCTAAAAAATACAGTTGTACAGTTGAAAAATACTTGAATATGGTATAGTATAAATTCATTCATTATTTTTGTAAAGGTGAAAATTTAGATTCTATATCTATCCTATCACTCTCGTGATAAAAACTAAACAAAATTTTCTGATTTTTTAGAAAGGTTGTATGTCCCATGAAAGTTGCCAAGTTTGGAGGAAGTTCTGTATCTACTGCAGATCAAATTAAAAAAGTATTAAATATCGTTAATTCCGATGAAGATCGGAAAATCATCATTGTTTCCGCACCAGGTAAGCGACATAAAGAAGATGTTAAAACAACAGATTTACTTATTCGTCTATATGAGAAAGTCATTGATGATTTAGATTATATTTCTAAAAAAGAAGAAATTATTCAGCGTTATGCTGATATCATTTATGAATTAGATATGAGTGATAACTTATTAACTATGATTGATCAAACGTTAGAAAATTTTATTGCTACATTAAAAGATAAACCTTCACGTTTATTAGATGCTTTACTTTCATGTGGTGAAAATTTCAATGCACAATTAATTGCAGAATATAACAATAGCCAAGGCATACCAACGCGCTATGTATCTCCTGGCGAAGCGGGTATTCAAGTAACTGATTTGCCCCAAAACGCACAAATTTTAGATCAATCATATGAAGCGTTATATAACTTAAGAGCATATGACGAAAAATTAATTGTCCCAGGTTTTTTTGGTGTTTCAAGACAAAACTATATCGTAACATTTCCTCGTGGTGGGTCTGACATCACTGGTGCTATTGTTGCAAGAGGTGTCAGAGCAGACTTATATGAAAACTTCACTGATGTTTCAGGCATTTTCAGAGCAAATCCAACCATTGTCAAAAATCCTGAAGTTATTGATGAAATTACCTATAGAGAAATGAGGGAATTGTCTTATGCAGGTTTCGGCGTCTTTCATGATGAAGCTTTACAGCCGCTACATAAAGATAGAATTCCTGTCGTTATAAAAAATACAAATAGACCAAATGATACAGGGACATTTATTCGTCATGATAGAGAAATTAATTCTAGCAATATCGTGAGTGGTATTAGTTGTGACAAAGGCTTTACTGTATTAAATATCAAAAAATATTTAATGAATAGACAAGTAGGGTTTACTCGTAAAATCCTAGGTGTGTTAGAAGATTATAATATTTCTTTCGACCATATGCCTTCGGGTATTGATAGCATCAGTATCATTATGCGTTCAAAAGAAATTCATAACAGAGAAGAACAAGTACTTAATGATATTCGTGATAAATGTGACGTTGATGAGTTAAGTGTAGAACATGATTTAGCCATCCTAATGATTGTTGGTGAAGGTATGCACAGAATCGTTGGTACAGCTAACACAATTACACATGCGTTAGCAGAATCTAAAATTAATTTAAAAATGATGAACCAAGGTGCTTCTGAGATTTCAATTATGTTCGGTATTGATGTAGCAGATGCCGATAAAGCTGTGAAATCAACTTACGAATATTGTTACAATGGAAAATGCTTAAAAATATAGTATCACACATTATTTAACAAGCAAAAAATCCTTCAAATTCATTTTGTCTTCCTATTAGGACTGACGAATGATTTGAAGGATTTTATATTGCTTTTTTCTCTGAAATAAGTGCTTGGTTAATACGGTCATCTCCAACAACTAATCTCAAGATTACAAATTGATAATAACTTAATGAATCTATTACATTTCTATAATTTGGTAGTTGATGATAATCTATTGGATCTAATAGTTCATACATTAATACGATTTCTGGTTTAATATAATCAACATCCCATTTAATAGAATGGAAGTAAATATTTTTCTCTGGCAACCTTATATTATGGTTCCATCTAAACATCCACTCTTCATCTTTCACATCGTATACAATCACTGTCATAATCAATGTATCACCATTATATATATTAGCATGTGTTATTTTTGAAAAATCTACTGCTGTATAATCAGAAGTACTTTGTGAATTATCATGCAATAACGTTCGATATTCATTTGGAATATATTTTAAAACTTCTCCTAGAAACTTTCTCTCTACACTAATATCAACTTTATTATCAAGATCAAATGCATCATGTAAAAACAGTTGTTTTGCCACTTCACCATTATATTTAATTAAATTTGGTACATTCGTGTTTAAAATTTCGACAATTCTCTTTATCGATTTATTTTTTTCATTTTCCAAATGTGCACCTCCCGACAAAAAGTAAGCGTTTCCAATAATTAATATTATATAGTTTGTCCTTAGATATTTCAATGTATTAAATACAAAATCGTGAAATAAAACACAAATTATTTTAAAAACTGCCTACCAAGGTATAATCATGGTTAGAATGACTGTCTAAAATATCTGGCCTGTTTAACAGAAAAATATCATTAGCATTTGTATTAAGTGTTCTTTGAATGTCGGCAATTGCAGGTATTGTCTGGTATAAATTATTATCAAATATATATGGTACAGTGATAAAGTAATATCGAATACGGTATTTTGAAAAAGTTTGTACAACATCAGAACCCACAATGATATGAAAAGCACTATCAACTACGCCATTAGGTACAATAATATTGAAAGTTGTATACCTAGATACGTATTTAATAATATCTGTAGAGTAACTAATCACAGATATTTTAATATCATAATTAGAAAGTTCGTCTAAAATTTTATATGCAAAAGGATGATTATCAAAAGCTATAATATCCTCATGTTTAATTGTTCGAGTAATATGCTCGAGATATTCTTTTATCGTACTCAAATCGCTTTTCACCATCTTCCTTATTTTATATTGCATATAATTTATTATAGCTATTAATCTCCATAAGTTAAACCGTTATCTATTAAAAAAAATACCACTTAAGTGCCCAAAAGATACGAAAGGAATTAATTTACAAATATATATTATGTACAGGTTAGTTATAATATATTACTATGAATATAATTATAGTAACTATAATGAATTGATTAATAGCATTTGTACAAAATTAAATAAAAGCGTAAAATGAGCTATGTTAAAAAATTTAATAAGATTAGGATGATATTCATGTTTTTACCACTTATATTACTAGTAATAATAGTACTACTTATTATTATAGTATTTATAGATCATCGTGTTATGCAAAATAAACTAGAAACTGAAACTTATGCTAAGGATCAATTAGTAACTAAAATAAGTACAGTTACTCGTGAAAATACAAATTTGAAAAACAAAATGTTAGATATAGGTTCAAATAATGACACGCATCACCATGGTCTCAGAAAAGCTAAACAAGATTTAACAGTCATTTTAAATGAACAAAAAGAACAAGATGTAATAGCGTATTTCGATATTATTGCTACTGGTAATTTAGCTGTTAAGCATCCTCTATTTGAATACGCAAGAGCTTTTGACTATATTGTTTTTACTGAAAAAGGAATCTTCAATATTAATGTCAAAAATTGGAAGCAAAAAACTTTTTACCACTTTACGCCTGATTCAGCAGAACAATCTGAAATTGATAAAGAGAATTCAGTACATCAAATTGTAGGAAGATATATTGCCAACCAATTTCATGGCCAATTTCACTCATCACGTTCTACAACTTATACATTTATAGAACGAATTAAAAATAATTCTGTCATTTATGACTTCTACAATTATGATCCTTATGAACAAGCTTCTAAAAACACTCAAGCATTAGCAGCAAAAATTCACGAACGTTTAAATCAACAAATTCCAAATGTTGGTCTCGTCTACTTCACAGATGGTAGTGTTAATTTAATTGATGGCCCAGCAATTAGAAATAATTACGTGGAAACTGTTTCTTCAAAGTCTTCTTTACAAGAAATTATCAAAGAGACTTTAAATTCAAAAAATGATGTTTTAACTAAAGAACAATATGATAAATTAGTTGCACGTTTTAGCTAATTTAACAAAACAAACCTTAGGTGATAATCTAAGGTTTGTTTATTTTTTATTTGTATAGTTGTTTTTCAAAATAGTATTGAACTTTTAAACCAAAATCAGTTCTTTTTTCAATTGCTTTTTTCAATATAATAAACACCGCTACTGGTTAATTTATATATTATAATCTCTTTAGTATAATATTGGCAGTGATTTGAGGATACTCCTTTGGAAAGAACACTAGCCGAAAACAACGGGCTAAGGCAGTACTCACGGAAAGCGTGCACAAAAAAATGCCAACAAAGTCGGAGACTTTGTCGACAGTCAGGTCTGTTGTATACTTTATCTTTCTACTAAGTAATACCAAAGCGTGTCACCTACTAAGAATAAGTTTACTTACTCCAAAGGTTTACTTGGTCATTTTTAGCCTGTATTTCAGCTTGTTTAAATACTTCTCTATACTTTCCATTTGGAGAAAAATATTTTTCTCTAGCTAATCCTTTTTTCACCAATTCCTCATTGAACATCGTTTTATCATCTAGCCATACATATGCTAATGTTCTTCCGTAACGATCTTCTTTTTCTTTATCATATTCTAAATACACATCTTTATTCGTTAAATGTTTCTTAGAATAATCCGAGGCTTCTTTACCATAAGGCTGTACAGGCGTATTAGGTTTAACAGTCTCTGGTGTATCCATACCTATTAACCTTACCTTTAATTGTTCATTATCACTATTTTTAGCAACTAAAGTATCTCCATCTACAACACGATCAACATGAACCTTTTCTGAATTATCAGGACCTGAAGATGTATCACTACTACCATTTTCTTGAAATGGCCCCGTATGATTAATAAATTGAAATGCTAATACACCCAATACAATTACTATTGCAATCAAAGATGTCGTTTTCTTTTTTGATTTCACTGTTGCACCCACTTCTTTTTAATTGTCCAAATTAGCATATAGAAAAAATTGCCGTGCGTCAACATAACCAATATACTTTCTAAACAATAAAAAATTATTGAGCTATTAATCGAGCCATTATAATCTTCTTGTAAAGGGACTATTTATACTAAAATTTCCCATTTTCAATATAATCATTAGATTATATAAAAATTAGAAGTTCTATCAAATCTATTTTGTTTTATTTATCTATTTAAATAACTCATGCTATAATACTTGATGAATAGGAGTGAACAAGTTGAGTATATTTAAAGAGAACATGATAACGATTATCGCAGTTATTATAGCGATCATTATTGGTATGGTATTACAGTTTCAATTCCAATTACCCCCAATGGTATCAGCAGTTGTAGCTATTTTATTAGGCCTCTTAGTTGGTTTTATCGTATTTGTAATCCAAGCAATTGTCACTAAAAATAAGAATAAATAAATTTAACTGCCGCATATTCAATGCCGGCAGTTTTTGTCTACTATAATGTTAAATAATTTTATATCCATCCTTTCCAAATTTATGTAAACAGAAGTTTAGAAAGTGTTTTCTCCTACTGATTTTATTTTTTAATCTTTACATAATTACGTTTATATCTTGAAATCATAATCTAATACGCTTTCATATGAACTTAAAAATAAAATTAATGTCATGATTTAAATTCATCTCAATTAGGTTTACATAATAAAAATATTGTTATTAAAAATAGCTAACCTCATATATTATGAGATCAGCTATCCTTTCTTTATGATTTAGTTGTCTATTAGACTACTTATCGAAACTACAAATTAGGAAATTTAAATAATTAGACTAATAATTATTTATAGCTACCCAAATCTCACTGTAAGCAACGTCTTGTTCATTATCTTTAAAATTAGTAAATGAAAACATTGGCAAATCAGATAATTCATATTCTGAATTAGGTAACCACTCAGAGTAAATTTTAGCGTAAGTATCCTGTAAAACGTTTGGATACTCGCCTTCATTTTCAAAAACAACCCATTTACTTGCTTTAAAGTTTAAGATTTCTAATTGCTCACTAGGGTTACTTTCAGTAGTTAGAACACCAATCATATGTGTCAATTCACCTTGCTCTTTTGTAAATGATTCATCAGCATCATATGACACGTTTACGATTTCTTTAGGTTCTATATTTTGTAATTGATGCATTTCTTCTTTTTGTGAATTTGTAATGCTTTTTGCCAATGCTACAATTTCGTCATTAACTCCTTCAAATTGCATAGGTACTCGTTTTTGAACACCGACAATATTAAATTCAGGTTGCTCTACGATTCTTGTTTTCATGTTTATTCCTCCTTTGGTATTAATAGAAAATGAAAGTTTAGGAAATGATATTAAAATTTGATGTTCATAAACTTGCGATGGTAAGTAACCACTCCAAGCTTTAAACGCTCTTGTAAATCCATCAATGGAATAGCCATATTTTGTAGCTACTGTTGTAACTGAATACTTATTTAGTAAATCTTTATTGGCAAAATATAATTTTCTCTTTTTGATATATTCTGACAAACTCATCTCAGATAAGAATATAAATAAATTTCTGTAATGTTGTTCAGGCATACCAATATAATTTGCGATATCAGACAAGTTCAACTCATTTGTTAAGTTATTATCTATATAATCTATAGATTGATTTAATTGGTTTATAATCATTTCCATCACCTTTCACCTATATAGTAATCAATTTTTATAAATCCAACTCGACTATTCAAATATAAAATATATCGATTGCATTTGATTGCTTTAAATTCAAAACTATATTTAATATTAAAGAAGTAATACCTAAATTATACTACTTACGACTCACTTTGATTTATATATTATTTATGGTCATAAATACCTAGTTGCTAATCTTGATAAAATAAAAAGTGTTTATTAAAAAAATACGTAAGTCTCTTATTTTTTAAAAGCATTTTAATATAAAATGATATATGAATACAACGTATTTGGGCGAGACTCTTAAGGGAATAGGACAAGCTGAAGACTACAGGCTGAAGCTAACCCCTATGAAAAAGAGCCAGCGATACGAAGTATTGAATACAAAAAGCACTCAGACGAATTGAATTAAATCACCTGAGTGCTTTTTTGCTGGGATTTATGTCCCAGTCCCCTAAATATTAACGTTCTTTTATAAAAGTTAGAATTGCATGAAATTCTTGTTCATTCGCTGAAAAAGTACGTTCTTCAATTTCTCGCACTGTAGAGTTCAATAATTTATAACCAGCAACATCATCATCTTGTAAATAAGCATTAATGCTTGACTCTAATTCTTTTAACGATGTTGCCTTTAATGTAGATAATTTAACTTCTTGCATATTGCCATCCCCTTTAGAAATTTAATTTTATATTGCCTATATCATACTATTTAGGCAAATGACATTCAAACAATAAAACATAAATGCACACTATTCAATAAAATTATTCACTCTTAATTCAACTCTATATTGACGCGACTTGTAGCTTATTTTAAAATTAAAGTTCACTAAGTATGATTGAGGTGATTATTTTCTTTAAAACAAAAGAAGTGCGTGCGTTTATTATCTATTTTGCAGTATGTCTTACTTTATTTATTTTATATTTGATACCATTTTCGCACGCAATATTTGGTTAGTAGCTTATATGTAAACTAAAGCTATTTGATTGGAATAGCCCAGTAATTTAAACTGTGTTATTTCAATCTTTTTTGTTGCCCGTCTCGATCAATTTCATTTTTCAAAAAATTGATTATTATTTAAACCTTTTGAAATTGTTATCCAACATTTATTCTTTTATTTATAAAACTACATACGCTTTCGTTCGTCCAATCGTTTTTTAATCACTGTTGATCTTTGATTGCATCAGCTAACTGTGAATTTAAAGGCGCTCCAGTTTGCTTAAGGTGTTTCATAATATTCTCCTTTTCCTTTTCACTACGATTTTGGCTTAATTTATATGCAGCTTCTAATTTATCTACTTTTACTTTAAATCCAATTATTCCATTTACTTGTTGCTTTGTTTTTTCTGATAAGTTTTCTCACGTCGCACCATTTATATGATTACTTTCATATCTATTTAGTAACATACTTAACTCTTTTTTCAATTGCGCTTCATTTAATAACTCTCCTGTACCATATGCATGAACACTTTGATAGTCCCACGTTGGAACATCCTCAGTTTCATACCACGTTGAAGATATATAGCCATGCGCCCCTGAAAAAATAATTAATATTTTGTCATTTCCGTCTATTGTTTGCCATTGTTTATTAGCTTTTGCAAAATGACCTGATAAATATAAACTATTTTCCTTTTCCTCAATGTTAAGTGGTAAATGTGTTGCAGTAGGCGTTGATTCATGATTAGTGACAATAGTTGCAAAATTATTAGCCGTTATAAAATCTTTTACATTTTGATAATCTTTCATTTCATAATATTTAGGAATATACAATATAAAAGCCCCCCTCATCGATGATTACGGTTCAAGCAATCACCCTTTAACCTTATTCTATTATATATATACCCATTTATAAAATTACTACTAAAAATGATTCATATACCGTATTCAAAACAGTCTACATGAGTCAAACAAAAATACACTCCCTAAATGTGTACACTTTAATATGACTAAAGTGGTTATTTTAGGGAGTGCCTTAGATTAAAATGGCTTTTGATAATCTACTTTCGAATTAGGGAGTTCTATATATAGTTTAGCATTATTAAGTCAATAACATATATTAGGGAAAGCCCTAAATAAAATTAACTTTTCAACTTTATTTACGCACTATGTTAAAAAAACAAACCTCCATTAGTGTGTCATTAATGGAGATTTGTTTTTTTAATTAACACTTACATTGATTTCAATATCTATTGTTTCTTTTAATGCCTTTGAATATGGACAATAATTATGTGCTTTTTCTACATACGATTCTGCATCTTCTTGACTAAGATCTTTAACTGTTACATCTAATTCAGCAGCCAATTTAACGCCACCATCTGTTTTATCCGGTAATAAATAAGCTGTTGCACGTACTTCTGGTTCAATTGACCCTTTACCATCGCTTTTTAAAATGTGCATAAGTGCATTGTTGAAACATGAGCTATAGCCAGCTGCAAATAATTGTTCTGGATTTGATTCAGTAACACCGTTTCCTCCCATTTCTTTCGGGACAGCTAAATCTTGATAAAAAGTATTGTCTTCACTAAATACTTTACCATCTCGACCACCATTGCTAATAACAGTAACTTCATATAATGGTTTTACCATTCCAATCACTCCTTTTAATTAAATAAATTATTCTCATATTAATGAATTAATCTCAATTCATTAATACTATACCATTATTTTTTAAAAACTAAAAATTAAAAGCTTAACTAAATAATACTTAATCAAATGAATAGCAATTTTATTCAAATACATTAAGTGTAGTATGTATATTTACACTTTCGAAGAAGTATAAGTTCATGTTGTAATGACTACTAATTTGCCAAAAGTGAAAAATAACTTTTAACAAATTTTACTTTCATACATTGCACCCATTCTGCTCCCAAGCACTCAACATAATATAAATGAGTGCAAAAAAAGCAACCCGAAATCATCCTATTATAATGACTCGAGTTGCTTATATACCTAGTGTTTAACCCCTTTGTTTAGCACCTAGTATTGTTTGATATATTGTTCTCTTTCCCATTCAGAAACTTGAGTTCTGTAGTAATTGTTCGAATTTTTTATATCTTGTACGACCGCTAAACCCCTTGATATAAATGCTTTTAGCGTATAGAGTTTTACCACATTTTATATTCTTGCACCCATTTCTGCACCCAAAATCATTGTTTTATAAAAGTGGGTGCAGAAAAACACCCACCTATTCATTTAGGTGGGCTTTTGCGTATTCGTATAATTTTTCTGTAGTATCTAAAACAGTCTTTTTTAATTGGTTAAACTTTTATTTCACGTTAAAATACTATCAATTTTAGGTATGGATGAAGATCCACCTTTTTTAGATATTGATAAAGAAGATGCTTTAGATGCGATTAAAAGAGATTCTTCCACAGTTATTTTTGAAAAAACATACTTAGAAAATAACCTAAAAAAGTATCACCTGCTCCTGTTGTATCTATAACTTTTGTATTAATCGCACGTTGACGATATTCTTGATTTTTATCTTTGTATACAGCTCCGTTTACACCTAATGTAATAATAATTTTTAAATCAGGATAATATGAAATTAGTTTCTTGAGTATTTTGTGAGTTTCTTTTTCTCCACTAAGTATTCTACCTTCTATTTCATTTAAAAATAAAAAATCCACTTTATTTAAATCTATCCCTTCTATATTTTCGTTCATAGGAGACGGATTAAGCGCAATCATTAACTGTTTTTTAGAAGCTAAATCAATTATATAATCTAAATGACTAATTTCGTTTTGAAGAACTAATAGATCACCTGAGTTGAAATTTTCAAATACTTCTTTAATAAAGCTAGTAGTTATTGTCTGATTCTCTCCTCCATATAAAAAATGGAATTATTACCCTTTGCATCTACTTGAATAATAGCGTGGCCGGTTATTCCTTTAGTTTTATTTATAGCGTCAACATTAATATTATCTGACACTAAGCTTTGAATTAAAAAATCTCCATCTTCACCTATTTTACCGGCATGATAAACATTGGAACCTGCACGAGATAAGGCGATGGATTGATTAAGTCCTTTACCTCCAGCATACTTTTGAAAACTCGAAGAAGATAAAGTTTCACCGTTTTCAACTAAATGAGGAAGCTTATATACTCTGTCGATATTTAATGAACCAAAATTTAATATTTTCATTTTTATCCCTCTTTAATTTATTTTGTTAATAAATTCAATAGTTTTTCCTTAAAAAGTTGATTATTTATCTTTTTACATACAGTAGCGTTTAATAGTTTATCTTTATTTTTACTAGGTATAGCTAAATGTTGATTGTCATCTATAATTACTTGACCATATGTTTCCTCCTCATTTACACACACATGGCAATAACATAATATACTTTCAATCATAATTTCATTCCATAAAACGACTCCCATTGCAACGGCATCTGGCAAATCAACCATATGTTGATTTATTCGTTTTAGATTATATTCTATTAACGATTTATTACAATTAACGGAAAAAATAGCTTCCTCTTTCTTACTTTGTAATAAATAATCCAGATCCTCTTTATATAATGCTGCCTCTCCTAGACAAACATCAAAGCCTATTATACTAACCTTTATTCCTGCATTAATCATTACTTTATATGCTTCTGCATCTACATATACATTAAACTCAGCAACTGGTGTAGTATTTCCTCTTCCGAATCCTGCAGTTCCCATAGTATATATATGTTTTACTTTTTTCATAGTCTCGGGCTCTTTTAAAATTGCTAAAGCTATATTAGTAGCAGGGCCTATAGTTACAATTTCAATTTCATTTGGATTATTATTAACTAATTCAAGTATTGCATCTACTGCATGCCCAGTTTCGGGTGATAATCTAGGGTGTATTAAATCACAGTCTCCCATTCCATCTTCACCATGAACACCCACCGCCGTTACCAAATTACGCATAAGAGGCTTGGCAGATCCTACATAAACTGGTGGCTTTTGGGCGTTAGTAATTTCTACAGTCATTAAAGCATTATTTGTAGCTAATTCAACAGGAACATTACCACAAACAGTTGTAATAGCTTCCACTTTAATATTAGATGACTTGAGTGCCATAATTAATGCAACTGCATCATCGCTGCCAGTATCCGTATCAATAATTAATTTTCTCATTATAAAATCCCTCCAATTTTTATTTGAAATAATTATATGATTTTAAATATAATCAGTATAGGACAAATGACCAAAAAGGAAGAGATAATCATGAGACTTGAGAAAATTATAGAGGATGCACCTAATTGCGTTAAAAAACATTTTATATATAAAGAATATCCAGAAGGAAATATTATTATTAATTCAAGTGAGCAAAATGATTCTTTATATATATTACTTTCAGGAAGTGCAGAAGTTTATAAACAAAATTTTGAAGGAGCTATTGTTTCACTATATATTTATAATGATTTTAGTTTTTTTGGCGAATTAGAAATCTTAAATGATAATGTTTTTAAATATGACATTATTGCAAAAAAACATTGTAAAATCTTAGTCATTAGTAAGAATATATTTTATGAATGGATAAAAACAGATGTGAACTTCACTTTATTTTTATTTGAACAACTTTCCTTAAAGTTAAGTAATAGTTCAGAAAATGTTACAAAACTAGCTTTGTTAACAGTGAAAGACCGTACACTTTTCAGCATATTCAATCATTATAAATTAGATAAATTAGATCAACTAACCAAACAAATTTTAGTAACTGAAGTATCTTCTTCAATAAGAAGCGTCAATCGCGCTATCAATGAATGTATTAAAGAGGGATTTATAATTTATACAAATAAAACATTTTACATTGTGTCTCTTGAGAAACTAAAGAATCATATAGAAAGTATTTTTTAAATTTCAAAAAATAACCACCCAGTGAAATGTGTAGGTGGCGTAATATGTATCAAGGCAAGAAGAAACTTGTTTCTAAAATCTAAAGTAAAAGCCAATTCCTCCAATATCCTCTAATATACTTATCATTTCCAAAGAAGAAATTAATTTATTACAAAGTCTAATAGAAGATTATTATTGAGTTCATCTGTTAGACTTTAAAAAATTTAATAACCCAAGCCCCCATAATAAAAATAAAGGGTCCCAAATAAATGCTTGCCCTATAATACTTAACTTAAAATCAAAGGGAATAATACCTAATATTTTTAACCATCCACTTATTGAGTTCACCCCCCCATAAACAATTAAAAAACTACCACCTATATAAGACATTATATTTATTAGTTTATTTTCTTTAAAAAGCAATATGATTGGGGTCCAAGTAGCAGTTAATTTTAATAAACCTACAAAAAATAGTATTATTAAAAATTTTACACCGTAATTTTGTTTAAACTCTATTGTCCAATATCCTACTGTTTCTAAACCTAACCCACCATCAAATGCCCAATAAAAAGTAGCTAATGAATGCAAACTTCCCGAGATTAAAAACAAATAAAGACCAACATTTTTAAGCATGTTCTTAACTCCTTTTTAAAAATATTATCATAACTAAATTTTGCTTTATTCCAATTGCTTTAATGACGTTGAGCCTCGGAACCCTTAAAATCAATAAATTTTCTCGGCATAAATGCGTGTTCTAATCACAATATATTTTTGTACCTTGATGAAAAAATAATTTCCAATCTTTTTCATAAAAACCCATATTGAACTTCTAGCACTTTTAGAATTAGAAGTTTTATCTAATAAAATATATTTACATAACTTAGTTTGAATAGACAAATCAACAACAACAAAATCCTCAATTTCATAAATATTAGAATCTAAATCAATATTACAAAAATCTTCTTTTTTAAATTTCTTACCCGATTGACCAAATTCTTAAAAATCGGGATGAAGAATTTCTAAAAATTTTTCGTTCTTACGATTTTCGGAATCCAAATGAAAATATTCATATTCAATTATAAGCAATCATCCTTTTCAATAAATTTTAACATAAAAAATAGGGCAAGCACATAAGTGCCTACCCTTTTGTAATAATACATATACTAGATTATTTTTAATTTCAACCTAATTTATATACTAGCATTTATTATATATTGAAAATTAAAAACAGCCACCCAGTAGGTAGCTGGATGGCATCAACTATTAGCAGAGTAATCATACAATCAATATGAATACTATTAAGGAGAATCTGTTAACTAAATACCCACTTAAAATGTTAATAAACACAAAAAGACAGCCGAATTAACGACTGCCTTTAACTTATGGAATACAATAACTAATCTAGCAAAAGAGTTATAGATATAAAATACCCTTATGATTATTTAATAAACATAGAAAATGCCCACTAATATAAGTGAGCATAAAAGTGTCGATTTATTAGGATACGGAGACTCCGTTAGGAGCCTATTTTTAATTTATCAAAAGATATAATTGTTTTCAATAAAAACCACCCCTATGGGTGGTAATGGAGTAAACTTTTTAGATAATAGGTTATCAAGGGGACAACCTACAGATATATTCTAGCATATAATTTAAAACACAGACACATAAGTGCCTGCCGCATAAGATGATTCCTTAATATAGACGATTGATACGTCTGTTATTATTATATACTTTTATTTAAAATTAACCAACATAAAAAAGGCCACCTATAAAGGTGGCTGTACTATATATTATATATATATTTTATAACCTATTGGTTATTGACATTAATTTAGCACATAAATAAAATGTACGCAAGAAGATCAAACTTAATCTAATAGTAATATTTGTAACTTCTATATAACATAGCTAATAATCGTGTATATTCACAACTTAATACGATAAATAAAAAACCACTCCGAAGAGTGGTATCATTACTATTAAAAATGATTTGAATTGAAAAGTATATTTGAAAGGCTATGTTTATATTATCAGAATATTCTATAATCTACAAGTAATAAATATAAAAAGCAGACACGGGACAACGTATCCACTTCTTTTAGTAAGGTATATTTTAATGGTTAGCAATAATACATTGCTTAAATAATTTATATCATAAAAAAGACACCCCTGTAAAGAGGTGCCATAGGATTATAAGGAGTTGCGTTCTCCTACACGCCAAAGAGCGAGCAAGAAAAAGACCCATCATAATTCCTTTACGCCCTAAGGCGTGTTAATAAATAATACCTCACAAAGTTGTATAAGTAAATAAAAACTACCACCTTTAAGGGTGGTAGTTATGTAAAAATAATATCCCTATTGAAACTATATCCTTCTTCAATAGTTATTCGACAATATATCAAAAAAAGACACCCTTGTAAAGAGGTGCCTTTTCGGATTCGGTTTCCCACACAAAGTAAAGTAATTTCATGTTATCAAATTATTATATTTATTACAATAATAAAAAAGGGGTAAGCAACTGTAAATGCTTACCCCAAAATAGATAGAAAACTATAAAACTATGTCTAATATTAGGTTAATATAAAATTAACATTAAATCAATATATATAATGTAATCGTATCCATTAAAAAATTAAAAAAACCGTCCTTTAGGGCGGCTGTAATTATACTATATAAATAAAAGAATTAAGTTAAATATTAATCAAACTATTTGGTTGTTAATTCTACTTCCAAGTGATTGTTCCCCAATATTTTTCGTTCTTTATTTTCTCGTCTTTATCAGTAATCTTACATACAGCTAAATAGAAATACCCAGCGCTTGGATTTGTTGGATATTTAAATTTAATCCACCAATAACCATCCTTTTTAGTTATGCTTACAAAGTCGACCCATTTATTCGCGTAAATCCATGAACCACTATCAACAATTTCTCCTTTTAAACCAGCGCTACGTCTTACTTTAATCGTTGTATTAGCTGTAAAACGTCCTGACCAATTCCACGTAATCTTTTCTGGTGCTTTAAAATTAGCACGCACAAAATACATATTAGGGTCATAGGGGTGCAGTCGTTGTGCTACTGTTTCCCAACCTGTACCGCCTTGTTCTGGGCCTTCTGTCCAACCGCCACCTAACCAGTTTTGTTCGACAATCGTTAGTTGATTTAAATCTGCTGATACTACAAATCCTACATGACCAGCACCATCTCCATACGTGTAAGGGAAAATAACCATGTCGCCAGGTAAAGCTAAAAAAATATAATGTATTTTTATAAACTTTCGCTCTATCCTTTATTAACGCTTGATTATCTGTATGAATATCTTTAGCGTAATTGCCTTGTAAAGATGTACCAGGGAATAATTGAGCCCAACCTGCATTAGCGTAATCATAACATTGATAACCATACCAACCATCAAAATCATATT
>NZ_RCVN01000016.1 GCF_003697915.1 Staphylococcus pseudoxylosus
TCAGGTGTTCCACTTTCGTTAGTTAGTGGTTCTTACACATGAGCTTTTGCTCAGGTGTTCCGCTTTCGTTAGTTAGTGGTTCTTACTCATGAGCCTTTGCTCAGGTGCTCCACTCAATATCACATCGCAACATGTGTTTGGCTATTATATATTAAAATAAAACGAGACAGCATTCTTAGTATTGTAACTAGAATCCTGCCCGTTCCCATTAATTCAATCAAGCACATCTTTAATACGTGGCTTGATCAATTATTATTTAATTGTGCCTAGTTCTTTACCAACTTTTTCAAAAGCAGCTAAAGCTTTATCTAACATTTCTTTTGTGTGAGCTGCTGTAGGCATATTACGTACACGACCAGTACCTTTAGGAACTGTTGGGAAGACGATTGATTTCACGTAGACGCCTTCATCTTTCAAGCGACTACTAAACGCTTGTGTTTCCTTCTCATCACCGATAATTACAGGTGTGATTGGTGATTCTGAGTTACCGATATCGAAGCCTAATTTTTGTAATCCTTCTTTTAAATAATTGCCATTTTCCCAAAGTTTATCATGCAATTCAGTAGATGCCATTAATTTCTTCACAGCTTCTGTAATTGCTTTTGTATCTCCAGGAGCTAATGATGTTGAGAATAAAAATGGTCTAGATTGTGCTTTTAACCAATCAATTAGTGATTGAGTACCTGCTACGTATCCGCCAACAACACCTATTGCTTTTGATAACGTACCAATTTGGAAATCAATCTTATCTTGTAATCCAAAATGCTTAACTGTTCCCGCACCTTTACCCATTACGCCTGAACCATGAGCATCATCGACATAAGTAATTAAGCCAAATTCTTCTGCAATTTCAACGATTTCTGGTAACTTAGCTACATCACCATCCATACTGAATACACCATCAGTGATATACATTACTTTATTATATTGACCTGATTCTACAGCTTCTTTCGCTTTAGCACGTAAATCTGCCATATCTGAGTGGTTAACGCGAATAATCTTCGCTTTAGATAAACGACAACCATCAATAATAGAAGCATGATTTAATTCATCTGACAGAATAGCATCATTTTTGTTCATAACTGCTGAAATAGCTGCCATATTACAATTGAATCCTGATTGATATGCAATAGCTGCTTCAGTTCCTTTGAACTCTGCAAGTGTTTGTTCTAATTCATCATGCACATCTAAGGTACCATTGATTGAACGTACCGCACCGGCACCAACCCCATGTGTATCGATTGCATCTTTTGCTGCTTGCTTCAAGTCCTCGTCTGTTGCTAGTCCTAAATAGTTATTGGAAGATAAGTTTACATAATTTTTCCCGTTAATAGAAATTTCAGGGCCATTTGCACCTTCAATTGTATCTATTTCATTATATAATCCGTTATCTTTTAAATATTGAATATTTTCATCTAAAAAGCCATGTAGTGACTGAACCACTGCAAGTCCCCCTTTGAATTATCTTAGTTTTCAAATCAATCATAACCTATTTTAATAAAAGTGGAAAGCATTATAAACACACGGCACAATGCGTTTCCCACAACATAATTTGTCTATTATCAATTGCACCTACAGTTGTACATTATTAAGTGGTATAATAGTGGAAAATGTTTAAGGAAGAAGGGTTGAAGTTGTTTGATTGGTTTCAACTAGCACAACAAAAAGAAAGTAGAATGGTACAAATTCGACGTTACCTCCATCAATATCCCGAATTATCATTTGAGGAATACCACACACGTGACTTTATACTTAACCAATTAAGTCAATTATCATGTGAAATTCGTACTCCTGTAGGACGTAATGGTATCGTAGCTACATTTAAAGGTCACGGTGATGGACCTACCGTTGCGCTTCGTGCAGATTTTGATGCACTACCTATAGATGAATTAACAGAAGTAGACTATAAATCTAAAAATCCTGGCGTCATGCATGCATGTGGTCATGATGGTCATACTGCAATCTTATTAGGTGTTGCAGAGATTATTGAAAATCACTTAACCTCTTTAAATGGTGATGTGGTATTAATCTTTCAATATGGCGAAGAAATTATGCCAGGTGGCTCTCAAGAGATGATTGATGATGGTTGTTTACAAGATGTCGATAAGATATATGGCAATCATTTATGGTCTGGATATCCTACAGGTACGATTTATTCGCGTCCTGGTGCATTAATGGCTTCTCCTGATGAGTTTAGCATTACAATCCAAGGTAAAGGTGGGCACGGTGCTAAACCACAAGAAACGATAGATCCTGTCGTGATCATGGCAGAATTCATTATGAGTGCACAAAAAATTGTTTCTCGTACTATAGATCCTGTAAAGCAAGCTGTAATTAGTTTTGGCATGGTCCAAGCAGGTTCTGCGGATAATATTATTCCAGATTCTGCATTTTGCAAAGGGACTGTACGTACATTTGATACAGAAATTCAAACTCATGTTATGACTAAAATGGAGAAGTTGCTTAAAGGTTTAGCCGTAGCTAATGACATAACGTATAACTTTGACTACATTAAAGGTTATTTACCTGTACACAACCATCAAGATAACTATGAAGTAGTGAAACAGGCCGCTAATGATATGAACTTAAGATTCAATGAATCAGATTTAATGATGATTGGTGAAGATTTCTCACACTATTTAAAAGTACGTCCAGGCGCATTCTTTTTAACTGGGTGTGGTAATCCTGAAATTGATACTATTCATCCGCATCATAGCCCATGTTTTAACATTGATGAAAAAGCGATGAAATACGCAACAAGCGAATTCTTAAAAATATTAGAACTCGAAAAAGTAATTTTTAAAGCACCTTAGTCATAAAATGACTAAGGTGCTTTTATGCATGAGCTTTTGCTCAGGCGTACCTCTATTACCTTAGTCATAAAATGACTTTATAGACTTACTATTCAGTAAAACTGAATAGTAAGTCTTATGCATTTGTGTAGGCAAATGTATACCTTTATATTTAATAAACAAAGCACAAGGTCCATATTGCGGCCTTGTGCTTTTCCTCTATTACCTTAGTCATAAATAAACAAAGCACAAGGTCCATATTGCGGCCCTGTGCTTTTCCATAAAAAAAGCCTCCCGAAGGAGGCTTTAAAAATTCTATCAAAGATAGAAATCTATATTATTCGTTGATTACTGTAACAACGCCTGATCCAACAGTACGTCCACCTTCACGGATAGAGAAACGAGTACCGTCTTCAATAGCGATTGGAGAAATTAATTCAACGTCCATTTCAACGTTATCGCCAGGCATAACCATTTCAGTACCTTCTGGTAAAGTAACAACACCTGTTACGTCAGTAGTACGGAAATAGAATTGTGGGCGGTAGTTAGTGAAGAATGGAGTATGACGACCACCTTCATCTTTTGATAAAACGTAAACGTCCGCTTTGAATTTAGTATGTGGTGTAATAGTACCAGGAGCAGCTAAAACTTGACCACGTTGGATGTCATCACGAGAAACACCACGTAATAATGCACCAATGTTGTCACCAGCTTCAGCGTAGTCTAATAATTTACGGAACATTTCTACACCAGTAACTGTTGTTTTGCTTGACTCTTCTTGCATACCAATGATTTCGATTTCTTCACCGACTTTGATTTGACCACGTTCAACACGGCCTGTAGCAACAGTACCACGACCAGTGATTGAGAATACGTCCTCTACTGGCATCATGAATGGTTTGTCAGAATCACGTTCTGGAGTTGGGATGAAATCATCAACTGCTTGCATTAAGTCTAAGATTTTTTGCTCATAGTCAGCGTCGCCTTCAAGTGCTTTTAATGCTGAACCAGAGATTACAGGTACATCGTCACCTGGGAAGTCATATTCGCTTAATAAGTCACGAACTTCCATTTCTACTAATTCTAATAATTCTTCATCGTCAACCATGTCAACTTTGTTTAAGAATACAACTAATGCTGGTACACCAACGTTACGTGATAAAAGGATGTGCTCACGAGTTTGTGGCATTGGACCATCAGCAGCAGATACTACTAAGATAGCTCCGTCCATTTGTGCAGCACCAGTGATCATGTTTTTAACATAGTCAGCGTGACCTGGGCAGTCAACGTGCGCATAGTGACGTTTTCCAGTAGTGTACTCAATGTGAGAAGTATTAATAGTAATACCACGTTCTTTTTCTTCTGGAGCGTTGTCAATCATGTCATATGATTGTGCTACAGAATCACCATTTTTTGCTAATACAGTTGCGATAGCAGCTGTTAAAGTAGTTTTACCATGGTCAACGTGACCAATAGTACCAATATTGGCATGTTCTTTTGAGCGGTCAAATTTTTCTTTAGCCATTATAAAATCTCTCCTATTCGTTAGAAAATTATTTTTAATTTATCTCTCATGACAGTTTCTCACCATCATGAGAAGATGGATTATAATTTGGAAATAAAGGACCATACAGTACCTTTATAATGCATTTTTCCCAAAAAATCAATTGATAAAACAATAAGCTACATAATTAAGCTTTATGTGTATTGTACAGACAGTTGTCGCACAAAACAAGTTTAATTATTCGGCTTTATTGCCACTGTTTTTCTTAACAATTTCTTCAGAAATTGATTTTGGAACTTCAGCATAGTGATCAAAGTACATTGTATAAGTACCGCGACCTTGAGTGTTAGAACGTAATGCAGTTGCATAACCGAACATTTCTGAAAGTGGTACAAAAGCATTTACAACTTGTGCATTACCACGAGGTTCCATACCATCAACACGTCCACGACGAGATGTTACGTCACCCATGATGTCACCCATGTACTCTTCAGGCATTTCGATTGTAACTTTCATCATTGGTTCTAAGATAACTGGATCACATTTTTTAGCAGCTTCTTTAAGCGCTAATGATGCAGCAATTTTGAAGGCCATTTCAGATGAATCGACATCATGGTATGAACCATCAAATAATCTAGCTTTAACATCAATTAAAGGATAACCAGCTAATACACCGTTTTCCATTGAATCTTTAAGACCTGCTTCAACTGATGGAATGTATTCACGAGGAACGACACCACCAACGATAGCGTTTTCGAATTCGAAACCGCCACCTGTTTCATTAGGTGAGAATTCAATTTTAACGTCACCATATTGACCACGACCACCTGATTGACGAGCGAATTTACCTTGAACTTCAGCTGATGCTTTAAATGTTTCACGGTATGAAACCATTGGTGCACCAACGTTACATTCAACGTTAAATTCTTTCTTCATACGGTCTACTAAGATATCTAAATGAAGTTCACCCATACCACCGATAATAACTTGTCCAGTTTCATCGTCTGTGTGTGCATGGAATGTTGGATCTTCTTCTTGTAACTTAACTAAAGCTGTAGTCATTTTGTCTTGGTCTGCTTTAGATTTAGGTTCAACTGATAAGTGAATAACAGGTTCTGGGAAATCCATAGATTCCAAGATGATGTCATTCTTCTCACCACATAAAGTATCACCAGTACCAGTCTCTTTAAGACCTACCGCAGCTGCGATATCTCCTGAATATACTGTGTTTAACTCTTGACGAGAGTTAGCGTGCATTTGTAGTAAACGACCTACACGTTCACGTTTGTTCTTCGTAGAGTTTTTAACGTAAGAACCTGATGTTAAAGTACCTGAGTAAACACGGAAGAATGTTAATTTACCAACATAAGGGTCAGTCATTACTTTGAACGCTAAAGCAGCGAACTCAGCATTGTCATCAGCTTTTGCGATAACTTCTTCTTCTGGGTTGTCAGCACGGTGACCAACGATTGGTTTTACGTCTAACGGTGATGGTAAGTAATCAATTACTGCGTTAAGCATTAATTGAACACCTTTGTTTTTGAAAGCTGTACCAACAAGAACTGGATAGAATTCAATGTTGTTTGTAGCTTCACGGATAGCATCTTTTAATTCAGAGACAGAAATCTCTTCATCAGCAAGATATTTTTCCATTAATTCATCATTAGTTTCAGCTACTGCTTCAATTAATGTTGAACGAGCTTCTTCAGCTCTTTCTTTATGATCTTCAGGAATTTCAATTTCTTCAATTTCAGTTCCTAAGTCATTGTTGTATTTGAAACATTTCATTTCAACTAAGTCGATGATTGCTTCAAATTCGTCTTCCGCACCAATTGGTAATTGGATTGGTTGTGCGTTTGCTTGTAAACGGTCATGGATAGTGCTTACTGCGTATTCGAAGTTAGCTCCTAATTTGTCCATTTTGTTTACGAAAACAATACGAGGTACGCTATAAGTTGTTGCCTGGCGCCAAACTGTTTCAGTTTGAGGTTCAACACCTGATTGAGCATCTAGTACTGTTACTGCACCATCAAGTACACGTAGTGAACGTTCAACTTCTACAGTGAAGTCTACGTGTCCAGGTGTATCGATGATGTTTACACGGTGGTCATCCCACTGTGCTGTTGTTGCTGCAGATGTGATAGTGATACCACGATCTTGCTCCTGTTCCATCCAGTCCATTTGTGAAGCACCTTCGTGTGTTTCACCAATTTTATGGATACGTCCAGTATAGTAAAGAATACGTTCAGTCGTAGTTGTTTTACCAGCATCGATGTGAGCCATGATACCGATATTACGTGTTCTATCTAAACTAAAATCTCTAGCCATGTATTTTTCTCCTTCCAGTATAACTGCGAATAAATACTATAAATATGGCGATGCCCTAAACACGAACCTGTGATAGTAATCTACCAATATGGAACATGTTCAGGGAAACAGCTACTATCCTACCAGCGATAGTGAGCGAATGCTTTGTTAGCTTCAGCCATTTTGTGTGTGTCTTCACGTTTCTTAACTGCGCCACCAGTGTTGTTAGCAGCATCTAAGATTTCGTTAGCTAAACGTTCTTCCATAGTTTTTTCACCACGAAGACGTGAATAGTTAACTAACCAACGAAGACCTAATGTAGTACGACGTTCTGGACGAACTTCTACTGGTACTTGATAGTTAGAGCCACCAACACGGCGAGCTTTAACCTCTAATACTGGCATAATGTTATCGATAGCTTCTTCAAATACTTCAACTGCTTCACGACCACTACGTTCTTTAACTAAGTCGAATGCAGAATAAAGAATTCTTTGTGCTGTTCCACGTTTACCGTCTAACATAATTTTGTTGATCAATTTTGTAACTAATTTAGAGTTGTGAATTGGATCTGGTAATACGTCTCTTTTTGGTACTGATCCTTTACGAGGCATAATATAAATCCTCCCTTCCGATTATAATATAATTCTTTAGTTTATAGCGAAAATTTACGCAATCTTAAACTTATTTTTTAGGTTTTTTAGTTCCGTATAATGAACGGCCTTGTCTACGTCCATCAACACCTGAAGTATCAAGTGCACCACGTACAATATGGTAACGCACACCAGGTAAGTCTTTTACACGTCCACCACGTACAAGTACAACACTGTGTTCTTGTAAGTTATGTCCGATACCAGGAATGTACGCATTGATTTCAATGTTGTTAGACAAACGAACACGAGCATATTTACGTAACGCGGAGTTAGGTTTTTTAGGTGTCATTGTTCCTACACGAGTACAAACACCACGTTTTTGTGGAGAATTTAAGTCAGTAAATTTTTTCTTTTTACTGTTAAAGTTTCTATTTAATGCTGGTGAATCAGATTTTTTAGATTTACTTTGTCTAGGTTTACGTACCAATTGGTTAATAGTTGGCATTGAATGTTCCTCCTCTCTTCATTTATAATCCCACACATCCAGGTGGTTCATTTTAAGGGTAAATAAAATTTAGTAAGAATGATTCTTACTAATCTCATTTTAATAATGCAACAATGGTTGCACTAACGTTTATACCTACATATTCTCCTAAAGCCTTTTTGCTTTTGAAAAATGAAACAGGCATGTGTTTGTGATTGATTTGGCTTAACACGCGAGTCATAAGATGAATCTCAACGTCTTCAGCGATAATCAATGATGTAACTTGATCTCTATTCAAAGCTTTGAGCGTTTGTTTAAGACCAATGACATGATGTTGTTTGTTAAAGCGTGCAACTTTTTCATTAGACATCAAAATATCCTCCAAAGTTCTGCTTGCATCAACCTTAATAATAATAACACTTTCAGTACTGCTGAGTCAACTTTTATTCGTACTTTTCAATAAAAATTTTAAAAATATCAGAAGTCGGATAGAAACCACAATTTCAACTGTGATTCCTTGTTCCACTTCTATAGTCAATAGCATTAAAGAGCCCGAGATATTTATTAACATCCCGGACTCTCTGTTTATTGCATACTAAATATTATATTTCAGTAGTTTGAACTTCTTCAATAATTTCAGTATCTGGTGTTGCTTTGTCGTATTCAACGTCTCTATAACGTCTCATACCTGTACCAGCTGGAATCAATTTACCGATAATAACGTTCTCTTTAAGTCCGAGTAAGTTATCACGTTTACCTTTGATTGCTGCATCTGTAAGTACACGAGTTGTTTCTTGGAATGAAGCTGCTGATAAGAAGCTTTCAGTTTCAAGAGAAGCTTTCGTGATACCTAGTAATACTGGTTTAGCTGTTGCAGGACGTTTACGTTCTTTGAACGCTTCACGGTTAGCATCAGTAAAGCTATGAATATCTACTAATGAACCAGGTAATAGTTTAGTATCTCCTGCTTCAATGATACGTACTTTACGTAACATTTGTCTTACCATAACTTCAACGTGTTTATCGTCGATTTCAACACCTTGCATACGGTAAACTTTTTGAACTTCTTTTAATAGATAGCTTTCTGTTGCATTTAAACCTGAAACAGATAAATAGTTCTTAGGTTCGATTGAACCTTCAGTAAGTACTTCTCCACGTTCAACGCCTTGTCCAACTTCTACTTTCAATCTTGAAGTACCAGAAGCTAGATAAGATTTCGTTTCGTTAGCACCTTTAATTACGATTTCTTGTTGACGGTCTTTAGCAAGTTTGATGTCATCAACGACACCTTCGATTTCAGTAATCACGGCTTGACCTTTAGGATTACGTGCTTCGAAGATCTCTTGGATACGAGGAAGACCTTGTGTGATATCGCTACCTGCTACACCACCTGTATGGAATGTACGCATTGTAAGCTGTGTACCTGGCTCACCAATTGATTGGGCAGCAATTGTACCAACTGCTTCACCAACTTCAACTTTTTCACCAGTCGCAAGGTTTTTACCGTAACATTTTTCACATACACCATGACGTGTATTACATGTAAATGCTGAACGGATATACATTTCCTCTATACCTGCATCTGTGATTTTCTTAGCGATGTCTGGTGTAACTAATTGATCTGGGTTAACAATGACCTCATCTGTTTCTGGATGACGGATTGTTTCTTTAGAATAACGACCTTCAATACGTTCGATGAATGGTTCAATCATTTCTGTACCTTCTTTGATATCAGAAACAAGTAAGCCACGGTCAGTACCACAATCTTCTTCACGGACGATAACATCTTGAGCCACGTCAACAAGACGACGCGTAAGGTAACCTGAATCGGCAGTCTTAAGCGCTGTATCGGCAAGACCTTTACGCGCACCGTGAGTAGAGATGAAGTATTCTAATACCGTTAAACCTTCACGGAATGATGAAGTGATTGGTAATTCAATAATCTCACCAGATGGCGCGGCCATAAGTCCACGCATACCAGCCAACTGTGTAAAGTTAGATGCGTTACCACGGGCACCAGAGTCACTCATCATGAAGATTGGGTTCGTTTCTTCAAGTGATCCCATTAATTCGTTTTGAATTTGGTCTTTTGCATCAGTCCAAATTTCAATTACAGCATTGTAACGTTCAAAATCAGTGATTAAACCACGATTGAATTGTTTCGTTACTTTATCAACTAATTTTTCATGTTCATCAAGGATATCTTGTTTATCTGGTAATACCACGATATCAGATACACCAACAGTAATACCTGCTTTAGATGAGAACTTGAATCCTAAGTCTTTCATTCTATCTAACATCATTGACGTATCAGTGATGCTGAAACGGTTAAATACTTCAGCAATAACATTTCCTAAGAAATTCTTATTGAATGGTTTGATTAATTCTTGCTCATCAAAGTAAGCTTTTAATCCACCTTCACCAATTTCAGTTGGTGCAATGAAGTATCTTTCCGGCGTTTTATTTTCTAAATTCGTTTGTGTTGGTTCATTAATATATGCAAATGAATCTGGAATGATTTCATTGAATATTACTTTACCAACAGAAGTTAGCAAGATTTTTTTGTTTTGCTCTTCAGTAAACGTTGGATTGTTAAATGATGATGCGTGTACACCAATACGTGTATGCAAGTGAACATAACCATTTGCATAAGCTTTGAGTACTTCATTTGTATCATTGTAAATCGTACCAGTATTCACAGCATCTTTACGCTCAAGAGTTAGATAATAGTTACCTAATACCATATCTTGTGATGGCGTAACAACTGGTTTACCATCTTTAGGGTTCAAGATGTTTTGCGCAGCTAACATTAACATACGCGCTTCAGCTTGTGCTTCTTTAGATAATGGTACGTGAACAGCCATTTGGTCACCATCAAAGTCAGCGTTGTAAGCTGTTGTAGCAAGTGGATGTAGACGAATCGCACGACCTTCAACTAATGTAGGTTCGAATGCTTGGATACCCAATCTGTGAAGTGTAGGTGCACGGTTTAAAAGAACTGGATGTTCTTTAATTACGTCTTCTAATACGTCCCATACTTCGTCATCCATACGCTCAATTTTACTTTTCGCATTTTTGATGTTTGTTGCAATTTCACGTTGTACTAATTCTTTCATTATGAATGGTTTGAACAACTCAAGTGCCATTTCTTTAGGCAGACCACATTGATACATCTTCAAGCTTGGTCCAACTGCAATAACTGAACGACCTGAGTAGTCAACACGTTTACCTAATAAGTTTTGACGGAAACGACCTTGTTTACCTTTTAACATATGTGAAAGTGATTTTAATGGGCGGTTACCTGGTCCAGTAACTGGACGGCCACGACGACCATTATCAATAAGTGCATCAACAGCTTCTTGTAACATACGTTTTTCGTTTTGAACGATGATGCCAGGAGCACCTAAGTCTAACAAACGTTTTAAACGGTTATTACGGTTGATAACACGACGATATAAATCATTTAAATCACTTGTTGCGAAACGGCCACCATCTAATTGAACCATTGGTCTGATTTCAGGTGGAATAATAGGAAGTACGTCTAAAATCATCCAAGCTGGATTATTACCAGAATGTCTAAATGATTCAACAACTTCTAAACGTTTAATCGCACGTGTAAGTCTTTGACCAGTAGCTGATTCTAACTCATCACGTAAATGTTTAAGTTCAGCATCTAAGTCTATTTCTTCAAGTAATTCTTTAATACCTTCAGCACCCATTTTAGCAGTGAATTTGCCTGGGAATTTATCGTAGTACTCTCTAAATTCTGCTTCAGATAACAATGTCTTTTTCTCTAAACCAGTTGGACCTGGATTTACAACAACGTATGAAGCAAAGTAAATAACTTCTTCTAACGCTCTTGGTGACATGTCTAATAATAGACCCATACGACTTGGAATACCTTTGAAGTACCAAATGTGAGATACAGGTGCAGCTAATTCAATGTGCCCCATTCTTTCACGGCGCACTTTAGATTTAGTTACTTCTACGCCACATCTGTCACAAACCATACCTTTATAACGTACACGTTTGTATTTACCACAACTACATTCCCAGTCTTTTGTAGGTCCAAATATTCTTTCACAGAATAGACCATCTTTTTCTGGTTTTAAAGTACGATAGTTAATTGTTTCTGGCTTTTTAACCTCACCAAAAGACCATGAACGGATTTTTTCGGGTGAAGCAAGTCCTATTTTCATATAATGGAAATTATTTACATCAATCAAGGAGCCTACCTCCTTCAATTTAGATTAGCTGTGCAAATTGATTGATTGCTCTATATCAATAATAGAATAACCAATGTAGAGACTTAGTCCATTATTGGACTTTATCTCTACAAGGCTTATTCGTTTATAAACTTAAATGCAATTAGTCTGTAACTTCTTTTTGTGATTGCGGTGCATCTTTTTGTTGAAGATCCACTTTACGCTCAACGACATCATCATCTTCATTGTCTTGCATGTCAATTTCATTGTCATGCTCGTCCATGATTTTAACGTCTAGACCTAAACTTTGTAATTCTTTCATCAATACTCGGAATGATTCTGGAACTCCAGGTTTAGTGATGTTTTCACCTTTAACAATAGATTCGTATGTCTTAACACGACCTACTGTATCATCTGATTTGTAAGTTAAAATTTCTTGAAGTGTATATGCAGCACCGTAAGCTTCAAGTGCCCATACTTCCATCTCACCGAAACGTTGTCCACCGAATTGTGCTTTACCACCAAGCGGTTGTTGCGTTACTAATGAGTATGGTCCAGTTGAACGCGCATGTAATTTATCGTCAACCATGTGTGCTAGTTTCAACATGTACATAACGCCGACTGAAATTCTGTTATCGAATGGTTCACCAGTACGTCCATCGTATAATACGGTTTTTCCGTCACGAGCCATACCAGCTTCTTCGATTGTTGACCATACGTCTTCATCACTCGCACCATCAAATACTGGTGATGCAACATGGATACCTAAGTTTTTAGCAGCCATACCTAAGTGTAGCTCTAATACTTGTCCGATATTCATACGTGATGGTACACCTAGAGGGTTCAACATGATATCAATTGGTGTACCGTCTGGTAGATACGGCATGTCTTCTTCAGGAACAAGTTTTGAAATTACACCCTTGTTACCATGACGACCACACATCTTATCTCCTACGTGAATTTTACGTTTTTGAACGATATAAACACGAACTAATTGGTTAACACCTGGAGATAACGTGTCATCTCCTTCTTCACGGTTAAAGACTTTAACATCTAGAACAATACCACCTGCACCATGAGGTACGCGTAATGATGTATCGCGGACTTCACGTGCTTTTTCACCAAAGATTGCGTGTAATAAACGTTCTTCTGCAGTTAACTCTGTTACACCTTTAGGCGTTACTTTACCTACTAAGATGTCACCATCATTAACTTCAGCACCGACGTATACAATACCACGGTCATCTAAGTTTTTAAGCGCACTATCTGAAACATTTGGAATATCACGTGTGATTTCTTCAGGTCCTAGCTTAGTATCACGTGCTTCTGATTCATACTCTTCAATATGAATAGAAGTATATACGTCATCTTTAACTAGGCGTTCACTCATGATCACGGCATCCTCATAGTTGTAACCGTCCCAAGTCATGAAACCAACAACTACGTTTCTACCTAATGCCATTTCACCAAGTTCCATAGATGGACCGTCAGCTAAAATTTCGCCTCTTGTCACTACGTCACCAGAAGCAACGATAGGTCTTTGGTTGTAACATGTACCAGTGTTTGAACGTTTGAACTTAGCTAATGGATAGCGATCTAATTCGCCTTCATATTCTTGGCCATCTTCTTCGATAAGTTGACGAACAAGGATTTCATTAGATTCAACGTGCTCAACACGACCTTTGCGTTTTGCAACAATTGCTGCACCAGAGTCACGTGCTGCCACGTGCTCCATGCCTGTACCAACAAATGGTGATTCAGGGTTCATCAATGGCACTGCTTGACGTTGCATGTTTGCACCCATCAATGCACGGTTAGAGTCATCGTTTTCTAAGAAAGGAATACATGCTGTCGCAGCAGAAACAACTTGTTTTGGTGAAACGTCCATGTAATCCATTTTTTCTTTAGCCATAACTGTGTTATTACCACGGAAACGACAAACAACTTCATCATCTAAGAAACGACCATTTTCATCTAATTTAGAGTTGGCTTGTGCTACCACATAGCTATCCTCTTCATCAGCTGTTAAGTAATCGATTTGCTCAGTAATGCTGTTTGTTTCAAGGTCTACTTTACGATACGGTGTTTCAATGAAACCAAATTCATTCACACGTGCATAACTAG
This sequence comes from Staphylococcus pseudoxylosus, assembly GCF_003697915.1. Classification (GTDB taxonomy): domain Bacteria; phylum Bacillota; class Bacilli; order Staphylococcales; family Staphylococcaceae; genus Staphylococcus; species Staphylococcus pseudoxylosus. Next base: position 14,007 of record NZ_RCVN01000016.1, read on the forward strand.
ACAATGAGTTGATAAGACCAATGTTTGGTCCCTCAGGTGTTTCGATTGGACACATACGACCATAGTGAGAATAGTGAACGTCACGTACTTCCATTTGAGCACGTTCACGTGTTAAACCACCAGGTCCTAAAGCAGATAAACGACGTTTGTGCGTTAACTCTGCTAATGGGTTAGCTTGGTCCATGAATTGTGATAATTGTGAACTACCAAAGAATTCTTTAATAGATGCAATAACAGGACGTATATTGATTAATTGTTGTGGCGTTACAGAATCTGTGTCTTGAATAGACATTCTTTCACGTACCACACGCTCCATTCTTGATAAACCAATACGGAATTGGTTTTGTAACAATTCACCTACTGAACGTAGACGACGGTTACCAAGGTGGTCAATATCATCTGTGAAACCAATACCACTTAATAAGTTAAAGAAGTATGACATTGATGAAATAATGTCTGCTGGAGTTATACATTTCACTTCTGAATCAGGGAATGCATTACCAATCACTGTTGTTGTACGTCCTTCTTCGTCATTAGGAACATAAACTTTAATTGATTGAATCTCAACAGGTTCATCAATTACTGTACCTTCTAATTCAAAGACTTCACTGTTAGCATTTGATTCTAGTACATCCATGATTTCATCTAAATTACGACGATCAAGTACTGTACCTTCTTCAGCTACGATTTCACCTGTTTCTGAATTAACAATTGGTTCTGCTAATTTTTGGTTAAACAAGCGATGTTTTAAATGAAGTTTTTTGTTTGCTTTATAACGACCTACACTTGCTAAGTCATAACGTTTCGGATCGAAGAAACGTGAGTATAAAAGACTCTTAGCATTTTCAACTGTAGGTGGTTCACCAGGGCGTAAACGCTCATAGATTTCTAATAGCGCTTGATCTGTGTTTTCTGTACCATCTTTTTCTAACGTATTACGTAAATATTCATTTTCACCTAAAAGATCAACGATTTCTTGATCAGTAGAGAAACCTAAAGCACGTAATAATACTGTTAATGGTAACTTTCTAGTTCTATCAATACGGACATATACAACATCTTTAGCATCAGTTTCATATTCTAACCATGCACCACGGTTTGGAATAATAGTTGCGTCGAAGTTTGTACGGCCGTTTTTATCTAGTTTTTCATTGAAGTATACGGATGGTGAACGAACTAATTGTGATACGATAACACGTTCAGCACCGTTAATTACGAATGTACCTGTATCTGTCATTAATGGGAAATCACCCATAAACACTTCTTGTTCTTTTACTTCGCCAGTTTCTTTGATAATTAAACGCACTTTAACACGTAGAGGTGCAGAATACGTTGTATCACGGTTTTTTGATTCTTCTAAATCATATTTCGGTTCTCCGAGTCTATAATCTACAAACTCTAAAGATAGATTGCCTGTGAAATCTTCAATCGGTGAAATGTCTCTAAACATTTCTAATAAACCTTCTTCTAAGAACCAATCGTAAGACTTAGTTTGAATCTCAATTAAATTCGGTAATTCTAATACCTCTGAAATTCTCGCATAGTTTCTACGTTTACGATGTCTTCCATATTGGACAAATTGACCTGCCAAACAGATTCACCCCTCAAAAATTGCGTGTTTACTTTTAGTAAATCACCAAATATAATTAGACAAAAAGAAAACGGTAGCATACTTATGACACCATTTTCTATTTCACCTTATATACATTGTTAATTTATACGTAAAAGTACACACTTATTGAACATAATTTTTTACATTCTATTACTATATCAGAATACAGCTACTTAATCAACCTTTTACACTTCTTAAAATGTAATAGCCTTTGCTTTTTTCTAATACTTCAACGTTATCGAATGTGTCTTGCATTTTTTTCTTTGCAGATGGCATACCTTGCTTTTTTTGAATTACTACAAAAAGTTCACCATCAAGTTTTAATTTAACATAAGCGTCTTCCAAAATGCGATGTACAACTTCTTTCCCTGCTCTAATCGGTGGATTAGTAAGGACAAAGTCATACGTGTTGTCTTCTACTTGTGATAAACCATCACTTTCTTTAACTTCAACATTGTCTATACGGTTTCTTTTTTTATTTTTTCTTGATAAATTTAGCGCGCGTTGATTCACATCAACCATTGTCACTTCGTGGTGTGGGGAAACTTTCGCAATCATTAAACCGATAGGGCCATAGCCACAACCAACATCTATGATATTCTTTGTAGGACCAGGGGGATATGTTTTCAAAAAAGTTTTTACTAGTAAATCAGACCCAAAATCTATTTTCCCTTTTGAAAATACACCAGCATCTGTTACAAGTTCTAAATCATGGTTATCGTAGGAGTACGTAAAAAGCGATTCTTCACTTTCTACTTCAGGATTTTCATCATAATAATGACTCATGACTACACCTCTTTTAATCTAATTCTTCTTAGATTAATAATATACCCAAATATTTTAAATTTCGACTTTAAAGTCTTTATTTAAATATTGAAAATAGGCAATAGATAAAATAAGATAAAACCCCGTTATAGTCATAACGGGGTTTTCATTTCTCAAAGATTTCAGATAGTCCATGATACACTTAATATTAACGTACCAAAGCAGTCAATGTATTAAGCTACAAGAACTATCTTCCATATATAATTATCAACTGTTAACCAGCAGAAATTATTTTAATTCTACTGTAGCGCCAGCTTCTTCTAATGTTTCTTTAAGTTGTTCAGCTTCTTCTTTAGGTAAAGCTTCTTTAACTACTTTAGGAGCTCCGTCAACTAATTCTTTAGCATCTTTTAATCCTAAGCCAGTAGCTTCTTTAACAGCTTTAACGACTTTGATTTTTGATGATCCAGCTGAAGTTAATTCAACATCGAAATCAGTTTTTTCAGCTTCAGCGTCTCCGCCACCAGCTGCGCCTGCTGCTGCTACTGGAGCTGCTGCAGTTACACCAAATTCTTCTTCAATTGCTTTTACTAAGTCGTTTAATTCTAAAACTGACATTTCTTTAATCGCTTCAATGATTTGTTCTTGATTAGCCATTTTTAATATTCCTCCATTAATTTTAATTAGTTTATGCGCAATTATTCAGCGCTTTCTTCTTTAGATTCTTTCTCTTCTCCAACAGCTTTAACCGCATAAGCGAAGTTGCGTACTGGAGCTTGTAATACTGATAGTAGCATAGAAACAAGACCGTCGTGTGATGGTAATGTACCAACAGTGTTAACTTCTTCTGCAGAAATAACGTTGCCTTCCATAACACCTGTTTTAATTTCTAATGCTTGATGTTCTTTTGCAAATCCTGCGATAACTTTTGCTGGAGCAACAACATCTTCTGTTGAAGTAGCAACTGCAGTAGGACCTACTAAGAATTCATCTAAACCGTCGATACCAGCTTTTTCTGCTGCACGGCGAACCATAGTGTTTTTGTAAACTTTGTACTCAACACCAGCTTCACGTAATTGTGAACGTAATTCAGTTACTTCAGCAACGCTTAGACCACGATAGTCAACGATAACTGTAGATACTGAGTTTTTAAGTTGTTCAGCAATAATATCAACTTCTTGTTTTTTTGCATCGATGATAGCAGACATTTAGACACCTCCATAGATTTTAGTTTGGTGCTTTTAATTTTGAAGTAATCATTAACGAATCGTATTCGCTTGGTATTACTCAATAAAAAAAGCACTTTCTACCCGTGGCAAAAAGTGCTTGAAAGATCTAAATTCTTCACGTTCAAGTCAATTTTAGCCTCGGTAGGATTTAATTTTAAGTTATTACTAACTCCTACTGTCTTAGGTAAAATAATACATTAACCAATATAACTAAATTAATGTACTATGTCAATATTTTTTTAAAGGCTGAAAGCATAAACTTTCAGCCTAAGTAACTTTTATTTTAATAGATTAAAGTTTGATGCTTGAAGTATCAACTTTAACTCCAGGACCCATTGTTGTAGTTACAGCAATAGATTTGAAGTACGTACCTTTAGCTGAAGCAGGTTTTGCTTTAGTTAATACGTCTTGTAAAGCTCTGAAGTTTTCAACAAGTTTGTCTGTATCAAATGATGTTTTACCAATTGATGCGTGAACAATACCTGATTTCTCAGCACGGTATTCTACTTTACCAGCTTTGATTTCTTCAACTGCTTTTTTAACGTCCATAGTTACTGTTCCAGTTTTAGGGTTTGGCATTAAACCTTTAGGTCCTAATACACGACCAAGTTTACCAACTTCACCCATCATGTCTGGTGTAGCTACTACTACGTCAAAATCAAACCAACCTTGTTGGATTTTTTCTACATATTCGCCTTCGCCAACGAAATCTGCACCTGCTGCTTCTGCTTCAGCTGCTTTTTCTCCTTTAGCGAACACTAATACACGTTGTGATTTACCAGTACCGTTTGGTAGCACTACTGCTCCACGGATTTGTTGGTCATTTTTACGTGTATCAATACCTAAACGGAATGCTACTTCAACTGATGCGTCAAAGTTAGCAATGTTTGTTTCTTTAGCTAGTTCAACAGCTTCTTGTACATCGTAATGTTTTAAGCGATCGATTTTGCTAGCTGCTTCTTGATATCTTTTGCTTTTTTTAGCCATTTCATGTTCCTCCTTTAGTGGTTTTAGCGGAATTTCCTCCCACATTTACTTGCTTTCACAAGTTAAGAGCAGATAACAGAGAGGTTTAAATTATGTTTTATCTTAGAATTAAATTCCTTAATAAATGACATTTTCCCTCATATTACGACAATATTGAACGCTGTCATCATGTTTGTCATTTCTGTCATCTGCTTCTATCGTCAATCTATATATTCATTAATGTTTTTATTATTGAACTGTGATTCCCATACTACGAGCAGTACCTTCAATGATACGAACTGCCGCTTCTTCGTCTGAAGCGTTTAAATCTTGCATTTTTTGGTTCGCAATTTCACGTACTTGATCTTTAGTTACTGTAGCAACTTTGTTTTTATTAGGTTCGCCTGAACCTTTTTCAACGCCTGCTGCTTTTTTAAGTAATACTGGAGCCGGTGGTGTTTTTGTAATAAATGTAAATGAACGGTCTTCATAAACACTGATTTCTACCGGAATGATTAAACCTGCGTCTTCTTGTGTACGTGCGTTGAATTCCTTACAGAATCCCATAATGTTCACACCCGCTTGACCTAATGCTGGACCAACTGGTGGTGCTGGATTTGCTTTCCCTGCAGGAATTTGTAATTTAACTACTTTTTCTACTTTTTTAGCCACGATGTGCACCTCCTTGATATCGTGATGTGGTCACAGGACTGAGTTTTGTCCTCCCACTCTTCTACATTTCGTGACGAAATGAACGCTCTATGAGCGCGACCACAGTATTATAACATTAATCCATTACGTAAAGCAATGGTAAAATGTAAGTTTTTTTATAGAACCCCTTATCATTTTAATGATTAGGGGTTCTTAATGCATGAGCTCTGGCTCAGGTGTTCCTCTAACTTCATCATTTTAATGATTAGGGGTTCTTAACGCATGTAAAGTAATACTTCGTGCTTTAGCAAGTCTAGTATTACTTATATAAGTGCTATAGCACTTATATACCTTTATAATTTTTCTACTTGATCAAATTCCACTTCTACCGGTGTTTCTCTACCAAACATGTCTACAAGAACAGTAAGTTTGAATTTATCGGTTTCAATTTCTTGAATTTCTCCAACTTGGTTAGCAAACGGACCTGATTTAATTCTCACTTGCTCACCTAATTCAACTTGGACATCAATTGTTTTCTCTTTCATGCCCATTTGTTTAAGAATGAAACGTGCTTCTTCAGGAAGCAATGGATTAGGTTTTGATCCAGCCCCAGCTGAACCAACAAATCCTGTTACACCAGGTGTATTTCTTACTATATACCATGATTCATCAGTCATAACTAGTTCGACTAACACATAACCAGGGAAAGTTTTTTTACTTAATGTTTTGGCTTTGCCATCTTTAACTTGTGTCTCTTCTTCTTCTGGTATAACAACTCTGAATATTTTTTCAGTCATATTCATAGATTCAACACGTTTTTCTAAATTCTTTTTAACTTTATTCTCATAACCAGAATAAGTATGCACAGCATACCAACGCTTTGCGCCAACTTCTTCAGACATGTCGTCACTCCTATCTATTTAATTAATTCTATAATTCTACCAATTCCTAAGTCTAAGGCATAGAAGAACACTAAGAAAAATACTACTGTAGCTACAACAATGACTGTGTATTTAAATAATTCTTCTTTCGTTGGCCAACTTGTCTTTTCCATTTCTGACTTTACGCCTTGGAAGAAATTTTCTTTTTTAGCCATTTATAAGACCTCCGTATATTTCGTTATTCCTTATTTGCTTATTCCATACAACAAATCAAGCAAATACAATACTCTCAACTTAAATGGAAGGGCATATTTACTCAATCGTGAACTTTCATATGTCGTTATATTATTTTGATTCCTTGTGCATCGTATGTGCATTACATCTCGAACAAAACTTTTTCAATGCTAATCTAGATGCAAGATTACTTTGTTTGGGAACGTTATAATTTCTACTACCACATACATCGCAATTTAATGGTGCTTTTTTCATTAGACTTCCCCTTACTCATTATAATACCAATCTACTATACATAACATCTAAGTCAATTGTCAATCTTCAAACGCGTACCTATTCATACCATACAATCCTTTGAATTGCTCTAATTAATAACCATCTAGATGACGTCTTAATTTTATTTTACAACGATGTATCGCATTGTAAACTACTTTCTTCGATACAGCTAATAATTCTGCAATTTCTTTTGGCCTATAATCTTTCAATAAGTAAACGACAACCAATTGTTCTAACTTAGTTAAGTTTAACACACATTGTTGGATATATTCTCCTACTTCTATAGCTAAGATATGCTTGTCGATAGGGCGTTCCACCTTACTATTATTGTAGGACACTATAAACTCATTAATCAATAATGTTTGCCGTTCATAACCATAGAACTTCTTACGAATATAGTCATTTTTAACATTCTTAATAACACGATTCACATAATGTTCAATTGGTATAGTACCTTTAAAGTCAAAATGCCTAAACGCTTGAAAAAGTTTGATTAGCACCTCTTGACACAAATCTTCTTGATCATTTGGATGAACAGAAAAATGTTTTAACCTTTTACGAATTAAAGGTATAAGTGCTGTAAATATTTTAGGTAAATCATGCTTTTCAAAAATATTTTGTTCTGCATTTGTTGAGGCTGTAAATTCACGGTTGTTTGGTTCTAACATAGCAGCTTCCTTTCTTCAAAAGTAAAGATAGGATACAGCGACTATGCTCCAAAAATCAAGTGGGCAATAATGTTATTGATGATTATCCCCACGTCTAAGTTTTTCAAATTCTTCTAAAATCTCATTTGAAAGCTCTATCCTTGTTCGTGGTTTTTGTTCATTAAAGCCATCTAGCTTTTTAGATACAGACACTTCATTTTCTCTTAAGTCTCTCCACATCTCTCGTGAAGATACACGATATGCCCCAGCACCAAATATCGCATGTTGCTCACTCATATCACTCGTGACAACTGTAATGTGTCGAGTATGTTTATCATATAAGTCGTACACATAGCGTTCAATATAGCTATCTGCCGTTTCTTTTTCTTTTGTGAATATTGTTTTAACGCCATGGTACATATATTCAGAATGGGCACCCGATTGCTCATAAGCATCAAAAACACAGACAACTTCATCTGCAATCACTGCGTTGTAATTCGCTATTGCTATAAGCAATTGTTCGCGTGCTTCCTCAAGATTATCTTGCGCAATACGGCTCAACTCCTGTGAATAACCAATCATATTATATCCATCAATGATTAAGTACCTATCCTTCATACCTTATCTCCAATGTTGTTACGTTTACGAAATACCTCGTACATCATTAAGCTTGCTGCTACTGAGGCATTCAAGCTGTTCACATGACCAACCATCGGAATGTTGATGTAAAAATCACATTTGTCTTTCACTAGACGACTCATACCTTGGCCTTCACTACCAATAACGATTGCTAACGGCATTGCTACATCCATTTCTCTATAGTCTGTAGAGTTTTCCGCTTCTGTACCTACGACCCAATAGCCGTTGTCTTTTAATGTTTCAATTGTATTAGCTAAATTTGTCACTCTCATAACTGGTATATGCTGAATGGCACCAGTTGATGCTTTAGCGACAGTTTGTGTTAATGCTACTGAACGTCTCTTAGGTATGATGATACCATCAACGCCTGATGCATCTGCCGTTCGCAAGATAGAGCCTAAATTATGAGGGTCCTCTAAACCGTCTAGTATTAACACCGTAGATAGTTTATCTTGCGCTTTTTGCTTTTCTAAAAACGCATCAAAATCCGCATATTCATATGGTGCGATATAAGCCGCTATCCCTTGGTGAGGAGCATCAGATAATCCATCAATTTTTGATTTTGGTACTGATTGAACTATGATTTTTCTACTATTTGCTTTTTTTAATATTTCATTGATTTGGCCTTTTTTGATAGTATCTTGAATTAAAATTTTATTAATTGTATGGCCTGAAACGATTGCTTCTTTTACAGCATGTCGCCCAACGATTACGATCTCTTCCATATTATCACTACCTTTCGTTTACATTTTGTACGACGCTTTCCAATAAAGCAGTCAAACGCGTTTGTTCTTTTTCTAAATATAAATAGCCAATGACTGCTTCTAAGCCCGAACTTTTTCTATATGTTTGTATATCTGTATTTTTAGCTTTGGTATAACTTTTAGCGTTTCTGCCTCGACGAACGATATCTAATTCATCTTCAGTAAACCAATTGTTTTCCATTAAAAATTCAAGCGTCTGTGCCTGACTTTTAGCAGAAACATAGCGTTTTGCTTCTTGATGTAATCGATTAGGTTTTGCTTTTAATTTTAGTACGATATATTCCCTTACGTGTTGATCTAAAACTGCATCACCCATATAAGCAAGTGTTAGTGGATTTAATAGTTTATTGTCAATATTAGCCACGTTTAAATCTCACACCTTGAGCCGTGTCTTCTAGTATAATGTTTTGTGCTTTTAATTGGTCTCGAATTTCATCAGCACGTGCAAAGTCTTTTTCTTTACGAGCATTGTTTCGTTCTTCAATTAAAGCTTCAACTTGCTCATCTAACAATTCGTCGTTGGCCTTATCTTTTAATGGGATACCAAGCACGTCGCTAAATATTTGATACACTTCTTTAAAACGCGCTAAGACTTTTACAGAAGTAGTGTTTTCTAACACATATTTATTAGCTAATTTCGCTAAATCATACCAAGCTGTAATTGCATTTGCAGTATTAAAGTCATCGTTCATCACAGTTTCAAACTGGTTTAAAATATTGTCGATTTCAGTAATGTATGCAGATTGGTCTTCCACATCTGTTGCAATTGCTTCACGTTCTTCAATAGCTTGATAACTATTACGCACACGTTCCAAACCACTTTTCGCCGCTTCTACAAGTTCCATATTATAATTAATTGGACTTCTATAATGCACACTAATCATGAAAAAGCGTAAAACGTCTGGATCAATTTGTTTAATAATGTCATGCACTAATACAAAGTTACCTAACGACTTACTCATCTTTTCATTATCTATATTAATGAATCCGTTATGCATCCAATAATTAGCGAAAGGTGCATGGTTATGTGCTTCTGACTGTGCAATTTCATTTTCGTGGTGAGGGAATTGTAAATCTGTTCCGCCTGCGTGAATATCAATTGTCGCGCCTAGTTCATGGTATGCCATAACTGAACATTCAATGTGCCAGCCTGGTCTACCTTCTCCAAATGGGCTGTCCCAACTAATTTCGCCTGGTTTAGCCTTTTTCCATAATGTGAAATCTAAAGCATCTTCTTTCTGTTCACCCTGTTCGATACGTGCGCCCACTTTTAAGTCGTTCAGTGACTGATGACTTAATTTGCCGTAATCTTCAAATTTCCGTGTTCTAAAGTAAACATCGCCACCACTTTCATATGCATTACCTTCATCTACAAGTTCTTTTATAAACTTGATTATATCGTCCATGTGATTCATTACACGTGGGTTTGATGTTGCTTTTTTTACATTTAAAGCACCTACATCTTCATAAAACGCTTTGATGTAACGATCCGCAATCGTTTCAACTGATTCATCTAGCTCCTTAGAACGCTTGATTAATTTGTCATCCACATCAGTGAAGTTAGATACATAAATGACTTCATAGCCTTGATATTCAAAATATCTTCTTACTACGTCATAGTTTATTGCTGGTCTTGCATTTCCAATATGGATGTAATTATATACTGTTGGTCCACAAACATACATTTTCACTTTACCTGGTTCAATAGGTTCGAACGTCTCTTTTTGACGTGTTAATGTATTATATAATGTAATCATCTTGAATCTCTCCATTTCTTGTTTTCTCAAGTTGTTTTTCTAACTCTTTTAATTGCTCGTAAATTGGGTCAGGTAAATTACGGTGGTCAAACGTTTTCCCGATACGTCTGCCATCTTGTTTCACGATATGCCCTGGTATACCTACTACAGTTGAATAACTTGGTACTGAATTTAACACTACTGAATTAGCCCCGATATTCACGTTAGCATTAATTGTTATATTACCAAGCACTTTTGCGCCTGCAGCAATTAATACATTATCACCGATATCTGGGTGTCGTTTCCCTTTCTCTTTACCCGTTCCGCCTAAAGTAACGCCTTGATAAATCGTTACATTATCACCAATACGACATGTCTCTCCAATGACTACGCCCATACCGTGATCTATAAACAAACGTCTACCGATTTGGGCACCTGGATGTATCTCAATCCCTGTAAAAAAACGTGTAACTTGAGAAATAAGTCTAGCTAAAACATACTTTTTCTTTTTATACAGTTCATGTGCAATCAAATGACTCCAAACCGCATGTACACCTGCATAAGATGTAATCACCTCTAACGTAGTACGCGCAGCTGGGTCTTGTTCAAACACCATATTCACATCATCTTTAACTCTTCTTAAAAATTTAAACAAGGTTGCTACCTCCTTATTAAAAAAGCACCCCTAACTAAAATTGTTAGAGGTGCTTTTGCTTTAGCACGGTTCCACTCTTATTTTAAACACAGCCACTTGTTTAAATGCATTTGCAATGATTCAAACTAAAACGACTTTTGTTTACTCTTTAAAGTTTATTTAATTCATTTGCACAAAGCAAAGGTGCATTCTGTAATTTCAGTGATGTGCTTGCAGCTACCGCACACTCTCTATACACTTTCATCACGTACTAATCCTTTGCCATTTTCAATGTTAATCATAGGTTGTTTGATGTAATTTTTCAAGTATTATCAATTTAACACAATCTTTACATGCTACAACTTTACTTTAAACATATTTTTTTAAACGAGATAATACTTTTTCTCTACCTAAAACTTCAATTGTATTTGGTAGTTCAGGACCATGCATTTGGCCAGTTACAGCTACACGGATAGGCATGAATAATTGTTTGCCTTTGATACCTGTCTCTTTTTGAACTTCTTTGATCGTTTTTTTAATTTCTGCCGCTTCAAATGGTTCAAGTACTTCTAATTTACCGTATAAATGATTCATAAGTTCAGGTACTTGTTCACCATTTATCACTTCTTGCTCATCGTCACCTAAAATTTGTTCATCGCGGAAGAATAACTCTGATAAAGGTACGATTTCTCCGGCGTAACTCATTTCTTTTTGGTAAAGTGCTACAAGTTTACGTCCCCAATCTAAATCTTCTTCAGTTGGGTTTTCAGGAATTAACTCTGCTTTAATTAGATGTGGCAAGGCTAATTCAAATACCGTTTCACTATCTTTTTGTTTCATGTATTGGTTGTTAACCCAAGCTAGTTTTTGTTTATCGAAAAATGCTGGTGATTTAGATAAACGTTTTTCATCAAAAATCTTAATGAATTCTTCTGGAGAATAAATTTCATCTTCACCTTCTGGTGACCAACCTAATAGCGTAATAAAGTTAAATAGTGCTTCTGGTAAATAACCTAAATCACGATATTGTTCGATGAATTGTAAGATTTGTCCATCACGTTTACTTAATTTTTTACGTTCTTCGTTGACTATAAGTGACATATGGGCAAATCTAGGCGCTTCCCAACCAAACGTTTCAAAAATCATTAATTGCTTTGGTGTATTAGAAATATGGTCGTCTCCACGAATTACGTCAGAAATTTCCATATAATGATCGTCTATTGCTACGGCAAAGTTATAAGTAGGTACGCCGTCTTTCTTAACGATGACCCAGTCACCCATATTATTTGAATCAAACGAAATTTCACCTTTTACCATGTCATCAAATGAGAATGTTGTATCTTTTGGTACACGGAAACGTATAGATGGTTGACGACCTTCAGCTTCGAACTGTTGACGTTCTTCTTCTGTTAAGTGGGCATGTTTACCACCGTAACGAGGCATTTCACCACGTGCAATTTGTTGTTCACGTTCTTCTTCTAATTCGTCTTCTGTCATATAACATTTATAGGCTTTATCTTCATCTAATAATTGCTGAATTAATGGGTTATAAATTTCTGCGCGTTCTGACTGACGATAAGGGCCATAACCTTTATCTTTATCTACAGATTCATCCCATTCTATGCCTAACCATTTTAAATTATCAAATTGTGATGATTCTCCATCAACTAAGTTACGTTTACTATCCGTATCTTCAATACGAATTACAAAATCTCCATCATAATGTTTAGCAAATAAATAGTTAAATAATGCAGTTCTTGCATTACCGATATGCAAATAGCCTGTTGGACTTGGTGCATATCTCACTCTTACACGATCACTCATTATGTTCACTCCCGTTTTAAATGTTTGTTTTTATTGGTTAAGTTAATATTCAGGTTACACAAATTCACACAGTAAATAGGCTGAACGTATGTTAACTCACCTACGTGTAGTTCACTAAGAAAATAACGCTCAACTATTAATAAGTTTATGATTATCGCTTATTAATCATACCATAGCTTATACTTTTTTAAAGTATCCTAATCTAAAAAGCACTTTGCATAATTTTATACAACTGAATAAACAATCCACTTTTATAGAAATATAATTTCGCTATCTATTGTAGCACTTTAGCTAGTAATATGATATCACTGTGCTTAAATTATCTTATAGTTCTCCTTAATTTTTCAAGCCGTTAAAAAACAAAGGTTTCATGTGAAACTGTAACTGTGGGCGCTACAATTCCAAACGAAACCTTTACTTACAAATTAATTTATTTTTTTGGCAAAAATGATTCGACCTGAAGAAGTTTGTAACAAACTAATTACTTCTAAATCGATATGTTCACCTATATGTTTTTTAGCGTTATCTACAACGACCATAGTACCATCATCTAAATAACCTACTGCTTGACCAGATTCTTTCCCCATTTTAGTAAGCAATAGATTAAAGCGATCACCTTGGTGTACTGAAGGTTTAATTGCTTCAGACAAATCATTAACGTTTAACGCTTGAATACCTTGAACATGACACACTTTATTGAGATTAAAATCCGTTGTTATAATATGCGCTCTATAATGTTGCGCTAATTTAATTAACATTGCATCGATATCACTATGAGACTTAGTTGGATGTATAATTCTCGTTGGATGATTGGTATCATATAATTCATTTAATATATCTAAACCTCTTTGGCCTTTTTCACGTTTCACACTATCGTTCGCATCTGCAACGATTTGGAGTTCATTGATAACACCTTGAGGAATTAATATTTCTCCGTCAATAAAGCCACACTCAATAATATCTAATATACGTCCGTCGATAATGGCACTTGTATCAATGATTTTAGGCACCGCATTACGTGCATTAATAGACATTGAACGCGCCATATTCTCTGGTAAAAATAGCAACATTTCATCACGCTTTCGCAAACCAAACTGAAAGCCGAAATAACCTAAAATAATCGTAACTATAATTGGCACAAAATGATTAATGACATTATTGCCGATAATTTGAAAAATAAAAGATATCATAACAGAAATTAATAAACCTATCATTAGTCCAATTGTAGCAAATAATATTTCTACTGCACTTTGACGCATAATTGTTTGTTCTAATTCTTTTAAAGCATACGTTGCTTTTTTAATAAACCAACCAAAGATTAAAAAGAATATAATAATCCCTAGTAGCCCATTGAAATAAGTATTTGTTAATAGGGGTAAATGATTTAGACCAGCGTCATTGACTATTTCTGGTAATAGATACACCCCTATACTTGCACCCAAGATAATATAGCACAAGATCACAATGAGTCTTATAATGTTCACAGGTTAACTCACCTTCCTTTAGAAAGTTACTCAGGCTAAATAAGAATATATACTTAACCTAAATAGCTTTGTGTTTTTAAATTATTGTTTTGTTAGTGCATATTTTAATGCTTCATGGACATTCTTAACACCAATGACCTTGATGTCATTTGGAAATTGCCATCCACCAATATTTGATTCCGGAATAATTACACGCTTAAATCCTAATTTTTCCGCTTCTTGTACACGTTGCTCTATACGAGAAACTCGTCTAACTTCCCCTGTGAGTCCTACTTCTCCAATAAAGCAGTCTAAACCATCGACTGTTAAATCTTTAAAACTTGATGCTGTTGCAACAACAATACCTAAATCTACAGCTGGTTCTGTTAAACGTACACCACCTGCCACTTTAATATAAGCGTCCTGTTGTTGTAATAAATAATTCTCTTTCTTTTCTAGTACTGCCATAAGCAGACTCAATCGATTATGGTCGATCCCTGTCGCCATACGCCTTGGATTATTAAATGTAGTTGGCGTCACTAACGCTTGTACTTCTATAAGTAATGGTCTCGTGCCTTCCATCGTAGAAACAATAGTTGAACCAGGTACATTAGTCGAACGTTCTTCAAGAAACATTTCCGACGGGTTCTTAACTCCCTTTAATCCGGTTTGCTGCATCTCAAAAATACCCATCTCATTCGTAGAGCCAAAACGGTTTTTAACTGCTCTTAAAATACGATACGCGTGATGCTCGTCGCCTTCGAAGTAAAGGACTGTATCTACCATATGTTCAAGTAAACGCGGACCAGCTATTTGGCCTTCTTTCGTAACATGTCCCACTATAAATGTAGCTATATTCAATTGTTTCGCTATATTCATTAAACTTTGTGTACTTTCTCTAACTTGCGACACAGAACCTGGCGCCGAACTAATTTCTGGATGGAAAATAGTTTGGATTGAGTCTACTACAAGTAGATCAGGCTTGAGTTGCTTAACTGTTTCATGTATAACTTCTAAATCTGTTTCAGCAAACACATTTAATTGACTTGAGTCCTCGTCTAATCTTTCTGCTCTTAATTTCGTTTGATTTAATGATTCCTCACCTGTAATATACAACACATTTTTAGATTGTGATAATGCTGCACAAATTTGTAAAAGTAATGTAGATTTACCAATACCTGGGTCGCCACCTATCAATACGAGCGAACCATTTACTATTCCGCCGCCGAGCACTCTATTAAATTCTTCGGAGTTTGTTTTTACTCGTGGCGTTGTTTCATGTTTAATGTCATTTAATTTTTGTACTTTAGAAATATTGTCTCGACTGCGTACGCCATGTTTTGGACTCGCGGCCTTTTGTTCGACTATTTCTTCCATTTGATTCCAACCACCACAGTTTGGGCATTTCCCCATCCACTTTGGAGACTGGTAACCACAGGCCATACATTCAAAAATCACTTTCTTTTTAGCCAAAACTGCACCTCCATCTTTCATTGAACAAATCTATTTTAAACCTCTGTCTGTTTAAAAACAAATTTTATTCATAATCAAACAATTCAATCAAAAAATATTCGTATATAGTTATTTAAAAATCTTAATAACTTAAGGATTCTAATCTTTAGCAAAAGCTATTTTTATAAAATACCATGCTTGTGTATAGAGTACCACTGATATTATATTTTGACTTTTTAAATATTACTCGTTTATTTAGGTAAATACTACTCTATTGTTTATACAATATAAAAACAAAGCAGCACTCCCCCAATATGCATCCACATATTTGAGAAGTACTGCTTTAATTTATACTTAACTTTTAAGATTCAGTTGTTTCTTTATCTTTAGTTGTATCTTTTCTTTCTTGAATATCATATTTGAATGCTTTGCCATCATGATTAATGATTACTTCTTTGCCCTCAACTTGATTGCCTTCTAGAATTAATTCACTTAAGTTATCTTCAACTGTTTTTTGAATTGCACGGATTAATGGTCTTGCACCATATTCAGGATCATAACCCTCTTCAGCAATTTTTTCTTTGGCAGCTTCTGTAACTGTAATATTAATATCTTGTTCAGAAAGACGTTCTGTTAGTTTATCAACCATCATAGTCACAATTTCTTTCAATTCTTCTTTAGAAAGTTTGTGGAAGACGATAATGTCATCAACACGGTTTAAGAATTCTGGACGGAATGCATTTTTCAATTCTTTCATCATTGTCTTACGGATTGTTTCATAATCTTGTCCTTCAGATGCGCCTCCAAAACCAGCGAAACGTTGGTCTTGTAATTCTTGTGCACCTACGTTAGATGTCATAATAATAACTGTATTACGGAAATCTACACGACGACCTTTTGTATCTGTTAAGTGACCGTCATCTAATACTTGTAACAGAATATTAAACACATCAGGATGCGCTTTTTCAATTTCATCAAATAAAATCACTGAGTAAGGTTTACGTCTTACTTTTTCAGTTAATTGGCCACCATCGTCATGACCTACATAGCCTGGAGGGGCACCAACTAAACGACTGACAGCATGTTTTTCCATAAACTCACTCATATCAACACGAATCATTGCGTCATCTTCACCGAACATAGACTCTGCCAATGCACGAGCTAACTCAGTTTTACCTACACCCGTAGGTCCTAAGAAGATAAAGCTACCGATAGGACGTTTGGGATCTTTCAATCCAGCTCTAGCACGTCTAACTGCTTTACTAATGGATGTAACGGCATCTTTTTGGCCGATTACTCTATTATGAAGTGTATCTTCTAAGTTAAGCAGACGGTCTGATTCAGTTTCATTAATTTTAGTTAATGGAATACCTGTCCAACCAGCGATGACTTCACCAATATCTTCTTCTGATAGAGATGTGTTATCACCGTTTTGAGAATTTTTCCAGTTGTTATTTGCTTCTTCATATTGTTTCTCTAATTTTGTTTGTTTATCACGCAAGTTTGCTGCATTTTCAAACTCTTGAGCATGAACAGCTGCATCTTTTTCGTTTTTAACTTGTTCTATCTGTTGTTCAATTTCTTTCAAGTTTGGTGGCGTTGTATGACTCTTAAGTCTTACTTTAGAACTTGCTTCATCAATTAAGTCTATCGCTTTATCTGGTAAGAAACGATCTGAAATATAACGGTGACTTAATTTAGCTGCTGATTCTAAAGCTTGATCTGAAATGTTAATACGGTGATGTGCTTCATAACGATCACGTAATCCTTTTAAGATTTCAATTGTATCTTCAACAGTTGGTTCACCAACTTGAACAGGTTGGAAACGACGTTCAAGCGCTGCATCTTTTTCAATATTTTTACGGTATTCATCTAATGTAGTTGCACCGATACATTGTAATTCACCGCGAGCTAATGCTGGTTTAAGAATGTTAGATGCATCAATAGCACCTTCTGCACCACCTGCACCTACTAGTGTGTGTAATTCATCGATGAATAATACGACATTACCAGCTTGATGGATTTCTTCCATTACTTTTTTCAAGCGTTCTTCAAACTCACCACGATATTTTGTTCCAGCAACAACTGTCCCCATATCTAATGACATTACACGTTTACCTTTAAGTGTTTCAGGTACTTCGTTATTAACAATTGCTTGTGCTAAGCCTTCAGCAATAGCAGTTTTACCGACACCTGGTTCACCAATTAATACAGGGTTGTTCTTAGTACGACGACTTAAGACTTCAATAACTCTTGTAATTTCTTTTTCTCTACCAATGACAGGATCTAAAGTGCCGTCTTTGGCGATAACTGTTAAGTCACGAGCTAGACTGTCTAATGTTGGTGTATTATTAGATTTATTAGCTTGTGCATTTTTATTACTTGTTTCAGGGCTACCTAAAGCTTTAACGACTTGTGCACGCGCTTTTGTGATGTTTAAATCTAAGTTTGCAAACACACGCGCTGCGACACCTTCGTTTTCTCTGATTAATCCAAGTAAGATATGCTCTGTTCCTACGAAATTATGATGTAATTTTCTAGCTTCATCCATTGATAATTCAATTACTTTTTTCGCACGAGGTGTATAGTGTAATGCGCCCATTTGTTCTTGACCATGGCCGATTAATTTTTCTACTTCTTCAACTACTTTTTCTTCAGTAATATCGAACGTTTCTAAAACTTTAGCTGCAATGCCTTCAGGCTCTTTCATTAAACCTAAAAGTAAATGTTCAGTTCCAATATTCGAATGATTTAAGCGTATTGCTTCTTCCTGAGCATGTGCTAGTACGCGTTGAGCACGTTCTGTTAGTCTACCAAATAACATATAGTATGACCTCCTAATTTATATGTTCTCTTAATATATCTGCTCTTTTTTCATTAACTGTTCTATCATCTTCTTCGTCTAATAAGAAAGGCGATTGTATTGCAACCATTAACTCGTTAAACTTGAAGTCTTCTAATTCAATATAGCCTAAATCTAAACCAAGTTTCACTTCACTTAATCTTAGTGAAGCTTCCTCCATAGATATCAGTCTACTATATTTTAATATTCCTAACGAACGATATACTCGGTCTAATGTTTCTATATGATTATGTCGGTTTAATCGTTCGCGGATTTGCATTTCTTCATTAATAATTTGCTGCACTACCTCTGATAAGCTTTCAATGATTTCTTCTTCTGTTTTGCCTAAAGTAAGTTGGTTTGAAATTTGGTATATATGACCATAAACTTGAGATCCTTCTCCATAAATACCTCTAATTGTAAAACCAAAACGATTAATTGTTTGAGCAATGCGATTCATACGTTTCATTATTGTCAATCCAGGCAAATGCAACATGACACTGGCACGCATGCCTGTCCCAATATTAGTAGGGCATGTTGTCAAATAACCTAAAGTTTCGTCAAAACTTACATCTAATTCACTATCAAGTTGATCATCAATTTCTGAAGCTTTTTCGTATAATGTTGATAGTGATAAATCGTTACCCATGGCCTGAATACGTATATGGTCTTCTTCATTAACCATAATGCTTAAAGATTCATCTTCATTGAGTAAAACGGCAGAAGCAGGTTGTCTTATTAATTCAGGACTTATAAGATGTTTCGCGACAAGCTTGTATTTACTTTGTTGATCCATTGAATCCAAACGTTGTACAGACAAGTCAGGAAGCGCATCTTGTACGTCGTTAATTATTCGAAAACCATCTTGTTCTGACAAAAACATTAATGGGTGTACATGATTTTCTAAATTTCTTGCCAATCGTATTCTCGAAGACATCACAATTGGACTTTCTTCTCTATCACGCATCCATTCACTCATGTATGCACTAATATCGTTTTTACTCATCATGTTTCACCTCGCCATCCTCTTTCAATGCTTTAATTTCGTCACGAACAACGGCGGCTTCTTCAAAGTTTTGTTCTTCTATCAGTTGTTTTAAATATGAACTTTTTTCTTCTATTTGTTTTTTTAATGCTAATTTTCTGTGTGAAGAATGTGGTGTTTTTCCTACATGTTCAATTTGACCACCTTGCACACGTCGTACAATATCGACAATGTCATCTTTGAATGTAGCATAGCAATCTGAACAGCCAAATTTCCCAACATGTGCGATATCTTTTAATGTCATATGACAAGTAGGACATCGTTTTTCTTCTTTAAAAGCAATTTCATCAAAATCGATACCATGTTTAGCAGCTAAGTGTTGTAAGATTTGCTTCACTACAAATGCGCCTTCAATGTCATCTTGTGATTGAATTTGCTGATTTTGAGTCCATGGGTTACCACCTTGTGCACATGTGGAACAAACCCATTTTTCATTTATACCATCTTGACCTTTCACTGCCAATTTCACTTCTGCTTCATTCAAATGACAATTCTCGCATAGCACGACGAAACACCTCACTTTAATAATAATTTATAACATGCAATAACCGTTTAATAATATTTGCTCGAATGATATCTCTCGATAATACATCCATTTTTAATGTCTCTCTGTCGATAACGGCGTGTATCATTTTTGCTTCACGTTCATTAATGTAATTTTTATCCAATAAACCATCTACAATGTAATAAGCTTGCTGCTGTGAAATAGATGGACCAACTAATTGAAGTAAATGGTTAATATAACCTGTCTCATCTCTATTTTCAATTTTGGTGATTCGAATATATCCGCCACCACCTCTTTTACTTTCAATCTCATAGCCGTGCTCATTTGTAAAACGTGTTTTGATTACATAATTAAGCTGGGAAGGCACACAGTCAAAGCGCTGCGCAATATTGGCACGTTGGATTTCTACAACGTCTTCATTGGTGTCTTCAAATAATTTTTTAATGTATTGTTCTATGATGTCAGACATGTTGTGCATGATTATCACCTCTTTTGACCTTCTTTGACTATATTATATGACCAACTTTGACCTTTTTCAACCAATATGTTTTAAAAATTTTTAATTAAAGATGTAAGTGCTATCTAATTTATTGTATTATAGGAGTTAAGAAAAATTAAAAGGGATGAATGACTTATGCATATTATTATTGGTTTAATTGGGATAGCAGTGTTTCTTGCATTGGCGTTTCTATTTAGCTCAGATAGAAAAAATATTCGTTGGCAATATGTCGGTTTACTACTTGTAATACAACTAGTATTCGCATTTATTTTACTCAAAACTAAATTTGGTATTACAGTTATCGGTGGCATATCAGACGGATTTAATTATTTACTAGCAAAAGCAGCAGAAGGTGTGAACTTTGTATTTGGTGGATTTGAATTTGTAGATCCTAAGAACCCACCCTTCTTCTTTAATGTATTATTACCAATCGTATTCATTTCAGCATTAATTGGTATTTTACAATATACAAGAATCTTACCTTGGATTATCAACGTTTTAGGTTTAGCCATTTCAAAAATTAATGGTATGGGCCGCTTAGAATCATATAATGCTGTTGCCGCTGCAATTTTAGGACAATCAGAAGTATTTATTTCATTGAAAAAGGAATTAGCACATATTCCTAAACAACGTCTATATACTTTAACAGCGTCTGCAATGTCTACAGTATCAGCTTCAATTATCGGTGCTTATTTCACATTAATTGAACCGCGTTTTGTAGTTACAGCAGTTGTATTAAATCTCTTTGGTGGTTTCATCATTGCTTCTATCATCAATCCTTATAAAATTGATGCAAAAGAAGATAAACTTATCGTTGATGAGAGTGAATCAGGTAAACAATCATTTTTCGAAATGTTAGGTGAATATATCTTAGACGGTTTCAAAGTTGCAGTCATCGTAGGGGCAATGTTAATTGGTTATATCGCTATCATTGCTTTACTTAATGGTGTTGTTAGTGCAATCTTTACCGGGTTATCTGGTGGCAGTATCACTTGGGACTTCCAAACACTTATCGGATTTGTCTTTGCACCATTTGCATTTTTAGTTGGTGTACCATGGGACGACGCAGTACAAGCTGGATCCATCATGGCTACTAAATTACTATCAAATGAATTTGTTGCAATGCAAAGTTTAAGTGAGATTAAAGATATGAGTGCTCATGCTAAAGGTGTTATTTCAGTATTCGTAGTATCATTTGCAAACTTTAGCTCTATCGGCATTATTTCTGGCGCAATTAAATCACTTAACAACGAAAAAGGTGATATCGTAGCTCGTTTTGGACTAAAATTATTATTCGGTGCTACACTTGTTTCATTTATTTCAGCGGCTATTGCTGGGTTCTTTATTTAAAAATGTAACTTGGACATAGATATCCGTAAACATAAAAAGCTTATTCGTTTGATTTAAGTACATTTTATATAATATAAACTATTTCCATTACAAAATAAAAATCTTGCTACATAACGCAAGCAAACTACAAAACACACTCCCTATCGCATGGAAGTGTGTTTTTTTATACTTGTTAAATTGCTGTTGCTATATCTATATTTACAAATAGTAGACATCAACCTACATACCTTCTCTAAACGATACGATTTGCTAAAATATCACTATCCAATATATAAAGTGAAATTTATACAAACTAAAATAAGACACTTCGTCTTATAAAATAACTACTCATTATTTTTAACGAAGTGCCTTATTAAAAAATTACTTACGCGACATATATTTTAGTGAAGTTCTATCTATTACACCTTTTCTGTCATCAAAGAAGGTTTTACGATTTCTTCTATAAAATACTGTGTCACTCTATAATCATCAGTTAATTCTGGATGAAACGATACACCTAAGTAACGCCCTTCTTGAACTGCTACAATTTTTTCACCAACTGTACTTAACACTGATACTTCACCGTGTGTCGCTTCAATATGTGGCGCTCTAATAAAAACACCTTCAATATCTTCTGCGATTCCTTGTACATTTAATTCACTTTCAAAACTATCCACTTGTCTACCAAATGAATTTCTTTGAACGGTGATGTCTAATTTATCTAAATAGCCTTCTTCACCAACAATATGCTTAGCCATAACTATTAATCCAGCACACGTTCCAAACATAGGTAATGTAGATTGTTGTAGTGCTTCTTTAAAGCCATATAAATTCATTAATCGACGTAGTGTAGTAGATTCACCACCAGGTAAAATAAGACCATCAATGTGATCTAATTGTTCTGTACGCTTAATTGCAATGCCTTCATGACCGCTAAGTTCAATATGACGTATATGTTCCCTTACTGCGCCTTGCAGTGCTAGTACACCAATTTTCATATTACCATCCACGCTCTTGCATACGTTCTTCTAAAGTCAATTCATTGATGTCTAAACCTTTCATAGCTGTACCTAAGTCTTTTGCTAAACGTCCAATTAATTCATAGTCTTGGTAGTGAGTTGTAGCTTGTACAATAGCTTTAGCGAATTTTTCAGGGTCTTCTGATTTAAAAATACCAGAACCAACAAACACACCATCAGCGCCTAACTCCATCATTAATGCTGCATCTTGAGGTGTAGCTACACCACCAGCTGCAAAGTTAACAACAGGAAGTTTACCATTCTCTTTAATATTTTTTAGTACTTCAAATGGTGCGCCAATATTTTTAGCTTCAGTCATGATTTCATCATCATTCATCACTGTTAATCTTTTTACTTCTGCATTAACTTGGCGCATGTGTCTAACAGCTTCTACAATATTGCCTGTACCCGGCTCACCTTTTGTACGTAACATTGCTGCACCTTCACCGATACGTCTTGCAGCTTCTCCTAAGTTACGGCAGCCACATACAAACGGTACTGTAAACGTATCTTTTAATAGATGATACTCTTCATCTGCAGGTGTTAATACTTCTGATTCATCAATGTAGTCTACACCCATTGATTCAAGTACACGCGCTTCAGTAATATGACCAATACGCCCTTTTGCCATTACCGGAATCGAAACAGCATTCATAACTTCTTCTACAATTTTAGGATTAGCCATACGCGCAACGCCACCAGCTGCTCTAATGTCAGATGGTACACGTTCTAACGCCATTACCGCAACTGCTCCAGCTTCTTCAGCTATTTTAGCTTGTTCAGCATTGACAACGTCCATAATCACGCCGCCCTTTTGCATTTCTGCCATTCCTCTTTTAACTCTCTCTGATCCAGTTACTTTAGACATTTGTTTTTCCCCTTTACTTAGTTGATTAAATTCATTTTAAGAGATAAACTGGTATTTAAAAAGGTTCAATTTCAATTTAATTTTGGGGGTCAGTTTCATGTCAAAATCACATCTTTATATCGATTTATATGAAAATTTAAAAAATCAAATTATTGAAGGTCAATATAAATCAGGAGATAAATTTCCTTCTAAACGCGCATTAGGACAACATCTCTCTGTAAGTAATACAACGATTGAACATGCATATCAGTATCTACTCGATGAAGGTTATATATATTCAAAACCACGTTCAGGTTATTTCGTTTCAGATATTGAAACTTTACCGATAATTAATAGGAAAACACAATTCAATACAGATGATTATTTATCATCCTCAAATAAACACTCGGATGCTTATTACAAATATGCATTCAATTTATCAGAAATTGATACTGATTACTTTCCAATTCAACAGTTTAGAAAATATGCGCGAGATGCTTTTGAAATAAATCAATTACAATTACTCCAACACGCAAATCCCAAAGGTGAATGGTCATTAAGACAAGAAATTGCTCACTATTTATTCAATAGCCGTGGTGTATCATGTCATCCTGAACAAATTGTAGTTGGCTCATCGACTGAACAATTAATTAATTTACTAACGGATATCTTAAACAAAGCACAATTCCTTATTGAAAATCCGAGTTACCCACCTATCAAGCAAGTATTAGAAAAAAGACAAATTCCTTATATGCAAGTGCCAGTAAATCAAACTGGTCTTGAACTAGACTATTTAAAGACAGCAATTCATAACATCGCATATGTGACACCCTCACATCAATTTCCTACTGGCTATGTAATGAATTTAAAAAAGCGTACCCAGCTCATATCATGGGCACACGAACGTGATGATAGATATATTATTGAAGATGATTATGATTCAGAATTTCGCTATTTTGGCAAACCAATTCCCGCATTACAAAGTTTAGACACGAAAGACAAAGTAATTTATATTAGTACTTTCTCTAAATCACTATTCCCTAGTTGTAGAATTGCCTACCTTGTTTTACCTAAAAAGTTACTTAATCAGTATGAGAATTTAAAACATAAAGAAGGTAATACAGTACCTGCACACTTACAAAAAATTGTAGCAAGTTTTATGGAATCAGGAAGCTTTGAAAGACATTTAAACAAAATGAGAAAATTATATAGTCGCAAATTAAAATTTATTATTGAAGCACTTAAACCTTATGAAGATCAATTAGAAATAGAAGGTGCTTTAGCAGGGATGCATTTTAATTTAACAGTTAAAAATGGTCTTTCTATAAAGGATTGTCTAAAAAATGCAGAAAAGAATAAATTAAAAATAACACCATTTAATCGATATGATACTACACAACAATCTGTAAAATTTATATTAGGATTTGGTGGCATTCCTTTTTCAGAACTTGAAGCACATACCAATGCACTAATTGATAGTTTATGCATTTAAAGCATGGATAAAGTACCACTTTTAAATCTTAACTTCTAAATTTATTAAGATAGCATTGTGACTCTCTTATCAGATTATATTTCATTGTACTAGTGGGACTTATGCATGAGCTTTTGCTCATGTATTCCACTTTGCCTACTCTTTTGCCTACTCTTGCGGAACGTAAGTCTGCTACCTTCGGCGCTAAAGACCTTTCTTGCCGTGAGACAAGCGCTCGCATCTTTCTTCACTTGTACGTTCTCCTTACTCACTTACCACTCGTAAGCTCGTTTCGTCGCTCGTTTAGTTCGTCAGCATCTAAAGTCCCACTTTCTTAATTTTGATTCTAAATTTATTAAAGTAGACTTGTTACTCTCTTATCAGGTTATATTTCATTATACTAGTGGGACTTATGCATGAGCTTTGCTCATGTATTCCGTCGAAACTGACAATGACTTTCGGTTGAAGTTAAGCTCTTTGCGCACAAAAAAAAGAGACCTCTCGGTCTCGGCTCATCGCATCCTATAATGCTGCCTGGCAACGTCCTACTCTTGCGGAACGTAAGTCCGACTACCATCGGCGCTAA
>NZ_RCVN01000017.1 GCF_003697915.1 Staphylococcus pseudoxylosus
CTTCTGTGTTCGGCATGGGAACAGGTGTGACCTCTTTGCCATTGTCACCAGACAAAATAACTTACTCCGTTAATGATACATTGTTTATCAATCAATTGCAATAGTCAATTTTACACTATCTTCAAGAAATCTTTAAACAACATTTACTTAAGTCATTCGCTTATGTAATCATCGTTTTTGACGACTTTTATATAATACTATGTTTTCTCATTCGAGTCAATAGTTTCTTAACTTTTTCTCAAAATATTTACTATAGTATTTTCGCATGTCTTGTTTCGCTCACTTGCTTAACTCGACTTGAATAATCTTACCATATGAAAACAGCATTTACCATACCTTTTATAGTATATTTTTATATCTTTATAGCATATTTATGCGTAATCGTTTCTTATTACTTAATTTATTTATTAAAATTATGTTTGAAATGGACTTTTACTTAATTCATCCATATATTAACCGCTTCTTTTTCCACTAAAAAAACGAATATCACATTTTGTCATAATGACAAAACATGATATTCGTTTTATTTTAAGCTAGCATTTCCAAATATATAGTTTGTGGTTTTTACTTCTGTCTCATATATGGGAATAATAATACGTCACGGATCGATGCTGAATCAGTAAGTAACATCACTAGTCTATCAATACCTATACCTAAACCACCTGTTGGAGGCATACCGTATTCTAGTGCTTCAATAAAATCTTCATCCATTTCGTGTGCTTCATCGTTCCCTTGTTCTTTTTCTACTAATTGAGCTTCAAATCTTGCTCTTTGATCAATAGGATCGTTTAATTCTGTAAATGCATTGCCATGTTCTCTACCTACAATGAATAATTCAAAGCGATCTGTGAACCTAGGATCCTCTGGGTTTTTCTTAGCTAAAGGAGAAATCTCTATTGGGTGACCATAAACAAATGTAGGTTGAATTAATGTTTCTTCAACTTTTTGTTCAAAGAATTCATTTAAGATATGACCGTATTTCATATTACTTGTGATTTCTACACCATGTTCTTTAGCAGCTGTTTTAGCTTCATCATCACTTTGGATATTAAAGAAATCTACGCCTGTCGCTTCTTTAACAGCGTCAGCCATATGGATTCGTTTCCAGTTAGACTCTAAATCAATTGTTTCTTCACCATATGACACTTTAGCAGTACCTAATACTTTTTCTGAAATATGTCTAATCATGTTTTCAGTAATATCCATGATGTCGTGATAGTCCGCGTACGCTTCATATAATTCAATCATTGTAAATTCTGGATTATGTCTTGTAGACACACCTTCATTTCTAAACACACGACCAATTTCATATACTTTCTCTAAGCCACCGACGATAAGGCGTTTCAAATGTAATTCAATTGCAATTCTCATATATAATGTAGCATCTAATGCATTATGGTGTGTAACAAACGGACGTGCTGCAGCGCCACCTGCTATTTGATGCATCATTGGTGTTTCTACCTCTAAGAATCCTTGAGAATTTAAATAGTTACGCATCTCTTGTAAGATTTTACTGCGATTAATAAATGTCTTAGTACTATCTTGGTTTGTAATTAAGTCAAGATAACGTTGACGATAACGTTGTTCAATATCTTGTAAGCCATGGAATTTATCTGGTAACGGACGTAATGCTTTTGTTAAAAGCGTGAACGATTTTGCTTTAACCGAAAGTTCACCTGTGTTCGTTTTAAACATAACACCTTCAACACCAACGATGTCACCTAAATCTGAAGAGTTCCAAATCTCAAATTGTTCATCGCCTACTTGATCTTTTCTAACATAAATCTGTATTTGACCACTTAAATCTTGAACATGGGCAAATCCTGCTTTACCTTTACCACGTTTTGTCATTAAACGCCCTGCTATACTTACACGGCTTTCTTCTTCTTTTTCTTGTAACTCTTCTTTAGAAAATTGATCCCAATCTTCGTGCAATGGGCTAGCCATTGAACTACGGTCGAATTTTTGTCCAAATGGATCAATTCCTAAATCGTATAATTCTTGTAATTTTTGGCGGCGAACCTGCATTTGGTCGTTCATTTCTTCTGACATAACTTTCTCTCCTTTATGCTTTTCAATCTTTATACTTTTTCACTGAATCGTTTGTCATCACTATATCACCAATTTTTTGATTAGAATGCGGTTCAATAAAATCAGATGCTATATCATTTAATGGAATCAGAACAAATGAACGTTCTAACATTCTTGGATGTGGAACAATCAAATCTTCTTTTTCAATAATTTGATTTCCATACAATAAAATATCTACATCTAAAGTTCTTGGGCCCCAACGCACATCTCTAACGCGATGCAATTGTTGTTCTGTTTCCATACATGCCTTTAACAAATCTTTTGGTTTCAATAATGTATGAATTTCAATACATTGATTTAAAAATTGTGGCTGATCAACATAACCAACTGGCTCTGTTTCATATATTGGTGAAACTTTCGTGACTTCAATACCATTTTTGTTATTTAAAATGCGTACCGCTTCATCAAGTTGCGTTTCTCTTTCTCCAATATTACTACCTAATCCTAAATACGCATATGTCATTAGTGATTCTCCCTCACTATTTCAACACCTACTCCATTATAATGTCCAGGTATAGGTGGATTTTCTTTAGTGATTCTAACTTTCGTTTCCACTACACGATTATAGTGTGAATTTATACGTTTTGCAATACGTTCAGCCAGATGCTCTAATAAATTTACTGGTTCACCTTCCATAATCGCTTTCACTTCTTCAAATACTTCTCCATAATGCACAGTATCTGTAACTTTGTCAGTTTCACCTGCTATGCTAAGGTCAACTTTCATCGTGACATCAACAATAAATATTTGTCCAATCTCATTTTCGGCTGGTAACGCGCCATGATAACTATAAAATCTCATACCATTAAGAAATATTGTGTCGCGCATTATCATTCTCCTTTAAGTAATCCATACTTTGTGCTATCCGAGCGTTTAATGCAACGTTATGCACTCTTACGCCCTTGATACCTTTAGTAATACCATATGCTGTTGTACCAGCAGTTGCTTCATCTCGTTCAGTTGGAGTTGTGTCTAAACCAATCATTTCCTTAATAAATCTTTTTCTGCTTGTTGCTAACAGCACCGGGTGCCCAGTTGCTACGAGTTCATCTAATCGAGACATAACTTCCTTTTCCTCGTCTCTTGTTTTGGCAAAACCAATACCTGGATCAATCCACACTTTATGTTGTGGTATCCCCGCCATTTCAGCTTTATTTGCTTGTTTCAAAAGATACAATAACATTTCATCCACAACGGATTCTTCTCTAAGTCCATCTCCGTTGTGCATTAACACAATTTCACCTTCATATTTCGCAACAATTTCAAATATACGCGGATCATGATGGCCAGCCCATTGGTCATTAATCATCGTAACACCTAATTTCATGGCCGCTTCTGCTACTTCACTTCTATATGTATCAACTGATAATTGAATACCTAAACGAGTCAAAGCTTCTACCACAGGTACGACACGATCAAGTTCTTCTTCAACGCTCACATCTTCATAACCTGGTCTCGTAGATACGCCACCAATATCTATAATATCAACGCCCTCTTCTATCATTTTCTCTGCGCGTTCAACAGCCTTTTCAACTGAATTATATTTCCCACCATCAGAAAATGAGTCCGGTGTAACATTTAATATTCCCATAATTTTTGTATGCGTCATAATCATTTGGCTTCCTTTCACATCTAAAATGATTTTCCTATCAAATTATTATCATATTTCTATAATAACGTTATTTTTTATTTTTTTCAGTAACAAGTACTTGAATGACCTGCAAATTTTAATAAATCAAAATAACCCTATATTTAAAGTTATGTGTTTAATTCAATCACCACATTAAAAAACCGGCACACATAATTATGTGACCGGTTATCAATATGCTTCAATGATTAATCGTCAAATGCGAATAATGGTGTTGATAAGTAACGTTCACCATTACTTGGTAATACAGTGACAACTGTTTTACCTGCACCTATGTTTTTAGCTTTTTCAATGGCTGCATGAATCGCTGCACCTGAAGAAATACCGCATAAGATACCTTCTTCTTTAGCAACTTTACGTGCCATTTCCATAGCTGTTTCGTTACCTACTTGAATAATTTCATCGTAGATATTTTCATCTAAAGTATCTGGAATAAATCCTGCACCTAAACCTTGTAGTTTATGAGGACCAGGTTCTCCACCACTTAATACCGGAGAGTCTTCTGGTTCAATTGCTACGAGGTTGATATCTGGGTACTGTTCTTTTAACACTTTGCCTGCGCCACTTAATGTTCCACCAGTGCCGACACCAGCTAAGAATGAGTCAATTGTTTTACCTTCAAATTGTTCAACTAATTCTGGTCCAGTTGTTAATTCGTGTACACGAGGATTAGCTGGATTTTCGAATTGTTGTGGTTCAAAGTAACCAAACTCTTCTTTCAATTCTTTAGCTTTCTTGATTGCACCTTTCATAGCTTCTGAACCAGGTGTTAATACTAACTCTGCGCCGTATGCTTTTAATAAGTTACGACGTTCTTGGCTCATCGTTTCAGGCATTGTAAATACAGCTTTATAGCCTTTAGCTGCACAAACAAATGCTAAGCCGATACCAGTATTTCCGCTTGTTGGTTCAACGATTGTATCGCCAGGCTTAATTTTGCCTTCTTTTTCAGCTTCTTCAATCATAGCTAACGCGATACGGTCTTTTACGGAACCGCCTGGATTTTGATATTCAAGTTTTACATAAACGTC
Organism: Staphylococcus pseudoxylosus; assembly: GCF_003697915.1. Classification (GTDB taxonomy): domain Bacteria; phylum Bacillota; class Bacilli; order Staphylococcales; family Staphylococcaceae; genus Staphylococcus; species Staphylococcus pseudoxylosus. The sequence goes on from NZ_RCVN01000017.1 coordinate 4,771, forward strand.
TGCAGCGCCTTCCTCTACAACGTTGTTTAATTTAACTACAGGTGTGTTTCCAATCACTTGTACGATATTGTCTACTGGTTTATTTGACATAAGTATTGCTCCTTTTCGTTAAAAAGTTTTTAAACCCTACTTTTTCTCTCGGATATACTTTTATTTTATCAGATTTTTCTGTAAATACAACAATAAAACATTATTTATTTAAATTCCAAGATATTACAATATCAATATTACCCTTTTTACTTAATATTTTCTAATAATTCCTGTAATTCTTCTTCTGAATACGTGTACTTACTTCTACAAAAATGACATTCTGCTTCTGCACCATGATCTACATCGATCATATTTTGTATTTCTGCCTCTCCTAAACCTTTAATTGCATTTAAGAATTTATCGTGCCCACAATTACATTCAAATTGCGCCGGAAGATTCTCTAGTATTTGTACGTTATCTTCACCAAGAATTTCAAATAAAAGTTCTTCTGGTGATAAACCTTGATCAATTAGTTTAGATACTGGCGTCATACTATTAATGGCATTTTCTAATTGATTAATCGTTTCATCTTCTGCGCCTGGCATTACTTGGATTAAAAATCCACCTGATGCTTTAATTGAATTATCAGGGTTAACGAGTACACCAAGTCCAACCGATGAAGGAACTTGTTCACTTTTAGCAAAATAGTATGTGAAATCGTCACCTAACTCACCTGAAACGATTGGGCTTGAACCTGAGAAATAATCTTTTAGTCCTACGTCTTTAACTACAGTTAATGACCCATTTGTTCCAACCGCTCTACTAACATCTAATTTACCACTTTCATTTAACGGGAAATGTGTTTGAGGGTTAGTAACATAACCTCTTATATTTCCTTTCGCATCAGCATCAGCAATAATTTTACCTATTGGCCCTTGACCATCTACTGTTACGGTTAATTTTTGTTCACCTTTCAACATAGCACCCATCATTAATGTCGCTGTCATTGTACGACCCAACGCAGCTGATGCAGTTGGCCAAGTATAATGTCTTGTTTGCGCTTCTTGAACACTTTCAGTTGTCAAAGCGCTGTATGCACGAATCTGTCCTCCAAAAGCTAAAGCTTTAACTATATAATCATTAGTCATTTTTAAGATTGCTCCTTTAATTTAATTGATTTTTGTCATATATCGGCTTATTTTGTCAATTTCCCTTCTATTAACGCAACTTATTTTAATATTTCTTGGTGAAAATTACTAACTATTTGTTTGACTACACATTTGCCTTAAAATAACGATTGCTTAGATGGGTCTTTAAACTATAAACAAAAGACTTCTTTCTACTATTCATATTGATAGCAGAAAGAAGTCTTGGTTTTATTTCTTAGTTTCGATTGCTTGGGTCATTAGGATCACTTGGATTGCTTGGTTTATCAATATTTGGTGATTCTTCATGACCTGTCTCTTCTGTGTCTTTATCTTCTTGCTCTTGTTCATCATCGTTATCTTTTTCTGATTGCTCTTTACGAACTTCATCGTATGATTTTCCGTACTTACCTTTTTCAAAATCACTGTCTTCGTTTTCGACAACTTTTGCGCCATCGTAATCAACTTCAGGTAATACGCCGTCATAGAATAATGAACGTATCTGTTCAGCAACTAACGTCTCTTCAGTCAATAATGATTCAGCGATTAAATTCAACTGAGATTTGTGTTCTAGCAAGATATCTTTACAACGCTCATATTGTTCTTTAATAATACGTTGTACTTCTTTATCAATTTCGTAAGCAATTTGCCCTGAATATTCTGGATCACCTTGCATGTCTTTACCTAAGAACACTTGTCCATTACTACTACTTGAGAATTGGACCGTACCAAGTTTTTTACTCATACCATACTCAGTAACCATTTGACGTGCAATTTGCGTTGCGCGTTCAAAGTCATTAGATGCACCAGTGGATACTTCGTTAAAGTTAATATCCTCTGAAACACGTCCACCGAGTAAACCACAAATTTTATCTAGTAATTCTGGTTCCGTCATTAAGAAACGATCTTGTTTTGGTAACATCATTGCGTAACCACCGGCTTGACCACGAGGAACAATGGTAACTTTGTGAACCACTTCAGCTTCATCAAGTACCATACCTATAATCGTATGACCCGCTTCGTGGTGCGCTACAATGTTACGTTCTTTATCAGAAATAACACGAGATTTCTTAGCCGGACCTGCAATAACGCGGTCAGTTGCTTCTTCTATATCACGCATATCGATTTTCTTCTTACCTTCACGTACAGCAACAAGTGATGCTTCATTTAATAAGTTTTCTAAATCGGCACCTGAGAAACCTGGAGTTCTTTGAGAAATTGCTTTCAAATCAACTGTTTCATCAAGTGGTTTATTCTTAGCATGCACATGTAATATCGCTTCACGACCCTTAACATCTGGGCGGCCTACTTGAATTTGTCTGTCAAAACGACCTGGACGTAATAATGCTGGGTCTAAAATGTCAGGACGGTTAGTAGCAGCTATCATAATGATACCTTCGTTTTCACCAAATCCATCCATTTCAACTAATAATTGGTTCAATGTTTGTTCACGTTCATCGTGGCCACCGCCGACACCAGCACCACGTTGACGTCCAACTGCATCAATTTCATCAATGAAAATGATACAAGGGGCATTTTTCTTAGCATTTTCGAATAAATCACGTACACGGCTTGCACCGACACCAACAAACATCTCAACGAAGTCAGAACCACTGATTGAGAAGAATGGTGTACCAGCTTCACCAGCAACTGCACGTGCAAGTAATGTTTTACCTGTACCAGGAGGACCTACTAATAGGACACCTTTAGGTATTCTTGAGCCCATTTGTTTAAATTGTTTATTGTCTTTTAAGAAATCGACAATTTCAATTAATTCTTGTTTTTCCTCATCTGCACCAGCTACATCTGAGAAGCGTACACGTTTCTTCTGACTGTCGTACATTTTCGCTTTGGATTTACCAAAGTTCATCATACGACCGCCACCGCCGCCTCCACCTTGTGCTTGGCTTAGGAAGAAAATAAATAATAACGCAATAATTAATACAGGAATTAATGTTGTTAATATACTTACAAAAACACTTTGTTTTTCTTCTTCTTTAACTGTAAATTTTAATCCATCTTGTTCTTGTGCTGCATTTGTTATTTTTTCAAGCTCTTTATCGTTGTTATATAAAATTGTTGAAGAATAGTCTTCATCATTTTTTGTTTTACCACTTACCATATATACATTTTGTTCAGGCTGTATTTCAAGTGATTTCAAATCACCTTTTTCTAGCTGTTTCACAAATTGGTTATATGTAAGTTGTTTTGGCATATTCCCATTTCCATTTAAAAATGAAAACAGACCAAAAATAATAACGCCAATGATTGCGATAACTAGCACGTTACGAAAGGCTTTCTGCATGCGTCGTTTCCTCCTACTTCAATAATAAAACTAACAAAAATTGTAACATAATGCATAAGTTCAAGGCTAGTATTTCAACTTTTGTACTATGTTTACAATTTCGGACGCTTTATCTTAATTTTTATTTCTTTACTTTCAATTATATTTAAAATGTATTACATATTAACAAGCCACCATAAATTTATGTATACAATACTTACAAGAGTTTATCTAATTAAGGTCTACTGTATTTACTCACATAAAACGACTTAGACTTACATTATATAATAATTTTCAATTTGGATAAATTGTATTGCTTATTTCGAATAAATTTCTGGTTTAAGTGTACCGATATATGGTAGATTTCTATAGTTTTCAGCGTAGTCCAAACCATAGCCAACCACAAATTCATCAGGAATTTTCTTCCCAACATATTTAGCTTCGATATTGGCTTTGCGACGATTAGGTTTATCAAGCAATGTTACGATTTCAAGCGAATTTACACGACGAGATTCTAGTAATTCAGTAATCGATTTTAAAGTTGTTCCTGTTTCTAAGATATCTTCTATAATCAAGATGTCTTTATTTTCAATTGAAGAACTTAAATCTTTTAAGATTTGAACCTCTCCTGTAGATTCTGTCCCTCCGTGGTAACTTGAAACATCCATGAAATCTATCGCTAAATGTGTATCAATATATTTAATTAAGTCTGCCATAAACATTACTGACCCTTTTAGTATGCCGATACAAACAAGCGGTTTCCCTTTGTATGCTGCTGTAATTTGTTCACCTAAATCTTTACATATTTGATGAATATCTTCCTCTGATAACAATACTTCCTTTAAATCATCTCTCATCTTTTTCATTCCTCTCCCATATTTCGTATACAAATTAAGCCTTTGTATTTACTTTTTAAAAATAATGTTCCAACAGCAATAATTTCATTATCAGCATTAACTATGATTGGCATTTGGTCACGTTCTTGTTGCTCAATTTTATTATCAATCAGCAATCTGCTAACCTTTTTACGCCCTTTCATTCCATTTAGTTCAAATTTATCACCATCGTTTCTTGTACGAACTACTAGTGGAAATTCAAATGCAGGAAGATCGTTATTAATGTCAATACTATAGTGACTATAGTTGTAAGTCCCTGATTGATTCATCTTAGCCGGAGAAAGTTTCACGTCATCATTTGCCATTATTATAAATTTATCATAAGCAATGTAAATTATCCATTTATCTGTTGTATATAATGTAGATTGCGCTATATTTTCCTCCATGATTTGAAACCATTGATTATATGTTTTTTCTGTTAAGGTATCGTGCATTGGTAGACTAGCAAGTAATTTATCTAATACGGTCATTTTTACGCTGTGTCGCAATTGTAAAAATTGTTTTCTACAAAAACGGTATTGGGCGTTATTAACTTCAACAGCACGTTCTATAAAAGCGGTAGCCTCGCTCTCAATAACTAATCGTTGTTCGTCATGCCATTCTTTTAGTTTTAATAACTGCTTGGTCTCTAAGTGTTTATTTTGCTCTATTTCAGGTAAGATGCGATTTCGAATGTCATTTCTTACATAATGATTTTCTGCATTAGTTGCATCTTCATAAAAAGGAACGTCGTAAGCATGCTGATAATTTCTAATTTCTACTTTAGTCGCTGTCAAAAGCGGTTTACATAAATCGTAACAACCTCGTGTTGTTAAATAAGACATCCCCAGACTACTTCTAGTAGAACGGCCTGTCATTAACCTGTAAAAAATGGTTTCTACTTGATCATCTTGATGATGAGCTGTGAGTAGTACATCTGCATTTAAATCCTTCATCATTAAATCAAACCAACGATAACGTTCAAGTCTAGCCTCGTTCTCAATACTGTTACCTTTTTTAACAATGTCAGATAAATCCAATTGTTTAACATGTAATGCAATGTTATGGTCAATACAATATTGCTTGAGAAATAATTCTTCTTCATTGGCAATCGATCTAATATTATGATTCACATGCAAACAGGTTAATTGGGCGTATGTATCTTGCAAGTTTGTAATAAGTTGGTGCAACAACACCATACTATCTATGCCAGTTGATACAGCCAATACGATGTGCTTATCCGAGGACCAACCTTCAGTATTCACTTCCATGCAAACCACCTCCTTACTTGTAGACATTCATTAGACACCCTAGCATAAAATGAAAGTGCTCTAATTTTTAACAAAAAAGAGACTGTTTCCTCAAGTAAGAAAACAGTCTTAGATTGTTACGATCAAACTTAATATTGGAATAAATGATTTCACTTTGTCCTCAATGAATCAAGTTAGGTATTTGCGGAACAGTCTCATTATATATTTTTAGCGTCTTGCGCCTTTTCCGCCACGTCTAGATTCTGTTTGACGTTTGATGGAAGTTAATTTATCTTCACTATCTTTCAAGAAATTTGTTAATTTCTTTTCAAAGTCTTCACCTTTTGGTTGAGGTTGTTTGTGATTAGGTTTACTTTGCGGTCTACGCGGACGATCTTTTGCTTTTTTTATAGATAAACTAATTTTTCCATCGTCAGCAATTGAAAGCACTTTAACTTCAACTTCATCTCCAACAGATAAGTGGTCTTCTACATTTTCCACGTAATTATCTGCAACTTCACTTATGTGAACTAAGCCACTCTTTCCTTCTGGAAGTTCGACAAAAGCGCCAAACTTTTTAATCCCAGTGACTTTACCTTTAAGCTTGTTTCCTACTTCGATTGACATATTGTAAATAAATCCTCCCGATTTGTTTCGATTTTAATCTTATTATATGCCTGTTTGCATAAATTAACAATGGTATTATGATGCAAAAAAATTTTTTTCGTTATTTATCCTCTTTCGGTGATTTCGATTTGGATTCAGACTTGTCTCCTGGCAACTTGAAAATTACTTCACCATCATTACTTAAATAATAATCGTCTCTCGCTACTTTCTCTATATAACTTTTATCATTAAGATTATTAAGTTGTTCTTTTAATGCGAGTTCTTCATCTTGTTGTTTTTGATATTTTTGTTCTTTTTGTTGACGTTCTACAGCATCTTCTTGATTACTTTGCTTTTGAGTGACAAGCATTATACATAAAACAATGATAATAGCGAGTAAAATACCACCAAATAGAGTAATACGTCTACGGACTACGCGTCTTCTCATCTTTTGTTTCTGTTTCTTCTTGTTTTCTGAAGAAGTAAATGTATTACCTATGTTTTCAACTTTTTTACTCAATGCTTGTCACCTCCTCTGTTATTATGATTCACCAATTTTTTCTTCTTTTACAATTTCATACATGCCTTTAGCATTTTCTTTCGTTGCATGTTCGCTTAAACCTGTCACATTTATAGTTACAATTTTTTGACCAAAACGAATTACAAGTTCGTCTGTAACTTTAACGTCTGTACCAGCTTTAGCAACTGTACCATTCACTGTAATTCTTCCTTGATCGCTTATCTCTTTTGCTAATGTGCGGCGTTTCACCAATCTTGATACTTTAAGATATTTATCAAGTCTCATGATTTATCTCCTCCTCGCTCTAAAAATTGTTTTAAAGCAGCTTCGTCTAACGACATATTTTTGGTTATATCATACAACTTCATAAAATGCTCTGCAAACACTTTTTCAAATTTCACACGTTGCACTTTACCTTCTTCAGCTTTGGCATTTGCCCATATATGTTTTAAATCTTCTTCTGACTCTGCTTGTGCTTCACCAAATATATGTGGATGCCTGTGTATCATCTTACTTGTTAAGTTTTGTACTACTTCATTTATATCAAAAAAGCCTTCTTTTTTACCAATACTTGTATGCAAGAGTACTTGTAATAGTATATCACCAAGTTCTTCTATAATATGCCAATCATCTTCATTATCTATGGCTTCAAATAGCTCAAATGATTCTTCTAATAAATACCTTTTTAATGTGTTGTGTGTTTGTACTTTATCCCATGGACAACCATTTTCATCATCAACTAGTTGATCAATAATACTTGTCCCGTAATAAAAATCACTATAGTATGTTGCTTCGTCATCAACTTTTCTAATAAATACACTTGTTACATTATTGAAAATCATAGCGTGATGGTCCAATTCAAACAAAGGTGTTTCAATAACATTTGCTCCACCACTACTAGCACCGTCTACAATATAAACGAGCTGTTCATCATCATATCGCTCCATCAATGTCACTTTTAAATCTCCAGCTGTCATGGGACTATACACTTGCGTGATTAATGTGTGTGTACGTATGTTTAATTGCTGACTTGTAAGCGACGTAGCATCAAGCAAAGTAAAACCATCATTAGGGTCTACTTTCACCGCTTCAAACACATCATCTATAAAGCTTTTACCGCCTAATATTTCAACTTTTATGTCGTCATGTTGTTGTGCATATGTCTCTAATTTTACAGTTGTCGTTTCAGCTACACGAGGATGTCCAGGCACTGTATACACGATATCATCTTCTTGAGCTGCTTCAATTAATTGCGTCACAATAGTTTGATAGACGTCATCAAATGCTTGATTTTCTTCATAAACATGATCAAAACTTTGGAATTGCATACCTTCGTCAGTCAAAGCTTGTATTACTGGATGCTCTAAAGTTCTTGTATATGTTATAGGCTTATTTTTCAAAAATTTGTATATACCTAATGGCAAATCATCGATGCCGTAGTTGCCTAATCCAACAATCGTTATCTTCCCTGTCATTATCTTTCCCCCCTCTTCATATGGTATAACTTATCTCCAAATGGTAAATGCTTTAATTCTCTATAACTTAACAAGTTGGTATGCACAATAGCAACAACAATCACAATGGCACCAATACCTGCTGCGATTAATAATTCTATTAAACCAATTATCCGTCCATGTTCAGGTATCAACCACATTGTAATTTGAACTGCTAATGAAAGGATAAGCATTGTAACAATCAACTTCATCACATATTTACGCATACTTTGGAAAAGATAATATTTCAATACATGTTTGTGTAATACAATGGCAAATAAAATGAGTGATATTACAGTACTTATACTACCACCCAACATTAATAATTGCGGTATCAATACTATATTTAGTATCGTTTTACTTACAACACCCACGCTAAATGCCAATAATACAGGACGCACTTTATTTTTTACTTGTAATAGAGCAATATCCATCATAATAAGTGACACACAAATAACAGTTAACATATATACAGCTAGCGTTAACGTTTGGCTATCATTTTTAAAAAATACGCTATTCATAATAGGCATTAAATTAATTAAACCAATACCTGCTGAAACACTAAACAAGATTGTGATTTTAATAGAAGCGTTAGCATATCTATTGGTAAGTACCTTATTCTTAACTTTTATTGCATCCGTTAGTAAAGGGATTAGTACAAAACAAAACGTCGTTGTGACGATTAACCCCATTTGAATAAATGATGCACCACGGTCATAGACACCTTTTTGAGAAGCCGCTTGTTGAAAATTTAAACCTGTACTTTGCAACATGTGAAGTACTGTAAAACTATCGACCACTTGCCACACAATAACAATAAGTTGACTTACCGCAAAGACAAGTATAGCTAAGACGAGTTTCCGCCATTCTGCAAATGGTTTTTGCGCTGATTCATACGTCTTATTTTGTGAATGTTTAAATGGTTTGCACATTCCAAGGAAGAGACTCGATGCTAAAAACCCAAATGCCGAACCAATAATTGCTAATGTTCCCGCAGCATAAAGTGACCATTGTTGTGTCATAAATAAAATGATCGCCACAATGATGATACCCACACGTACAAATTGCTCGATTACCTGGGAAATAGCTGGCACATTCATGTTCCTCTGTGCTTGATAATAACCTCTAAACACACCTAAAACGCCGATAAACAAGAAGCTAAAACTTGCTGCTCTAAGCATAGGCGTCAGATTAATATCCCCCATTAACAATGCAACCCACTTCGCACAAAGTAGCAGAATCAAGAAAAAGACTGTGCTTATGAGTTGTATGCGCATCATCACATGCATGTACTGCTTTAAATTTCCTTCCGAACCAAATATCTGGGTAACTGCACTAGGTATCGCATTCATCGTTAAAATAACACCTAACGCTACAATCGGATAAACTTGTTGATATGCATATAACCCTTCATCACCCAAAATATTTTGGTAAGGTACACGGTAAATTGCACTTAATACTTTGACAACTATAAGAGCCAAAGTGAGCACGACCACTCCACTAAAAGCAGTCGACTTGTCTATCTTAGCTTTCATCAGAGATAACCATACTTTCTTCTAAACATTTTGCTAGGAATTTCAAATTATCAAACCAAGTACTTGTTTTATTTAATGTCACTTTCATTTTACCATCTTGAACGCCTACTTTCATTGTGCGTCCTAATGGTTGCGTCTGTTTAAATAATGTTTCGCCATTAATATCTGTCGTACCCTTTTCAGATAAATAAATTTCTACCTTTTTACCAATATCCTTAATCAAGGTTACGCCAGCATGCAATGCATGTATTTTAATTTCCATCATTTCTAGCAGTCTTTCAACTTCAACAGGGTAATCATTAAAGCGGTCAATTAACTCATCTTTAACATCCATTAACTGTGCTTCTGTCTCAATTTTACGTAATTTCTTATAAATTTCTATTTTAGCTTGCTCATTTTGAATGTACTCTGCTGGTAAGTATGCATCAATATTAAGTTCAATCTCAACATCTGGAGCATCTTGTTTTTCATCTGTCACGCCACGTTTTTCATTTACTGCTTCTTCTAACATTTGAGAATATAAGTCAAATCCTACTGAATCTATAAAGCCATGTTGTTGTTTACCTAATAAATTACCTGCACCTCGAATGTTTAAATCACGCATCGCAATTTTGAAACCTGAACCTAATTCAGTAAATTCTTTAATTGCTTGCAAACGATCTTCAGCAGTTTCCGACAGTACTTTATTCGTAGGATGTAAGAAATATGCATAACCAATACGACTCGAACGACCTACACGTCCTCTTAGTTGATAAAGTTGACTTAATCCAAAGCGATCTGCATCTTCTATAATTAATGTATTGGCATTTGGAACATCTACGCCTGTTTCTATAATAGTCGTAGTTACAATGATGTCATATTCATGATTGATAAAACTCAGCATTGTTTCTTCTAAATCTCTTTCATTCATTTGTCCATGCGCAACACCTATATTGGCATCTGGCATAAGCATTTGTAATTGCTCTCTTTTTTCATATATAGACTGCACTTTATTATATAAATAAAACACCTGACCATCTCTTGATAATTCTCTTTCTAGGGCTTCCTTAATAAAGTTAGTGTTCTGCTCTAATACGTATGTTTGCACTGGGAAACGGTTCTCTGGTGGCGTTTCAATGACAGACAAATCACGCACGCCTAGCATACTCATGTGCAAGGTACGCGGAATTGGTGTAGCTGTTAGCGTAAGCACATCTACATTATTTTTTAAAGATTTGATTCGTTCTTTATGGCGAACACCAAATCGTTGTTCTTCATCGACAATGAGCAACCCTAAATCTTTATAATGAATATCTTTCCCCAGTAATTTATGTGTGCCTACAATGATATCAACAAAACCAGATTTCAAACCTTCTTTAGTTTCCTTGATTTCTTTTGCTGTTCTAAATCTACTGATTAGCTGCACTTCTATTGGGAAGTCTTGCATGCGTTCGATTAATGTTTCATAGTGCTGTTGTGCTAATATAGTTGTCGGTACTAAAAAGGCAACTTGCTTACCTTCCATCACTGCTTTAAATGCTGCTCTTACAGCAACTTCAGTCTTACCGTAACCAACATCCCCACACAGCAATCTATCCATAGGACGCTCAATTTCCATATCCTTTTTAATCTCTTCAATCGACTTGCTTTGGTCGGGAGTAAGTTCATAAGGAAAGTCAATTTCAAAATCATTTTGTTCAGCTGTATCTGGACCAAATTGATATCCAACAGACATTTCACGTGCTTTATATAGCTCTATTAATTCGTCTGCCATATCTTCAACACTTTGTTGAACTTTTGCTTTTGTCTTTTTCCACTCTGTGCCACCAAGTTTGTTTAACTTAGGCGTTTTATCTTCTGAGGCTACGTATTTTTGCACTTGGTCCATTTGATCAACAGGTACAAATAATTGGTCTGTTCCTTTATATTGAAGTTTAATGTAATCTTTATGTACACCGCCCACTTCTAATGTTTCAACACCTAAGTATCTACCTACACCGTGATGGACATGTACAATATAATCACCTACTTTTAAATCTTGATAAGATTTAATTTTTTCGGCGTTTGTTAATGTTTTTTGTTGTTTTGGTTTTTTCTTTTGTTTTGATTTAAATAATTCTCGCTCAGTAACAACTACTAGTTGCATGTATGGTAATTCAAAACCTTCTGATAAACTACCTTCAGTAATGATTGCACTCCCACCTTCATTACGGTGCGTAGGCGTATCGATAAAGGTTGGTATATGCATTTCATTAAGCATAGATTGTATACGTTCTTTTTTGACTTCTGTTTCAGCAAGTACAACAATCGTATAATCATTTTGAATAAACCTTTGAAATTCTGAACGCATAATATCATATTGTCCATAAAACTGTTGCACAGGCTTACATGAAAATTTAATAATTTCGTTTAGTTCAATAGACATTGTCGCTGTGAATAATGTGAAATATGTCACTGGATATGATTTTAGCTGGTTTTCAAAAGCATCATATTGCAAGAAACTTTGATCAATAAATCCTTTACCACTTTCAATCAAATTTTGCATAAACTCATCCGCTTCTGAAATAAGTGACGTTTCAGTTTCTTTAATTCTGTTATATTCATCTACCGCTACAATGGCGTCATCTTTAAAGTAATCGATAATTGTTGTAGGCTGTTGATACATAAAAGCGACAAGACGGCGTAGTACTTGGTGATCAAACATAGATGATTCGAACAACTGAAAGCTTTCATATGTTTCTTTTAATTCATTACGAACCGATTCATCAATTTTTGGCCTTGTATATTCATATGCTTCTTTAAGTTTTTGCTTTGTATGCTTAAGCACATCTTCTGTGATTATATAATCGCTCGCAGTAGTGATGTTTACTTCTTCAACATTTTCCTCTGATCTTTGGGTTTCTACATCAAAGTCACGAATTGAATCTACTTCTGTATCAAAAAGTTCAATTCTAACTGGACTACCAATTAGTGGATATATATCAATAATACCGCCTCGTAAGGAAAACTCACCTATATGAGAAACAACACTTTCTCTACGATATCCCATATTAACTAATTTATTTAAGAAGTCATCAATATCTAAATCGTCCCCTACACTTAAAGTTAACTGATGTGATTTCCACATTTCTACTGGGGTCAACCATTTCTTCAGACCGTTAAGCGGAACGATAAATAAACCTCTCTTTTCTTGAGCAAGCGCCGTTAATGTACGCACACGTTCACTCATAAATTGAGGGCTTTGTGTTGAAAATTCTTCTGTCATAATATCTTGCATTGGGTACTTGTAAATATCCTGTTCTTCAACAAACTGTGTCAAATCACTTTCTAATTTATCTGCTTGATAAAGATTGTTTGTTACAATTAATAATTGTTTAGAACTATTTAAATATTTTTCGGCGATAATCGTTGCTTTAGCGGCACCTGATAAGCCAGTAACCAATACTTGCTCTTTTCCAAATACTTCGTTTAATTCCTGATAACGTTTATCTTCATTTATATATTCTGTAATTATTGATTTCAATTGATTTCACCATTATATTCATTCATCACGCGATCAAACCGATCACTTTCTATGTAGGCTTCAATTGCACGTGCAGAATGTTCTATTACTTTATTCATTGTTTCCATTTCTTGTTTTGAGAATTTTTGTAGTACATAGTCTACGATAGACATCCCATTTGAAGGTCTGTCTACACCAATCCTAATACGTTTAAATTGATCTGTGCCTAACACTTGGATAATAGATTTCATACCATTATGTCCACCAGCACTCCCTTTTTGTCTTAAACGGATTTCACCTTGTGGTAAGTCTAAATCATCATATAAAACGACTAAATCATCAATATCTATGTCATAGTATTTCATTAACGGGCCTACTGCCTCACCAGATAAATTCATCATCGTCATCGGTTCAATAAACATTACTTTTTCGCCTGCAAATCGTTCTATCGTATAAGCACCTTTAAACTTCTGTTTATCTAAAGTAAACTTATTTTGCTCTAACATATAATCAATTACTTCAAATCCAATATTATGTTTTGTTTGTTCAAAGCGTTTACCGATATTGCCTAAACCTACAATACACTTCATTATGTTACCTCCAATAGTTGTCTTTCTTTATCTAATTTATATTCGAGTTCTATTATTTATTATTCTTATTATTTTTTGCCGTATCATTCACTATAATAACATAAAAAAGCACCTGCTTAACGTATTAAGCACGGTGCTTTTTATAAGATATGATAACGCTGAGTTAATCAGCGTATGATGGTAAAGTAATTACAAGCTATGTCAGCTTATTATTTTTCTTCACTTTCATCTTCATCGTCTTTTTCTTCGCCAACAACAGCTGGTTCTTCAGTTTCTGAATCGCCTTCCATTGCTTCGATTTCTTCTTCAGTAGGTTCTTCTGTTGGAGGAACTACTGTTACAACTGAATCAGTTACTTCGTTTTCGATAGTGAATTCACCTGAAATTTTGATGTCTTCTACTGAAAGCGTATCATTAATTTCTAATTCAGTGATATCTACTTCGATTACTTCAGGAATATTGTCTGGAGTAGCAGTAACTTCAAGGTTGAATAATGGTTGTTCAACAACGCCGCCTTCTTTAGATCCAACAGCTTCACCAACTAATTGAACTGGTACTTCAACAGTACGTTCTTCAGTCATGTTGATAGCTAAGAAATCAATGTGAGTGATTTGGTTTTTAAGTGGGTCGAATTGGTAGTCAGAAACCATTACTTTAATAGTTTTAGAACCTACGCCTAATTCGATAACACCGTTACGTCCAACTTCACGGATAACTTTGATAAATTCTACTTCATCTACTTTAACTGAAGTATTTTTAGTACCATAACCGTATACGATTGCAGGTACTTTACCAGTATTTCTTAATTTTTTAAGGTCTGAACGAGTTTGTTTACCTTGACGAATAATTGACTTTAATGCAGCCATATTATTTCCACCTTTCATATTTTGTTCTTATATTTCATTATAAGAACCCCTTCACTTACCCATCAACATCATGTTGCTTGCAAGTGTTTATTAAGTCGTGAAATCACGAACGGAACAATTATATATCTATTTTACCAATTAGTCAAATAGTACACTAACAGATTCGCGTTCATATACACGGATAATTGCTTGTGCTAGTAAACCTGCTACAGATAATTCTTTCGTGTTAGATGGTTTACGACTTTCATCTAATTGAATTGAATTCGTAACTACAAGCTCTTTTATTGCTGAATTTTCAATGCGTTCTTTTGCAGGACCCGATAAAACAGGGTGTGTACAACATGCATAAACATCTTTAGCACCTTTATCTTTTAAGGCTTGTGCAGCTAAAGTAATCGTACCAGCAGTATCAATAATATCGTCTATAATAATAGCTGTACGGCCATCGATTTCACCTACAATATTCATCACTTCAGCAACATTAGGTTTTGGACGACGTTTATCTATAATGGCAATTGGTGTTTTCAATATATCTGCAAGTTTACGTGCTCTTGTTACCCCACCGTGGTCAGGTGAAACAACAACACATTCTTCAAGGTCAATATCTGTCTGATTATTAAAATATTCTGCTAAGATGGGAACACCCATTAAGTGGTCAATTGGCATATCGAAGAATCCTTGGATTTGTGGCGCATGTAAGTCAAGTGCAATCATACGATCTGCGCCTGCTGTTTCAATTAAGTTCGCTACAAGTTTTGCTGTAATTGGTTCACGACTACGCGCTTTTCTATCTTGGCGTGCATAGCCATAATATGGAACAACTATATTAATATTCGCTGCTGATGCGCGTCTACAAGCATCAATCATGATTAACAATTCCATTAGATGTAAATTGACTGGATTTGATGTTGGTTGAATAATAAATACATCACAACCGCGAATACTTTCTTCTATATTAATTTGAATTTCTCCATCGCTGAAACGTTTTACCGAACATTTACCTAGCTCAATTCCAACTTGGTCTGCAACTTCTTGGGCTAATGGTTCATTACCCTTTAAAGAAAATATTTTCAAAGCAGAATTCTTATACTCATTGTTTAACATTTATAGTCCTCCAATTAATTCTTTCAATTCGTTTTCATTTGTAGACAAAACAAAACTTAAAGCGTTCAGCAACATAATCACATACTCTGGTTAACTTTCATACAATTACATTGATTTTAACAGTTTAAGCACGCTTGTCTAAATATATGCCTTTATTTTTTCAAATAACCCTCTTTGGTTGTTTGTCTAGCCCTAGCTAATGCCAAACTGTCTTGTGGGACATTATCCGTGATCGTGGATCCTGCCGCTATAAACGAACGGTCTCCTAATGTTATTGGTGCAACGAGATTTGTATTACAACCAATAAATGAATCATTGCCAATAATCGTTTTAAACTTATTGATGCCATCATAGTTCACAGTAATTGAACCGCAACCTACATTTGTTCTTTCTCCAATTTCAGCATCACCTATATAACTTAAGTGAGGTAATTTAGCACCTGTTTTAACAACAGATTTTTTAACTTCCACAAAATTACCTACTTTAACTTTTTCGCCTAAGTCTGCACCCGGACGAAGCTGTGCAAATGGTCCAATATTAGCATGATCGCCGACAATCGCTTCATTGATAACAGATTGTTTAATTGTGACATTTGATCCTATTTTACTGTTAGTTATTTCAGTATATTGTCCAACGATTGTATCTTCTCCAATTACAGTGTTGCCAGCAAGTTTCACCCCTGGTTCAATGACTGTATCTTCTCCTATGATAACGTCAGCACCTATATATGTAGTTGCTGGGTCAACAATCGTCACACCGTTTCTCATATGCTGTTCATTTGTACGTTTCTTAAACGTTTTTTCAGCTTCACTCAACATCACTCTATCATTAACACCCATAATTTCTTCAAAATCATCTGTATGATAGATTTCAACGTTACCTTTATCGTCTAAAATTAATGAAAGTACATCAGGCAAATAATATTCTTTTTGCGCATTTTCATTTCTCACTAACTCCAATTTTTCAAATAAAACTTGGTTATCAAATGCAAAAATGCCTGAACTAATTTCATTAATTTGTCGCTCTGTCTCAGATGCATCTTTTTGCTCAACAATTTTAGTTAATCGTTGTGCTGAGTCACGCAGGATACGTCCATAACCGTATGGATTTTCTGCTGTTGCTGATAAAACAGTGGCCTGTGCTTTTGCATTCTCATGATGTTCTATCATAGATTTCAATGTTGCCGCAGTGATTAACGGTGTGTCTCCACATACTACTAACGTTGTACCTTGTTCATCTTTCAAATGTTCACTTGCCATCTTAACAGCATGTGCAGTGCCTAATTGTTCTTCTTGAAAACTGTAAAGTGATGCATCGCCCAATGTCTCTTTGACATTTTGTGCGCCATGCCCAACAATTGTAACAAGTTGTTCTACGCCAGATTGCTTAACGTTATCAACGACGTGTTCAATCATTGATTTGCCTGCTACATCATGTAGTACTTTGTATTTCTTTGATTTCATACGCGTACCTTTTCCAGCCGCAAGTACTATTGCATGTCTTTGCATGTATGTTAACCCTCCATTAAAATATACACTTCTTACTTATTATAATTTAACGCTAGTCACACTTTCAAGGCTCAAAACATCAATGTTATATAATGGAAATATTTTTATTAAAAATATCAGAAATATCTAAGCATGGATTTGTCATCTTTGTTCAATTGAGTAACCGCTTTTATATTATCGAATACTAGTTTAATATACGAACGTATAATAAGAATACTATACTCTCATTTAGTTGTTATCATACGTATACGCCTCTTTTCTGATTCTAATATTCTGGTTTAAGCTATAGTAAAAAATGTATTTTACTTATAATTGTTAATAATATATTTTTTGTCACCTTTACACTTTCACAATTAATTTTATTTTTTTATTTCAAATTGACTTTGCAAAATAAAAAAGATTGGATTTCCTTTTATGCGGAAATCCAATCTTTTTTATTATACTTCGTTTTACTATTTTAATTTAAGCTTCTTCTTCTTCAGAATTATCTGATGACTGCGCATTTCTGTCAGGGATGACCTCATCAGTTTCTTCATACACTTTCATCACGGCATCTTGTATTTCTTGTCTCATTTCAGAATTTATAGGATGCGCGATATCTCGGAATTCACCGTCTGGTGTACGTTTACTTGGCATTGCGACGAATAGACCTGTGTTGCCTTCAATCACTCGTAAATCATGTACTACAAATGATTCATCTAAAGTAATTGAAACGAGCGCTTTCATTCTTCCATCTGTTTGTATTTTTCTAAGTCTTACATCTGTCACTTTCATGTAGTGAGCCCCCCTAGTATCTCTTTGTTTAGAAGCTTAACAATTTCATTAAAAATTATAAACCCTTACTTCACTTTCGCTATTAATTCGATTTCAACTTTAACATCTTTCGGCAATCTCGCCACTTCAACACAACTTCTCGCTGGTTGATGTTCATTAAAGTATTTGCCATAAACTTCATTTATATTTTGAAATTCATTCATATCAGCAATGAAAATAGTAGCTTTAATTACTGAATCTAAATCTGATCCAGCTTGGTCTAACACAACTTTTAAATTTTCTAGAACTTGTGTCGTTTGCTCTTTTACATCTTCACTGACAATTTCTCCATTTAAATTTAATGGAATTTGTCCTGAAGTGAATACAAGTCCATTTATTTCCGTTGCATGCGAGTATGGCCCTAAAGCTTCGGGCGCCTTTTCCGTATTAATAACTTTCATGATGTCGAAATCGCTCCTTTAAGAAAATTTAGTTAAACTGTTGCCTTGTTCCACCTTAAATTCCTGATTGTATTCATCTACATCAGATAATCTAACTAAGGAAGTATAATCTTCAATTAATCTTTGCTTAACTTCTTTTGATTCTACTAGTACCGATACCCCTTTAACATGTGCTTTAAACTCATTCATCAAATTCATCACACCATTTATTGAACCACCGGCACGCATGAAATCATCTACGACAAGTACATTGGAATTCTCAGGTAATGTTCTCTTTGATAAAACCATGGTCTCGATTTTTCTAGAAGAACCAGATACGTAATTTATAGAAACTGTAGAACCTTCAGTAACTTTATTATCTTTACGTATAACTACTACAGGTAAATTCAGTACATTTGCAACTGAATTTGCAAGTGAGATGCCCTTAGTAGCGATTGTTACAATAGCATCTAACTCTTCATCCATATATAGTGTTGCGATTAATTTACCAACCCGGTTCAATAAAGTAGGATTACCCATTAAATCAGATAAAAATAAGTAACCACCTGGTAGCAAACGTTCTTTCTCTTGTAAATGTTCTATCACTTCATCAATTACTTCTGTCGCTTCTGCTTTGCTCATCTCAGGTTTATAAGTAACACCACCACTAGCACCTGCAGTAGTAATCACTGTCCCAAGCTTTTCTTTTTGAAAAGTTGTTTTAATAATTTGAACATCTTCACTTATGGAAGACTTGGCTTGCTTAAATTTTTGTACAAAATACGTTAACGGTATCAACTTATTCGGATTGTTCATTAAATATTGAGTCATATAAACAATTCGTTCACTTCTTTTATAGCGCATTCGATTCATCCCTTCTCAATTAGCCTAATAATCTTACAATGTGCACTTCATTACAACAACCGTTAACAGCATTGTATACGTGCTTTGCTTGTCGTTCTTTTCGTGTTAATCCATAAACAGTAGGACCACTACCACTCATAACAGCGCCGTCTGCTCCATTCTCTAGCATATTGGCCTTTATTTTCAATATTTCTGTATGCATCTTACCCGAGACAGGTTCCAATCGGTTTGACAGACTTTTACATAATAGGTCATAATCCTCTGCAATTAAGGCCGCTTCACATGCTTCAGTATGAACATTATAAGGTTGTTTTAAATCCAGTTTTTTAAATATATCAGGTGAAGATATACCTAAATCAGGTTTAGCTACTACCACCCATGCAGAAGGTGGCTTATCTAAAAACTTAATGACTTCACCTTTACCTTTACATAATGCAGTTTTCCCTAAAATACAAAATGGAATATCTGTTCCAATCTGTATCCCCAACTCACACAGTTCTTTAAGCGGTCGATTTAAATTATATAATCGATTCATCCCTCTCATTGTCGCTGCAGCATCAGTAGACCCGCCTGCCAAACCAGCTGAGACAGGAATATTTTTATCTATAGTAATAGTTATACCTTGCTTTAAATTATAGGTCTTTTTCATTAATTCTGCAGCCTTATACGCTAAATTTTTATTATCGGAGGGAACATAGGATTGTTCTACGTCAACAATTATCTTTTTGTCTTTACGTAGTTCAAATGACAATCTATCATTCAAATCAATTGTCGTCATTATCATTTCAACTTCATGAAAACCATCATCTCGTTTAAAGAGTGTGTCCAACGTTAAATTGATCTTCGCTGGTGCCGTTTCATATATCATATTCCCACCCTCTTCCAATTCGATATGGTAATAAAATGATTTTAACATATTGTTAACATTGCGTTGTTAGTTTTTTAAAACTTAATATTTTCTATTGCTAATTTATTAATAAAAACCCATTAAATGGCGTTGACTAAAATTATAAAACATATCTCTTAACTTACTATTTTACAATATTGTTTATTCTAGATAAAACTATTACCTACTCTTAAATGCAATAATATTAATATAACAAAAAAGGTATGTTAGCGTCATTACACCAACATACCTTTTATTTAAATTCGTTCTCATATTAAAGTTTAAATTGAAAAGCAAGGCATCATTATGTGCCAAACTTAATTTAAATTTGTTTTATTTAGTGTGCAATTGCTTCTTGATGATTATCACCTTCAAAAGAAACTTGTACGTTTTCAGTTAAAACATCAGTGTATGTATAGGATACACGCTCAAAATTATAAATATCTTGATCTAGTTCAACAATAAAAACAGAAGGGTATGTCTCTTTTAAAACACCACTACGTTCAATTGTTTTTTTACGTCCACCATTCGCTTTAAGTACAATTCTGTTCCCTAATTGACAATCAAGTGAATTTTTGATGTCTCCAATAGATTTTGGCATATTGCTCCACCTCGCTACAAATTGTATAATAACACATTTTGAGGGTTTTTGTCAAATAAAATATCAATTTTAGCAAGGTAAAGCGCACTTGTCAATAATTTAAAATTCTAATTCTGGGAAATTTTTCAATTCATTGTATAAATGTGCAAATTCTTTTATTGAAAGCGTTTCTCCGCGTCTTCTCGGATCTATATCACTGGCTTCTAACCAATCGAGTATTATTTGTTTATTAGCTTTGCCGTTTACAAATAAACTTTGATAGTTATTATTAATTGTCTTACGTCTTTGACCAAACGCTGCTTTGGTCATTTTGAAAAATTTATCTTCATCATCTACAGTAACAATCGGTGTGTCGCGCTTCATTAATTTAACTACAATGGAATCTACATTCGGTGGTGGTAAGAATACAGCTTTAGGTACAGTTAATACTTTACTCGTTTCTGTATAATATTGTGCCACAATTGATAATGAACCATACGCTTTTGTACCTACCTGTGCATTGAGACGTTCTCCTACTTCTTTTTGCATCATAACTACATAACCATCAATTGGTAATGATTGTTGCATTAAATTTAATAAAATAGGTGTTGTAATGTAATATGGTAAGTTAGCTACTACCATTATTTTATTACAGTCTGAAAAATGTTCAGCAACATAATGCGCGATATCTGCTTTAAGTATATCTTCATTTACTACAGTCACATTATCATATGGTCCCATTGTATCTTCAAGTACAGGCATTAGACGTTGATCAATTTCAAAGGCAACCACTTTTTTAGCATTTTTAGCCAATTGTTCCGTTAATGAACCCATACCAGGCCCGATTTCTATTACTCCAGTTTGCGCATCAATATCACTGGCTTCAATGATATTATGAATAACATTCACATCAATTAAAAAATTCTGTCCTAAACTCTTTTTGAAATTAAATCCATATTGATTAAGTAATGCTTTGGTACGCGTCGGTGTTGCAATATCTTTATATTCCATTTAACTTTCACTTCCCTCATTATCACTTAATGCATTTCTAACATCTGCTTCTGTATAACCAAATGCATTTAGTTTATTCAACAACTGTTTCCCATTAGAATGACCAATATGCAATTTACGGCCTAACAGCTCCCTTTTTTTGCGTGCATCTTTACCAACGAGCAAGCCTAAATCAATCAACACGTCTTTACTTATTGATTCGTGTCCTTCTTCAAAAGGCGTACTTACATTCATTAATGCTTCTTTTATATCTTCAACATTAGCATGTTCTACACCTATTTTCCCACGTTTGTTTTTAGCTTTATCGCGGTCAATATAGGCATGTTTAACGCCTGGGATGTATTTTTGAATCGTATGCCTTATTTTATCACCTGGGAAATCTGGATCAGTCAGTACAATGACACCTCTAGTTTCAAATGCACGTGCAATAACCTCTAAAGTTGCTTGATTGATCGCACTACCGTTTGTCTCAATCGTATCACATTCAACCGCTCTTTTTACTCGTTCTGTATCGTCTCTACCTTCAACTACAATAAATTCATTTATCTTCATTTATTGTTACACCTTTCATTACTCACTTCGATTTTAGATAAAAATAAAAAAGGTATCGGCGTAAATTATGATGACTACTTAGCCTGTATTTTATCAACTAAGCCTTATCTCAGACCGATACCTTTTGTAATGTTTTATGCTTTTAAATTAAACAATCGTTCTGCATTTTCAGTTGTTTGCTTACACACTTCTTCATAACTCACACCACGTAATTCAGCAATTTCTTCAGCAACTAGTGTGACACGTGCTGGCTCATTACGCTTACCTCTATAAGGATGTGGCGATAAAAATGGCGCATCTGTTTCAACTAATAATCTATCAAACGGTACATGCTTTGCAACTTCTTTAGGTTGTTTAGCATTTTTAAATGTTACAGGACCACCTAAAGAAACATAGAAGTTCAATTTATTAATGACATCATCTGCAATTTCAGGAGAAGCACTAAAGCTATGCATAATACCACCAATCTCTTCTGCATGCTCTTCTTTCAAAATATCTATACAATCTTGAGTTGCTTCTCTGTTATGAATGATAATTGGCAGATTAACACGTTTTGCCAAGGCTATTTGCTTTCTAAATAACGCTTGCTGAATATCTTTAGGTGATTTATCCCAGTGATAATCCAAACCAGTTTCGCCGATGCCAATCACTTTAGGATGCGCCGCAAGTGCTTCAATCCATTCTAATCGTTCTTCTGTACAATCAATTGCATCAACAGGGTGCCATCCAATGATACCGTAAATAAATTCATATTGGTCAATGAGCTCCATTGTGCGCCCAACTGTAGGTGTATCAAAACCAACTACAAACATGCGATCCACACCATTTTCTTTAGCGCGTTCAATAACCGCTTCTAAATCTTCGTCGTATTGATCTGCATTTAAATGAACATGTGTATCGATTAGCATCTTTTAACCGCTCCTTAATTTGTGATTATTTAATTACTGATCCATTTGGAATCGCGCTTGGTAAGCTAACAAGTGTTAGTACACCATCTTTTTCAGCTGATAAAATCATACCTTCTGATTTTCTTCCCATTAATTTAGCAGGTTTTAAGTTAGTTACAACGGCAACCTTCTTACCTATAATGTCTTCAGGTTGGTAGTATTGTGCGATTCCTGAAACAATCTGACGCTGTTCATTATCTAAATCTACTTGGATTTTCAATAACTTATCAGATTTCTTCACTTGTTCAGCATCAATAATTGTTGCAGCTTTAATTTCTACTTTGTCAAAATCTTTAATGTCAATTTGAGCTTTAGCTGGGATTTCTTCTGCTTCTTCTGTCTCTTCTTCGTTCTTTTCAGGTTGCATTGATGCTTTAATATAGTCAATTTCAACTGTGCTATCTAGACGTGGGAAGATAGGTTGTGGTTTATCACTCACCATAATCGGTTCAGTTAAAGCGCCATATGATTCAATACTTTCAAGTTCAAACAACTCTGGTGTATTGATATTTAACTGTGTAAAGATTTGTTTTGGTGCATGTGTAAGGAATGGTCTTAGTAACACCGCAATAATCCGAATATTCTCTACTAAGTGAGCCATGACATTGCCAAGCATTTCTTTTTGCTCTTCATCTTTAGCTAATACCCATGGTGATGTTTCATCAATATATTTATTCGTACGACTAATGAATTTCCATACTGTTGAAAGTGCTACTGAAAATTGTAAATCATCCATATTTTCATGGAATGTCTTCACAGTATCTAGCGCCATTTGCTCCATATCTTTATCTAATTCATGTTTAGGGCCTTGATATGCTGGTAATTCACCATCAAAGTATTTATTAATCATTGAAATCGTACGATTCACTAAGTTCCCTAAATCATTTGCTAAATCATAATTTGTACGTTCCACAAACCCTTCAGGGGTAAATACGCCATCAGAGCCAAATGGTAATTCACGCATTAAGTAATAACGTGTAGCATCTAAGCCATAACGATCAATAAGTACATTAGGGTCTACGACGTTGCCTTTAGATTTACTCATTTTACCGTCTTTCATAAGTATCCAACCGTGTGCGAACACTTTTTTAGGTAACGGTATATCTAATGCCATTAATAAAATTGGCCATATAATAGAGTGGAAACGCACGATTTCCTTAGCCATTATATGAATATCTGCCGGCCAATATTTTTTAAATAAACTATCATCATCAGATAGGTAACCTAATGAAGAAATATAGTTTACAAGTGCATCAATCCAAACGTAAACAACGTGTTTTGGATTCGATTTAACATGAATTCCCCAATCAAATGACGTACGTGACACTGCCAAATCTTCAAGTCCAGGTTTAATAAAATTATTAATCATTTCATTTTTACGTGAAGGGGGTTGAATAAACTCAGGATTTTCATCGTAAAATTCTAATAAACGGTCTGTATATTTAGATAAATTAAAGAAATAACTTTCTTCTTTAACCAATTCTACTTCATGACCAGAATCTGGACTTTTACCTCCAACAATTTCTCCATTTTCGAAAACTGGATCAACTAACTGTGTTTCTGTGTAATATGTTTCGTCCGGTACTGAATACCAACCCTCATATTCACCAAGATAAATATCATTTTGAGCTAATAAACGTTCAAAAACTTGTTGCACGACTTCTTTATGACGTGCTTCCGTAGTACGAATAAAATCATCATTTGAAATTTCTAATTTTTGCCATAAATCTTTAATACCAGCAATCATTTCATCTAAATATTCTAATTCTGATTTTCCAGCTTTATGTGCTTTTTCTTGTATTTTTTGTCCATGTTCATCCGTACCTGTTAAATAACGAACATCATAGCCTTGCATTCTTTTATAACGTGCGATTACATCACCAGCTGTTGTTGTATAAGCATGACCGATATGTAAATTCCCACTTGGATAATATATTGGTGTAGTGATATAAAAAGTTTCTTTCGCCATCAATGTTCCTCCTCGATTCTTACACTATAAATATATCTAAATTCATTTTTGTTTTCAATGAAGCAGATGTGTATTTCTATTCCGATTTATATGTTAATCATCATAAAAATTCTTTGGATAGCATACTAGTCATATCCAGCATTTTTAAGTTTTAATTTTGCTATAATTTAAATATGATTAATAATCTCTATCTTATCTACATTACCATAAATCGCGCATGTTATGGGAGTTTTTCAACTCTTTTTTCTTGATTAAATTTGAATTTGTGGTATGTCCTTTTACTTAGATCTATTAATTAATAAATCAAACAACCTACGATTTGATCCTCCACAACATATTTAAACTTCATGATAGATGTCATAAACTTCACTTGTCTTCATTTGGCGTAATTCTGCTACCTGTTTAATCGCCGCTTTCGGTTTCATACCTTGATTTATATGATAATCAACGTGTGCTTTGAGCGACATATCTTCAAACCAAGCTGTATCTTCGACTGGTTCTGCACCTTCAATAAGTACTACAAACTCACCTTTAGTTGGAATACTTTCGTCATTAAGACGATCTAGCACATTTCCTACATAGTCAGTAACAATTTGCTCGAATTTTTTTGTCAACTCTCTTCCTACAGATACTTTACGCTCGCTATCAATCTTTTGAATCGTTTTAATTGTATCTTTTACACGATGTGGCGACTCGTAAATAATTAATGTGCTATTTTCATACATACGTTGTTCCAAATATGATTGTTTTTGTTTATCTTTTCGTGGCAAAAAGCCTAAAAACGTATAAGTAAAGGAGGGTAACCCGCTTGCCATTAGTGCAGTTAAACCTGCATTGGGTCCAGGTATAGTCTCTACGCTTATACCGTTTTCTCTAGCTGCAACAACAAGTTCATATCCAGGGTCACTGATTAATGGTAAACCTGCATCTGATACTAATGCTATATCAATGCCTTGTTGCAATTGTTCAATAAGATAATCTGTTTGCTGTTCTTTATTATGGTCATGGTAAGATTTAAGTGGTGCTTGTATTTCATAATGTGCGCATAATTTTTTGGTCACTCGTGTATCTTCACATGCAATCAAATCTACGGTTTTTAAAGTATCAATAGCCCGATATGTAATATCCGCCAAGTTACCAATAGGCGTTCCTACTAAATATAATGTCGACATAACCTAACCCTCACTTATTAATTCTAATTTTTGTTGACGTGTGTATCTTTTAATTTCATACTCACGTTTCAATGCTTCAGACTTTGTATCGAACATTTCCTGATAAACGAGTTGTACCGGACGTCTTATTTTCGTATATTTAGCACCTTGTCCATTATTATGTTTAGCAATTCGCTGTGTAACATCTTTTGCATAACCCGTATATAAACTACCATCTTTACATTTAACTATATAAATATAATGCTTATCCATAATATATTTCTCTCATTTCCTCGGTGTAAGTGCCATCATTATTATAAATATAAAATGGTGGCTGTATGTCTAAACCTTGGTTACCACCTTTTCTACCTTGCACAACTATTGTTTGCGACACTTTGTCTTGTTTACTATATACAAAATAAAGTTTTTTAGGCTCAATTTGATATGATCTCATATAACTTAAGACATCCATAAGACGTTCCGCTCTATGAACCATTACCATACGTCCACCTTGCTTTAATAAATGTCTCGCTGCTAAGCAGCAATCTTCTAATGTACACATTATCTCATGCCTAGCTATTTTATGCGCATCTTTTTGATGTTGATGTTGTTGATTGACTTTAAAGTAAGGTGGATTACAAGTAACAAGGCTATATTGTGAAGGCTTGAACTGTTGATGTGCGTCCTTTAAATCCATATGATACATGTGGATCCTATCATCTAATTGATTATATGCGACACTTCTTTGTGCCATATCAACTAGTTGTTGCTGAATTTCTATACCATCTATATTTTGCTGCCCTTTATCTGAAAGTAATAGAGGAATCACTCCATTCCCTGAACACAAATCCATAATCGTATCTTGCTTTTTAACTTTTGTAAAATGCGCGAGTAATAGTGCATCTGTAGAAAAAGAAAACACTTCATCATTTTGTATAATTCTTAAGTTTTCTTTTGTTAAATAATCTAATCTTTCATCTGCTAAAAGCATCTTTCTAACCTCCAAAAAAGAGGATAAGGTAACGATGCTTAATAATCAAGCCTATCGTTACTGCTCATCCTCAATTACATATGACTACTATTGATTTTGTTCTGTACCAACTTTTATTCAGTTAGTACTTCGAGACAGAATAAGCAATCATCGCCTTTTCTATGTTTTCCAAATAATTCACCATTACAAATATGAAAACCTTCTTTATAAAGCATAGCCAAATTATCTTTACTGCGAAGTGGTTGTTTAACAGGGGTTTTCTTACCTTGCGCTACATTTTTAGATTGTTCTTCCTTATCTATCAATGTTTTTAGATTCTCATTCTCGATTTGTAAGGCGACATTTTCTTCAATTAATTCAACCGTAAGTTTTTTCAAATTAACCATATCCGTATTGATTTGATTAATATTTGATTCTAAATTCGCTAATTTTTCAAATATGTCGCTACGATTCAATGTTATTTTGGCCTCCTAATTTAATGTCTCTAATTCTTCCATTTTATATTCAAGTGGCTGTTCAAGTCCTTCCACTTTTACTTGCATAGAAATATCTAAGATGTTTAGGCCAATCACTTTACCATTACCTTCTGGCGTTTTAATAGCTTCTCCTACATCAGGTAATTGAGCGCGCGCTTCTTCATAATAGTCATTTTCATATTTAAGACAACACATTAAACGACCGCAAGCTCCTGAAATTTTAGTAGGATTAAGTGATAAATTTTGATCTTTTGCCATTTTTATAGATACTGGCTCAAAGTCACCTAAAAACGTAGCACAGCATAAAGAACGTCCACACGGTCCGATACCACCGAGTAATTTCGCTTCATCTCTAACACCTATCTGTCTTAATTCAATACGTGTTTTTAGTTTTTGAGCTAGCACTTTTACTAATTTTCTAAAATCAACACGTTCATCCGATGTAAAATTAAAAATCACTTTTGATTTATCTAATGTAAATTCACAATTCACTAGTCTCATTTCTAGACTCTGCTGTTGAATCGTATTTTTGCATAATGCCATTGCCTCTTCGGCATCTTTTTCATTTTGCTCATATTGACTTAAATCTTCATCTGTTGCATGACGGACGATTTCTTTTAAAGGTAGTGTTACATCTTCATCTGCAACATCTAACGGCGCATATTTTACACATCCCATCTCTAATCCTCTTTTAGACTCAACTACCACCCAATCATCTACATTTAAATCGAAATTTTTTGGCGAATAGTATTCCATTTTCCCTGATTTTTGAAAATCAATTCCTACTACATTTTGCATGTTTAACTCACCCCTTTTATCACAATCTGTTCAAATACTAATGTCGGATTAACATTTTGGTTTAATTTTTTATGTGCTTCTGTTATTTGATCATACATCAAAATAATTTGATTATATGTTAATTTTTTAGAAAATACTTTCACTTCTTCATGCATATCACGATATATGAACTCATCATCCATTCCTACCTTAGCATGCATAACATCTTCAAAGAAACCATTAACTGCGGCTAATGTAACTAACTGTAACCGACGATTTTTAGCCTGCTTTAATAAATCGACAATCGCTATCAACGCCATTGAACGATTTGTTAACAACAACTGGCACCATTTTATAATACTTTTACGCAACGCCATCAGGTCTGCCTCTTCATTTATCGCCACTGCAATTTCAATTTGTGTTGTATATGTACTTAGCACTTCTGCTACAGGACGCGAAATTTCGCGTTCGATTAATCTTTCTATAAAGATAGACTTATCAATTGGCTTAAAATATACATGCTGACATCTAGAATGAATAGTATCTAAAATTTGTTCTGGTTTCGTTGTTAATAAGATGGCTATCGTATTATCGGGTGGTTCTTCTAAAAATTTCAAAATACTATTTTCACCTTGAACGGTTAACTTCTCAAAAGATTCAATAATATATACTTTATAGTCACCCTCGATAGGTAGTTGATTCATATGATGTACTAATTGTTCTACTTGGTCTTTTTTAATCGTAGTTTCTTCGGAAGATATATACATAAAATCTGGATGATTAAATGTTTCTACTTTTAACTGACATTGATTGTCTTGGTCACATAGGATTAATTTCGTGAAATCAATTGCGACTTGCTGCATGGATTGTCCATCATCACCCTCAAATAAATAAGCGTGCGACAGTTTACTTGATTGATACGCTTTTGTCAGTCTTTCTAACTCATCCATCATAAAGTTACTCCTTTATATAAAAAGGCTGCTTATACATAGTAACCTTACAAAGCACATTACTTAAGTTCATAACAATTTAACCTTAAGTGGAAATGTAATTTGAAAGGCCACTATATATAGCAACCATGATTCTAAAATTGATGGAAAGCATCAACTGGCATTACAAATACCGTTGCTCCTCCAACCTCTACTTCAACCGGATATGGAATATAAGAATCTGCACTGCCACCCATTGGTGTTATAGGTGATACAAGTTGCTCTCTATTACCACAAGTGTCATTAATAACTTTTAGCATTTCATCAACTCGGTCATCTTCAACACCAGATAAAAATGTTGTATTACCTGCTCTTAAAAAACCACCTGTTGTTGCAAGTTTCGTTGCTCTAAAGTTATGTTTAACAAGTTTATCTGAAAGTTCTTGACTATCCTGATCTTGTACGATTGCTATAATCATTTTCATATTAAACACCTCTTCCCAGTATTATATCATAATTTTTCTAAGTATTTGATGATAGATTCATACGTTGCATTAACAACTTTTTCTACACTCTGATCTGCATCTATTACCATAAAGCGTTCAGACTCATTATGAATAATTTTTTTATAACCTTCAACTACTTTTTCATGAAATTTTACATCCTCTTGATCTAAACGATTTTGATTTCGTTGATTTTTCAAGATTCTTTCCCTTCCAACGTCTACGCTAACATCAAGATATATCGTAATATCCGGATACAAACCATTAATAGCAAATTCATTAATAGATTTCACTTCTTCTATTCCTATTCCCCGAGCATAGCCTTGATATGCTAAAGAACTATCAATATATCTATCACATAATACTAATTTACCACTCTCTAATGATGGAATCACCTTACCTACGAGATGTTCACGTCTAGAAGCAGCAAATAATAATGCTTCTGTTCGATCATCCATAACATCTCCTTCAAGCAATACTTCACGAATTTGCTCTCCAGTTTTCACACCACCTGGCTCTCTGGTAAGTACAACTTCATATTCATTTTCTAATTTTTTGGCTACTTGCTGTATGACAGTCGTTTTCCCTGAACCTTCAGGGCCTTCAAAAGTTATAAAAGCTGACATTTTATTCATCCTTAATTTCAATTTTATGTTTTTTAATTCCTTCTACCCTTATGTGGTGTTCACACCAATAATTCATTAATTTTATCATATTTTCTGTTATTATTTCTCCTTTTAGCATTACTGGTATACCTGGTGGATAAGGTACAAGATTCACTGCTAAAATTTGATTTTCAGCTTCATTGATATCTATACTTTTAACTTTTGCTATTTCACCAGGCTGATACAAACCACACATTTCATAGTCAGGAATATCATGATCTATGTTATTGAACCTTTTTTCTACTTCTATTTGTTTTACTCTGTCGATTAAGTCTTCAAACGGATATTGGTCACCTTCATGCCACAGAGGTAAAACAAATAGTACTTGATATTCATCTGCTAATTCTACATAAATATCTTTACTTTCAAAGAACTGTTGTAATTCAATACCTGAATAGCCCGTACATTGTATATTCAACTTCAATGGGTCACTTACTTCAACTACACGCATGCCTATAGACTCAATAGCATAAATACATTTCTTTCTTTTTTCAAAAAACAAGTTAGTATTATAATGTTCATAAAAATCATGTGCTAATTCTAAACTATTCATGAGAAGATACGAAGGACTTGAAGATTGAAAATACGTTAAATATTTCAAGACATTTTCACGCTGCGGGGCATTTTTATGAATAAATATTATTGAACTCATTGTTAGTGAAGGCAATGTTTTATGATATGACTGCACAACATAATCTGCTCCTAAATTCAACGAAGACTTTGGGAAACTTGGTAAATCAAAGTGTGCACCATGTGCTTCGTCTATTAACGTAGGTATTTGATGAATTTTTGTATAGTCTAGTATCTCTTCAATATCAAAACATTCCCCATAATAGTTTGGGTATGTAAGAACTAATAACTTCGTCTCATTTAATTGTTGAAACAGTGTGCTTTGCTGAGGGCCTAAATATTGTTTTGTTTTTATACTCATAGCCATACCCAATAATCGACATGGTTCATGAACTAAATCTAAAGCATGAAAAACAGACTTATGCGCATTTCTTGCAACAACATATCCACCTTGAACATTTGAGAAACCTTGTATAACTGATAAAATACCTGATGTTGTCCCATTGACTAAATAAAACGCATCATAATCAGGATGTTTTTTCACATTGATCATGCTTTGTGCTATAACACCTTCAGGATGATGTAAATCATCTAAACCTGTTATTTCTGTCATATCCATTTCAAATTTTAGTTGATTAATATAACCTATTGTCGCATTTTTATGTCCCGGGACATGCATAGAAATTGGTTTTCTTTCTAATAACTCATTAAACTTTTTCTGTAATGGTAGTGACATACAACACCCACTTTTCAAACTTTAATTTTCATTATATTTTAACATATTTAAAGAACTACTCATATAAAGTACCACCTCTTACTCTATTGAGTTAATAGTAATTATATATGGCGTACTGCTCATCTACTCTGTTGAAATTTGACAATGACTTTCGGTTGAAGTTAAGCTCTTCGCGCATAAAAAAAAGACCCTATTGGGTCTTTAATTGC
>NZ_RCVN01000018.1 GCF_003697915.1 Staphylococcus pseudoxylosus
AAGGCGGATCACCTGAGTATCTACTCATGTGTAAGTACCACTAACTCAATAAGGCGGATTGCCTGAGTATCTACTCATGTGTAAGTACCACTAACTCACTAAAGTGAGAAGTGGTTCTTTAGTAAAGGGTGGTTCCTAATAAAAAAGAGTCCAGGACAACTACTTATGTCCTGGACTCTACACATCATACTTCATTGTAATTAAGGCGTAAAATGCTTAATCACTCTGAATATTTAACTACCTTTAAATTACCGGCATCGTCATTGCCTTCTAACTGATAATCAACCGAACCATATTGTCCATTTTCTTTCAATGTATTGGCAGTTACATAATAAGTTTTACCTTGTTTTACAATTTCAGTAATTTGAGGTTGTTGTAAATAAAATAAATTATTCCCTTTTACACCACTCCTAGTCGATTTATAATTATCAGTATCTTTCTTCAAATAATTAGAAACTAGTGAAAAGTTGCTTTGGCTGTGCGCACTATTCATTGCAGCAGTGTAATTACCGAAAAAATTAGCCACCTTGTTTCTGAAGCTATTTTCTTCTTTTTCTTTCTTTGCTACATATTCTTTGATTTTATCACTATCAAAGTTCATAGTAACTTTCGTTTTATCTTTTAGATTATCTGTTTTTACAGTGGTTTCTGCAGATTTAAATGTTTTCTTCTTGGCTTCCCCTTCGGCAGATATTGTTAAATCTTTAGTCTTAGGGTAAGGTCCAATTTCTTTAGCTTTAGCATAATCATAAGTTTTATCATTAATTGTTACTTTAACTGAGTCTTTATCTATCTCTGAAGCGCCACTTAACTCTACTTGAATGTATGCCTCATCGAAATCCTCATGTACATCTACAGTTTCATTATTGCTGTTATTAAAATTAAACCTAAGGTGACCGTCAAACTGTCCGTTTTCCATCTCTTTTTTAGTTTCTAAAGCATAATCCCCTGGAATAAATTTACCTAAAGAGGTTGCTTTGTTTTTCTCTGCTACAACCGTTTTTTGTTTGTCACCAGACTTAAATTTATAAGTCGTCTCATATTTAGGTTTTATAATCGCTTCTTTTGTTGGCGCCGTAAAATTCATATTATCAAATATTAAATAACGTCTACCATTTTTGCTCACACGTAATACATCCTCGCCATTTTTGGCTCTTACAAAATCAGATTCTTTCGTGTCACTCTTGTTTAGCTTCTCTATTTTTTGGTTTACATCTTTTACAAAGTTGTCCATACCTACTTCTTCTTTGATATATCTAATATAAGCTTCCGCTTCATTTTCATCTACACTATTATTTTGTGTACTTAAAATAGTAGAAAGTTTTTGAGTATCATTATTATCAATCGCATTAATTAAAATTTCTGACTGTGCCTCAGGTGAATTGAAATTTTTTAATAAGATAAAAATTATGATAAGTAAAATTACGATAAAAAATGCAATTCCCAAGGGTATAATTTTACGCGCTTTAATATTTGTTATTTTCTTAGTTTCTTTAGATGAACGCGTCATTTTTGCTGAATCATCTTGACGTAGTAGCCGTCCACAATGACCACACTTTCGTTGTCCATCTCTTGTATTTCCCCCACACTTAGGACATTTTTGCATTTTCTCACCAACTTTATACCTGAATTTTTGCACTATCCCGCTATTTTAACATATTATAAGTTGAAACTATATGTATGATCTTCATCGTTCTTTGCATTAGAAAGGATAGTATTAAACAACACAATACGCTATTGCATCATTTATATTATATTTAATCTAAATCTAAATTGATATACATATTTAGTCTAGTATTGCTTTACGTTTGTAACAAACTGTTCAATTATTTTATTAAAAATTAAAAGGACATCCACTTTCAAATTGAAGACTTTCTTAAGTTACAAGCTATACGCCAATATTTTTAGTATTACCTTATGAATGATTTTTTATATTGAAGTTTTTTAATCTTTGTCCAATGATTTCTAGTACATAACGCGCTTTTTCAATTTCATCATCAGACAAATCATGTAACATATCACTGACAATATCATTAATAATCGATTTACTTTCTCGATTAAATTGTTTCCCCTTCTCACTCAGTTTTATGTATTTTAATCTTTGATCTGTGTTTTCTTCCGTTTTAACCCATTCCACTACTTCAGCTTGAATTAGTTTCTTAATTCTTCTACTGACTGCCGCTTTATTAACCCCTTGTCTTTCTGTTATCTCAGTCAAAGTCAATGACTTTTCATTTTCAAGCATCAAAATAACGTTAGCTTGCTCTTTGGATATATTATATTCTTCTCTTAGCTCTTTCAATAACTTAGCTAATAATGTGTTGACATCATCAATGAACTCTCCCATGAATACAATGTGATTGCCTAAATTTTTCACCATCACTTACACCCCTATATCTTCTATGTATAAAACATTTCATTTATATTTTTATATTATGTTAATAATATCAATATTTGCAGCTGTATAAAAGTAAAATTTAATAAGTTCGCTTTTCTTAAAACAATAGCTATATTTCAGCAAACTTAAGCGTTGTTAGAGTTGCTTATTTTAGAATATTAAACTACATTTAATATACTAAACAATCTGGAGTGAAGCATTAACATGTTGTCATTGTTTTTATGTATTTTAATATTAATCACATTCATAAGTATGTTCTTAAATTTTAAATTTTCTACTCATCTTGCCAGTTTTATTTCCCAGGTAATAGTGGGATACGCTGTAATTATTTTACATATTGGTCAACACACTTTACCAATAGATTTAATTGCCACTATGTTGATAGGCGTTATATTATTACATGTGAAACATAAACATTTATTACAACATCAAAAGAGCGCATTATTTTTAAAACGACTTTACTTTATTGGTTTTAGAATCGTCGTCTTTATGCTTGCTTGTTATTATATTAGTTTTATCCCTATTGCGCTGAATGTTATTTTCTTATGGATTTCAGCAATTGCTTTTAGTTCTATATTTACCTTTATTTGTTATGTGCTATGTTCGTCTGCTCTCTTAAATAAAAAAGCGCCTCGTGAATTTGATACAATTCTTGTCTTAGGCGCCGGCATATTCACAGAACAAGTCACACCCATGTTAGCATGTCGACTTGATAAGGCCTTACGTTTGTTTGAAATAAACCCAAATGCAACATTTATCGTGAGTGGTGGTCAAGGGCCTGATGAACCTATTTCAGAAGCTCGAGCGATGCAACGCTATTTAATTCATAACGGCGTAGATCCTCATAACATTATATTAGAAGATCAGTCGACAAGCACTTTAGAAAACATTATGTACACCGCGCAACTAATTCAAGATTCTTTTTCTTATAAGCCTAAAATTGTTTGTGTAACTAGTCAATTTCATATAATGCGTGCATTACGTTTCGGAGAAAAATTCAACTTAAAGTTAACTGGCGTAGGTAGTCACACACCTTATCATTTTTTTGAAATCGCATTAATACGAGACTTTTTAGCATTAATGTATCAATATAAAATGATGTTAACTATTTATTTTGCTACTCTCTTTTTTATATGTATTATTGCATTTTGGCATATTCCTCACCTATAACCTAATTGCATTACTTCATTTGTAAATACAAAAGTATATACAATAAAACCAAGGGTATTGATTTATACCCTTGGCTTTTAAAGTTTCTATTAGCTATTTACAATAACGCCATCATCAAGTTCGATGACTCTATCTGCGTATTCAAATAATCTTTTATCATGAGTAATCATGATGCCAATCATTTTTTTACTTTGAATTTGATTTTTAATCATCTCTATAACTTCAGTTGCTCTTTCTGCATCTAAACTGGCAGTTGGTTCATCCGCTAAAATTATTTTAGGATTATTCATTAATGCTCTCATAATTGCTACACGCTGTTTCTCACCGCCTGATAACATATGAGGAAAAACATTTAATCTGTGTGACAAACCGATTTGTTTTAGCAGCGCTTCAGCTCTTTGGTTTGCATCTTTTTTAGACATACCCGCTTCTCTACCAATTGTTGTTAATTGTGCTTTTACCTTTAAATATGGTACTAAATGAGATGATTGAAAGATAAACCCAATTTCATTCAACCTTAATTCTGATGCTTTTTTGTCACTATCATATAAAGGTGCATCATTATATAAGATGTCACCGCTATTTTGTGATAATAAACCACCTAAAATAGTTAATAATGTCGTTTTACCTGAACCTGAAGCACCATTGAGTATAACGAACTCCCTATCGCTAACTTCAAAGTTAATACCTTTTAATACAGTTGTTTCTGATTGGCCTTTACCAAATGACTTTTTAATATCTTTAACGTTTAAACTCATTATTCTCCACCTCCAATTGCTTCAATAGGATCAACTTTAAATAATTTAATTAGTGACAAGGCAGCACCAATAATTGCTACAACAATAAACACTCCGACTACGAGCAGTAAATTCGATGCTGTCACGTGGAATGGCATAGATACTGGCATAACAAGTGATAAACCACTAATAATACCTACAGAAATCAATACACCTATCATAGTTGTAATTAATATTTGGATTACTAGTGCGCTGATTAGATGTCTTGTCTTAATACCAATTGCTTTTAGAATACCTATTTCTGGAATTTTTTGGATTGTCATTACATAGAAAAATGCACTTAATACAATTGCTGAAATCACAAATAAACTTATAATCATCATATTTAATGGTGCTTGTTCAGCTTGGTAACTGGCAATTTCACTTGTGATATCATCCTCACTGAATACTTTCACATCTGAAATATCATTGATTTTATCTTGTTGTGATTGAGATAAATCTTGTACTGGGTAAACAGTGCTATGCTCTTTATTCAAGCTTTCAAACCCGTTATTGCTCATCATTACTGCTGAACTGTGAGAATACATTGTATCGTCAAGAATACCTGATACTTTAAGTTGTTCCCCGTCTTTCACTTTTATAGTGTCACCAACATTAATACCGTCAGCTGTAAGTTTATTATTGATTGCTACTTCATTATCTTTTGTTGGATAGTTACCATCTTTCAATTCTGGTTTTTCATCTTTTACTGTGTTCGTCATGATAACATCTTCTTCGTCTTTATTTATTTTTAACGTTTGCGATGCTAACTTTAATGGTTCTTGATCTGTAATATCTTCAATTTTCTTTTGTTGCTCAGGACTAATAACAGACTTCGTAATATCTGGTTGTTTATTATCCTGTAAAACGTATTTTTCAGTTTTCATGTTATCTAACATGGATATATTCTCTCTGGCTAAACCTTGTGCCAATCCACTAATAAATAACACCATAATACCAAGTAATAATATAATTAACATGATTAAAATATAACGAAATTTATAATATTTAATCTCTTGCCATGCTAATTTCATCAATTTCCACTCCTTCTCTAAAACTTATATTTAGAGTCTAATATCACTATGTGAACTCAATATGAACTTTTGTTAATTTTTCACTATTTGTGAAGTTATTTGGTTATGTTTATAATGGCAATAATACTGAATAAGGAGATTTTGCGCATGACAACTTGTTTAATTGTTGATGACGACAAAAAAATATTAGAGTACGTTTCAAATTACACACAGCGCGAAGGTTTAAATACAATTACGCAATCTAGCGCTGAAGATGCCTTAACTTACCTTGAAACGAATCAAGTGGATATTGTAATTATTGATGTCATGATGGGAGGCATGAGTGGTTTTGAACTTTGCAAAATTTTAAAAGAAGATTATGAAATGCCTGTCATTATGCTAACTGCTCGTGATGCGTTAAGCGATAAAGAACAAGCATATTTAACGGGTACTGATGATTATGTGACAAAACCTTTTGAAGTTAAAGAGTTAATGTTTAGGATTAAAGCAGTACTTAAACGATATAATATCAATGCCTATAATGAAATCACTATCGGTAATATCACTTTAAATCAAGCCTACTTAGAACTTCAATCGGATACGAAATCAATGAATTTACCTAATAAAGAATTTCAATTACTTTTTTTACTTGCATCTAATCCTAGGCAGGTATTTAATCGGGATGTATTAATAGAAAAAATATGGGGCTTTGATTACGAAGGTGATGAACGTACAGTCGATGTTCATATCAAGCGTCTAAGGAAACGCCTTGAAAAATTAAATGCTAACGTG
Organism: Staphylococcus pseudoxylosus; assembly: GCF_003697915.1. Classification (GTDB taxonomy): domain Bacteria; phylum Bacillota; class Bacilli; order Staphylococcales; family Staphylococcaceae; genus Staphylococcus; species Staphylococcus pseudoxylosus. The sequence continues at coordinate 6,150 of NZ_RCVN01000018.1, forward strand.
ACGATTTTCACAGTACGCGGTTTAGGTTACAAGGTGGATGACCATGTTTAAATCCCTATATTCACGAATTGCTATATACACAATTGCCGTCATGTTATTTAGTGCTATTGTCAGTTTTTTATGCACAAACATTATTTACCATAACCATTTAAAAGCAAATAACGATGCAAAAATCATGCGTACTTTAGAAGATGCGATCAGTTATCAAAAACAGTCAAATATTGAATCTTTAGATCCTTTTTTCAACCATTTAGGAGATATGAATTACCAAGTAATGACAGTTTCTGAAAATGGTAAACGTTCCTTTTACGGGGCTAATTTTAGGAAAGATAACGTAGATGACAACGTCATTCAAACAGTACTAGAGGGCAAAGACTACCATGGTATTCGAAACCTACCATATAACCCAATTGTTACTGGTTTCTTTGAAAATACCACGCAAAATACTGTAGGTATGTCATTTGAAGATAAAGGTAAAAATTATGCTGTATTTATGAGACCTGATATTGGGAAAACGTTTAGTGAATTCAGAGTATTTTTAGTTATATTAATCTCATTATTACTTCTGTTTTCTATTATATTAGTCATTTTATCAACCTATACGATTATCAAGCCTATTCAACAACTAAAGCATGCAACTGAAAGACTTATGAAAGGTAATTTCGATACGCCAATTCACGTTACTAGAAAAGATGAGTTTGGAACATTACAATTCCGCTTCGATCGCATGCGCCTTTCACTTAAACAATTAGACGATATGCGACAACATTTTGTTCAAAACGTATCACATGAAATTAAAACGCCATTAACGCATATTCACCATCTATTGGACCAGCTAAAATTCGCTAAAAATGCTGAAGCACGCACACAATACATTGATGATATATATCAAATTACAAGTCAATTAAGTGAATTAACTAAAGCATTGTTATTATTATCAGAAATTGATAACGGAGAACATTTAGTTTTTGAAGACCATATTGAATTAAACCGATTGCTCAAACAAATCATTCGTCACGAACAATTTTCCGCTAATGAAAAAGATTTAATTATCATGTCTGATTTAGCTGAAATTAATATTGTTGGTAATGAGCGCCTTTTACATCAAGCTTTCCAAAACATAATTACCAATGCCATAAAATATTCGCAACAAGGTGGTATCATCGATGTCACACTCAACCAAGATTTCGAGACAATTACTTGTGAAATTACAGATGACGGAGAAGGTATGTCTAAAGAAACACAAGCGCGTTTATTCGAACGTTTTTATAAGGCAAGTAGTCATGACAATAGTAATGGCTTAGGCCTAGCTATAGCAAAAACAATATTTGAACTACATGATGGCTCAATCTCAGTCCAAAGTAAAAAGGACGAAGGCACTACCTTTACAATTCAAATTAAAAAGTAGCGCTGGTTCATTGAGTCTAAACTAAATATGTCTAGTGAGCATATAAAATGCTGGGAGTTGTGCATGTATTTACTTGCCCTTCCAGCATTTTCTTTATGTTTTCAAAAAGCAATATAAAAAGACAAACCGCACGCCATAACTGCGCTTAGTTTGTCTCTATTAACAGAACAATAGGCTTGAATATATAATCAAGACCTATTGTATTAATTAATTAATTTTTAAATTTTCCGTAATTTCTTTATTTAACTGAGTATATAACGCTTCATTTTCTGATAGTTTCATACCATATGAAGGTACGATTTCTTTAACTTTATCTTCCCAATTAGCAAATTCGTCTTTGTAACAACGCTTGAGTAAATCAAGCATAATGTCGACTGCCGTAGATGCACCTGGAGACGCGCCTAAAAGTGCAGATAACGAACCATCTTCTGACGTAATAACTTCCGTACCAAATTGTAATGTTCCTTTGCCTTGATCCGTGTCTTTAATTACTTGCACACGTTGACCAGCAACGACGATTTCCCAATCTTCACTTTTAGCATTAGGTACAAATTGACGTAAGTCTTCCATACGTTCCTCATTGGATAATGTTAATTGCGAGATAAGGTATTTCGTTAAATTCATCTCTTTAATTCCTGCAGATAGCATCGTAATAAGGTTATTTGGCTTAACAGATTTGATTAAATCCATATTAGAACCCGTCTTTAAGAATTTTGGTGAAAATCCTGCAAAAGGACCAAACAAAATAGTTCGTTTACCATCTATGTAGCGTGTATCTAAATGTGGTACTGACATGGGTGGCGCACCTACTGGAGCTTTACCATAAACTTTAGCTAAATGCTTTTTGGCGATAGCTTCATCTTTACATACTAAGAACAATCCACTTACTGGGAAACCACCAATATGTTTAGACTCTTTAATTCCTGTTTTTTGTAACAACTGTAAACTGGCACCACCAGCACCAATAAATACAAAATTACTTTCAACAATCGTCTCATCATTCGTTTGCAAGTCTTTAACTTTCACTTCCCAAACTCCATCTTCACGTTGTTGAATATCTCTAACTTCATGTTCATAATTTAACTCTACTTGCTTATCTGCTAAATTCTCAAATAACTTTCTAGTTAATGCACTGAAGTTAACGTCTGTACCTGTTTTATCATAACTAATCGCCATTGGTATATTAGACGTACGCCCCTCCATAATAAGTGGCGTCCATTCAGCGATTTTATTTTTATCATCTGTTATTTCCATATTACTAAATAAAATATTTTTGTTTAGTCTATCCACACGTCTTTTCAAGAAATCAACATTTTTAACACCTTGAACAAAACTCATATGCGGTACCGGTTTGATAAATTTTTCCGGATTTTCAAGTTGCCCTTGTTTAATTAGATAGCTCCAAAACTGTTTTGAAACTTGGAATTGTTCATTAATTTTAACTGCTTTATTGATATCTATTGTTCCATCTTTATTTTCACTAGTATAGTTTAATTCACATAACGCAGAATGACCTGTACCTGCATTATTCCATGCATTGGAACTTTCTTCCGCAGGTGTAGCTAACCTTTCAAACATCTTAACTTCTTTCTCAGGTGCGAGTTCTTTTAATAATGTTCCTAACGTTGCGCTCATGATACCGCCACCAATTAAGATGACATCTGTTTTGCTATGTTGTGTACTCATAACAAATACAGTCCCCCTTTTATATGTGTTAAATAGAAACGTTGTCTTTAATGTTATTAATCATATCAATAAAAATAAAGCGTTTTCTATAGATTAAAATAATAAAGCACGTATTATCGCTATGTAATTAAACAATAACACAATATATTTCCATACCTCTCTAATTATATACATAATCGGCTCATGAAAAAAGGGCTTTCAGAAATTCTACACAAATTTTGTTAATATGTGTTAACTAGCTCACACAAAAATTCATATATTTTCTTAATGAAAAAGCTAATATAACGCTATATTGATTGCTAGTTTAAAATTATTTAGCTATTATACCTATACAAAATTCATTTCATGCTATAATGAGTTTCAATTTAAGTAAAGTTCTTTTGGAGGTTTTTTAATGAAATCAATAACATTTTTCATGCATAATGTTTATGCAATGGGAGGCACCGTCAAGTCTATTTCTCAATTGGCAAATATATTAGCTGAAAAAGGACATCATGTAGAAATCATAACTATTTTTAAAGGGGCTGATTCGCCTTACTTTGATATTCATGAATCCATTAAAATAAAACCTTTAATTAACTATCAATTTCACCCACTTAATATCAAAGATATTATTATAAATAGGATCGCTAAATTCACATCATTTTCCAGACCAAAATATATTTCACAATTTGAACCAGGAATTGATCAATTTTCTCACTATATAGAGAAAAAAATGATTAAAGCAATAAGCAATGTTTCTACAGATGTAATTGTAGGTACACGTGCAAGTTTTAATATATTAATTGCTCAATATGCTGGTACTCATATTGAAAAAGTTGGTATGGAACATATGAACTTTGATGCACATTCTGAACGATATCAACAAGAAATTATTAAAAGTTATAGAGATTTAGATAAAATCACTACATTAACTACTGTAGATAAGAATAAATACCAATCACATATCGATACACCTGTATTCGTAGTTCCTAATATTATCAATGAAATTCGCCTCCACGAACCGAAAAGCAAAATCATCTGTGCAGCGGGTCGTTTAGAATATGAAAAAGGATTTGATTTTTTGATTGAAAGTATTAATCCTATTCAACAAGCTGTTAGAAAATTTAATTATCAAGTCCACATATATGGTGAAGGCAAAGAGCAAGCAAATCTGCAACAACTGATTAATCAATATAATCTATCAGACATTGTAAAATTATACGGTTCCACACAGCAATTAAACGAAAAATTAGCAGTTAGTGAAATCACTGTTATCCCTTCGCGTAATGAAGGCTTCGGTATGGTGATATTAGAAGCTATGAACCAAAGCAGTATCGTAGTGAGTTTTGATGGCAATGCTGGCCCTGATTCAATCATCCAAAATAATGTAAATGGCTATTTAATTGAACATGAAAACGTAGATGCATTATCTAATCAATTACGCCGTCTCATAAACCAAGAGTTCAAAGATGAAGTTGTTATTCAAAATGGTTATAAAACCGTTACTTCTTATGCACCAAAAGCGATTTATCAAGACTTTTTAACTATGTTAAACGCTTAATTATAATAATATTGAATATTTTCAAAAACGAATTAATGTACAGGTTTGCTAAGTCTCCTCGTAATATATTCAATAGTTAAGATAGATACTTTAAACATGTCCCATGTTCATCATTCATAAAAACACGCTCGTATAAATTCATTGTGCTATGAATTAAACGAGCGTGTTTTTAATTTATCCTCATAAACAAGGTACATTCCCTTAATTGAGGCGTATTTTCACTTATAATCTGATAGATTGAAATTATTACATGAATAAATGTAATAAGAATGTCCAGATACATACAAATATAAGTAAAGCAATACTATAACGTAATGTCATTTTCAACAATTCAGATTCTTTTCCGACTTGTTGTACAGAAGCTGTCGCAATCGCAATCGATTGTGGTGATATTAATTTAGCAGCCACACCACCGACTGTATTGGCTGATACTAGTAAAGCACCACTAGCACCAATATTATTCGCAACTGCTGCTTGAATTGGTGCAAACAATGAGTTGTTATTTGTAACAGAACCCGTTAAGAATACACCAATCCACCCCAATATTGGAGATAACAATGGGAAAATACTTCCTGTTTTTGCAATACCCTCACCTACTGCGCTACTTAGGCCAGCGTATGTCATTAATTTAGATATTACCAAGATAAAACAAATCGTTATAATTGGTAACCATAATTCTTTAAACGCCTCTTTAAATAGTCCTATACCATCCTTAAATTTAACATTTTTTGACATTAACATCGTAATAATAATTACAATTAAAATAGCTGTTCCGGTTTGACCTATGATATTTAACGGCAATGTGATTGCTTTATTTGCAATATCACTATACGTTCCCGGTAACGTTATGTTAAAGACAAGTGAAGATAATGCACCATCTGGAGCGAAAAGTGATTTAAAGCTTTGCGCACTCCATATCATTACAATCACAGTTAAAATCACAAACGGGCTCCAAGCATATATAATTTCTTTAGGTTTGTGTTTTGTAATTGCTTGAGGTTTTTCATCTTTTTTCAATCTAAAGATATTTTTCGGTTGGAATTTTTTCGAGAATAAAGCTAAAGCTAACATTGAAACTAATGGTGGTATAATATCGGCCAATTCAGGTCCAATAAATACAGTGATTAAACCTTGTAATACTGCGAAAGTACCACCAACAATTAAAATAGCTGGCAACGTTTCTTTAATACCTTTAAAGCCATCAATAATCCATATTAATAAAAATGGTATTAACAGATTCATAAATACTAAAGTTAATGCTGACATTTGGGAAACTGCCATACCTGAAATATTATCTGGTAAACCTAACGTATCAATAACAGTGACAGGTAAACCAATTGCTCCAAATGCACCTGCAGACGCATTAGCTATTAAACAAAGCATCGCTGCTTGTAATGGACCAAATCCTAACTGTGTTAGTAATAATGCACAAATTGCAATTGGTACACCAAAACCTGCTGCACCTTCTAAAAAGCCATTAAAAGCAAAACCAATTAACAATAATTGGATACGCTGATCTTGTGAAATACTAGAAATACTATCTTGTATCGTATTAAACTGGCCAGTTTTATTCGTAATCTTATAAAGTAAAACCGCCATGACTACGATATATCCAATTGGTATAATACCTTGGAAAAATCCTTCAACCACTGCGCCCGATGCTATCGTCACAGGTAGTTTGAAGCATAGCATTGCAATAATAAGTGTAACAACTACGGTTGTTAATGAAGCATAAATACCTTTCATCTTAAAAAGAGTTAGACATAAAAGAAATAAAACTATAGGTATTGCTGCTACTAATGTTGATAACAAGATGTTACCAAAGGGGTTAAAAGATTCTACAAACATTTTGACTCACTTCCATTTTCTATTTTTATTTGGCATTGAAGAACCTGATATTGTGATTTTTTTCACAATTTGATTATAACATTTTTCTACCTAATTACAATAAATTTTTAAAAATTTAATCCTTCCCCATTAAAGGTTTCCCTATTTTATAAATTTAAAAAGTCATTTTTCAATAATTTGAAGTTTAAAAACAATTAATTTTATACACTTCAGTTTATAAGGGATTCTTTTGTCATAGGTTCTTTACATGATAAAATAGTATAAACAACTATTAAGTAGAGGTATACAAATGATAAAACAAATTGAAATTACAGCGTTGCACCTTTTAGAGTCTGAATTGGAAAAGGCAACATTAGAAGGTTATTCACACTTTGTATTAATTAATAACCATATTGAAATATACCAACATATGCTTGAAGCCGTTGAATTAAAACCTTGCCCGATTGTAACAGACTATACAGTTCAACAACAATACGTCAACGACTGTCGCTATTTTGGGAAATCAGAAATTACTTTCAATGATTGGATTGAAAATATTAACCACTTCCCAAATGTTATTTTCCATATAGAAACAACACAAAACATCTTAAAACATTTTGACATTAGTAATATTTTTGACTTATCACTGATTTCACTATTACAAGATGACGTCGCTACAGATAGTCATGTTGTTTTTAATTTTGAATCCACATTTATTACAAGTGACTATATTTGGAGTGAAATTCATAAATTAACGCCATTAAACACAACTAAATTTAGCCTTAATAAATTGGCATATGAGCATAAACACGCTGTGCCATTTAAAAATAGTGAAACGCTCGCACCAGAGCAATTGCGCTTTACAGATAAATGCTTAAAAAATACTGGTTTTAAATTACCCCATTGGTTTTACCATATGCTTCAACAACATTTTGACAAGAAGCATCGTGAAGCAAGTTATATTTATGAAAAAGATAAGTCTAAAGTTAAAAATCATATCGTTTTCTTAGGATTTGATTATGGTTTCCGTGGTAATTCTCGTTATTTATTTAATCACTTTGCGAAACACTTTACTAAATTACCTATCTATTTTATTACCAATGATGTAAACGGGCCTAATTTTATTAAACCAGATGACCCAAAAGCGAAATCACTTATCGAAAGTGCACAAGTTGTAATATTAGAAAGTTATATACCAGACGCTTTGAAACCAAACGGAACCATTATACAACTTTGGCATGGTACACCTATTAAAAAACTATTTTTAGACAGTCCTGAACCAACTCAAAACCTTAATATTTATAATTATCGTGCTCGTAAATATAATAAATGGTTACAACAAGACTATTTCATTAGTGATTGTTCAGCAATCATTGATTATTTTAAAACTGCTTTTCCACAGCAACAAACACATATATTAAATTGTGGCTATCCAAGAGTTCGTTATTTATTAGATAAACAATCTGATCATCACTATATTTCATTTATCAAAAAAGAATTGAAATTAAATCCAGAAAAGGAAACATTACTTTATGCACCTACTTGGCGAACAGATTATGATGAATCTGATTTATTACCAATAAGTGATGGGCTTCTGAATAAATACAATGTTATTTTTAAAGGGCATATTGAAGATAATTCTAATTATGTTCCGGAGAATGCAATTATTGCGCCTTCTCATATAGAAGTTCAAGATTTATTGTTGATTTCAGATATTGTCTTAACTGACTATTCATCGATTATTTTTGATGCATTAACTATTGATAAAACGGTCTGTCAATACACACCAAATCACGAAAAATATGTTTCTGAACGCGGTGTTTATGAAGAAGTGATGCACGCGCTATCTACAGTACGCTATAGCGATGCCAAAGCATTACTCAACGATTTAATAAGTCATCAAATGAAAGATATACATGATAATTCTTTTGTAAATAAAGACAACCATGCTTTTGAAACTATTTCTCATATTATTCATAAATGTACTAAATCTAGGTAAAATAGATTATTCAACGATGTGATTACTTCGCATGAATATGAATACATGTTAAAAATTGCATGAAACATAAAGCTCTTAAATAAAAAAATAAACGTCAATTTCTATATTATTTTAATAGAAATTGACGTTTTCATTGTTTTATTACGTGCTAGAGCTGACCTGTATAATTTAAACTTTTCATTATAATATTGGCAGTAATTTGAATCGATGCCTGTGGTAGCGCACTAGCCGAAGTCTAAGGCAATACCCGTGCAAAGCGTGTACAAAAAAACTGCCAACAAAGTCGGATACTTTGTCGACAGTCTGAACTAATCTAAATTGATAAGTGCTGTTATTTTGAAAATGGACATATATGCCCAATCACTTGCTTTATAATAATAGTTCTATTGTTGATACGCAGGGTCTACTACTCTAACTGTACCTTGTTGGTCTACTGTAGCAATTGTATATGTCCCTGGTTGTGCTTGATTTTGGAAACTAAAGATATAACTATAGTTTCCTTCGCTACCTTCAATAGCATAGTCATTGAATGGATTAGATTGACCATTTAATGAATTAACTTCAGCAGTAGCGTTGTCCAATGAATTTTGGAAGTTAGGCAAGCTTTGTAATGCAGTTTGTGGATCTACGTTACCAGATGTAATATTTTGCGCTACTGGTACTGCATTTTGTCCTTGATAAGGAGCAACATACTGAGATGCGCTTGAATTTGATGCATTACTATTTGCATTGGCATTATTACTGGCATTGTTACTACTATTTGCATTATCGCTATTCGCATTGTTGTTATTTCCTGAAGTTGATGCGCTATTTCCACTATTCGCATCACTAGACCCATTGCTACCATCTGAATTAGAACTATTACCTGAGGCACTACCATTGTTATCAGAAGAACTGTTATCATCACTTGATGAATTGTCAGAATTGTTTCCATTACTGCCAGTACCATCACCTGAAGAACTATCTTCACTAGATTTGCTATCTGAATCTTTATTTTTGTCTGAGTCTTTGTCTGAATCTTTGTCAGAGCTGTCATTACTCTTCTTGTCATCATTTTTAGAATCTTTTGATTTGTCATCAGATGATTGACTGTCTTTTGAACTATCGTCCTTTTTACTACTGTCATCATCACTACCATTTGAACAAGCAGCAAGTGCTAAAGATAAAGTAAGAAAACCTGCTAATAGTTTTTTCATATAGAAAAACCTCCTTAATTTTTAATACTCACAACCTAATGGTTAGTATCTATGTATGTCATTCCCCAAGAGGTTGGTTGAGAATTAGTTTATTATTCACTATAAAATTAACAATAAACATCTTTAACGAAAAATCCTAAAAAAAAATATATAAATTTAACAAACTCAAAATATTTTTCAACTTTAAATCGTTCCATAACATATTTAAATTATGTCAAAAAGCACTTTATTTCTAAATTTCTTTTTCCATAATTAAATCTATATCTACTACATTACCAGTATAAAAGTGATGTTCTCCTGTAACACGCAGTCCTTGCTTTTCGTAGAAATTAAGCGCTTGTTTATTATGTTCCCATACACCTAACCAAATTTTAGTTTTCTTTAATTCTCGCGCCTTTTCGATTGCGAATTCAAAGACGTGCTTTCCTCGTCCGCCTCCCTGAGCTCTAGGTAAAAAATAAATACGCTGTATTTCGAGATATTCATGCCCCTTGTCTTCTGATTGTGCTTGATTAATATTTAATTTAAAATATCCTACTATTTCTTCATTTTCTTTGTAAAAATAAGTAAATGAGGATTCATTTTCTAATTCTTTATTTAGTTGTTCTACATTATAGGCTTCATTAAAATACTGCTCGAAATCTTCATCAGTGTAACCACCGTCTTCAAATGTCACCTTAAATGTTGTAATACTAAGTTGACGCAATTGTTCTAGTTCATTAGATTTTACCAATTCAATTTGAGTCGCCATATTACTCCCCCCTACTTTGTTCTCTCCTTGAAATCAATTATACTAAAACACTTCTTATCTTACTATTGAATAATAATACTTTTATAATTAATTACTTTTACCTACAAAAATTAAATTGCTTTTAATTTAAAGCGCTTACCTAAAAAACGTATAGTTTAGCCTTATTGTGTAATATTCAATTACATGATAAAGTAGTTCTAGTTTTTTAATTGTTCGTAAATATATACATAAGGGAGTGCCATTTGGCAATGACTGAAACATTTAAAGCTTTTGTAGTCGATGAACAAGACGGCAAAGTAACTAACCAATATAAAGATTTATCAATAAATGATTTACCTGAAGGCGAGGTACTTATAAAAATTAAGTACTCTGGTATCAATTATAAAGATGCACTTGCAACTGTGGAAAATTCAAAAATCGTAAAATCATATCCAATGGTTCCAGGTATTGATTTAGCTGGCGTAGTAGAACATTCTGATACGCATGCATTTGAAGCTGGTGACGAAGTTATTGTCACTGGGTATGACTTAGGCATCAGCCACTTTGGTGGCTTTAGTGAATACGCACGTGTCAAAGAAGAGTGGATTGTTCCTTTACCAAAAGATTTAACCCTTGAAGAAGCTATGATTTATGGAACTGCTGGCTATACAGCAGGTTTAGCTATCGAAAAGTTAGAACATAATGGTTTATCTGTAGAAAAAGAAGACGTACTTGTACGTGGTGCAACAGGTGGTGTAGGCACACTCGCAGTAATGATGTTAGACTCAATAGGCTTTGATGTTGTTGCTAGTACCGGTAAACAAGATGCTGAAGCTCAACTTAAATCTTTAGGTGCAAAAGAAGTCATACCTCGTATTTCTGAAAGTGATAGCAAACCACTTGGCAAACGTACTTGGCAAGGTGCTATTGATCCCGTCGGTGGCGAAAGTTTATCACAAATCATTAAACAATTAGACTATGATGGCAGTATTGCTTTAATAGGTATGACTGGCGGAACAAACTTTGATAGTTCTGTATTTCCATTTATATTAAGAGGTACTAGCATTATAGGTATCGATTCAGTTTATACTGAGATGAGACAACGCAAGCATATATGGCGTCGTTTAGCAAAAGACTTAAAACCAGACCAATTACATGACATCAAACAAGTTATTAAATTCAATGAGATTGAATCAAGTATTAAACAAGTACTTGAACATGAAAATTCTGGCCGTATAGTCATCGACTTTGAAGCATAAAATGAGTCTATAGTAATGTTCCAAATTATAAACAATTCATAAATTGTCACTCTTTAATAGAGCGTGAATATGAAAGCAAACTTTAAAATTTGTTTTCATATTCACGCTCTTTTTCATTTTATTCCGATTAATATAACCTCACATTTTTATACATATAAATAAGAATTACATCTCATATAAATAGATAATAATAAATAAAAATCTTATACTTTAATATTTACAAGTAAAATATGAAAGCGTATACTTATCTTTATCGAAAACATTCAGGAGGGTTTTTATGGGAATAAAAGTAAATAAAAAACTCATCTTTTTCCTTGGTGCATTGGGAGGTTTACTCTATGGTTATGACATGGGAGTAATATCTGGCGCCTTATTATTTATAAGAGATGATATACCTTTAAATAGTTTTACTGAAGGCCTTGTAGTTTCATCTATGTTAGTTGGGGCAATATTTGGTTCAGGTGCTAGTGGACCGATGTCTGATAGATTGGGGCGTAGACGTGTTGTATTTATTATAGCAATTATTTACATAGTCGGTGCTTTAATATTAGCCTTAGCGCCTTCCATGCCTATACTAGTTCTCGGCCGTCTAGTCATTGGTTTAGCTGTAGGTGGTTCTACTGCTATCGTTCCAGTTTATTTATCAGAAATGGCGCCTACTGAACAACGTGGTTCATTAAGTTCTTTAAATCAATTAATGATTACAATTGGTATTTTATCTTCATACTTAATCAACTATGCATTCACACCAATAGAAGGTTGGAGATGGATGCTAGGACTTGCAATCGTACCTTCTGTTATTTTATTAATTGGTGTTGCCTTTATGCCTGAAAGTCCAAGATGGTTACTTGAGCACAGAAGTGAAAAAGCAGCTCGTGATGTAATGAAATTAACGTTTAAAGATAGTGAAATCGATAAAGAAATTGCAGACATGAAAGAAATTAATAGTATTTCTGAAAGCACATGGAATGTTTTAAAATCACCATGGTTACGACCAACGCTGATTATCGGAAGTATCTTTGCGTTACTTCAACAAATAATAGGAATTAATGCAATCATTTATTACGCACCTACTATTTTCAATAAAGCTGGTTTAGGTAATGCTACTTCCATTTTAGGCACAGTAGGAATTGGTACCGTGAACGTCTTAATTACAATTGTCGCTATTATGATTATTGATAAAATTGATCGTAAGCGTCTATTAGTAATTGGTAACATTGGTATGGTAGCTTCTCTACTAATTATGGCTATCTTAATTTGGACAATTGGTATTCAATCATCCGCATGGATTATCGTAGCTTGTTTAACTTTATTCATTATATTCTTTGGGTTTACTTGGGGACCAGTACTTTGGGTTATGTTACCTGAATTATTCCCAATGCGTGCACGTGGTGCCGCAACTGGTGTCGCAGCGCTTGTATTATCAATTGGTAGCTTATTAGTTGCACAATTCTTCCCAATTTTGACGGAAGTATTATCAGTTGAACAAGTATTCTTAATCTTTGCTGCGATTGGAATTTGCGCCTTAATCTTTGTAATCAAATACTTACCAGAAACACGTGGTCGTAGTTTAGAAGAAATTGAAGCTGACTTACGTTCTAGAACAAATGCTGCAAATGCAAATATAGAAGAAACAAAGTAGCAATGAGCAATGTATGCGCTTGAGTTAGAACTCAGCTCATATACAATAAAGAACTAATAACTTAAGTTATTGACAATATAACATTCGAGGAGGCTGAGACAATTAATTTGTCCCAGCCTCCTCAGTTATTATATTCAAAATACAAACTATAAATTTAAGCTGACTTATCAATATTTGAAATACATACCACAAGAATTGGGTTCTGTAGTCATAAATCCAAATTGTGCATACAACTGATCTGCAGGATAATCAGCTATTAAACTGACATATGTTCCTGATTCGGCCTCAGTTTTAATATAATCCATAATATGAGTCATTATTTCTTTTCCGTAACCATGGCCTTGGTATACTGGATTAACTGCTATATCAATGATTTGAAACGCCGTTCCACCATCACCAATCACTCTTCCCATACCTATTAACGCCTGTTGATCATAGATTGTGACATTAAAACATGCATTAGGTATACCTTTTTCAGCAGCTTCTCGGGATTTTTCGCTCAGTCCAGCTATTTTACGTAAATTTCTATAGTCTTCAACAGTTGGTGGTTCATGCTTGATCTCAACCATTTATTATTTTCTCCTAAAAATTATATTATAAATATTTCTTCATAACTACTTTATTTGATTCTTTAAAAACATCATTATGGCTTGATACATAACCTTCTGCAGCTGCTTTGGGCTCAATATAAAGCTTAGCCAAATTTGCAGCATTAGCCGCGTCACTAAAGGCACTTGCAATGAGATGTGCTTTTGCTTCGTGATATATAATATCACCACATGCATAAAGTCCATCAATACTCGTAGAAGTATTGCCAAAGCCTTTAATACTGTACTCGTTAAACATGTCAACTTGAGTTGAAGAAGCTTCGAGCAATGTATTTTCTCTATCAAAACCATGACTGATAATCACATCATCAAATGCTTTTACCGTTTGCTCACCTGTTTCAATATTTTCTAATATCACTTTTTCAATTTGTGATTGTCCTTGGTCACCTATTAATTGATATATATGTGTATTCGGTAATTTTTCAACATTCAATTGCTCCATTTTATCTCTCATTGCTTCATAGCCTTTAATATCAGCTTTTCTATAAATAAGCGTAACACTTTTAGCATAACCACTTAAATCGTTAGCCCAATCTAAAGCTGAATTACCGGCACCAGAAATTAATACATTTTTATCTTTAAATTTTTTCAAAGACTGTACTACATAATGTAAATTAGTCAATTTATATCTTTCTGCATCTTTGATATCTAATTGTTTAGGATTAATGATACCTCCACCAATCGCTATAATGACTGACTTCCCAGAATATACTTTGCCTTTATCAGTTTCTACCTCAAAATGTTGTTCGGCAATTTTTCTTATATCAATTACACGTTCTTCTAAATTCACTTCGGGATTAAAATGCAGACCTTGTCTGACCGTGTCTTGAATAACTTCAAAACATGGTTTCGGAGCTAATCCACCAATATCCCATATAATTTTTTCTGGATAGACATGCATCTTGCCCCCGAGTTTATCTTGAATATCTATGATACGAACATTCATCCCTCTTAATCCTGAATAGAAACTAGCAAACAATCCTGCTGGTCCACCGCCAATTATAATAACGTCATCCATAAAGCTTCCTCCCAAATTTAACATGTATCTTACATACATTATGCTATAATTGATAACCATTATCAATGATAACCCTTTAAAACTTTCAGATTATAATTTAACACCTAGGGTTAAAAAAAAGAGAAATAAGAAGTCCAATTACGGAATTTCTTATTTCTCTCTGCTACTGGACAGCGATTTAACATAATTATAAATTTCTATCCACTGCGTTTTATTAATATACTATTTGCTCTAATCTCTAGGATCTTTAATAATAGCATTTCTTAATACGAAAAACAGCAGTATAAAGCCTGCAGTTAAAATAGTATGACCCATACCCGCAAAGCCAGCAAACGAATCTGGAACAGTAAGCCCAATAACTTGATACGTCCCTTTCGTAAACATCATACCAATCGTAGTCAACACACCAACATTATAAATAATAAAGAACCAATTAAATAAATAATAACTATCTAATTTAAAGATTTTCACAACAGGCAATAAAATAAGGTGCATAAACATACCTAAGATTAACGTGTGTGTATGTACAACAACGAGTTGTGTATCTCCGGTAAAGTTATGAGCGAGTGTCAATTCACGATAATAGAATCCACTTAATAAACCTAATATTGTATAAACTAAAAAAGCATACAGTACTCTACGCATAGATAATCCTCCTTAAGGATATTATAGGATAATATCTTAAAAATTACAGTGACAATTCTACAAACTTCTTAAAAAGGAAAAGAAACATTTATATTAAGATACAGGTATCAAAACATTAAAAAACTACAAAGAAATTTATTATAATAAATTTCTTTGTAGCTAATATTTTCATCGTTTATTTCGACTCGTTTCTCTCAACTTCATCAATTTTATCAACTTTGCGTTGAGAACCACCTTCCCAACTTACATTGAGATAAGCTTCTACGTTTTTCTTAGCGACTTCTATACCAATAATTTGTGCACCCATTGTTAAAATTTGTGCATTATTACTAAGTTGAGCACGCTCTGCAGAATAATAATCATGCGCTAACGCAGCACGTATTCCTGTTAATTTATTAGCTGTTATAGCTACACCGATACCCGTACCACATATTAATATACCACGAGCATTTTGCCCTTGTTGTATGCTTTTGCCAACTTCAGCTGCCACATCTGGATAGTCTGTTTCTGCACATTGATGACAACCAAAATCTTCAACTTCATGCCCTAATGCTTCAACATGTTCTTTTACCGCTTCTTTTAAATCGTATCCGTTATGGTCTGCACCAATTGCTATTTTCATGTAATTTCCTCCTTAATATTTTCCGTTAATTTTCAATAAAACTTCCAAATGTTTGTAACATTAAATAAGCAGACATCGCGCCTGGATCGACATGTCCTTGAGATCTATAGCCTAACCGCTTAGAGCGTCCTTTGTTAGAAATAATATCCTTCGTACTTTCCATGCCTATGTGTGCTTCTTTTAATGCTTTATTGTAACCATCTGTAAAAGGCATATCTTGTTCCATTGATTGTGATAAAGATTTATAAAATGGCTCTAAAGTATCTATCATTGTTTTATCACCAATTTCGGCTTTGCCTCTATCTTTAATTCCTTTACTAAATGCAATCCAAAATTGATATAAACCTGTATCATCAAGCTCTGTTTGGTTTTTAATTGCTACCGCGCCTTTTAAATAACCAGACGCATATAATGGACCAACTGATGAACCCACAGCATCTAAAAAACTTTTCCCAACAGCTACGCTAATTTTCGCAATATCACTTTGTGATGCTAACTCATTATGAATCGTTTCCTTTACAGCTTGATAACCAATATCCATTGTGACACCGTGATCACCGTCACCAATTTTTCTGTCTAGCTCACAAAGCTCATCTTTTTTCTGTTCAAATAACGTTGTTAACGCTAATATATAATCTTTAAATGATTGACTTGTTAATATCATATTTACGCCTCCTAAACTACCTTGAAGTTCGGACAATCAACTGGATGATCTATACATGCCTTCAATGTTTCATCTACTTTCATTAGCGTCACTGAAAAACCACCCATTTCCATCGACGTAATAAAATTGCCAACAAATGTTTTATAAACGCTAATATTTTTATCTTCTAATATTTCGCTCACTTCTTTATTAATTATATAAAGTTCCATTTGAGATGTAGCACCTAGACCATTAACTAAGACAACCACTTCATCACCTTCGTGATAAATTGCTTCTTTTAAAATATTTTGCATAATCACGTTTACTGTTTCTTTAGCCGTTCTTATTGTTGTTTTTTCTATGCCAGGTTCTCCATGATGCCCTAACCCAATTTCCATTTCATTATCTTCTAAATCAAAACTTGGTTTGCCTGTTTGAGGTAAATAACATGGGCTTAAACCAATCCCCATTGAACGTGTTTGATCATTAGCAAATTGAGCAATACGTCTTACTTCTTCCAAGTTATATCCAAAATCTGCCGCGGCTCCAGCAGCTTTATACACTAGTAGTTCACCAGCAATACCTCTTCGGTCGTCAATATCTTTAGATGAGGCAACATCGTCATTGCCGATAACAGCAGCCGTTTGGATGTCATCTTCTATTTCTGTCATTTCGCTAGCCATCTCAAAGTTCATTAAGTCACCAGCGTAATTACCATATATATACAACACGCCGTAATCCTGATTGATTTCTTTTGTCACAGCTTGAATTGGTATCGGTGACGGCGAAGCAAATATATTACCAACAGCCACACCATCGGCCATACCTTGGCCTACATATCCTAAAAATCCTGGTTCATGGCCAGATCCTCCACCAATCAAGACACTTACTTTGCGTTTTTCCGTTCTTTTGTTACCTATTAAAGCCCTTTTATGAAGTTCTGAACGTCTTAAATATTCAGGGTAAGCCGCTAAATAACCAGTCATTAATTCATCAATAACATGGTCTGGATTATTAACCATTTTTTTCATTTCAATGCGCTCCTTTTATTACACAAATTCTTTAGCCATTAGCTTTAAGGGACCAGAACAATTTTTAACGATTTGTCTCCTTTTTTCATCAAATCAAATCCTTGTTCAAAATCTTTTAATGATAATTGATGTGTAACTACACCATCAGTTGGAAAGTCATCTTTTTGAATGCCATCAATGACAAGTGGATAGCAATAAGGACCCAAATGGCTCCCCATCAAATCTAATTCTTTACGATCTGAAATAATACTCCAATCTACTGTTACTGGATCAGAAAATACAGAGAATTCTACAAAACGGCCTAATTTTCTAATTGCACTTAAACCTTGTTCAACTGATTTAGGATGACCCGTAGCTTCAATATAAGTGTCACAGCCATATCCTTCAGTCATTGACTTGATTTCTTTAACCACATCAACTTTAGCTGGATTCATTACGATATCAGCACCAAACTCCTTGGCTAATTCTAATCGTTCATCTTTCATATCTAAGACAACCAATGTCTCAGCACCTGCTTTTTTAGCTGCACCTACCATACCTAAACCTAATGTTCCAGCACCAGAGAGTACAACAAAATCTCCTAGTTTAATGTTGGCTCGTTGTACTGCATGCAAACTACAGGCATAAGGTTCAATTAAAATTGCTTTTTCTATAGGCATATCCTCAGGCACTTTGTAATTGATGGCTTCTTTTGTAAATTTCATATACTCTGCCATACCGCCGTTCACATTGTTTTGAAAGCCATATAAATCATGTTTTTCACACATCCAATATTCTCCACGATTACAGAATCTACATTCCCAACAAGGTACGATTTGTTCAGAAATGACACGATCACCAATTTCAAAATCTGTAACATCGTCGCCTTTTTCCACAATACGAGCAATAAATTCATGCCCTGGAATCATTGGTGCTTTAATGTATGATGGCTGTGTTTCATCGCCCCAAAAACTCGGCGCACCATCATAGGCTTTAATATCACCTGCGCAGATACCACATGCTTCCACTTTTACGATAATTTCTTTTGAATTTTCTATTTTCGGAGTTTCAACTGTTTCATATTTATATTCACCGGGTGCATAAGCTACAACAGCATTCATTTGTTCTGGATAATTTGTCTTAGTCATAATTAAAATCTCCCCTTTTCTTTTTAGAAAACGTTTTCATTAACAATTATTATTTTAATATATTTTTTCGTTTCTTTCAAATATTCTTTCGTTTATTTTCATTTTGATTTGTTTTAGTTTTCTTGTGCACTATTTATGTTAAAATGTATAGTGATATAAAGGAGGATGTGATTCATATGAAAATGTATGCTGATGAGCGTAGAGAACATATTTATACTTATATAAAATCTCATAAACGTGCAACTGTAAAACAGCTCTCTGATTACTTAAGTGTTACAGAGGCAACTGTAAGAAGTGATTTAAGACGCCTTGAAAGTGAAAATAAATTAATCCGTACACACGGTGGTGCAAAAATAACTGATAACCTGGGTTCTAAGTTAAATTTTTCTTATCGCTTAACTCAAAAGCATTCAGAAAAATATAAAATTAGTAAACATGCTTTAAAAAAAATACAACCACAGCAATGTATTATGATTGATGCAAGTTCTACAACTTATGAATTAGCTAAATTATTAACGGAAACAACAATGGAACTAACTATTATCACAAACGGGTTAGAAAACGCAGTATTATTAAAAGAGAATCCACACTTAACAGTGCTTGTGGTTGGCGGTTTTGTTTCACAAGATTCAAATGCGATTACAGGTAATATCGACTCACAAATACTAGAAATGTATCACATAGATTATTTCTTTTTATCTGCGAACGGCTTTACACTTGAAAATGGCTTAACTGATTTCTCTTTACCTGAAGTTCAATTAAAAAAACAAATGGTAAAAGAAAGTGAAAATGTCATTGCACTTATTGATAAAAGTAAATTCGATATATCCTCTACGCTTTCATTTGCAAAAATCAGTGACATTACAGAAGTCATCACTGATGAAACACCATCAAATAAATGGAAAAAAAATGTACCATTCTCATTAACAGTAGCTCCATGAAAAAATAAAAACAAAAAAGGAACAACGATAGACTTTAATGATCTAAGTATAAATTACTTATAGATAAAGTCATCATTGTTCCTTTTATTTTGAATAGCAACTATATACCGCCACTCCAACCAACTGCGGTAAAGATATAAAGTATCACACCACCAACTATCATCCATATGACAAATAGCGGCGCCATAAATTTAAACCATGAGCCAAAATTAGCCTTAGCTATAGCGATAGCACCAATTGTAGCACCTAATGTCGGAGTGATAAGATTACCTAATCCACCGCCAAAAGATAATGAGGTTAATAATATTTGATCATTAACCCCTAATGCTGTTGTAACAGGTTGTAATATAGGCACCATCACACTCATCAATCCAGAACCAGAAGGCACTAAGAAATTAAATATTGTAGCAACCAAAAACACTAAAACCGAAACTACACCAGACGAAGCACCATCAAGTTGCGTCGTCAATCCATGCACGATAGTACTTAATATTTGACCTTTTTCTAATATCACGCTAATAGTATTTGCCATAATGATTGCAAATGCAACTACAAGCATTGGTTTTGCACCTTCTAAAAATCCATCCACCATTTCAGATGGTCGTTTCCCCTTAACAATATAGGCCAACATAAAACTCAAACCAAATACTGTAATAAAAACACCATTTCCATATCGTTCAGTCCAATTTAGCAAACCATTTCCTAACGCTAAAATGATAGGTGTAACAACAACTAAACTAACGATAATGGTATCTCTCCAACTTACCTTTCTATCTTCCGAACCCATTGCATCATTTGATGAATCATCGTTTTGCTGTTGCCAAAATTTTGTCGTCATCATACTATTATCTGGATTTTTAATTACTCTTCGCGCATACCAAATTACATATAATAAGGTCACAACTAAAAATATAAGATACATAATTGCCCTACCACCGTAGCCTGAATAAAGTGCGACATCAGGATAGACAATTTGTCCGATTTTAGCCATTCCAGAAGGTGAGACTGAAAATGCCATATATAAAGGCAAGAATGTAATCGCCAAAGCCATAATAGGATCTAATTTTAAACGTTTTACTAAAATGACACCCAAGGTTACAAACACAATCATTTGATCCCCACCAACAAAGAATCCTATAAAAGCCATCAATGAGAATAAACCTATTATTAATGGCAGTGCGCCTGCATGTTCAAATCTATAAATCATGAAATTAGTTATTTTCGTAACTGAATTTAACTGCAGAATCCCTCCCATTGAGCCACCTATAAATAATAGCAAAGTGACTGTTTGAGCAGATTGGATACCCCCATTTAGAATTAAAGTTATTGCATAAAATGGATTCACAGGATGTTGCGCAATTGCGTGGTAAGTCCCTTGTATCATCGATCCATCTTTGTCGGTATTAAACGTCCCAGCAGGAATGATATATGTCAAAAAACAAGCAAACATCATCATTATTAACATCATTAATAGCACATGTGGTAATTCTAATTTCCTTTTTGCTTTTATAGAAGTTGGGTTAGCTGTTTGATTAACAGTATTTTGATAAGATGTTGTACTAGATTCTGACATAGTCGTTCACTCCTTTTAATAAAAAATAGACACAACTTTTATAATTTAGATGTGTCCATCCTTTTCAATATTTGCAAAACTTTAGTTTGTAACACGTGATTGTGTAGATTGCGTATATCTATTTTCTTTAAAAGGAAGGCCAAGATGATCTCTTAATGTTTCGCCACGAAACGTTTTATCATAGTACCCCTTCTCTTCTAGAATAGGTAATACATTTTCTAAGAATTCATCATAAACCGCCCCGTATATATGTGGTCCAAAAATAAAACCATCTGCTGCACCGTCTTCTACCCATTCAATGATTAAATCTGCTACAGCTTCATATGTTCCTATAAATGGAGAACGTCTAACTGTTTCTTCTAGCGCAACTTCTCTTAACGTTGATTGGTTTGCTTTTGCACGATTAGCAATTGCATCTGCTGTAGCTCGGAAACTATTTTGACCAACTTCTCCTAATTCTGGAAAAGGTGCGTCTAAATCATATTGACTGAAATCATGATGATCATAATAACGACCTAAATAATCTAATGCTTCATCAATATTTGCTAAAGTCTTAATTTTTTCAAAACGTGCTTCTGCTTCACTTTCTGTCTGAGCTATGACTGGTGCTAATATAGGATAAACGCTTACTTCGTCGGGGTTACGTCCATAAGCCTTGGCTTGATCTTTAATACTTTCATAATTCCGTTGTGCACTTTCTTTTGATTCTCCTAATGTGAAAACTGCATCTGCATATTTGGCTGCATAGTCTTGTCCTTTAGGTGAAGCACCTGCCTGAAAAATGACTGGTTGACCTTGTTCAGAACGACTTGCATTTAATGGTCCTTTTACTTGGAAATATTCACCTTTATAATCTAGCGTGTGCATTTTGTTTTTATCTAAATATTCGCCTTTTTCAGTATCAAATTTAAAGGCATCATCTTCATATGAATCCCATAATCCTTGTACCACTTGAATATGTTCTTCAGCAATATCATATCTCGTATCATGCTCCGGATGTTCACCTTTACTATAGTTATCTGCACTACCCTCAAGTGGTGATGTAACAACGTTCCATCCTGCGCGTCCATGACTAATATTATCAATCGTTGCTAACTGTCTCGCAACGGTAAAAGGTTCACTGTATGAAGTTGAAATTGTACCAACTAAACCAATTTTTTGAGTAATAGGCGCAAGTGCAGCAAGTAGCGTTAAAGGTTCGTGTCTATCTAAGAAATGAGGGATAGATTTCTCATGAATATATAAACCATCTGCTACAAAAACAAAACTAAAACCTGCTCGTTCTGCTCTCTTAGCAATGTCTAGTTGGTATTCAAAGTTAGTACTGGCATCGCTAGGAACTTCATTAGATTTCCAAGCATGCATATGACTGCCTGGTCCATTTAACATAATTCCAAAATCTATTTTTTTCTGACTCATAATACCCCTTCTTTCTGATTAGCAATTGTGTATGATGGCGCAAGTTTCTCCACCGTTTTCACTCTTAATTTGTGATTCTGTACTGGCATATGCAACATAAACTCATCGATGAGTCCTTCGTTGTTTAACTGTGATAGTTGATGTTTAACTTCAGTAGCTGAGCCTTCTAAAACGTCTATTTGCTTTTCCTCAACTTCAAAATGTTCTGCACTTTGTTTACTAAATGCTTCTAGTTGCTCCTTAGTATTTACAGTAATTTTTCTACCATCCTTAAAATGCAAAGCATAATTTGTACGACCATCTTTAACTAATTCTTTATCATTTTCATTCTCTGTTACAACTGCCGCTACAGCAACAATAAAACGTCCTTCTGGATATTGTTGTTTATAAGATTTCACTGCACTTCGTAACATATCAACATTAGAATTTATAAAGAAAGCATATACAAAACCAACATTTTCATTTGCTGCAAATTGCGCCGAACGGTCACTGCCCCCTAATAAAAAGAGCTTTGGCTTAGGGACTTCATTATCTCTTATGGAAGTTTGTAATTGATGATACGCATCATCTTCTTTAAAACTGCGATTATTGAAATTGTTTAACAGTTGGAATTTATCATTAAATGTAACTTGTGGCGATTTGAATTCTGATTGCAAAGCTTGTGTTGCTAATGGAAATCCACCAGGTGCTTTACCAATCCCTAAATCTACTCTACCTGGTGCAAGATGGCTAATAAAGTGGAATTGTTCTATTACTTTAAAAGGACTATAGTGCTGTAACATGACTCCTCCTGAACCAATACGTATTTCGTTAGTCTTGTTAAGTAGATGTGTCACTAATATTTCTGGACTTGTACCCGCAACTTCTGGAATATTATGATGCTCTGCAACAAAATATCTCGTATATTTTAAGTTATCTGCTAGTTGTGCTAATTCAACAGTTCGTTGTATACCCTCATTTACAGTTTCATTAATATCAATTGGACTTTGATCTAGAATACTCATAGATGTCATATATAATCCCCCCAAATCAATTTTCTGAATATTAGATTACTAGTAATACTATGCTCCTCATACAACTTTGTCAAGTATTCTTATCGTTTTAGTAAGAATTAAATAAAACTAGATGCTTTGGCGTCATTTAATATAAGCACTTTAAAAGCATCGTAAAAAAAAGAGAAGTTGAGTATTATTTTATCTCAACTTCTCTTTTGATATTACTAGATTTAATTTTAAATGAGTTACTAGTTATTTATAATGCTGTATATCCCCCATCAATTGTGACAACACTACCAGTAACAAATGATGAAGCATCAGAAGCTAAATATAGTGCAGCACCTTGTAATTCTTCAGGTACACCAGGTCGACCTAATGGTGTAAAATTCATCCATGTGTCAATCATTTCTCCACCTTGAGCAAAATAATCTCTAGTTAGTTCTGTTTCCATATAACCTGGAGCAATCGTATTTACACGTATACCATGTTCCGCCCATTCATTTGCTAAGCTTTTAGTAAACATAATCACTGCACCTTTAGATGTATTATATGCCGCCTGTGGCTGTGGTGTATTTACAATGATTCCAGACATAGAAGAAGTGTTCACAATCGTACCTTTTTGTTGTTTGATCATCACTTTTCCTACAGCTTGTGAAACTAAAACCATGCTATTGATATTGACATCCATATTTTTAACCCAACGATCGTAAGGCATATCTTCAAATTTAACATGTTCATTGATGCCAGCATTGTTAAATAGAATGTCTATACGCCCAAACTGATCCATTACATCTGAAACCATTTGCTCAACATCCGACACGTTTGTTACATCTACTTTACATGCCAAGGCTTGATTTCCTGTTTCAGTCTCAAATTCGTTTGCTGTTTCTTTTGCCAAATCTAAATTAATATCAGCAATCACTAAGTTTGCACCTGCTTCAGCTAAACCTTTCCCCATTGCTTTTCCTAGTCCTGAGGCACCTCCTGTCACAATTGCAACTTGGCCATCCAGTTTAAATTTGTCTAAAACACTCATGTTATGTAACCTCCATTTATTTCGTCTATTATTTGTAATTGTAAAATAAATTAATATCCAAAGATAGTGGAAACGCTTACTAATTTTATTCTCTAGATAATTCCCACATATTCACTTAGAAAATTTCGATTATGAGATAGTATGTTATCACTTTAACAACTACTTTAGCGTTGATACTAAAGTAATTTTGGAATATCAAATCATTCTTAACTTGATAAACCTATAACTAGAATCAACACAATCTTTTTTAATATTTTATATAAAAAAGACGAGACAGAAATCAAAATTTGATTTCTATCTCGACTAGTGTAATTATTTTATAAATAATTATATACTAATTTTTACAATTAGTAAGACCAACCTAATGGATTTTCCGCGTGTTCTTCTAATTCTATTTCATCAATATCAACCATTGATTCTGAAATATTTCTAGAATGGTAACCGATTCGTTCTAATATTGCAATCATATCTAGATATAATAAGCCACCTTCTGGTGAACACTCACCTGAACTTAAACGTTTAATATGTTTTTTCCTTAAATCATGTTCAAGTTTGTATGAATCATTACTTATTTTAACTATTTCATCCCGCTTAACTCTGTCATAAACGTTGAACATTTCAACTGTCTTTTCAAACGACATGTTAACATGATTGTAAAGCTTTTCAATACTTTGTTCAGCTTTATCAGATATTTTGATAGGATCTGTATCTTTCTTCTTCAAATCCAATAAATAGGCTTCTGATAAACCAGCCACTTTCAACATCGTGCGATTAACATCAAATAATACAGACATTCTTTCTGCATCATCTTGTGACAACTTCTTCTCTGATATTTTAGTAAGGTACTGTCTGACATTATCATACATATTGTCAATCGCTGCATGTTTCTGAATAATATCTTTTTCAGTTTTTTCATCGTAGTGATTGACTTTTTGTAACATGGATAATGTCATTCTACCAATGTTTTGAATTTCATCTTGAGCTTCTTGTAGCGCAATATTAGGCGCTCTATTAATTAAGTTCTTATCAAGATGTCTTGGTTTGTATTTTTCATTAATATCTTCACCTGGAATTATTTTCGTAACTATCCAAGCTAGTACAAAAATAAATGGTAATTGAATTAAAGTATTTGTTACGTTAAATGTACCGTGTGCAAATGCAATAACCATTTCTGGTTTTAAATTCATTGCGCCTTGCATCCACTCAATAACTAGTTGGTACAACGGTAATATGAGCAAGAATATTGCTGCACCTATCACGTTAAACATGACATGAACGGCTGCAACACGTTTTGATGCAAGAGAACCTGCTAAACTTGCTAAAACAGCAGTAATCGTTGTACCGATATTATCACCTAATAGTACTGGCAGTGCACCATGCAAGCTAATTAAATCATTAGCAAAGAACCCTTGTAATATACCAATAGTTGCACTTGAGCTTTGGATGATAACTGTTAAGAATGTACCAGCTAAAACACCATATATTGGATTTGATGACATATCTAACATGATTTGTTTAAACCCATCTAAATTAGCGAGTGGCTTCACTGCACCACTCATCAATTCTAAACCATAAAAAAGAGAACCAAACCCAAATAAAATCATACCTATATTTTTAACTTTTCTTTTCTGAATAAAGAAAATTAAAAACGCGCCAATAGCTAGGATGGGTAGTGAATAAGCACCAATATCAATACCTATTATAAATGCTGTAACCGTGGTACCTATATTCGCTCCCATAACAACCCCAATTGCTTGTCGCATTGTCATAAATCCTGCACTTACAAGACCAATCGTAATGACAGTAGTCCCTGAACTACTTTGAATTAAAATTGTAACAATCATACCTGCCAAAACACCCATGATTGGATTACTTGTAAATTTATTTAATATACTTCTCAGTCGATCGCCAGCAGTTGCTTGTAAGCCATCGCCCATCTGTTTAATTCCGTATAAGAATATACCTAAACCACCGATAAAAGTGAAAATTATCTCCATTACAGAAGAATCCATCGTCACACCTCTTTAAATTATTTGTAAACTATGTGAATTATAACTTATTTTTGTTAAGCAAATGTTAATTCTTTATTAAAATTATAGAAAATGTGCTAAACAATTATGTAATCATATTTCATTCAATTTCCAATGTGCTAATAAACATTGCAATGACAGTGTTTAATATAAACAATGGGTAATACATTTTATGCCAATTAATTTTGTATATTTTATGAAATTTTATTTTGAATTAAATGTCTATTGAAATATTCACATAAAAAGGGTTAGATATCAAATTAATTATTTGATATCTAACCCTGCTAACAAAATCCTTTATTTTAAATCCATCCAATAAATAATGCTGTACTTTAAACATTTATGAAGGAACTTCTGTACGTTTCCCGCTATGTTTTCTAATTATTGCAGCACTTATTGAAGAAACAACTCCAAAAATAATAAAACCGATAAACATCCACATGGTAGCATTCATTTCTAGTGGTTGATCCATATAAAGTAATGCTCTCAAATATTCACCATAGTGAGTGAATGGATTCCACCCCACAACATAATCTTGATAAAATTGCGGTAGCATTTGTTTAGGGAACATTACAAGTTGCATACTAAAGAACATTGCTATAAAGAATATTGGAATAGATTTCATACCTAACCAAGTCATAACTCCTAAAATAAGACCAATAAAGCCTAATAATGCAATAGAAACAAAAAGCCCTATTTTATTAATATCAGGGAAGTCAAACCCTTGAACACTAGACATAAAGTATACATAACCAAATCCACCTATAAAGGCAGTAACAACAGCAATAGCCAATTGACCTAGCGACGCAATAATGCGATGCGAAATTATAATATTATCTGAAGTTCTAAATGCAAAGAATAGCAAAATAGAGGCCACGATTGAACTAATCCACACTGGCATAAACATCAAGAATGATGCATTACCATTACCTTGATGATCTTTAACTTTATGAATCTTTTGATCTGATACCTTCACAGGATTTGTAAGTCCTTGAATATCTCTAGGGCTAACTTTAACATCCTGTTTTTCTAGAGTATCTAAACCTTGTTGCGTTATTTGTTTATTTAAATTATCACCGATACCTTTTAATACATTTGAAGAAATTTGTGATGCTTGCATATTCGCACCACTATTAATCAATGTTTTAAATTCTGCTTGATTGACTGTTATGTCTTGTGAAGCACCAGACTTAACCATTTGACTTTGCATTTTTTTTGCCTGTTCTGGCGGTATTTCACCTGATTGTATTTGCTCTTGCATTGCTTGCTTTTTACTATCCATTACTACTTTTTGAGTTTTACTCATTGCATGTTTTGAAAAGTCTTTTTCAAAAATAGCTGCACCAAAATATTTTTCCTCATCTAATCCTTTACGAGCATCTTTTTCATTATCTACTTCAACCCATTTTATAGTATCAGAATCACTATTTAATAGTTTATCTTCTAATTTTTTACCAATGTTGATGTCATTATTTTGAATAGATGTGCCTTCATCTTGGTTAACTATAGCAATGGGTAAAGATTTTGGTTTAGGATTATATGCTGGATAAAATGCCATTGAAAATATTGCCAATATGATTAAAATTGCTATTGGTGCTATCCAAAGTAATTTATTTTTAAATATACTCATATTATTTACCTCCTTTTTGAACACTTTGTTGATTAATGACTACTTTGTTTATTATAATTAGTATAATTCAATAAGCAATATGCAATATGTTTCATTTTGTTTGTTTATCAACAAAAAAAACATGGTTTGTCTATTAAAGTTTAAGGAGCTGAATCAAATGGTAGAAGATCGTCGTGTCAGAAAAACTAAAAATGCAATCAAACAAGCTTTTATAAAATTATTAGCAGAAAAAGAACTAGAGCGGATAACGATACAAGATATAACAACCCTAGCAGATGTTAATCGAGGGACTTTCTATTTACACTATGAAGATAAGTATATTTTACTTTCAGACATCGAAGATGAAATTCTCGCTGGTTTAGCAGATGAAACAGGGACTTATAAGTTGGGTATGCAAGACTCAACTTTAGAAGATTTCGCTAAAATATTTTCGGAAAAGATTCTTAAAAATATCATTCTCCATATTCAAAAAGATATCGATTTTTACTTAGTTATTTTTAAGTTAGATAGAAAGAGCCATCTTGAAGACAAGATTTCAGAACTTATGTACGCTAATATAGCTAAAAACCTTGGCAATAAGCAAAATATTTCAGGCATACCCATAGATTATTTTCATAGTTATGTTTCAGGTGCTGCGATTTCTTTTATCAAACATTGGGTACAAGATAATAATAGAATGGAACCCGATATGGTTGCTGATTACTTATTCAAAATTATATTTAACGGCCCATTACGTCTAATAGCAAATGAACCATATCAATAACACTTCTGAAGAAAGGAACTCAAATTATCATGATAGCTGCATATAAACATTCACCAACAGATACAATAATGGAATCCGAACTGGATCAAACAGCTTCATGGGTGAACGTCGTTGATCCCAACTGGGAGGAAATCGAAATGCTTATAGCTCGCTATGACATTCCTGAAGATTTCATACGAGACCCACTAGATAGAGAAGAGAGTGCACGTGTTGAATACGATGAAGATTCGCATTATTCATTAATCATATTAGACTTACCTATTATAAATGACACTAATTCAAAAGTATTATCATTTATTACTATTCCTTTAGGCATTATTATTGGAAATAAAAAAATCATTACGATCTGTAATGTTGAAAATGAATTCTTAGAAAACTTTGCTCGTCAGAATATAAACCTACGCTTTCATAGTCGTTTTGCATTAAATATATTGTTAACAATTACAAATCATTACAACAGAAATTTAAGATTGCTAAATAAAACACGTGTACGTATCGAACGTGAGCTAAAGAATAACGTCACAAATAAGCAACTTTATAATTTAATGGAAGTAGAAAAAAGTTTAGTTTATTTTTTAGCTGCGCTTAAAGGCAATGAAAGCATAGTAAAAAAATTGTTCCGTCTACCAGCTATGAAGCGCTTTGATGAAGATGAAGACATTTTAGAGGACTTATTAATCGAAAATAATCAAGCTTTAGAAACGACGAGACTTTATACAGATATATTAGAAAGTATCACTACTTCATACGCATCATTACTATCAAATGAGATGAATAATACGATGAAAACATTAACGCTTTTCACTGTGTTTTTAACATTGCCAACGTTAGTATTTAGCTTTTTTGGCATGAACGTACCCTTACCTATTGATGACCATAGTTATATTTCATGGCTCATCGTGATTGGCATTTCTCTCATTATCGTGACCATCGTAGGTGCGTTTTTATGGCGCAAACAAAAATTGTGAATTAGTTTATAAACTAATGCAGTGCCCGCGGAAAGTGTGCACAATCAAAACCACCCGTATAACGGGTGGTTTGCTCTGCGGCTATAAGCCTTTTTTA
>NZ_RCVN01000019.1 GCF_003697915.1 Staphylococcus pseudoxylosus
TTTTTCACTTTATCTTTTGCGTTAAATTCTGGGTCTACTTCTGGCCCTTCTTGTTTTTTCACTTTATCTTTTGCGTTAAATTCTGGGTCTACTTCTGGCCCTTCTTGTTCTTTCACTTTATCTGTTGAATCGTTCACATTATTTTTACTATTTTATTGATCTTTATGTAAGCTAGTATGAGTTGCTTGATTGACTTTTTCATCATTCACTTGTGTTTTATCATCATTAACCGGTGTATTTGTGTTATCATTCACTAAATTTTGATGTTCCTCATCTCCCAAATGATTCCCATTTTGTACTTGTGCGTCCGCTTCACTTTGATTATTTTCTTCAGCAGCTTCTACAGTCCCTACATTCAAAAATAATAACGAGCCAATTAAAATTGAAGAAGCGCCGACAGCAAATTTACGTATACTATACTTATTTCGTTTCTTCTCCATATACAACACCTCTAAATTTTATGATTTTAAAACACAATTTAATCAAAAGAACAGACTAAATGAAAAAGTTAATAATAAAACGCGGTATTAGTTCAAAAAATTTACCTATCAATGCTTTCATACCACTCACTCCTCCCTAAAGAAAGCACTTACATTCTTTGAGAAAAATTTTATTTATCAAAAGAATTTCCAATAAATTGTTAAAAATCTTTATAATTAACAACCAAAAACTTTCAATAAATAATTTAATTAGATTTTACTAAATAAACTATTTTTAGTCAATAACTGATTACAACTAAATGACGCACAATTAAAAAATTCTCGAAGCAACAAGCAACGAGAATATTCCAGTTATATAAGTTGAACGATGAATATTAACACAATAACTACTGGTAAAACAAATTTAATTAAGTAGTACCACGGCATAAATAATTTAAATCTGTCTTTTCCAAAATGTGTTTTCAACTCATTTTTATCTAATAATTGACCAACCACAAGCGTCGTTCCTAACGCACCTAATGGCATCAAGATATTTGATACTAAAAAGTCCATATTATCAAATATTGTTCCAGCACCAAATTGGATACCGCTTAAACTACTAAATGACAACGTGGCCGGAATACTAATGATAAATACTAAAATACTTGCACAAATTGCTATAGATTTACGTTTTGAATTATCATTTTTAGTAAAGTTCGATACATTTAACTCAAGTAACGAAATCGATGATGTCAGTGCAGCAAATAAAAATAGAATTAAAAAGATAAAATAAAAACCTTGTCCATAAGCCATTTGATCAAAAACTTGTGGTAATACTTTAAATAATAATCCAGGTCCCTCAGTAGGACTATATCCAAAAGCTGCAATGGCAGGGAATATTGCTAAGCCTGCTAAAATAGATACCAAAATATTCATTCCTACAATTGAAACAGCAGATGTCTTAATCGTCATTTCTTTTGAAGCATAGCTCGCATAAGTAATCATTCCTGTCGTACCTAGAGATAACGTGAAAAATGACTGCCCTAGCGCAAATAATACACCTTCCATAGAAATATCTTCTAATCTAGGTTGCAAGATATATTTCAAACCTTCCCACGAGCCTTCTAAAGAAAGTGATTTAATAACGATGACAATTAGAAAAACAAATAATAACGGCATCATAAATTTAGAAGCTTTTTCTAATCCTTTTTCTACTCCCATCATTACAATAACCATTGTTAATAAAATAAAAATACCTTGCCCCACTATCGTTAACCATGGGTTTCCTATAATTGATTCAAACTTTATACTTCCTAATGTACTATCGCTAAAAGTTACTATTTGGAAAGCTACATTCAAGATATAGATAATAATCCAACCACCTATAACACTGTAAAAACCAAATAATATAAATACGGCTAAGTTACCATTCCAGCCAATCATATTGAGCCATTTTTTCCCAGTCAATTTTTCATAAATTTTAGTTGTGTATGTTTTCCCCATTTTTCCGACTGTAAATTCCATCATAAGTAATGGCAACCCAACGAAAATGGTAAATACTAAAAACATTAGTAAAAATGCGCCACCACCGTATATCCCAGCCATATACGGAAACTTCCACATGGCACCTAACCCTATTGCAGAACCAGCACTTGCTAAAATAAATCCTGTTGAGGATTTCCACTGTGATTGTTTATTCATAATTCTACATCCTTTATATTTTACAAAACTTTATTGCGTTAAAGCGTTTGCGTGACATAGCATCTACTATACCATTTTTCCACCTTTGTCTCAATATGTATTTTCAGCAACCAGAGCTAAAAACTTGTCACTACAGCCATTAATCAACTTAAAATTTTTCGAATATTTCATGACTTTTCCCACATGCAATACTTTAAATATTAAAAATTATCTGACATTTTATTGAATATACTGTTTTTTTATGTTAAAGTAGCATGTGTTTTGTGCAAGATAATCTCCTTGAAATTGAGGTATATAAAAATGAATAAACTTATCCTAATTTCTGGTCTAATGCTATTCTCATTTTTCTTTGGCGCCGGAAATTTAATATTTCCACCTATGTTAGGTTACACAGCTCAAGAAAATATGTGGGTTTCTATGACTGGATTTGCTATTACCGGTATATTACTACCTTACTTAACAGTTATTGTAGTTGCCTATATGAATGGTGGCGTAGAAAGCATCGGTAACAGAGTCCATCCGATATTCGGTACGGTCTTTGCAATCTGTATTTACTTATCAATCGGTGCATTATACGGTATTCCTCGTGCTGCTAACGTTGCCTACGAAATTGGAACAAATCATATATTACCCGTACATAATCATTTCACTTTAATTGTATTTTCATTAATATTTTTCTTCGTTGTTTATATTATTGCTTTATACCCAAGCCGTATTATAGATAATTTAGGTAAATATTTAACGCCCATTTTAATAATTATTATTGCAATTTTATGTATATTGGTAATTATTAATCCAGAAGGCTCTATTGGACAAGCGAGTGGTGAGTATGCTCAAACACCATTAGTTTCAGGCATTCTACAAGGGTACTTTACGATGGATTTAGTAGCTGCTTTAGCATTTTCGGTAGTCATCGTCCAAATGTTTAAATTAAATGGTGTTGATAATCAAAAGACACTCGTCAAGCACGTGATTAAAGCAGGTTTAATATCAGCGATTTTACTGCTCGTTATTTATTTTGCACTTGCTTACGTCGGCGCTACAACAAGCCATCCTGGATTCAAAGATGGTACAGGTATTTTAACGTTCAATTCTTTACGTGTATTTGGATCTATAGGTAATTTATTATTTGGTATCATCGTCATTCTAGCATGTTTAACTACATGTATTGGGTTAGTCAATGCCTGTGCCGCATTTGCTATGAAGAAATTACCAAAAGTATCTTATAAAAAGTTCGTATTGGTATTCTCTTTACTTGGTTTTATTGTTTCAACGCTAGGTTTAGAGCTTATTTTACAGATCGCTGTTCCATTGTTAACTTTTATTTATCCAACATCGATTGTATTAGTACTTATTTCTTTAGTTGGCATTTTCATTCCATTTGAAATGAAATTTGCCTTTATCTTACCGACTATCGTTACACTCGTTATCTCAGTGTTACAAATACTAAATGATTTCAACTTGTTTAAATCACTTAATACGTTATATCAAAAATTACCATTAGCTGATATTCAATTAAGTTGGTTGATTCCATTTATCATTTTACTTGTTGTCGGTTTAATTATTGATTTTTTAAAAAGAAATACTGTAAAGGCATCATAATCTTGAAAACTTTTAACTGTTAATATAGGAAACATAAGTAATAGTCTTTAGACTTGTTTTAATACTTGTGTTTTAACTTAGAAATTAAAGGGCGTGTAGATATGAAATCATGTTATTGAATTCATATCTTCATGCTCTATTTTTATATGTTATCTGAGGATAAAATCTATTCAATTTGTTATGATAGCTAACAAGTAATTAAAGCAATATTCCATATAAATAAAAAGAATGGAGTTTTAATATGAATGAATTCAAAGATTTTTTAGAGTCTATTGATCATGCATCACACAAAGAGAAAATGGAAGCCATTTTCAACTGGATTTCAAAAACATTTCCCAACCTTGAAACTACAGTAAAATGGAATCAACCAATGTACACAGATCACGGTACTTTTATCATTGCGTTTAGTAAAGCAAAAGCACATTTCTCAGTAGCACCTGAATCAAAGGCATTAGCTGAGTTCACCCAAAAAATAAAAGCCGCTGGTTACTCACAGACAAATAATCTATTCCGCATAAAATGGAACCAAGATATTGACTATGCCTTATTAAAAAAAATCATCCAATACAATATCGATGATAAGGCTGATTGTGCAACATTTTGGCGAACGTAATCCAAACATTTTCATCATTTTAAAAAAAGACCCTACTTCATGAAGTAGGGTCTCTAATTTACCTCAGTACAAAAGTTTTATAACTTTTGCTTACTGAGGTTGTTTTTTATTTTTCTGCTGTTTGGTTATGGTCGTCATTATGGTTATCTTTTATTTGATTTGAAGTATCTTCAATAGGCGCTTCAGCATTGACCTCTTCACTTTGTTTTAAAGCTGTATCTTCATGTGCTTTTTCATTTGTTTTTTCGTTTTGTTCGAAAGCGTATGTTTTCTTTTGATTTGAAACATTTTCAAGCATTTTAGTTAAATTAAAGCCTGTCATTTGGTTTAAACCTTCTTCGGCATTAGCCATTTGGGCAATAATACCATTTGATAATGAATTGATACCTTCACCATTTCCACCATCTAAAATACGAATATTTTCAACATTAGATAATGGTTCAGCCAGTGCTCTAGCAAACTCAGGCATTGTTTTAATCATCAATTCAGCCAACATAACATCTTTATTCTCAGCAAGTGCATTTGCTCTTTCTCTTAAACCATCAGCTTTCGCTTTCTCTTGTTCTCTAATAACTTCCGCTTCTGCTTTACCTTCTTTAAGTCGCGCTTCATAAGCAGCTTCAGCTTGCTTTATCTTAATTGCTGCATCTGTCTCTGATTGTTGACGACGCACGTCATCTTTTTGACGTTGAATATGTACATCATTCTCACGTTCCATCTGTATCAAATGTAACTCATTTTCTTTTTCGCTACGTTGAACGTTTAATTGTTTTTCTTTGATTTCTAAAGCTCTAGATTCTTTTTCTAACTGCCCTGAAGCTTCTGCTTGGGCTTGTGCTTTATTTGTTTCACTTAAAATAGCTTGTTCTTTTAAATCTTTTTCTCTACGTGAATCTGCAACATTCATTTGACGAGATATTTTTTCTTTCTCAGTTAATTCAGTATTCTCAGCAATTTTCATCTCAGTTTCACGTGCCGCATCACTTTCTGCAATGTCAGCTTTTTTCTTAATTTTAGCAATTTCAGGTTTACCTAAATTTTCTAAGTAGCCTTCGTTATCGCTAATATCCGATAGCCCTAATGACGTAATAGTAAAGCCCATATTGTTGAGTTGTTCTTGAGCAACTTCGGTTACTTTATTATTAAATGCTTCTCTATCTGAATTGATTTCCTCTACTGTCATTTTAGATAATATTGCTCGTAAGTTGGTGTTCAACACTTGTGATATTTCTTCAGATACTTCATCTTTCGATTTCCCTAAGAATTGTTCAGCATATTTAACAATACCTTGTAATTGATCTGCAACTTTAACTGTAGCAACTGCTTCAGCCTCTATGCCAACACCAGCTTTGGTCCACACAACCGGCGTTTTAATTTCCAATTGGAAAGATTTCAATGATATACGTGTTGATGATTGGAACATTTTCATTCTATAACCACCACCACGGACCACTCTCATATGACGGCCTTCATCATCTTGATAAACATTAGATTCAGTTTTTGGATTACCAATATTTGGTCCAGTAATAATTAAAGCTTCGTTGGATGGTACCGTTTTAAATCTTTCTTTCATATAAAGATACCAAACTAAACCACCAAATAGTATCAGACCTATGATAGTAGCAATACCGATTAGTACTAATAGATTCATGTCACTCGTCTCCTAATTCGTTTTATATTTTGATAAATTCTAAATAAACACTCCATATATCACTTTATTATAAATACAATAATAAGTATATATTTAAAATGAATAATCTTTAAATCTATTCAAAAACTTTTGATATTAATTTGATTGAAGACTAATATCAAAACAACAAAAAGTGAGTTTAAGGTATTTCTCATATTTTAATCTTTAACATAGTATTTGTATTAGTTTGGAATTCATAATCAACTTTTATTTCTTCTATTTTACAACCTTGCTCAGACAAATAATTTATTATATCGTCTAGCTTCTCATAACGTTCTCCTTTTAAATTAACAATTGGAAAAATACGTATTTCTTTTTTAGTTACCCTTAACATTTCATTTAAAGTCTGTTTATGAAAATGATAATCAAAGTGATCAGCGTACATAAATAGAAAATGCGCAGATAATAAGATATCAAATTCATTATTTTTATATGGTATCTTGGGCAATGAGGCTACTTTATATGATTTAGGATATTGTTCCATATCATAAATACAATCTGTTAATGCTTGCATTCTATGCCTCTTCAAGTGGCTGATATTCTTAAAGTAACGCCAACAATAATTTGATTTTGACGATTGCATCTTCTCCATAGCGTGCTTTAAATCATCTTTCCCCCTGCTGTATAATTCTGTAGCATTAAAAGTATATGCAATATCACATGACTCTATATTCAAACCCTTTTTTCTTCCTATTGCTGTAAATGAACATGCACCGGCAGGACAATCTAATATTTTTTCACTTTCTAATTCCGCCAAATTTAAATTAAACATGCTAAAATACTCTTCATATGTTCGACCAATAAAAATAACTCGCTCAATTTCTAGTTTCGTATTTTTTGATTTCTCACTCATTTATATCCCCCTTGCAACTGTTACATATAAAATTTTCACTATTTTATTGAAATCTCACTATAAACACAGTGGGTTAAATTTAAAAAAACTCTACTTGTAAAAAGGGTGGTTTACGTCTAAAGCAGCTTTTAAACACACTAATGTTTAGTTCTAGTGCATGAAGCTTTATAAATTTTGAAAAATTTACAAAGCACAAAGTTGTTCTTTATTAATCGAATGAATCGTCACCCTCAAAAGCATTCGTATTTATCTTGTGTCATCACCTATAACGTCCACTTAATTAAGATAGATGCATACGCTAATCCACCACCAAACCCAACTAGTAATACTAAATCACCTTTTTTAATTTTATTCTCTTTGACCGCTAGATCAATGGCCAACGGAATTGTGGCTGAGGACGTATTGCCATAGTATTCAAGACTTTTTAATGCTTTATCTCTTGCTATACCAGATTTATCACATATAGATTCAATCATCCTAGCATTCGCACTATGTGGTACAAACCAATCTAAATCTTCTTTCGTGTAATTGGCTTTATTCAAAGTCTGCTCAATAATTCTCGGTACATTGCCTACTGCCCATTTGTACACACCACGCCCATTTTGGACAATAAACCCTGGATTTTCTAACGCTTCGTCAAACATTGCTTCCGATAATTCCGAGCAATATAAATTATGGCCTTTTTTGCCATCTGATCCGGCATCACTTGCTATAAAACTCGTCTCATCTTCATTGTATTCTACTAAAAATGCACCTGCCCCATCTCCGAATAATATGCATGTGCCACGATCTTTGTAGTCTGTAATCTTAGATAATGTTTCTGCTCCTATAACTAAAACTTTCTTATTTTGACCTGAAGTTATGAGACCATTGGCAATATTAAGACCATAAGTAAAACCAGCACAAGCCGCATTAATATCTATTGCCCCTGCATTTTCCAACTCTAACTTAGCTTGTACATAAGAAGCGACACTTGGCGTTTTATAATCAGCTGTTAATGTTGCATTCACAATCATATCCACATCACTTAAATCGACTTGATATTTCTCTTGTAAATCCAACACTGCTTGATAACTAATATCGCTTGTATATTCATCCTCTTTTGTAATTCTTCTCTCTACAATTCCAGTTCTTTGTTGTATCCATTCATCTGACGTATCTACTATATTTTCAAAATCATGATTGTCCATTATTTTTTCTGGAACATATGAACCTTTCGCAGTAATTTTAGCAAACGATTTCATCTAATTATTCCCCTTTAACTATTATAATTATTTAATTCTATACATTTATATTATTCATGCTACTATTTTCACAAATAAATTTAAATGATATTTTGAATTATATGTGTAATAATTCAAATAAAAATAACATCAAATAACTTGCTTGATATTGCACTCTCAGGTTTATTGTTGAAATACATTTAAAGGAGGTTTTATAATATGGGAAAATTTAATAGTTTAAATGACAAAGTAGTAGTAATTGCAGGTGGCGCAAAGAATCTCGGCGGGTTATTAAGTAAGACTTATGCTGAACATGGCGCCAAATTAGTAATTCATCATCATGATGAACATTCTTTGAATGAAGCTCAAGAGACACTTGCCAAAGTTGAATCACTAGGTGGACAAGGTACATTATTTTCTGGTGATTTAACCCAAGTGAGTAATGTTGAATCCTTATTCCAGCACGCTCAAAATACTTTTGGAAAAATCGATATTGCTATTAACACAGTTGGAAAAGTACTGAAAAAGCCTATTGCTGATACGAGCGAAGAAGAATTTGATAACATGGCAGATATTAATGCAAAATCAGCTTATTTCTTTATAAAATACGCTGAAAAAGCTATGAATGACAACGGTAAAATCATCACACTGGCAACTGCTTTACTCGCTGCTTATACAGGTTTTTACGCTACTTATGCAGGAGGTAAATCACCCGTAGAACATTACACACGTGCAGCCTCCAAAGAATACATGGATAGAGGTATTTCTGTTAATGCTGTTGCTCCTGGACCAATGGATACACCTTTCTTCTATCCACAAGAAAGTGAAGAAGCTGTTGCTTTTCACAAATCACAAGCGCTTCACAACCAATTGACAAATATTGAAGACATTGCACCCATTATTACTTTCTTAACCACTGATGGTTGGTGGATTAATGGACAGACATTATTCGCAAACGGAGGATACACTACGCGTTAATGTATATAATAAATTAGGAGGTTATTAAACTATGTATTACTTTGTAGCTATATTTAAAGATAATGAAACAGAAATACAAATCATTTCAGAAGAAAGTATTATCGACGACAAGCACATTACAATTCCTAACGACAATTATGTGAATGCTTTGGCCGAAGAAATCATAGAATTATCTCATCAAAACCAGTTGTATCATAACGATATTAAACGCATCGGTTTATGTATCAATGATTATAAAGTGGTCGGATACGACACGATAGACGCATTACAAAAAGATTTAGCATCCACATTTGGTTTTGAAGCTATAATCGACACTAACTATGAACATTTATTAGCAGCACTTATTAAATAGGACAAATATTAACTTCAATTGAAACATTCTATAAAATAACTACACAATAGAACATTCACAAGTGCTTTAGTATATCTAAATTCACATGTTTTTTGTTTCTCAGATATATCATAGCCCTGTGTTTTAAGAAGGCAGGAATACAAACATAATGTTTAAGTTGTGCGATCTTCCTGCCTTTCTATATTTTAGGAGGAAAATGTATGCAAGTAAAAAAAGCAGCCGAACAATTAGACATGAGTGAACACACGCTTCGCTATTATGATAAGGCAGGACTTTTCCCATTTGTTTCAAGAAATCAAAATGGTTATAGAGATTTTTCAGAAGAAGATTTATATTGGATTGAATTCATAAAATGTATGAGACAGACACATATGCCCGTCTCAAAATTAAAGGAAATTGCTGAATTGTATCATCAAGGAAGCGCTACTAAACAAAAACGTAAGCAAATATTTTTAGACCATCAACAAAATTTAATAGAACAAAAGAAGATTATTGACGAAGGCCTGCAAACATTAGCAGAAAAGTTCAAAGTGTTAGAAAGTGAATAAATTCAAGCCTATAAGGAACTATATTTCATAGCGCTAAGCTTCAGCAAAAATTATTAAAATACAACTATCTCCTTACGCAAGTTAATGGTGTATTACAGTATTAATAGTCTTCAAAAAACGCAATAATATCTTGTTCAACTTCAAGGTGGCCTTCACCGTGGGTCATCAAATGCTTACACAGCTTATAACCATCAACTTCTTTATGTTCGTGCTGAATTTGATTATAGATATAGTCGGCGCTCGTTTTATATGAAGCATCATCCTGCTCACCATACTTAATGGCAATCGGAACCGTGATACGATCTAAATTTGACATGACATTTTCAACTAATAATTGAAATTTTTGGAGTTCTGGACCATAGTTAGGAATTCT
This sequence comes from Staphylococcus pseudoxylosus, assembly GCF_003697915.1. Classification (GTDB taxonomy): domain Bacteria; phylum Bacillota; class Bacilli; order Staphylococcales; family Staphylococcaceae; genus Staphylococcus; species Staphylococcus pseudoxylosus. The sequence continues at coordinate 10,353 of NZ_RCVN01000019.1, forward strand.
TTTTAATTGAGTATTAATTTCTACTTGATCTAGACCTAACAACTGCCCTATACGTTGACCATAATCTTCAAGCCTCCCTGATAGCCCAGCATCACTCTTTCTATATGGTGTTGACATAATAGCTATAGCATTAATGTCATACCATTCTGCCAATTTCAATGATAATATCCCACCTAAGGATACGCCACAGACATTTATTTTTGAATAACCTTTATCTTGTAAAAATTGATAACCTTCAATCGCATCATTTAACCAGTCATCCACATCATAATCCATCAATGTGTCTAGCATAAGTCCATGACCTTTGTATGGTGGCACATAACATGTAAAGCCAGCTTTGTTTAATTTTGTGGCCAATAACTTTACATCTCGAACCGTGCCTGTAAATGAATGTAATAATAATATAGCTTTTTCTGCTCCATGCTGTTCCAAAAATATTGGATTTGGTGCCTTTATGTTTATCATCTATTGTCACTCCAAGTTTTAGTTTCCTACTGTATTGTAATTGAAAATTACTTATCCCTCAAAGTAATCCGTTTAAACACCTATATTTCTCACTAAAACATAAACTCCCTTTAATACCACACATCGTCATGTCGCTGTATTAAAGGGAGTTCATATTTAAATATTTACACACTTCTCTTAGTTTAATGTTACTGCGTCATATTAAAAAATTGTAATTCATAGATTGCTTTATCATTATACGCATTAAAGCTATCTATTTTACCGTTTAAATATAGCTCTTGTGTTTTTCTACTAACATTATGTTGATAGGACAACTTAACGTTTAAGTCAGATTCATAGCCATTGTTCTGGATAGTACTTTCAATTTCAGAAAATACATCTTTATTTATTGGCAATAAATATCCTTCTTTACTAGGTAGAATATTTACATATTTAGTTTGTAACACTTCTTGTTCACCAATATAAATTTCAATTTTTATATTCTTCGCAGCACCACCGCCAAGATTATATAGCTTTAAATAATCTTGTTCGGACTGGCTTTCGATACCAACATTTTTCAGTTGCAGTTCATTTTTGTCTCGTGTAATCAATATTTGATTAAAACCAAGTGCTGGTAAAAAGCTAATCTTCATTTGATAAAGTTGCACACTGACTGACACAAAGTAAAAGAGTGCCATGATAAAAGTACCTAAAGAACCTATAGCCGATATAATGTTTATCATTATTTTAACACCTCCAAATTTTTTATGTGAGGCAGAATGAGCATTATAACATACATCAATTATAAAAAAAACGAGCTACTTATAAAAGTAGCCCGCCAACTAAGAGGAGTCTGCATACATGCCAAAGGACATGTTACAGACCTGCCTCTTAATTAACATGCCCTAAGGCATGAAAATTCATTGTACAACGCTTTTAAATTCTCTGCAACATATCTTTTAAATAAAATTATATAATTCTTATACCTTAACAAATTTTATGATAATATTATATTTATAAAATATTTTTAATACGTATAGGAGTTTATTATGTACTTTTTAAAAGCAATTGCCTTATCCTATTTTAAATGCATACGGGCTATAGCACTATGCTTGTTTGCAACCATCACTTTAGTCACTATTCTACCTTCTTCTAACGTTTATGCCGCCGATTTATATGGCTCTATGTCAGAACTTATGGATGATACTGAATCTGGTGTAGATTGGCAACTATCATATCGTAATAATCAAAGTGACACACTCATTGCCGCTATACATGGTGGCAACATTGAAGCGGGCACGACAGAATTATCCACGTTAACTGCAGCTCTAGGTAATTATAATTATTATTCATTTCAAGGTATTCGCACATTAAACAATGCTGAGTTACATGTCACATCAACAAACTTTGATGAACCTGTTGTAGAAGACATGCAACAAGCTGTTTCAAATTCTGTAATGATACATGGCGCAAGTGGTAGCGAACCAGCCGTTTATATTGGCGGTAAAGATGAGCGTCTTAAATCATCTATAGAAAATGCATTACAAGCAAAAGGCTTCAATGTTTTAGAATCACCATCCCACTTATCAGGAGAATCTAGTCAAAATATAGCTAATAAAAATGCTAAAGGTGCAGGCGTTCAATTAGAATTAACTTATGCACTAAGACAGTCCTTTTTTAATGATCAAAATTTATCCATGAATTCTCGCTCTAATGAAGCAAATTGGAGTATTACAATGTATGCATTTGCCGAAGCCATTCATCAAGCACTTGAAACAAATGGTTAACTTTATCAAATATGGAACGTTATTATAAAATCATTCATAAACACTCAATTTTTGTAATATTCTCACAAATAACAAATTATTTTTCATCATTTTTGACGATTAACTCTGTTATTTATTAGAGTATAGTATATACTGACATAATTTATAGAAAATGAGGTTAATAATATGGATGATTTGAAAATAAACAAAAGATTAATTATGACCCCTGGCCCCGTAAGTGTAGACCCTCGTGTCTCTCAAGCAATGTCTAATTCAATTTTAGGTCAATTTGATTATGAATTTGTAGACATAATGAATAAAACGATGGAACTCATTAGAAAATCTTTTTTAACAGACAATCAATGGTCATTTCCTATCGATGGAACAAGTCGTGCAGGTTTAGAAGCCGTTATCGCTAGTATCGTCAAACCTGGTGATACCGTACTTGTCCCAATCATTGGTAGATTCGGTTACTTGTTTACTGAATTAGTAAAACGTGCAGGTGGTGTCGTACATAATATTCAAAAACCAATGGGTGAGGTTTTTGAACAAGCAGAAATCATTGAAGCTTTAGATACTGTAAAACCCAAAGTACTCGCTATTGTACATGGTGAGACTTCTACTGGTCGCTTGCAACCGATTGATCAACTAGGTCGTGCTTGTAAAGAACGCGGCATTTATTCAGTTGTTGATGCAGTAGCTACATATCAAGGTATGGTCATTCCAGTAGATGAGTGGGAACTAGATGCCGTCATCGGTGGTGCACAAAAATGTTTATCCATACCTTCAGGCATTACACCAATTACATTTAATGACAGATTTAGTGAAGAAATCAATAAACGTAAACGCGTAGAACTTGGTATCCGTTCCAATGAAAGTACAGAACAAGACCACTTTATACGCAGTAATTATCTCGATTTAACACAATTACAAGATTATTGGAGTCCTAAGCGATTAAACCACCACACAGAATCAACGACGTCGATTTACGCGCTATATACTGGTCTGAAAATAGCATTGACTGAAGGCATTGAAGCACGTGCTGAACGTCATGCATATCACCAAGAAGGCCTGAAACAAGCATTGAAAGCTTTAGGTTTAGAAATATTTGGTGATGAAACAAATGAAATGAAAATGGTCATCTGTGTTAACATTCCTGATGGTGCAGACGATAGTAAATTTAGAGAAGGCTTGTTAAAAAATTACGGTATTGAAATTGCAGGATCCTTCGGCGAACTACAAGGTAAAATTTGGAGAATTGGTATCATGGGTTATGCTATTGAAAAGCAAAACATCTTAACATTCTTATCTATATTTTCACTTTACCTAGCACATCAAGGCGTACAAAATTTAAATCCCGAAAAAGCTATCGATACACTATTAGCTTATTACGCATAAAAACCAAAAGGAGAGACCTAGACATTGATCAATGTCTAGGTCTCTCCTTATATATGCAGTAAGCACTTAATTACATGAATTAAATTGACTGCAGTAAATAGTTTCACATAAATATCATACCAACCATACTTATTAGTGATCTTCTACAACTCTATTTTTAGCGGCTGGATAACCAAAAATAAAGAATAATGCTGACATCACAATTAAAGCAATAATGCCTGAATCCCAACTTTCCGTAGCATCATGAAGATAACCAATTAAGAATGGACCAACAGCAGCAATTAAATAACCAACAGATTGACCAAAACCAGATAATGAAATACTACCATCACTTGTACGTGCTCGGATTGAGAAGAAAGTCATACATAAACTGAAACAAGCACCCATCGCTAATCCTGCAATGATAATACCAATAATCAGTAGCACTAATGATTGTGTAAAGAACAAACTAAATCCTACCAAGAATAGCACGGTAATAATCACGACTAATATACGTTGGTCTTTCAATTTAGAAGCGATGATTGGGAAAGTAAAGGTCATTGGTACTTGTGAGAACTGGTTGAGCATTAATAAATATCCTGCCGTAGAAGGATCCAATCCTCTATCTACAAGAATTGATGGTACCCAAGCCACTACGGTATAAAATACCATCGATTGAAATCCCATCGTCAACGCAACCATCCACGCCAGTTTAGATTTCGTTATAGCTACCTTTTTGGGTCTATCTTGTTGATCCGCTATCGCCGTTGCCTTCTCTAATTGCACACCTTTTCTTGCTTTAGGTATCCACAGTATGATTGCAATAACCGCAAAAAGAATCCAAAAAGACAATGACAATCTAAAACCTAATGGCGTTATTTCTGACAGTGGAAAGCTTAAACCACCGCCTAAGCCTGCAGTAAAATTCATTGTTCCACTATAAATACCAGTAGCTAGACCAATTTGCATCGGGAAATACCATTTAACATAACTTGGTAACACCACATTGCCGAATGCAATAGCTATTCCAAGAATGAGTGTGCCAATTAAGAACAAAGTGAAATCTCCTGCAATACGTAAATATAGTGCAACAATGAGTAGCATAGTAGAATACAATATTGTACGAGACATGGTTAATCGAGCAGTTACTTTTGAAACGAATGGCGAAACAATTGCAAAAATAATCAGCGGTATCGTAGTCAAGATGCCTGCAACACTGTTATTAATTTCCATAACTTGTTTAATTTCATCAACTACAGGACCGACCGACGTTAATGGCGCACGTAATGTTGAAGCAATAAAAACAATTGCAAATATCACGCCCCAATTATTATTAACTTTATTGATGCGGTATGGGTCAGTCATCTTATACCACCTTTCTTAATTCTCTATTTTTATATTTATAATGATGAAGCGGGACAGTCATCTAATATTTCAATTTAGATTTCCATTCCCGCCCCACAAAACGATTGACTGATTAAAAATTGCAATACGAACACAATGAACAATCAGTGTTTTATAATGAATGTTTATGATGCATTTCAATCAAAGTAGCATCACTTTGTTCACATTACTTTTTACAATTAATTTACTGCTTCTGTTGATGGCTCCAATAAAATACGTGTACCAGCTTTACCTGCTAAAGCATCTATCGCATCATCTAACGAACAAATAATCGCCTCTTTACCCATTTCAGCAAACTGAATTGCTGCTTCTATCTTAGGTAACATACTGCCAGCTGGGAATTGTCCTTCAGCAACATATTGCTTCGCTTGTTCAACAGAAATCGTTTTTAGTTTTTCCTCGTTCGGTTTTCCAAAGTTAACACATACGTTTGAAACGTCAGTTAACATTACAAATGTATCAGCATCAACTTGTTCCGCTAATTTTAAACCTGAGCGGTCTTTATCAATTACTGCTTCTACACCTTGGATATTACCATTGTCATCTTTATAAACCGGAATACCGCCACCACCTGAAGAAATAACGATTGCTTGGTCAATAAGCGACTTGATTTGATCTACACCATGAATAACTAATGGTTCTGGTGAAGGAACGACACGACGGTATCCTCTACCTGCATCTTCTACCATTACGAAACCATGTGTTTCTTCTAAACGTTGTGCTTCTATTTCATCAAAGAATACACCAATAGGTTTAGTTGGATTATTGAATGCAGGATCATCTTTATCTACTTCTACCATTGTCAACAACGTTACTACATTACTGTCGATATTTAAAGATTTCAAATGATTTTTTAATGATTCTTCCATCATATACCCTATAAAACCTTGTGATTCCGCATTACAAGCGTTAATTGGTAAAGGCTCGACAATGTCTTTAGCCGCTTCATTTTGTGCAATTATATTCCCTACTTGAGGCCCATTACCATGTGTAACCACAATATTGTGTCCTTGCGCTTTTAATTCAGCCATTTTTCGTGTAGCTGAATACACGTTTTTATATTGATTTTCGTATGACGCTTCTTGCTTTGGTTGAAGAATTGCATTACCACCTAAAGCTAATACTACACGTTTACTCATACGCTCCACTCCTTAAAGTTGTTGCTATATATATCCCATACAATGTATCTTTTCCAGATGATGATCCTACTTCTAACAATTGATTCATATGATACACCGTTGGTTGATGTTGCAACACTAATATTTTCGAACTAAACAATCCTTTTAATGCGCTGTCCAAAAAGGCTGTAGCAACTATTGTTGTTAACTGTTCTTGAATAAGCTCCTGTATAACCTCTAAATTCCCATCACATATAAAAGGCTTCATGAAATGCACAAATAGCATGCCCGTTAAGATATCGTCACCTGAAGGAGTTAAACCTTGTCCTCTTCCAATCAAATAACGCAATGAAGATTTAACTGCCTTATCATCCTCTTGTTTCAATGACTCCATAATGGACTGCATTTTCAAATAAGAAAAATCTCCCTTGTTATACTCTGAAAAGTCATATGCTGTGCTGTTTTCATGCAACATTGACCATAATAATGGCTTTGAATTTAGCTGCACCTGACTCGCATGTATCGCTTGATTACGCCAAATCAATTGGCAATTATCTGTAATAAACATTGCATTTGCAGTTATTTTTATAGGTTGATTTACAGCGATATTTTCTAACAGTTGTTTTTTAGTTTGATGATCTACAGTAACGCCAAATGGAAACGTACCATTTTCGTCACTACCTATAAAAATAAGTTTTTGATCATCATTTACAATGTTGAAGCCTTTTTCAAAAATACTATGCACATAAAACGTTTGTTGCTGTCCGAGTATTTCCTGGGCAATTGGCCCTATTGAACGCACATGGAAAATCACGCTTTGAAGCCTAATTTTTCTGCATATGCCGTAATTGCTTTTTCAAAGCATTCGATTGGCGGATGTACTGTTCCAGCACCAATTTGACCGTAACCTGCAATTTTATGTGCAATACCTGTATTAATTACAGGTGTGATTCCTGTCTCTACTACTTTTCGCGCATCTATACCTAAACACGCACCTCTAAAGTTCCATGTAGGGATTGCAAAGTTAGGATTTTCACCGATACAAATTTCAGTCATTTCGTTGCTGATTTCTAAAGCGTCATCAAATCCACCTGTACCTACGAATCTTGTTACTGCAGGTGCAGCAATCATTGCCATACCACCAACACCAATAGTTTCAGTAATAGCAGAGTCACCAATATCCGTATTAGCATCGTCTGCAGAATAACCTGTAAAATATAAACCTTGAGGCGTATTTACCGGTGCAGTGAACCATTCGTCACCCATTCCAGCGATGCGCACACCAAAGTTTTCACCATTACGACATAATGCAGTCACAACTGTACCATGTTCAATTGTACGTGCAGCATCCATCATAGCTTTACCTGTTGCCATCGCAATATTTAAGAAGAACTGGTCTGTATCAGCTAAAAATTGAAGTACTTCTGTACGTTTGTCTTGTTCTACGTCATCTAATGCAGCGATAATTGGTGTTACCTCTTTTAGAAATGCTAATGAAGCAGCTATATTACGTTGGTGGAATTCATCTCCCATCGCAATGGCTTTCGCAATCAGTACATTTACGTTCAAACCATCTTTCATTTGTTTTAAAGCTTTACTAAGTACAGGACCTAAAACATCTTTCATCCAGTGCAAGCGGTTTACTACTGTTTCGTTGTAAGCGCCAAAGCGTAGGACTGCACCAATACCTTCATTCATTTGGCAGTAAGCCTCATTACCAGTTTCTCTATTTTCTACAACTAAAACCGGCATATTTGCTGAGGTAATACCACCCATTGGTCCAACAGCTTTAACATGATGGCACGGAATAAATGTAATTTTATCGTTTTCTAGTAATGAACGTGCATCTTCTTCATTGTTCGCCCATCCTTCAAACAAGATAGCGCCTACACATGATCCTTGCATAGGATCTGTCATATTTTCATATTTAATCGGTGGTCCCGCGTGTAACAGTACGTGATCTGTTAATTCAGGAATTTTTGATTTCGCTGGCACTACATCTACTAAAAACGGTGCTGCAGCAATCATTTTATCTATAACTGCTTGGTTTGCTTCATCTATTGTTTTGTAACCCATGTTATACCGTCTCTCCTTCGAAATTATTTAAATATTGGAGTACTTTCATTAGTTTTTCGTCTCCACCAGCAATTGGACGCCAATTAAACTGAACAACTTCTGCGCCACCATCTTGAATCGCTGATGTGAAACTTTGTAGTCCAATATTAATTACGCTAGGTGTCATATTGATTAAATTCATCACTTTCTCATCAACTGTTAAATCTACTTGCTCTACTTCAAAAGATTTTATTTCACGGTTTGGTTGCGTCACATTACTACCAATAATGTTTAACGCTGTACGTACCATTTGATCATTTGTGTCACATACTACAGCGCCAGCTGCTTCTAAAGTATTGATTTGTGCATGATAATCTTGATGATCATGTTCTGTTCCAACTACAGTTGCTAATACTGCTAAAGAGCGTCCTTCTTCTTTTACTTTTTGAAGTATGTTTTTAATTGTTGGTGCTAATTCATTTGCCATATCATCATGACTACCATAGCCAATGACATTATCTAACATAATGACTGCAGTTGATGGGTCAGCTGATGATGTTTCTAACATTTCAATACGTTTTGATGGGTCAATCATTGGATGTGGTCTACCTTGCGTATAGATATCATCACCGAAATCAATAATTTCATGATTTCCACCTTTGTATGAATAACCTTCTGGCGTTGCATCTGTTGAATCATCACCTAATGTATCTTTAACTAACATCGCTGCTTCAGATGCTAAAGTACCACCAGAGTAATAACCCTTGATACCATTTTGTTTTGCGTTTAAAGTCACCGAAATATTCTCTTTCACATGTGGTTTGAATTGTGGTGTTTCATCATTTGAAAGCTGAACAGAAATACGAGCAGCCTCTTCCAATGTATACGCATGATAAATGTTTTCTTCAGTATACGTAGGTTTTGAACCTAAAAATAAAGTAACGACTGGTTTATCAATATTACGTAATAAATTCAACACTTTTTCTTCTACTTCTTTAGCTGGTGGCTTAGAAATAACAGTAATCACTTTAACTTTTGGATCTGAATTTAAAGCTTTTATGCTATCTAACATTGTGATTGCACCAACTTCAGTTGATAAATCACGTCCACCTGTACCTAGTGCATTCGTTACACCTTTACCCTCTCTATCGATAATCGTTGTAACTTCTTGAATACCTGTACCTGATGCACCTACGACACCGATATCACCTTGGTTGACTGTATTAGTAAACGCGAGTGGTAAACCATGAATAATTCCCGTACCACAGTCTGGTCCCATAACTAGTAATCCTTTATCGTGGGCCATTTTTTTCAGACGTACTTCATCTTCTTTAGCAACATTGTCACTGAACATAAAAACATTTAAATTGTGGTTCAAAGCATTTTCTGCTTCCATAGCTGCATATTGTCCAGGAATAGAGATTAACGCAAGATTAGGATTATTAGCTAATTCTAACGCGCGCTTCCAGTTTGAAGCTTCATCTTGTTTTTGTGCTTTATCGTCACTTTCATTTTTACCTTTTAATTCTGCTTCTACTTCTTGATTAACTTCTTCAACCTTATCTTTATCATCAGTATCAACAACGATGACAATATCGTTTGGTTTCGCTTCTTCTAGCTCAGATGTACCTAAGCCAGATGATTTGAATATATCTTTATTAGCAGGTGTCCCCATCATAATAGATACTTTATTAACACCTTCAATAGCAGATAATTTATTTGATAGTAGCATTAATACAATTGAATCTTGATACGTATTTTCTTTAATTATTGTGTATAACATCTTATGCCTCCATTATTATTCTGCGAATCTATTTTTTCCGTGGTAACGATCATAATGTACATCATCCGAAATTAAGTATTCATAGATGTCATCAACAATTTCTATACCATTTTCGTCATATTTTTCACTGCGCATACGACCACGTTCACCAGGATAGAAAATTTCACCATATCCTTCCGCAGCAGGTTGTGCTTTAAGTTCATCTAACATAGTTGAAATACGTGTCTTAAACAGGTCTAAGTCAGTGAAAAACGCCGGGTTGATTACAATATGCAATTGTCCTAAATCTCGTCCCTTGGTTAAATCTTTATACATTGATGATACGTGTACACCATGAGGGACACCTAATAAACTACCGGATAGAATATCGACCATCATCATTAAGCCATAACCTTTAGGTCCAGCTACTGGAACGAGTGCATGTACATCTCTAGCGTCAGTTGTCGGTTCGCCTTGTGCATCAACTGCCCATGTATCTGGGATAGATAAATGTTTCGCTCTTGCATCAAGTACTTTCCCCCACGCTTGTACTGTCGTTGCCATATCAAATGTAATAATACGGTCGTCATTTGATGGTGCACTAAATGCAATCGGGTTAGTTCCAAAGTAAGGTTCTGTACCGCCAAACGGTACTACCATTGGATCTGATTGACACATACTAATACCAACCATGTTCTCTTTTGCAGCCATTTCGACGAAGTAACCCAGTGCCCCACTATGAGAAATGTGCTTCATACCAACAACCGCAACACCGCTCTCTTTAGCCATTGCAATAGCTTTTTCCATTGCTTGTTTCGCAGCTTGGTGACCAGGGCCATTGTCCCCTTCAAAGACTGCAGCTGAAGGTCCTGTTTGTTCAAATTGATAGTTTGGATTAGCTGTTATGCCACCTTTAGCAATGCGTTCTGCATAATACTCAACTCTGACAGCACCATGAGAATGGATGCCTCTGTGATCTGCAAATGTCAATACGTCGGCAACATCTTGTGCCGCACTTTCATTTAATCCAGCTTTTACCAATTTATTTTTCATGAGTTCAAGTAATTGTTCTTTCGATACACGCATACGAAAACCTCCTCACTTTATAGTCAATTCCACTAAGTTTCATCTACGTTTAGTCTATTTATTGCATTAAAAAGGAAGCTACTTGGGAGAGTAAGCTTAGTCTTTAAATGTACGCCTTCATACATTTCATAACGTTCCCATTTCACTTCCTTTAGTTTTATTTAATACAGTTGCTCTGATACTAAATAGTCATAAATACTTTCAGCGACTGGAATACCACTTTTAGCATAACGATGTTTTACTGTTTCCTGGATTTCTCCAGGATAGTAGACTTGTTCAAATCCTTGTGCTGGTTTGATATCATGTAACTCATCAACCATTTCAGAGACTTTTTCTAAAAATAATGTTTCATCTCCAAAATAAGCTGGATTGATTACAATATGAAACTGCCCTAATCTACGGTACTGGCTTAAGTCCTTATACATTGAAGTGACGTGTTGACCGAATGGCAATCCTAGGAGGCTACCTGCTAAGATATCCACCATCATCATTAGTCCATATCCCTTAGGTCCTGCAACTGGCAATAATGCCGCCACTTCGAATGGGTCGGTTGTCGGTTCGCCTTGATTATCCACCGCCCATGTATCTGGGATTGATTTATGTTTGGAACGCGCATCCAAGATTTTTCCCCATGCTTGCACTGTTGTTGCCATATCGAACAAAATTGGTTCGCCCGATTGTCGTGGTGCAGCAAAGGCAATAGGATTCGTGCCGAAGTATGGCTTCGTACCACCGTATGGGACCACCATTGGATCTGATTGACATACTGTAATGGCTACCATTCCTCGTTTGGCAGCTTGTTCTGCAAAATAACCAATAGCACCACTATGACCCATTTCTTTAACACCTACCATACCAATACCGCTTTTCTCAGCCATGGTGATAGCTTCTTCCATTGCCTGATACGCAACATAATGTCCTACTGCATTATCTCCAAAATAAGTTCCAGCTGAAGGTCCATTTTGCGTAAATTCAAAACTAGGTTCTAAATTATAACCTTGCTTTGAAATACGTTCTGCATAATATTGCATACGCACGGACCCATGAGAGTGGATGCCACGCTCATCAGCAAATATCATAAGGTCAGCCGTTTTGTCTGCTTGTACTTCAGGAAGACCAGCTTGCGTCAATTTTTTCTTGAACAGTTCACGTAATTTATCTCTTTCAACGTATACTAACGTCTCTTCTTCCATCGTTAACAACCTTCCTTAAATTTCAATATCTCTATTAGCATCTTTTGAATAGATATATGCAAATGGTTCATCTAAACCTACTGCATATGTCGCTTGAGGCGCATAGGCACCCATAAAGATATAATCTCCTTTATCAACTGGCATCCATTCATTATCTAAGTTGTACATGCCACGTCCACTTAAGATATAAGCACCGTGTTCTTGTACATGTGTTTCGATATAGCCATGAGACGCACCCGGTTTAAATGATAAAATATGAATATTCATATCATACGCAAGTTCTTTTGGTAAAAGATCTAAAATTTTCACTTCTTCCATACCTTCATATGGTTCTTGCACCATGTCATTAACATTTCCAGTAACTACTTCTGGTGTATATCCTTCTAATGGCTGGTAACGTTTTTTGTATAAAAATACTCTACTATCATTATTTTGATTACTGTTTTCAAACGTCATAACTTGATGAGCTGGAACATATAAATAACCGCCTGCGCTTAACTCATACTTTTTATCATCTGCATATGCATTAATGTTACCGTATTCAACATAAATAAATGTTTGTACACCGTTACCACCAAAGCCTTGTTTGTTACCGCCTTGATTTTTTAAAGTAACTAAATAATCAACAAAACGAGCGCCTAACCTTGGAGATCCCATGATTGTTACATCACAATCTTCGAAACCTGGCACTACATTATTAACTAAGCCATCTGGCGTAATTACTGCATAATTATCCTTTTTAATTACTGAACGTGTTTCTAATAAGCCTTCTCTATAACCTTGATTGTGGTTTAAATAACCCATAAAAACATTACTCCTTTTCTCTTTTTGGAATTATTATTTTATAATCATTTTCTCGTTAAAAATTGCTGAACCATCATTGTTTAATTGCTTTAATCAGTAGTTATTTAACGCTTATTCTTTATAAGCAAGTTGATACAATACTTGTTTGAGCACCTCTATACCTTTAACCAAATCTTCAATATCAGTCTCTTCTGTAACATTGTGACTCACACCATTAATAGATGGGACAAACAACATTGCGGTCGGTATGTATTTAGCAAAGATTTGAGAATCGTGTCCTGCACCTGATGGCATTATTTTACTATCATTAGAACCAACTACTTGTTCAGCAGCTTGTTCTACTACTTTGACCAAACTTTCATCCATCATGGTCGGCGCTTCGTCCATCCATAAGTTAATGTCGTATTCGACACCTTCTTGTTCTGATACCGTTTTGATGCAATCATCAATCGTTTGTGCAAAATCATTCAACGCTGCTTGATTGATGTGTCTACAATCAATTGAAAAAGTAACCTCACCTGGCACTACGTTCACTGTGTTTGGCACTGGATCAACGCGGCCAAAAGTAATAACTAGCGGGTCTCCAATCGCTCTTGCTTTATCAGTTAGCTCTGTTGCGATTTTACTGAAAGCAACTACTGCATCTCTTCTTAATCCCATCGGTGTTGTTCCCGCATGGTTTGCTTCACCTTTCAAATTAATTGTGTAACGTTTTTGTCCCACAATGCCATTGACGACGCCGATTGCTTTCTTCTCAGTTTCCAATACTTTGCCTTGTTCAATATGTACTTCAATAAATGACTTAATATAGCTATAATCATTATCTTCACTGCGATAATCAAAACCAGCGTTATTCATCGCTGCTTTAAAATTAATACCTTCACCATCAGCAATGTCATTCACGTCTTCACGATTCGCTAAGTTAAAGAAATTTTTGCTTCCCCAAAACGCATACGGGAAACGGCTACCTTCTTCTTCAGCTAACGCCAAGACTTCAAGTGAACGTAGTGGTTGACCATGCTCAGCTTTCAATGATTGCATTGCAACTAACGCTGCTAATACACCAAACTGACCATCTAAATGACCACCTTCAACAACAGTATCAATATGTGATCCAGACATAATTGTCTCTTCTGGATATTTACTACCTTCAATACGTCCTTTTAAATTACCAACACTATCGAAGCTAGCTTCAAATCCTTCTTTTTCTAATGTATGTTTTAATTCATGTACAGCATTTGACCACTCATCTGAATATAGTAAGCGCGTAATACCGCCACCGTTTAATCCACCAAAACCGGTGAATTTTTTATCTAAAGATTCAAAAGAAGATCGTATGTCCATTAAATTCAACTCCTTTTTCATTTCATAACCAATTATAAGCGTTTACATTTTAGTTATCATTCACATTTCTAACAATAATGGTTAAGACTTTTATTCGATTTATACAAATACTTCTAAACATTTCTTTGAGATACTATAGTTAGCAAATTTTATATATAGGAGGATGATAGGTTTGTCTCAATATCATTCTGAAATGATGACTGAGGATGGATTCACCTTACCTTTCACAGTTATTGAAGCAAAAAGCAAACATCCAAAAGGCGTTATCACGTACTTTCATGGTGGCGGATTAATCTTTGGGAGCCCTGACGATCTTCCACAGAATTACATAGACTTATTAACACAAGACTTTCATCTCGTTCTTGCTTCTTACCGTCTCGCACCTGAAAGTAATATAAATACAATTATTAGTGATGCTTTACTGCAATGTGATGCGACTAAACAACGCTATCCATCATTACCTTTATTTACATTCGGTCGTTCTGCAGGTGCTTTTTTAGCAATGATTGTCGCAACACACCGTCAGGTTGATGGCATTGTTGATTTTTATGGTTATTGCCGTGTACATGTACCATCATTTTTAAGACCAAATTCGCAGTATCAAGCACTATCATCTAAAATCACTCCTGAGATACTCAACCAATTGATTCAACAGCAACCGTTAACCACTGGACCTATGCAAGCCAGATACTCTATTTATATACATGCACGTGGAGAAGCTAAATGGCTAGATTATTTAGGCATTCAGACCTCAACGCAAAGTGATTATAATATTTCACCTCAGCAACTCAATCACTTTCCACCAACGTTCATTGTCCATTGTATCAATGATCCAGATGTGCCATATAGCGAAAGTGAATATATCTATCAAAACGTGAAAAATTGTCATATGGAAACTTTAGAAGATAACCAACATGACTTTGATAGAACAGTAAATGAAACTAGCATTAATTTATATAAGAAGGCCGTACATTTTTTAAACCAACGCATTTAATTGAAGGAGAATGTTTATAGTGAATTTACAAAATGTCTTAGATAATTTTCAAACGTTTAATAACTTTGCTCGAAACGAACGCAATGGTGGTATTAATCGTATCGCATTTACACACCCAGAGAGGTTAGCTGCATTAAAGTTTTCTATGTTATGCCAAAAAGCTGGATTAGATGTATATTTTGATTTCTTCGGAAATGTCATTGCACGCAGAGAAGGTAAAGACCCATCTTTGAAACCGGTAGTTTTAGGTTCTCACATTGATACTGTGAAAGACGGTGGCCAATATGACGGGTTACTTGGTGTACTAGGTGCTTTAGAGGTGATTGAACATTTAAATACACATGAAATAGAAACTGATCACCCTATCATCGTCATTGCTTTTGCCTGTGAGGAGTCAACAAGATTTAACGAGGCTACATTAGGAAGTAAATACTTAACAGGTAAGATGACGAAATCGGATATGAAATATATTAAAGATAATGAAGGCAATATACTTTATGATGTCGTCGAACCCTTATCTCAAGATATGCATGGCAAGGCTGCATTATTTGAACGTAACCAAATTAAAGCTTTTTTAGAGCTGCACATTGAACAAGGTCCAATCCTTGAAAAGAACAACAAAGATATTGGTATTGTCACAGATATTGCTGCCCCTCACCGTTTTAAGTTGAATATCCAAGGTGTCACGAGTCATTCTGGTTCTACTCCTATGCCTATGAGAATCGATGCACTGACTACCTCGTCAGAAATTATTTTAAGTATTGAATCTATAGGGCAAGCTTATCATGATCAAGGCATTGTTACGACAGTTGGTTACGCTAATGTATATCCAAATACGATGAATGCAATTCCAGGTGAAGTCACTTTGCTTATTGATATTCGTGGAAAAGACCTAGCAGTACGTGAACAAGTTGTTACAGAAATCCAACAACAAATTCAAGCTATTACTCAAAAACGCAAAACAGTATACCATTTAGACGATTTAGGTCAAGACGACCCACGAAGTTTCAATCATAAAATGGCTCGAATTACTGAACTGAGTTGTCTTCAGTCCGACTATAGTTTCCGTTATATGTATAGTGGTGCAGGCCATGACGCGATGAATTTCGCACCTATTTGTCCCACGAGTATGATTTTTATTCCTTGTAAAAAAGGCATTAGTCACTCACCAGAAGAATCTGTCACTGAGCAACAAATAGCCAAGGGTATTCAAGTTTATATAGATACAACGATTGAGTTAGCCAAACTAGAAACAATACTAGAAGATTAATACATCTATTGTAAATATTGCTTTCATTGATTTTCTCCAAAATAATAATATAATTAACAACTAAAGTGAGTATCCTATTACACAAAGTAGGTTTCTCACTTTTTTACGCACAATACTTTATGAAAAACTTTACATGTTAAAATTAAATTTTTAACTTCAAAATACTTTTAGAGACTATACAATGACAGAGGTTGATTATAATGACGAAGATATGTTTTATCAGACATGGAGAAACTGATTGGAATACTGCTGGGCGATTACAAGGACTTACAAATACCCCTTTAAATGAGAAAGGTATAGAACAAGCCAAAGCATGCGGCCAGTATTTAAAAGCATCACATTGGGATGTAATACTTACAAGCCCATTATCAAGAGCTAAAACAACTGCACAATGGATTCAACATTACTTAAATATCCCATTGATAGAAAACGACGCTTTTATCGAAGTTTCTTTTGGAGATGCTGAAGGGTTAACTCCGGAAGAACGCAGTGCAAAATTCCCTTCACTCATTTATCCAAATAAAGAAAAAGAAGCGGTAATCAAAGACCGCTTCTTAAAAGGTATAGATTTAGTTAATGATACTTATAAAGATAAAAATATATTAATCATTTCTCATGGAGCTTTTATAAATGCCATATTTCATCATTATTCAAATGGTAACTTGGGGACCGGTATTACAAAACTTACAAATGGCAGTATGAGCACACTAAAAATTACTGATGGTCATTATACTATTATCAATTATGACCAAACTTCACATTTGCCGATGCAAAGCTCAGGCATCTAAAAACAATAAACGCACGAAACAGAAATCTAATATAATTAAAAAGTTGCGTTATCCTGCGATATAGCTGGATTTGAAAGGGTTAAATGATTACCTGAGCCTTAGCTCATGCATAAGCCCCGCTAACTCTTAAAAGCGGAACACCTGAGTAAGTACTCATGTGTATACGCCACTCACTTTTAAAAGTAGAACACCTGAATAAAACTTAGATGTAAGCAGCACTAACTTAATAACTTAATAAGTGCTGCTTTAAAAAAGCTGCTCTTTAAAGAAGTGGGTTTAACAGTTAGTATTCACTTCTCAAAATAGCATAGTTTAATGTATCTCTATATTCACCGTCTACTAGCCTATTTTCTCTAAATATACCTTCTAGCTTCATTTCTAAATTTTGTAACACCATGCTTGCCGCTATATTATTTGAATCAATAGATGCCCATATTCTGTTTAATTTCAGCACTTTGAAGGCATATTTGATAATGGTTTTAGCTATATTTGTTGCGATACCATTGTTCCAATAATTTGGATGAATAATAAAGTCGATTTCGGCACTTTTATGCTCTTCATCTATAGCTAATTGTATCGTCCCAATCACTTTATCAGTATCAGGATTAACTAAAACATTATAAACAAAATTCGAATCTTTATTTATAACTTCGCTAATAAATTGCTTCGTCTCCTCATTACTTTGAGCACGCCAAGTTTGGTACTTAGTTACTTCTGTTAAGTTATGTAATTCATTTATGTCATCTATATCTGTATCAATTAAATCTCTAGAATAGAAATCCATATTTAGCCTCCTAAGATTTTAAAAATCAACTATTATTACTACCTTATGCATATCTCTGTTGTAGCTTGAATTATTTATGAATTAGGTTTTTATATTCAATTGAATCAAGTATTTTATCAGCCGCTGGCACATTAAAGCTTATCAATATAGAATTTATTTAACTTAAATATTCAATACTGTCACTTTAATTTATCACAGGTTAAATACTACTAAAAATGAAAGTAATTATTCCAAGCGTCTCACGCCCTCACCACGGAAAGCTTCAATTTAAACATTAACGATAAACTGATTTAAAACCACTCAGCAATCCAATAATTTTTAATTATATTTTTTAAATTTATAAATAATATTCATTTATAGGCATTATAACTTTATATACACATAAGTTAAATATTAAGTTATCATTTAATAATAACTTAATATTTAACTTTTTTATTTTATGAATATATTTCAATAAAAAGTTCACCCTGATTGGTGAACTTTTTCTATTCAAATTACGTATTTTTATAAACAAGGAGGGGAAGGCACGCTAGATGAAAATGATCTATATAAACTGATTGTGGAGAAAAAGGATAGCAAAAGTCTAGAAATCCTATATGATCGGTACGAGTCATTGTTATTTAATTTGGCTTATAAAATCACTCAAGACAAGCAATCTAGTGAGGAAATCTTACAAGATATTTTTATGAAAATTTGGCATCAAAAAGCAATTTTCAAATCTGAAAAAGGTAAATTATCAACTTGGCTCATTACACTATGTCGTAATGGAGCAATTGATATTGTAAGAAAGCGAAAAATCACAGAAAGTGAATTCAACGAGGAATTTCAAGGACTACAACTGAGTGGCTTACCTGAGTATGATTTATTAGATAAAGAATGTTCAGAACACATTCAAAAAATGATTTCATATTTAAATAAAGATCAACAAGATATCATTGCTCTATTTTATTATAAAGGGTTAAGCCAACAAGAGATTGCACATAAATTGGACACACCTTTAGGCACTGTAAAGAGCAGACTTCGCTTATCAATACAACATTTAAATAACTACTTTAAAAAAGTTTCAAGAAGGGAGCGTGAAGAAAATGAATGATAAAAAAGTTGATAAAATATACGATTATTTTAATGACAATTTAGATGAATACGAAAAAGAAGAAATTGAAAAAGCATTACATTCATCTTCTGAAAGTGATGAAGCTTTAAACGCCATTAATATTCTTCACGATACGCTTCCTTATAGTAATAAAGAAGTTGAACCTCCAACGGGTATGAAGCAAAGAATATTAGACGCAGTTATTAATGAAGATCATGAAAACCAACAGAATCAATCAAACGACCACAGTCAAGACGCTATGCCTTTGCATAAAAGTGTTACCCAAAATTCAAATGAATCACAGCAATATAAACAAAGTGATTATAAGCAAACTAAGCATACATGGGTTAAACGATTTTCTATAGGGATTATGGCGGCGTTATTACTGTTATCACTGATTGGAAATGGCGTTCAATATTTTAACCACAAAGAATCACAGAAACAATCGTCACCATTGATTAATACCAATGATACACACGCCATCAATTTGAAATCTATGAATGAAGAAAAAACACAAGGTCAAGCTTATGTATCTAATAGCAAAACTAATAATAAGTTAATGGTCGAAGCTAATGATATTGAAGCTACAACAGGTAATGAAGTTTATCAAGTTTGGGTCATTAAAGATGACAAACCGCATCCCGCAGGAACATTCGCAACTAAAAATAACAAAGGTATGGTCGTATTCGACTTAAATGACATCGATGTAGACAGAAATGATACCATTGCAATCACCTTAGAACCTTCACCAAACAACGCAGAACCTAAAGGACAAATGATCATGGCTAGTAAAGAAGTTTAATAAAATTATCTGAAAGGATCACTAATTTATGTGATCCTTTTTTAATTTTTATACGTATATCTCTTAATTACATTTTTAATAAGACACTGATTATATTTGTACGATTAGAAACTGAATAGAAAAGGTGGATACAAACTATGAAAATAACCGTTAAAGATATCTTGTCAGTCATTAAGCAAAATACAGTCGAATCTTCAAAATGTGTAAAATTAGATTCAGAAGTCGTTTGTGAAAAAGTTACTTCAATGTACCAAGATATAAGCCAAGCTACCCTATTTATGCTAAAAGATTCAGAAAATGTAACATATTATGCTCAATGTGCTAATGAGATGAATCCTTTGCTTGTGATTACAGATGCGTCCCCCTCTAAATTTAGCCATTTAGTATATCATATGCCTATGATTTATATAACAGATTTTCCAGAAGTAGCTAATAACTTAGTCAAATTATTTTATAAAAGAGCAATTGAACATATGAATTTCATCGCTGTTACAGGTACAAATGGTAAAACGACAACAAGTCATATGATCGGTAATTTACTTACACAACTTGATAAAAAAGTGGCTATTATAGGTACGATGGGAATATACGACGGGAATTATAATAAACTTAACTTTAAGCATTCAACTCAAACTACACCAATGTATTTTGAAATGGCTGAGATTATAAATTACTTTTATAACGAAAATTATGATTATATCGTTTACGAAGCTACTTCTATAGCTTTGGATCAAAGACGGACAGATTTTATCAAAAATGATTTAGCCGTTTTCACTAATTTCAGTCCAGAACATCTAGAATATCACGGAACTATGACTAATTATTTAAAAGCTAAATTAAGACTAGATAGATTAAGCTCACTAAATTTAGTCAATTTAGATACGGCAGAATATCGTACTATTTTAAAAGACGAACGGCATTTTTCTACTACACAAAACGCATATTATCAATATCATATTACTAATGACGCTTTGGATATAGAGATTAACAATGATGCATATACAATCGTACCTAGATTTAAAGGTGGGCATAACTTTATAAACTTAGCCACAAGTATATTCGCTTTGGATAAACTAGGTTTTGATTCAAAGAAAATCGTTAAAGTTGCTTCCACAATTAATCCACCATTACATCGCTTTCAAATAGTAGAAATAGATGCTTATACGATTATATTGGATTTTGCACACACTGCTTTGGCCATTAAAGAATCTATAAATAACGCTTTGAATTATAGTAAAAGTATTAATAAGCGCTTAAATACAATGGTTACAGGCATAGGATTGAGAGGTTTAGATAAAATAAAATTGACCGTAGATACATTACCTCAGGGTATTCATAAATTGATGATTGCTGCAGAACAAGTAGGATATGAAGACCCAGAAAAAATCCTTCGCTTTATGTTTAAGCATTTACCAGATTGCTATAGAACGAGCAATGTTTTGCGTGGTGCTTCACGGAAAGAAGGCATAAAATCACTTCTACAGGCAACAGATAAAAATAATGAGATCATTTTACTTACTGGTATAAATGAACCACAAAATTATAAAGGCCAAAAATACGATCACGATGATCACGAATATGCAAAAAAGATATTACAAGACCTCAAACATTAAACAATAATATCACTAAAAAAAAGCCCCTTAAAATTGGGGCTTTTTTTATGCCTTTATTCATATATAAATTAACGAATCATTACTTTCATTAAATAGCCATGCTTATCGAAGAAAGCTTGATACATACCGTTATTGGTTTCGTAAGTCATATATGAGCCATCCGTTGTCGTGCCTTCATCCACCATATGATTAGTCATATGTGCTTTTTCAAACATTTCTTTACTTACCGTATCTGGTTTCGTTTCAAAAGTTATATGAATTACTTGTCCATCTTTATTCATATCGATCATTGAGTCATAAACTGCTTTACTTGATACAACATCTTTATCAGATGCAGCTGTATTAACTTTATAACCATCAATCATAACGTTGTCGTGTTGTAATGCGCTTACAAAATCATATGCTTGAGTAAATTGTCCATCATATGTTGTATATCCATCATAATTATAATATGGCATCATAGTTGTTTGCCCCATTTGGTCGTTCATTGCCATGTCCTGTTGACCCATGTTGTTATTCATGTGTCCCATTTGCTCGTTCATTGCCATGTTCTGTTGATTTATGTTGTTATTCATGTGTCCCATTTGCTCATTCATTGCCATGTCTTGTTGATTCATGTTGTTATTCATGTATCCCATTTGCTCATTCATTGCCATGT
>NZ_RCVN01000001.1 GCF_003697915.1 Staphylococcus pseudoxylosus
GTGGCTCTTTAGAGAGTGGTATAAAGGTTTACCTGAGCATACGCTCATGCATAAGAACCACTAGCTCTTAAAAAGCGGAACACCTGAGTACGTACTCAGGCGTAAGAGCCACTAATTCCTACAAGAAGTGGCTCTTTAGAGAGTGGTATAAAGGTTTACCTGAGCATACGCTCATGCATAAGTCCCACTAACTCAATAAATTGAGAGTGGGACTTTACATTTTGTTTTTAAACAGGAATGTGAAGTGTTTTTCGACGAATCGTGGTGCTATTTGGTATATTCGTAAAAATAAATGCATCCATTTAGGTTCATTGATTTCTTGTTTGGTACTGAGCATCCCTTTTATAATTTTATGCGCTAATTCATAAGGATCAAGCATGATGCTTTTATATTTTTGAGCAAAGGCTAATGATGGGTCAGCTTTCTCGTGGAACGGCGTAGCTATTGGTCCAGTATTAACTGTTAATACATGATAATTCGTTTTTTCAATACGTAATGCATTTAGCACTTGATTAAATGCTGCTTTACTGGCCCCGTAATGTGCGGCATAAGCTTGTGTTAAAAATGCAGATTGACTACCAATACCAACGATTGTAGGAAAGTGACTAAAAAATGGTTGTAATGTAGTTAATAATGTATTGAAATTAACTACATTTAAGTTATAAGTATCAAGCATCTCCTCTGTTGAATGTTGTTCTATAGATTTAAAGTAGCCTAACCCTGAACTATAGATAATACCATCAATTGTTTTGCCATTAAATTGATTTTTGAGATTTAAAATTTGTTCTTGAGACTGTAAATCACATTTTAAGACTGTTAATAATGAAGTACCATACTTATTTGCTATCTTTTGTGGATTTCGCGCTAGCACGGTTACATGCACTTGTTTGTTTAATAATAGTTCTAATAAAGCTTGACCTAACCCACTTGTCCCTCCAGTTAACACATAATGCTTGCCAATCATATAGACATCCCTACCCTTTGTTAATTTAATTCTAGTATAAATGAAAATATTTATATGTGTCATCTATAAATATTAGCCATATGTTAAAACTATGTTAGTATGGATACATAAAAACTTAGAGGAAGTGAAATGTTCACATGAAACTAGTATTTTATGGTGCCGGAAATATGGCACATGCAATTTTTACAGGTATCGTTAATTCCAATGTTATTGATTCTAACGATATATATTTAACAAATCGTTCAAATGAAGTTGCTTTAAAAGAATACGCTGATGAATTAGGTGTCAATTACAGCTATGATGATGAAGCTTTATTAAAGGATGCAGATTATGTTTTCTTAGGAACAAAACCTTATGATTTTGATGATTTAGCAGAAAGAATCAAACCGTATATTGTTGAAAATAATAAATTCATATCAATTATGGCTGGTTTACCAATTAGTTATATTCGTGAAAAATTAGATTTTAACAGCCCAGTTGCACGTATTATGCCAAATACGAATGCTCACGTCGGTCATTCTGTAACAGGTATTAGTTTTTCTAGTAACTTTGGAGCAAAATCAAAAGAAGAAGTTGATAGTTTAATTAATGCATTCGGTTCAGCGATAGAAGTCTCTGAAGATAATTTACATCAAGTGACTGCTATTACTGGAAGCGGACCAGCATTTTTATATCATGTTTTTGAACAATATGTCACTGCTGGGACTAGACTAGGGCTTGAAAAAGCTCAAGTCGAAGAATCTATACGTAATTTAATTATTGGAACAAGTAAAATGATTGAACGCTCAGAATTAAGCATGGAACAGCTAAGAAAGAACATAACTTCTAAAGGTGGTACAACACAAGCTGGCTTAAATGCATTAAGTCAACATGACTTAGAAAGTATCTTTGAAGATTGTTTAAGAGCAGCAGTCAACCGAAGTGTTGAATTATCAAACCAAGACGAGGAATAATTCAAATTTAGCTTAATTGACGTTTGTTAATAATTTATAAAAAATGTGGTTAAGACAGAAGAAATGTCTTAACCACATTTTTTAATTTAAGTGAGTAATTAAAATGTCCAAGAATCAAAATCTTTAACGAAAGTAAATGGTGGTGTTGAAGGTTTAGATTTAAGTGCTAAACTAATATCCTCTATTTCATCGAGAGTATATCGATTGCTTAAATGTGTGATTAAACTATATTCCACTTGTGCTGTTTCTATTAAGTCAAACACGTCTTCGATGTGACTGTGATGATAATTATTTGCTAAAGATTTATCACCTTCAATATATGTACTTTCATGGACCATAACATTTGCTTTATCTGCAATAACTGCTTCATTGTTACATGGCATTGTATCGCCAAAAATTGCTATAACAGGTCCTTTGGTTGCTTCTCCTTTAAAGTCTTTCGAAGTATAAATTTGGCCATTATACTCAAAAGTTTCATTGTTTTTAACTTCTTGATATTTAGGTCCTGGCTCAAGACCTATTTCTTTAAGGGCAGCTACATCAATTTTTCCAGATGTATAAGGTGCTTCAATACGATAACCAAATGACGGTATACCATGTTTTAACATATGTGCTTCCACATTAAAACCATTATTTTGATATGATAAATGGTCTTCTATTTCTATGTATGTAATTGGATAATTTAATTTCGATTCAGACAATTGCAAAGTTGTTTCTATAAATGCTTTTATACCTTTTGGTCCGACGACAGTTAAAGGTTTTCCTTCGCCACCTTGAAAAGATCTACTTGTTAATAAACCGGGTAAGCCAAAAATATGATCGCCATGCATATGCGTTATAAAAATATGATCAACTTTACCTAATTTTATAGAGTGATGCAAGATTTGGTGTTGTGTAGCTTCTCCTACATCAAATAACCAAATACTATTGGAGTATGGTTCCAAATTTAAAGCGATAGCTTGTGTGTTACGTTCTTTTGTTGGTAGACCAGCACTCGTACCAAAAAATGTGATTTCCATGCATATGCCTCCTCTTCTTGTTCACATTTTATCACAGAAAAGAATAAAAAATATATTAAAAATAAATTCTTTCAAGCAAAATGGTAGGAACATGTTTGATTATTGTTCTATAATAAATACAGATTTATAAAAAGAATTGAGGTTTTGATCTTGAATACTAAAAATAAAGACATTCCATGCTTAATAACAATTTTTGGTGCAACTGGGGATTTGAGTCATAGAAAATTATTCCCGTCATTGTTCCATTTATATCAACAAGAAAATTTAAATGAGCAAGTTGCTATAATTGGTATTGGTAGAAGAGACTTAACAAATGATGATTTCCGTAATCAAGTGAAGTCATCAATACAAGAACATGTTAAAGATACAAAACATTTAGATAAATTTATGGAACACGTTTTTTATCATAAGCATGATGTTAGTGATGAAGCGAGTTATCAATCATTACTAGAAGTAAGTAATAAGCTTGATAGTGAATTCCAGCTAAAAGGCAATAGACTGTTTTATTTAGCAATGGCACCTAAATTCTTTGGTGTAATTTCAGATTATTTGAAATCATCTGGATTAACAGATACAACAGGCTTCAAACGCCTTGTTATTGAAAAACCATTTGGTACAGATTTAGCATCAGCTGAAAAATTAAATGAGCAATTACGTCGTTCATTTAAAGAAGAAGAAATTTATCGTATCGATCATTACTTAGGTAAAGATATGGTACAAAATATTGAAGTTTTACGTTTTGCCAATGCAATGTTTGAACCTCTGTGGAACAATAAATATATTTCTAATATTCAAGTTACATCTTCTGAAGTGCTTGGTGTTGAAGACAGAGGCGGTTATTACGAATCTAGTGGTGCGCTAAAAGATATGGTACAAAACCATATGTTACAAATGGTTGCCCTACTTGCGATGGAAGCGCCAATCAGCTTAAATAGTGAAGACATCAGAGCCGAAAAAGTTAAAGCATTAAAGTCATTACGTAAACTTGAAACAGAAGAAGTACGCCATAACTTTGTCCGTGGACAATACGACGAGGGTATAATTGATGGTAAAAAAGTTCCTAAATATAGAGATGAAGATAGAGTAGCTGAAGATTCTACAACGCCTACATTTGTATCAGGGAAATTAACGATCGATAACTTTAGATGGGCTGGCGTACCGTTCTATATTAGAACTGGTAAACGAATGAAGAGCAAAACGATCCAAGTAGTCGTTGAATTCAAAGAAGTACCTATGAATTTATATTATGAAACAGATAAAAAATTAGATTCTAATTTACTTGTTATTAATATCCAACCTAATGAAGGCGTATCACTACATTTAAATGCGAAGAAAAATGTCCAAGGTATTGAAACTGAACCTGTGCAATTATCTTACGCTATGAGTGCTCAAGATAAGATGAATACAGTAGATGCATATGAAAACTTACTCTTTGATTGTTTAAATGGAGATGCCACAAACTTTACTCATTGGGAAGAACTAAAATCGACTTGGAAATTTGTAGATGCTATACAAGAAGAATGGAATCAAAACGAACCAGAATTCCCTAACTATGAAGCAGGTTCAAATGGTCCATTGGAAAGTGATTTACTATTAAGTAGAGATGGTTTCCATTGGTGGGACGATATTCATTAATAATTAAGTGAAAAATACGTGGTTTGAATATATAGTTGCTATATAAAAGCTTTATTATCTAGTTATTAAGTTTCGATGTACTGAGTGACCTATTTTAACTACTTCATTTTTGATTACTAACAGATTTATATTAAGAGAGCATGACGTGAAATCAATTATAAATATTTGATTTCAGTTTCGCTCTCTTTTTTCTTATATCTTTTTTGTGTTATTATTTAATTTGTTGAAGTAAAACAGTAGATTAAAACCAGTTATTTACATTTTACCCTATTAATTATTTTTTAGATGTAAGTGGAACGAAAATGATGTAGAATATACTTAATTAGTAAATATGCAAAACATGTAGATATAGCATTAAAATGGTTTGAAAAGTGAAAAGTAGTTAATTGAAAATTAGGAGTGAAAGTTTTGGACGTTATCAAGCAAATACAACAGGCAATTGTTTATATTGAGGATCATTTGCTAGAGCCTTTTCATTTGCAATCACTCAGTGATTACGTTGGTCTTTCACCTTATCATCTTGATCAATCTTTTAAAATGATAGTTGGTCAATCCCCCACTGAATATGCTAGAGCTCGTAGAATGACTTTGGCAGCAAAAGACATTATCAGTGGATCAAGTCGATTAGTAGATGTTGCAAAAAAGTATAATTATGCTAACACAAATGATTTTGCAAATGACTTTAGCGATTTTCATGGTGTCTCACCTATACAAGTAAATACAAAGCGTGATGAATTAAAGATGCAAGCTCGACTTTATATCAAACTTACAACAACAGAAAAACCGCCAAATGCTTATCGTTTAGAGGATACACAAGGTATTTCATTAGTGGGGTATGCTCAGTTTGTTGATTCAGAACATTTAGAAAATCCATTTAAAGTGCCAGATTTTTTAGACGATTTACTAAATGAAGGGAAAATAACTGAGCTTCAACGCTATAATGATATTAGCCCCCATGAATTGTTTGTCGTTAACTGTCCACTAGATGAAGGTATGGAAATATTTGTTGGTGTTCCAAGTGAAAGATACCCTGCTCATTTAGAAAGTCGTTTTTTACCAGAAAGACAATATGCAAAATTCAATTTGCAAGGAGAACTCGATTACGTAGTAAATGAAGCTTGGTATTATATTGAAACTAGCTTACAGATGACTTTGCCATACGAACATAATAGTCTTTACGTGGAAATTTATCCTTTTGATATTTCATTTGACGATCCATTCACCAAAGTTCAATTATGGATGCCTGTTGATCAAGAACAATATATAACAGATGATTTTTAAGTAGTGTCATTACGAAGAACGATTGCACGTTTGTTGTATTGATGCAAAAAGCCTATCTAGAGAGTATAAATGAATAACTGCCAACAAAAACAGTCGTTTTGCTGGCAGTAAGTTTAAAAAAGAATATATTTTGGTAGTTTCTTAAAGTTAGTAAAAATTTAAATTCAAAATCCATTCAGAAGCTGTATTGAATATAATTAAAATATAAATATTGGTATAGGTTGACGTTTATCTTATTAAAAATTAGATGTCGTTAACCTGTACTTTTTTTATTAGAATTTTTCAATTGTCGGTCTATTCATTTCTTAAACGTTAGTTTTTATATAGAGACAACAAATGCTTCAAAAGGTTTGATTGCATTAATATCTATTGCTTCATCTTTATAATTATGAAGTAAAATATCATTCTCATTGACTGGGCCATCATAATTAAACGTAGCAGTTTGATTTGTTAAATTACCTACAATTAGTACTTTTTTATTGTTTAATGTTCTAGTATAAGCAAATACTTGTTCATTATGCTTATCAACTAAGTCGAATGTACCATATGTGTAAATATCATCAGATTTTTTTAAAACAATTAATGATTTATAAAAATTTAATATTGAGTTTGGATCTTGTTGCTGATTGGCAACATTAATTGTTTTATAATTTGGATTTACAGGAAACCAAGGACTATGTTCTGAAAAACCACCATTTGTTTGATCATTCCATTGCATTGGTGTTCTTGAATTATCCCTGTTTTCCATATTATGTTTTTCCAATAATGCAGAAACATCTCCATTTTGTGATTTAACAATATTATATTCGTTAACTACTGCAACATCATTGAAGGTTTCTACACTTTCAAAAGGATAGTTTGTCATACCAATTTCTTGCCCTTGATAAATAAATGGCGTGCCTTGTTGTAAGAAATAAACAGTAGCATGGCTTGTAGCTGATTCATACCAATAATTTTGATCGTCTCCCCATGTTGATACACGACGGGGTTGGTCATGGTTTTCTATAAATAATGCATTCCATCCTATATGCTCTAATTGTTTCTGCCATCTATTAAGAACATCTTTATAGGCTTTGACGTCAAATTTAGAATCACCAGTATTCCATAAGCCCAAATGCTCAAATTGGAATATCATATTAAACTTTCCTTCATTTTCCCCTACCCATTCCACTGCATTTTCCGGGTTTACACCATTTGCTTCACCGACTGTCATTATATCGTACCGACTCAATGATTTTTCTTTCATTTCTTGTAACCAAGTTTGAATCCCAGGTTGATTCATATCCACATCAAATGCAGGGGCATAAGTTTTGCCTTCTGGAACAGGTAAATCTCCTGCTTCAAACGATTTCTTAATATGAGTGATAGCATCTACTCTAAAACCATCAATTCCTTTTTCAAACCACCAATTCATCATTTCAAAAATAGCATTACGAACCTCTGCGTTGTCCCAATTTAAGTCTGGTTGTTTTTTGCTAAATAAGTGGAAGTAATATTCACCTGTTGTTTCATCATACTCCCATGTAGAACCATTAAATATACTTTCCCAATTATTAGGTTCTGATCCATCAGGTTTTGATTCTTGCCATATATACCAATCACGTTTAGGATTATCTTTACTGGATTTGGATTCTATAAACCATGGATGTTCATCAGACGTATGATTAACAACAAGATCAAGAATCAATTTCATGCCACGTTGATGAACTCCTTCAAGCAATGAATTAAAATCGTCCATTGTTCCAAATTCATCCATAATATCTGTATAATCACTAATGTCATAACCGTTATCGTCATTAGGAGATTTATACATAGGACTTAACCATATCACATCAATCCCTAATTCATTTAAGTAATCTAACTTTTCGATAACACCAGGTAAATCACCGATACCATCATTATTAGCATCATTAAAACTTCTCGGATAAACCTGGTACGCTACTGCTTCTTTCCACCATTGTTTGTTCATACTATACCTCCTGAATTGTGGTCGTTGAATCACGTTCAATAATTGATGTTTGTATTAATTTATTAAAATCTACTATATCGTGCCCTTGTATTACATTTATAGCTGATTCAGCTGCTACTTCACCAAGTGATTTTGGATAGATATTCACCGTTGTTTGTGGTGGAGATGCAAATACATTTAAATAAGAATCGTTAAATGTTGCCGTTTGAATGTCTGCAGGAATATGCAACTTTAATTCATAAAAAATACTCAATATTAGATGGTTCAGTAATGTGTCGGATGTAATTACGACAGTAGGTAATGTACGATGTTTAATGAGCTCTTGAAAAAATGACCTAATATACTGGCGATTTTTATCAAAATATACAATTTCTGTAACTGAGCCAGCTTGTTCTATAGCGTTTAGATGGCCAGCTATCCTATCTTTTACAACTTCATAGTCGCCAGTTTCTGCTACAAATAAAAATTTATTATGTCCTTTATCAATTAAGAGACGTGTTAATGACTGCGCTGCACTTACATTGTCATTATCTATATGTATGATGTCATCATTTGTTAAAGACTTGCCAATAATTACATATGGCATAGCATGTGCCTTTAATATATCAATGATAGGGTCATCCTTTTTAGAATAAAGGACTATAAAACCATCAACAGAATGATAATGAATCATTTCCTGAACTTCTAGTTCTATCCCAATAGTTTCACCATTTGTAGTTGAAATTGTGGAATAACCATGTTTTTTACATTCACTAAAAATACCCGAAAGTACATCTAATACAAATGGGTTTTGACTTTCTTCAATAGAAGCAGACTTTTGTATAATACCGATTGTATT
This sequence comes from Staphylococcus pseudoxylosus, assembly GCF_003697915.1. Lineage (GTDB taxonomy): Bacteria > Bacillota > Bacilli > Staphylococcales > Staphylococcaceae > Staphylococcus > Staphylococcus pseudoxylosus. The sequence continues at coordinate 8,660 of NZ_RCVN01000001.1, forward strand.
TGACTCTTTTGTAGCTAACGTTCTCGCCGCTTGGTTTGGTTGATAATTCAAAGCTTTCATAGTTGCCTTTACTTTTTCACGTGTATGCATGCTAATTCTTGGATTACCACGAATGACTCTCGAAACAGTTGAAGCTGAAACATTTGCTGCTTGTGCAATGTCTTTAATTGTGACCATAAACGTCATCCTTTATTTAGTTTCAAAATGATACTTTATGTTACTAACTCTTATAATAATTAAAGGTGTTTAGCATGTCAAAGAATTTGTGCAAACGCTTGCACAAATTGGATGGTTTGTTGACTTATCAAGATTTGCAAGATACAAAAACTACCCGCAACTAAAGACATATGTCTCTGGTTACGGGTAGTTCATTTTTATAAAATGTAATCAAGCGTTAATCTTAATCTTCAATCCATTGTGTATGGAATACACCATCACGGTCTTTACGCTCATAAGTATGTGCGCCAAAATAATCACGTTGAGCTTGGATTAAGTTAGCTGGTAAGTTTTCTGAGCGATAGCTATCATAATAGTTAATACTTGCAGAGAAACCAGGTGTTGGTACACCGTTTTGAACACCAGTTGCAACAACATCACGTAATGCATCTTGATAATTCGTTACAATATCTTTGAAGTATGGATCTAATAATAAGTTTTGTAATTCAGTATCATTATCATATGCTTCTTTGATTTTTTGTAAGAATTGTGCACGAATAATACAACCTTCACGCCAAATCATAGCTAATTCGCCTAGTTTTAAATTCCATTCGTTATCTTCACTAGCTTTTCTCATTTGAGCGAAACCTTGTGCATATGAACAAATTTTACTCATATATAATGCTTTGCGAATTTTTTCAAGGAACTCATCTTTATTTCCTTCGAATTTAGCACTTGGGCCATTTAATTGTTTAGAAGCATTAACACGCTCTTCTTTTATTGAAGAGATAAAACGAGCAAATACTGACTCAGTAATAATTGTTAAAGGAATACCTAATTCTAAAGCGTTGATTGATGTCCATTTACCTGTGCCTTTTTGGCCGGCAGTATCTAGAATTTGTTCAACTAAAGCTTCGTCTTTACCTTCATCTAATTTAGTAAAGATATCACCAGTAATTTCGATTAAATAACTAGATAATTCTCCAGCATTCCAATCTTTAAAAGTTTTTGAAATTGCTTCATGAGACATACCTAGTAAATCTTTCATCATTGCATAACTTTCTGCAATTAATTGCATATCTGCGTATTCAATGCCATTGTGCACCATTTTTACGTAGTGACCCGCACCGTTAGGACCGATATAAGCGACACAAGCAGCGCCGTCATCAGCTTTGGCTGAGATTGATTCTAAAATATGACTTACTTTATCGAATGCGTCTTGTTGACCGCCTGGCATTAATGAAGGACCAGTTAATGCACCAACTTCACCACCAGATACACCCATTCCGATAAAGTTAACACCACTTTCAGCAAGTGCTTTATTACGTCTAATTGTATCTTGATAGTTCGTATTACCACCATCAATTAAGATATCATCGTTATCTAATAATGGTAATAAGCTATCAATTGTTGCATCTGTTGCAGGTCCAGCTTTTACCATTAATAAAATTTTGCGGGGTTTTTCTAGAGAATTAACAAATTCCTCTATAGAGTATGTTGGATGTATGTTTTTACCTTCAGATTCTGTAACCATTTCATCCGTTTTTGCAGATGAGCGATTAAAAACAGAAACGCTGTATCCACGTGATTCAATATTCCAAGCAAGGTTTTTACCCATTACGGCTAAACCTACTACACCAATTTGTTGTGTCATATTACTAACCTCTCTTATTAAAGTTTTCTAGTATATTGTATCATAAAGACGTAAGAATATTCACTTAATCAGTTTTAAGATTTCTGACTAATTATTTCAACAATCTTTATTAACTGTTCTGCTAACAGATTTAATGAACTAATAGGCATACGTTCATCAGTCGTATGGATATTTTCATACCCTACGCCTAAAATTACAGTTGGTATACCTAATTGATTGATGATGTTGCCATCCGATCCACCGCTAGCAATCACAGCCTCAGGAGCTAATCCTAAAGCGACAGCACTTGACTTAGCTACTTTGGTTACTAGTGCATCATTTGCAATTTCAAAGCCAGGATAACTTTTAATTATTTCAACATCAGCAGTACAGCCGTATTTTTGAGCGGTTTCTTCAAAAACAGACTGCATATGTTCTACTTGGGCTTGTATACTTGACTCAGAATGTGATCGCGCTTCAGCTTTAAGCGTAACTTTATCTGCAACGATATTTGTAGCAGAACCCCCTTCAAAGCGACCGATATTAGCAGTCGTATACGCATCAATTTGACCTAACTTCATTTCACTTACGGCTTTTGCAGCTATATTAATTGCACTGATGCCCTTATTAGGTGTGCTTGCATGTGCTGTTTTACCATATATTGTCGCATTAACTTTCATTTGTGTAGGAGCGTGGGTTACTGTCTTGCCTACATCAACACTTGCATCAATTGCATAACCGTAATCAGCATCCAATAATGTATGATCTAAAGCTTTTGCTCCCTCCAATCCAGATTCTTCGCCCACTGTTATAACGAATTGGATTTGACCATGTGATAATTTATTGTCATTTATTGTTTGTACAAGTTCTAAGATAGATGCCAACCCAGCTTTGTCATCAGCACCTAAAATCGTAGTTCCATCAGAATATATGTAGCCATCATCTTTAATTTGGGGTTTAATATCTTCACCTGGCGTTACTGTGTCCATGTGACTTGTAAAATATACTTTATCTACATCATTCATATTTTCTGTTGCTTTTAATGTGCAAACTAAATTATTAGCGCCCAAATTTTCATTAATGCTTGCATTATCTTCTTCTACAATAACGTCTAAAGCTTCAAATTTGGATTTAAGGAATTGTTGTATGGCTTGTTCCTTACCACTCTCAGAATTGATTTGTACTAATTCTAAGAAAGTATCAATAAGTCGTTGTTTATTTATCATTTATAATTCCCCATTCTTATATTTATGTGTCTCCTCGTTTAGTTTAACGAAATATATATTGTAGTAAAACTAATATGACTCTGTGTTCAGACTAATCATATGCTATAATGACAATATAAAACTAATTTAAATTTGAATATAGTTGGTTAAATGTTATAAATGAACAGATACAGATTAATCCTATTTTCAATGATTTGGAGGAATATACGTTGAACAATAATAAAGTATTGAGAGTTATTATCGTAGTAATGTTAGTAGCTGTTGTACTTGCATTAATATTAACAAGTGTCGTTCCACTAGTGAATTAATCATTAATTAAGTATAAGTTTAAATGTTGTATATCAATCTCTTAAAATAAACGAAGCTCACACATAGTATAGGTACAAGGCTGAGTGTATAAACTCAAACCGCTCTCATACTATGTGTGAGCTTTTTATGTTGCTACAGGTTTTTGATCGCTGTGTAGACGTAATGAACCAAATTGTGATTTAACAGCTAAATATGCTTCTAATTCATTCAATAATTGTAATAGATTCGCACGCGTTCTAAACCCTTCATGCGAAGTTGGCAATTCTAATTTGTTTAATTCTAACCTTATCTCATATAATGAGTGTAGACGTAGCACAGTGTAATCATTGCTATTTACATTGGTAGCGACTTCTGCAAACAAATTAGATATTTTAGACAATAAACAGTCTTTAGTTTCAATGTTTTCAATGATTGCAGACATTCGACGTAAAAGCTCTAATTGTTCCTCACGCATATCAAAATAATGGTAATAAGAGTTTTCATTTCTAACAAAATGATTTTTAACATCTCTAAAAGCGATGGATTTTGCTTTGCGAATCGTATATTTTAATTCGTCAAAAGCTATATTCACATTATTGTTTGGCTTTGTACATGTATTGCTAAACTGTTCAAAAATATAAGTGAATTGTTGTTCAATTTCTTGTTTATAATGTTTTAAATTATTATCTAAACTAGGCATAATAACATTCATTAAGAATGCAATACCCAGACCTACGATTAAAAGAAGAATCTCATTGTAAAACAATTGCAAATCAATGACTGATGCATTGAAAACGTGTAATAAAATAACGCAACTGGTTACAACGCCTTCTTGTACTTTAAATACTACTGTTAACGGTATAAAAAACAGTACAATTAGACCTAAAACAATCGCACTTTGCCCTAACATACTAAAAGCAACAGAACCTAGAATTAGCACCATAAGACATGATACAAAACGAGAAACAATTGCTTGTAGTGAATGCACTTTAGTATGTTTGATGCACAAAACAACTAAAATGGCACTGGAAGCAAAATTATCTAAACCCATTAATTTAGCAATTATGATTCCTAGCGCCATTCCAACTGCAGTCTTAATTGTTCTAAATCCGATTCGATATGGATTTAAACTCATCATCTAATAAGACCTCTATTTTTCGTCACAATAAGTGTCGAATAAGTTTTGTAATTGATTAATCACATCCATCACATCATGGCCTTCGATTTGGTGCCTTTCAATCATTTCTGTGACTTTACCATCTTTGACTAAGGCGAACGATGGACTTGATGGAGCAAAGCCTTCAAAATAGTCTCTAGCTTGTTGTGTAGCTTCTTTATCTTGACCAGCAAATACAGTAACAAGACGATTTGGTAGTTTATCATAGTGCAATGCATGCGTGGCTGCTGGTCTCGCAATACCACCTGCACATCCACAAACAGAATTGACCATTACTAATGTTGTTCCCTCTTGTTTTAAAACATTATCTACTTCTTCTGCAGACGTTAATTGTTCGTAACCCGCTTCTTCAATTTCATTACGTGCTTGATTAACGACATCTGTCATATATAAATCAAAGTTTAAGTCCATAATAAATTCACCTTTCATTTCAAATTGATATCTTCATTCTACTAATATATATTCAATTGTTCAACATGTGTACACACGATTCAATAAACTTTCAAGAATATTTGCTTTTTGGACATAGGTTATATCGCAAAATAAAAGTTATTAGGTTAATTATAAGTTACTTCTTCTTGTTCAAAATTTATATTTTCAAAAAGACTTGAAAGCCCATTCTTAATTTTTACGTTATTTATATTGCTAATAAAATTAATTTATAGCTTATTATTTAAAGTCAGAACAACTACATTAATTATCGAAAATTTTAGGCTGAGACATATATCTTGTGTCTCAGCCTAAAATTTTCTCAACTTTATTAATTTGTAGGTGAATTAGTAAATACTTGTATGTTCAATTGAGTATTGTTCGATACGTGTTTTTACGAAGTTCATAAATCTACCTGCTTGCAAACCATCTAAAATACGATGGTCGATAGATATACATAAGTTAACCATGTTTCGTATTGCAATCATATCATCAATAACTACTGGTTTTTTAATCACAGATTCAATCTGTAATATTGCTGCTTGAGGATGATTTATTATACCCATAGAAGATACTGAACCAAATGTACCTGTATTATTTACAGTAAAAGTACCACCTTGCATATCTTCTGAGCGTAATTTCTTGTTGCGTGCTTTTTGCGCTAATTCGTTAATTTCTCGAGCGATACCTTTAATTGACTTTTCATCAGCATTTTTAATTACAGGCACGTATAATTTATCTTCATCTGCTACTGCTATAGAGATATTAACATCTTTATGCATCACTATTTCAGAATCTTGCCAACTGCTATTTAATAATGGATAAGCTTTTAATCCTTCAGCAACTGCTTTAACGAAAAATGCAAAGAACGTAAGGTTATAGCCTTCACTTTCTTTAAAGCTATTCTTATGATAATTACGTGTTTTAACTAAGTTAGTTGCATCTGCTTCTACCATCATCCAAGCATGGGGAATTTCGTTAACACTGTTCACCATATTTTGAGCTATTTGTTTACGTACGCCATTAACTGGTATTGATGAACCTGGGGATGGATCATTATACGCTGATTGTTGTGATACTTTAGGAGAATCTTTTGGCGCTACAATTGTAGAAGGTGCTTTGTTTGTACCTTCTTTAATGACTTTTTCTATATCTTTCTTCGTTACACGACCTTCAAAGCCTGTACCTACAACTTGATCTAAATCAATTTGATTTTCAGAAGCTAATTTGAAGACGACAGGTGAATAACGGCCATTGTTTTTAGGTCCGTCTGCTTTAGTATTAGCAGTAGTTGAAACTGAATTATTTTGGATGTTATTATCACCTGTTGACTGCTTGTTTTGTAAGTCTTTTTTAACATCTTCAGATTGATTATTCGTAGATTGTTCTTGTTCAGTTTCATTTTGTTCGTCACCAGTATCTAATAGACAAATAATTTCATCTACAGCTATAGTATCGCCTTCTTCGGCTTTTATTTCAGTTATTGTCCCTGCATAAGATGAAGGGACTTCTGCAGTGACTTTATCTGTAATTACTTCACATAATGGATCATATTCTTCAACTTTATCTCCTACCGAGACAAGCCACTGTTCTATTGTTCCTTCATGAACACTTTCACCGAGTTTAGGCATTTTTATTTCCATGATTGTGCCTCCTTAGAATTCTGCGAGTTCACGCATTTTAATTTTTATTTTATCTGGATTAATCATAAACTCGTCTTCGAGTGTCGGTGCAAATGGCATCGCTGGAACATCAGGACCTGCGAGTCTCATTATTGGGGCATCTAAGTCGAACAGACAGTTTTCTGCAATTATAGCTGCTACTTCAGACATAACACTACCTTCTAAATTATCTTCCGTAACTAATAAAACTTTACCTGTTAGTTTTGCTCTTTCGATAATAGTTTGTTTATCTAATGGGTATACTGTACGTAAATCAACAACTTCTATATTAATGCCATCTTCTGATAGCATATCGGCTGCTTGAATACAATAATTTACACAAAGTCCATAAGTAAATACAGTAATGTCGTCTCCTTCACGCTTAACATCAGCTTTACCAATTGGTACTGTATAATACGATTCAGGTACTTCTTCTTTTAGTAAGCGATAAGCTTTTTTATGTTCGAAATATAATACCGGGTCATTTGACTCAATTGAAGCTAATAATAAGCCTTTGGCATCATATGGCGTGGATGGAATAACAATTGTGAGTCCTGGTGTATTTGCAAATACAGATTCCACGCTTTGAGAGTGATAAAGCGCACCGTGAATGCCACCTCCAAATGGAGAACGAATCGTAATTGGACAATGAAAATCATTATTTGAACGATATCTCATTTTAGCTGCTTCGCTCATGATTTGATTTGTTGCAGGTAGAATATATTCGGCAAATTGTATTTCAGCTACAGGGCGTTTGCCTAACATGGCTGCGCCAATACTTGTACCTACGATATTTGACTCTGCTAATGGCGTATCTAAAACACGTGCTTCACCATATTTTTGTTGTAAACCTAATGTGACACCAAATACGCCACCTTTTTTACCAACGTCTTCCCCTAATACAAATACGTCGTTGTCCTTTTCCATTGCTTGATCGAGTCCTTGTTGGATTGCTTCTAAGTAACTTAATTTAGGCATTGTCTAAACTCCCTTCTTCATAAACATGTGTATATGTTTCTTCCGGAGACGGATAAGGTGCTTTTTCGGCTTCTTTAGTTGCTTGGTTTACAATTTCTTTATGTTCACTTTCAACTTTTTCTAACCATTGTTCATTTATAATGCCTTCCTCAAGAAGAAATGTTTTAAATTTAAGATTACAGTCTAATGATTTTAATTCTTCACGTTCTTCTTTAGTACGATATTTATCATCATCATCTGAAGAATGGGCTGTCATTCTTGTACACATAGCTTCAATTAATGTAGAACCCCCACCATTTAATGCACGTTCTCTAGCCTCTTTCATGACTTTATACATTGCAATTGGATCGTTGCCGTCAACGTGTTCGCCATGCATACCATAACCAATAGCACGGTCTGATAGTTTTTCGGCACCATATTGTAGCGAATCTGGAACCGAAATGGCATATTTATTATTTTCAATAACACAAACAAATGGTAATTTATGTACGCCTGCAAAGTTTAATCCTTCATGGAAATCACCTTGGTTAGAACTACCTTCACCAACTGTAGCCATTGCAATATTTGGTTTATTGTCCATTTTCAATGCTAAAGCTGCCCCAACACCGTGTACGATTTGTGTACCAACAGGTGAACTTTGAGATAAAATACCTTTTTCACGTTTACTAAAATGAGATGGCATTTGCTTTCCACCTGAACTAATATCATCACGTTTACCAAATGCTGCTAACATTGAATCTAAAGCTGTCATACCCATATACGTTACAAACGCTAAATCTCTATAATAAGGTGAAGAAATATCTCCTTCTTGCATAGCATACGCCATACCTATTTGAGTAGCTTCCTGTCCTTGACAACTTATAACAAACGGAATTTTACCTGCACGGTTTAATAGCCACATACGTTCATCTATTTTACGCCCTAAATCCATCCATTTATACATTGCTTTTAAATCAGACTCTTCTAGTCCAACTGATTTATAATCAAACATCTTATTTCCTCCTAAATTAAACGTGAATCGATCTGTTCTCAACCTTCAATCCTAATTCCATCAATATTTCAGATAATGATGGATGTGCGTGTGTTGTTAGGCCGAGTTCTAAAGTTGAACCATTCATAAATTGGAATAGCGACACTTCGTTAATTAATTCTGTGACATGGGGACCAATCATATTAAGTCCTAACACAGTATCTTGTTCTTGATCGATTATTACTTCACAAAAGCCACTTTGATTAGTGGTGTTTTCAATAACTGCTTTACCAATTGCTTTAAAAGGTACTTTAACTGCTTTTGCTTTAATGTTTTCAGATTTAGCTTGGTCCATATTCAGTCCAATACTCGCCACTTCAGGTTGCGTATAAACGCATTTCGGCATTTTATTGTAATCAATTGGAAGTGGTGCCTGATCAAACATATGTTCAATTGCGATCATGCCTTCTTTAGAGCCAACATGTGCCAATTGTAAATTACCGATGCAATCACCGGCTGCATAGATATGTTTATCATCAGTTTGCTGATATTCATTAACACGGATATGCTTTTTATCTGTTAACTGAATCTTTGTATTATTTAATCCAATATCTTCGGTATTAGGCAGTCTGCCAATAGATATCAATGCTTTTTCAAATTGTATTATTTCGTCATTTAATGTGATATTAATATGATCTTCGCCGACTGTTATATCAGACTCAGATAATTGTGTATTTTCATAAAATGTGACGCCTCTATCAGTTAATTCATTTCTTAAAGTCTTGGCAATCATTTTACTTTCAGTAGGTAAAATACGTGAGCCAGCTTCAATTACAGTTACATCGACGCCAAAATCAGTCATCAGTGAAGCAAACTCTAAACCGATAACGCCACCACCAATAATAGCTAGATTATTTGGCAATTGTTCCAATTGCAAGATATCATCACTAGAAAGCACAACTTTATGGTCAAACGATAAAAAAGGTAAGGACATAGGTTGTGATCCTGTAGTTATAAGAACATTATTATTAGGGATTAATTCAGATTCACCATCTTCGTATTCTACAGAAATCGTGCCACTTTGTGGTGAGAATATAGAAGGACCTAATATCCTACCTGTCCCATTAAATACATCGATACTGTTATGCTCCATTAAATGGTTAACACCACTAAACATTTGGCTTACTACTTCGTTTTTTCGTTCTTGTATTCGCGTAAAATTTAATTTAAATCCATCAACGTCCACACCAAAATGAGTTGCGTTTGTAATTGTGCGCATAACTTCTGCAGATTTTAACAATGCTTTTGTCGGAATGCATCCTTTATGTAAACAAGTTCCACCTAGTAACGATTTTTCTATTAGCGCAACTTTCTTTCCTAATTGTGAAGCTCTTATTGCAGATACATAACCCGCAGTACCTCCGCCAAGAATGACTAAATCATATTTTTCTTCTGACATATTAATACTCCTAACTATAAGCTTTAACCTTTTCTTTTCCGTCTAGTACGTTTGATGTACGTAATGCCAATGTATCCATTTCTTTTTCTCCTGGATAAATTGTTACAGGTGCAATCCAATCAACGAATGATATTATTTTTTGAACTAATAAATGATTGTAGCTTAAACCACCCGTTAAAATAATTTGATCTACCTGTCCGCGGAAAATAATTGACCGAGCGCCAATAGCATTAGAAACTTGATATGCTAATGCATCAAACGCTAATTTGACTTCGGAGTTTGAATCATATTTATCCGATAATAATTTTAAATCATTTGTTTTGAACATACTAATGAAACCACCTTTTTTACTTAAAAAGTGATTCATCTCTTGTGGTGTGAAATTATGTTTGTATCCAAATTCATAGAGTTGGTCATTGGGCATAGAACCGGCACGCTCTGGACTAAAAGGACCTTCTCCTAACAATCCATCGTTTACATCTACTACCTGCCCGTTTTTATGTGCGCCAACCGTTATGCCTCCACCCATATGTGCAACGATAACATTTACATCTTCGTATGCTTGATGAATCGAGGATGCATATAACCTAGCAACAGCTTTTTGATTTAATGCATGAAATATACTACGGCGTTTAATTTCCTTTAAACCTGTAACTTTTGCAATATCGAATAATTCGTCTACAACGACTGGGTCGATTATAAAAGCGGGAATATTCATCTCTATTCCTAATTCATAACCAATCATACCACTCAGGTTAGATGCGTGTACACCATATTTAAATGCTTTAAGGTCGTCATACATTTTATTATTTATATGATAAACGCCACCTTGCATTGGTTTTAGTAATCCACCTCTACATGCAATCGCATCAAAATTTTTAATTGTGTAATCTGATGTAAGGTTTAATGAGTATATAATCTCTTTGAGTCTTAATGGCTTTTGTTCCAATAATGATGCATTCGTAAGTTGTATATCATGTCGAATCGTGTCATGCCACTTACACTGATGCGCTTCATATACTGCAATTTTTGATGATGTACTACCTAAATTTAAAACTAGAATTCGAGTCATTGTAGCACCTTCTTCTTGAAAATAACATACCTTTTGTATGTTAAGTCTTGATACTTAAAATCAATTACGATAATAGTTAGACGCTATGGACCACTAACTGATTTATTATATTTATAAATTATATTATCTACTTATATATTACATCAAATTCTTACATTATAAAATTAATAACCTGTTTTTGAAATCAATTTAGTAAACTGGGATGTAAAGAAATTTGCAAAATAAAACTTCTTTTATTTATATATTCTAGATAGTCACATCCATAGGATTAAACAATTTGAACAACTGGTTATATCCCATAACTAATTTATTAATTTAATATTTTCAATGCTAATAATAATGAGTCTAGTTTATTTTGTTTCGTATCTGCCCTTGAAGTCAATACAATCGGGAATTTTGCTCCTAAGACTAAACTAGCTACACGTGCACCTGCAAAATAAGTGAAAGATTTGTATAGTGCGTTACCAATATCTATATGTGATACTAATAATGCATCTACATCACCTGCTACGTGGGACTTGATATTTTTTTTAATAACACTTTCCATGCTAATTGCGTTATCAAAAGCTAATGGACCATCGACATATAAATAGTCAGATGTTGTTCTACTAAATATATTCTTGAGCTTTTCAGCATCCGTAGATGACAAGATTTTCTTAGTAGGTTTTTCAACGGATGAAAGAATACCAACTTTAAACTGGTCATAGCCTAGTGCTTTAGAAAATTCAGTTAAATTATTAATAATTTGTTTCTTTTCTTCAACGGATGGATTAATATTTAATGCTACATCACTTAACATCAATGTTTTATGATAAGTTGGCACGTTAAAACATGCAACGTGATTTAAGAAACCGTGTTTAGCAATAAAGCTTTTATTACTCAGTACAAAGGATAATAATGTTGATGACATCAAATTACCTTTGACTAATACTGATACTTTACCAGAAGACAAATCATCAGCACATTGTTTAAAAAGTTCGTTGTCGTTACTAAAATTAAGAATATGAATCCTATTGAGTAATTGTGGATCCATATCAAATGAGCGAATGATCTCTGTAGGATCTTGTGTGTCATATAAATATACATCAATCTCTGTCAAAACGAGCGCTTTCATGATAACGGATAACATTTTTTCATCATTTGCATATAAAATAGCAACATTACCCTTTAAATTATATGAAGAATCAATTAAATGTTGATATTGCATAAAAATCAACACCTTTCTCATTTTATAAAGTGACTATACTTGATATCACTATAAATAGTTATTGAAAATGTACATCGTTAGGCAAGTTGATTTTGTTCTATCATTTCTTTAGCATTTTGACGTGTGATATCAGTTACACTAGCTCCTGAAATCATTCTTGCTATTTCATCTATACGCTCTGAGCCTGAAAGCTCTTTGACGTGTGTTGTAGTACGGTCATCTACTGAATCTTTACTGATAAATAAATGATGATCGCTCATTGATGCTACTTGTGGTAAATGGGAGATACAAATTACTTGAATATGCTTAGCTAAGCCTTTCATTTTTTCAGCCATTTTTTGTGCTGCTTGTCCTGAAACTCCAGAATCTACCTCATCGAATAATATTGCGGTTTGTCCTCGTGTTTTAACGAAGATCGTTTTAAGGGCAAGCATTATACGTGATAATTCCCCACCAGAAGCAATTTTATTTAAACTTTTAAGTGGTTCTCCTTTATTAGGGCTGATTAAAAATTCTACAAATTCAATACCTTCTCGATTTGGAGCATCTAAAGGTTTAAATGAAATTTCTAAATTAGCATCTTTCATTTGTAAATTTTGAATTTCATCTACGATATGATCGCGTAGGGTTTGTGCCACAATTCGACGTTCACGGGATAATTCTGTACCTAGTTTGATTACATCTTCATATAAGCTTTCAATTTCTTGTCTTAACTGTGAAGTGCTTTCTTCGTAGTTTTCGATTTTATTAATTTCATTTTCTAATTTGTCTTGATATTTAATTAATTCAGTAATATCTTTACCATATTTTCTTTTTAAATCATTCAGAACATTCATTCTAGCTTCAAGTTCATTTAAGTAGTGCTCATCAAATTCAGTATTGGTCAATTCATCATACAACTGATGTTTAGCATCTTCTAAAGTATAGTAAAATTGATCGACTTCTTCTTTAAGCGTGTCGTATTTTTCCGGTAGAATATCACTTATGGATTGCAATTGATTGCTCAATTCATATAAGCGATCTGTAATAGCATGCTCGTCTGTTAAAGTAAGATGCGCATTATTTAAAGCTAAACTTAGATTTTCTGAATTTTGTATACGTTTAATGTCTGATTCGAGTTGCGAAACTTCACCGTCGACCAAGTTTGCTTCTTGTATTTCTTCATACTGGAATTTTAGTAAATCTAGACGTTGTAATAAGGCTTGATCGGCAGATTCTAAATCTTCAAGCTCTTTCTTTTTAGCTTTATATTGATCAAAAGTGGTAACGTATTGTTCAAGTAAATTTTTATATTGATTTTCAGCATAGTTGTCGAGTAATTGTAGATGATATTTTTGTTTTAATAAAGTTTGTGTTTCATGTTGTCCATGGATATCTAACAACTCTTGCATAATTTTACGTAAATCTTGCAATGTGACTATTTGATTATTAACCCTACAAATACTTTTACCTGTGTTGAAAATTTCTCTTTTAACTAATAAAAAGTCTTCATCTATATCGATGTCTAAAGCTTCAAGTATCGAAATGGCTTCTTTACTCTCATCAATATCAAATATACCTTCAATAATAGCTTTCTTCTCACCATGTCTTACATAATTAGATGATGCGCGCATACCAATCAGTTGTCCAATGGCATCGATAATAATTGATTTACCTGCGCCAGTTTCACCACTTAACACTGTTAATCCATCACCAAAGTGAACTTCTAATTCATCAATGATAGCGAATTGTTTGATAGATAAAGTCTGTAGCATCCTTTTTAACACTTCCTTACACTTATAATAAATTAAAGATGCGCGTTTTAATTTTTTCACTTGCTAACTCATCTCTACAGATAATCAAGCAAGTATCATCACCACAAATAGTGCCTAAAACTTCCTCCCAATCAATTTGGTCTAAGATTGCACCGATTGATTGCGCATTTCCTGGTAATGTCTTTAGAACTAATAAGTTACCAGTGCCATCTATATTTACAAATGAATCCATTAAATAGCGGCCCAGTTTTTCTAGAGGATGATATTTTCTATCATTTGGCAAACTATAAACATACTGTCCTGTTGGTGTGGGGACTTTTATTAATTGTAATTCTTTGATGTCTCTAGAAACTGTAGCTTGAGTAACGTTTAACTCATACTCATTTAATCTTTTTACTAATTCATCTTGTGTTTCGATTTTTTCGTTTGAAATTATTTCTCTAATTTTAATATGTCTTACTGATTTTTTAGCCATGTATAGCACCTCTATAAACGAATATTTATACATTTATTTTAACACATGCATATCAATACTACTACTAAAGATAGTTGGAATTTTACTTATCTGAAAACGATAACTCTGCATATCAAAAGTGAAATCACAATTTAAAGTACATTTGAATGGTCGGTAAATCATGGTGTATATTATGAATGTGATGAATAATTATTGAATAGTATGTAATTTCTAATATATAAAAATCGGCCTTGTTTTCAAAATAAAGTTTAATATCAAAATATACGAAGTGTATATTATACATTTTTCATAATAAAAAGAGAGCGGGAACAGAAATCAAAATTAGATAAGTGATTTCTCATTCTCGCTCTCAACAAGAACGCATTAAGATTCGCGATTATTAAATAACTCAATAATATAAGTCAAGTTTTCTGTATTGTACTGTTCTGGTAATTGATTTAGACATTCATAAGCTTCTTGTGTATGATATGTCATTTTATCTTCGGCACCTTGTTGTCCTAATAGTGATACATAGGTACTTTTATCATTATCAATATCACTGCCTACGGCTTTACCTAATTTCGCTTCGTCACCATACACATCTAACAAATCATCTTTGATTTGAAACATTAATCCTAAATGCTCGCTAAATGATTCTAATGCATTAGCAACACTTTGTTCTGGCTTAGCAATATCTACTGCAGCCATCACTGCAAATTTAAGTAACGCACCTGTTTTAGCGTTGTGAATTTGTTCGAGTGTGTCGATATTCACTTTGGCACCTTCGCCTTCACTTTGCATATCAAGAGTTTGACCTCCAACCATACCCAAATGACCACTAGCAAAAGTTAAGCGCTTAATTAACTTAATTTTAGCAGTATCATCAACTGCTTCATCATTAACAATAATATCAAATGCTTTAGTTAGAAGTGCATCGCCAGCTAAGATTGCTTTCCACTCACCAAACACTTTATGATTTGTAAGCTTGCCTCTGCGATAATCATCATTATCCATTGGTGGTAAATCATCGTGTATTAAAGAATAGGTATGAATCATTTCTAAGCCAAGCGCCGAAGAAAGCCCAGCTTTATAATCACTAGATAACATCTCTAACGTTAATAGTAATAACACTGGTCTGATTCGCTTGCCACCAGCTTCTAATGAGTAACGCATACTTTCTTCTAAATTTGTATTTAAATCTGAATTTGGGATCGTCTCGGATAATAGTTGGTTAACTTCCGCTGTTAAGTTTTCCATCTTTTTATTCATTTTCATTATCTTCCTTCACGACATCGTCATTATTATCAGTATGCTCATCTGCCATTAATTCGTTGACTTTCTTTTCAGCGTCTTTTAACGTTTCATCGCAAGTTGCTGATAATTTCATACCACGTTGATATAAGTTCAGAGATTCTTCTAATGATACATTTTCGTTATCAAGTTTTTGCACTATATTTTCTAACTCTTTCATCATTTCCTCGAAACTTTGTGTATTACTATTACTCATCATTACACCTTACCTTCTTAACTTGAGCATCAACAACGCCATCTTTCATTGTTAATACTATGTTGTCGTTCTCAGCTAAATCACTAGTACTTGTAATAACATTGTCATCCTTATTAACGATTGTATAACCACGCAACATCGTATTTGTAGGACTCAAATTATTAAGACTTTCTAATTTTCTAGCTAGATTATTTTTTTGATTTTGAATAAAGTTATTCATGACTTTACTTAAATCATCACGCTTTTGAGCATTTGTTATTTGTTCTCTATTGATATTTTGTTTGAAACCTTTAAGGTTAAACTTATTTAACAATAATTGTAATTGCTGTTGATGATTTTTGATTGTTAAATTCATCGACAGGTTAAGTTGCTTTTCTAAATCATCACGTTTTTGAATTTGTTGATCATACAATAATGTTGGTGTTTGAAATTTATAATACGATGATACATGTTGTAAATGCTTTCTTTGTTGCTGTAAATGTTGTTTTATAAAACGAGTAAGCGACAAATTGGTTTGTTGCAAGTATTGACGTAATTCAAATTGATCTGGTGTAGCCATAACTGCTGCTTGTGTTGGTGTAGCTGCACGAACATCTGCAACAAAATCACTAAGTGTGAAATCCGTTTCATGACCAACTGCTGAAATAATAGGTGTAGTACATGCGTATATTGCTTTGACTACATCTTCCTCATTAAAGTTCCATAAGTCTTCTATAGAACCTCCGCCTCGTCCAATAATTATAGTATCTACACCCATATCATCGGCATGTTGTATGTTTTTTATAATATCGTTTTTCGCTTGTTCACCTTGTACTAGCGTATTGATTTGTATTTGTTCTGCTAAAGGATATCTACTGTTGATTGTAGTGTGAATATCTCTAATGGCTGCGCCTGTACCTGCTGTTAACACTGCAATTTTCTTAGGAAACTTAGGTATAGGTTTCTTGTTGTTTTGATCAAAATAGCCATCTTTAGTAAGTTTCTTCTTCAGCTGTTCTAATTTTTGATATAGATTACCAACACCATCTAAATGCATTTTATTGACATAAATTTGATAGTTCCCACGGCGTTCGTATACGGAGACACGTGCCTCTAAAAGTACCTCGTCACCTTCTTTAGGGTCAAAATCAATTTTCGAAGCATTGCCTTTAAACATCATGGCACTAATAACACTATTGTTGTCTTTGACGTTAAAATAGAGATGGCCACTACTATGTTTTTTAAAATTAGAAAGTTCCCCTTTAATCAACACAGATTGTAAATGTGGGTCTTGATCAAATTTATATTTTATATATTTTGTAAGTGTAGAAACACTTAAATATTCTGCCATGTTATATCACTCTTTTATTCAATATTGCTCAATACACCGTTTATAAATTTATAATGATCATCATCACTGAATTGTTTGGCTAATTCCACAGCTTCATTGATGATTACTTTTTGTGGTGTTGAACTATTTAACAATTCATAAGTTGACATTCTTAAAATAATGCGATCAGATTTTAGCAATCTATCTAAAGTCCAATCTTTTAAATGTGGTTGAATTTTCTCATCTAAGACTGATTCATGATCTTTTACACCAGTTACTAGCCAGTTGATAAAATCAAATTCTAAATCAGGATTATCATCTTTAATAAAACTTATCGCTTCATCAATAGTTAATTCATTATTTTTCATTTCAAGCTGAAATAGAGTTTGAAAAGCTTGTGTTCTCGATTCTTTACGACTCATTATAAACTCCCTTAAGCATAGTATTATTTGTAAATCATTTGTATATAGAAATATGATACGTTTTAAAAACAAACGATAATATCAGTTGTATACAAAATGTATTTATAAAGTAAATCTGCTTTATTTAATTTTAATTTATTGGTTCGATATGCGTGATATGGACATTGATTTGACTTGGTTCAATCGTGGTCATTGTAGTTAATGAATTATATATAGCCTGTTGTATTTTTTTAGCTGTTTCTGAGATATTAATTCCATAGGACAAAGTGCAATAAACATCTATATAAATGCCATCTTCTCTTGTATCTACTTTTATACCTCTACTTAATTGTTTCTTACTTATATTTTCGATACTAGTATGTTTTAACTCTTTAAAATGACCTTGAATGCCTTTGATTTCAGATGTTGCTATGCTTGCTATAATTGTTAAAACTTCGGGCGCAATCTCAATTTTCCCTAAATTGGAATGTGTGGACTCTGATACTTTGACCATTTCACTTACCCCCTAATTAGATTCATCATCCATAATATTATATGTTTCTAAGAAATTAGTATTAAATTCCCCACTTCTAAAAATATCATTGTTCAATAGACGGACATGGAAAGGAATCGTTGTGTCTATACCTAATACAAGGTATTCACCTAATGCACGTAAACCTGTCATGATTGCTTCGTCTCTAGTTGGTTCATGAACAATAAGTTTTGCAACCATAGAGTCATAATATGGAGGAATTGTATAATTAGTATAACATGCAGATTCAATTCTTACGCCAAATCCACCTGGAGCCAAGTATTGTGTGATTTGCCCTGGTGAAGGCATAAAGTTTTTATATGGATTTTCAGCATTAATTCTAAATTCCATCGCATGTCCTTCAATTTTAATATCTTTCTGTTTGAAGGGTAACTTTTCACCCATCGCAACTTTTAATTGTAGTTTAACTAAGTCTACGCCTGTAACCATTTCAGTAACAGGGTGTTCAACTTGTATTCGTGTATTCATTTCCATGAAGTAAAATTCATTTGAATCTAAGTCATATATAAATTCAATCGTACCTGCATTTTCGTAATTAACTGCTTTTGCAGCTCTTACTGCAGCATTACCCATTTCTTGTCTTTTTTCTTCAGTTAATATTGGAGAAGGTGCTTCTTCAACAAGTTTTTGCATTCTACGTTGAATGGTACAATCACGTTCACCTAAATGCACCACGTTGCCATAACTATCTCCCATTATTTGTATTTCAATATGTCTAAAGTTCTCGATGAATTTTTCCAAATATAGACCACTGTTACCAAAAGCGGTTTCCGCTTCTTGTTGTGTCATTTTGAAGCCAGTTTCTAATTCTTTTTCATCACGAGCAACTCTAATACCTTTACCACCACCACCTGCAGTAGCTTTGATGATAACTGGATAGCCTATTTGATTTGCAATTTTTTTCGCGTCTTCAATATTTAAAACAAGCCCTTCGCTACCAGGAACAACTGGTACTTCAGCGCGTTTCATTTCTTCTTTAGCTACGTCTTTGATACCCATTTTTTGAATAGATTCAAAGCTTGGGCCAATGAATTTAAGTTGGCATGCATCGCATAATTCAGCAAAATCACCGTTTTCTGCTAAGAAACCATATCCAGGGTGAATGCCGTCACACCCTGTTGATGTTGCTATAGATAAAATGTTTGGGATATTCAAATAAGAATCTTTAGATTGTGTTGGCCCGACGCAGTATGCTTCATCAGCAATTTGAGTATGTAAAGCGTCTTTATCTCCTTCTGAGTATATTGCCACCGTTTGTAAACCTAAATCATGACATGCACGAATAATTCTTACTGCGATTTCCCCTCTATTTGCTATTAAAATTTTATTCATTATTTTACCTTAAATAACGGTTGGCCATACTCTACCATTTGACCGTCTTCTACTAAGATTTCAGCAATTTCACCACTGACTTCGGCTTGTATTTCATTGAATAATTTCATAGCTTCTAATATACATACTGTTGAATCATTTGTTACAGAATCTCCAACTTGAACGTAGGCACTTTCTTCTGGTGACGGTGATTTGTAAAACGTACCAACCATTGGCGCATTAATTGTTTGCAAGTTATCTTCTGCCGTATTAGTATTTGCATTATTATTCGTGCTAATTTCATCAGCACCTTGTGTTCCTGCAGGAGTTGATGCTACGCCTTGTTGTGGTGCTATTTGTTGCATCGGTTGTTGTGAAATTTGAGGTGTTATAATTTCAGTTTCTTTTTCTTTTTTTAAATTTACAATATTGCCTTTATCCTCAATATTAATCTCAGTCAAGCTAGATTGGTCAAGAATTTCTATCAATTCTTTAATTTCTTTAAAATTCATAAATACTGACTCCTTCAGATTGTTTTCATTTACCTTGTTTATTTTACTTTAGTGATATGTTCAATTCAAGCATATACATACTTTCTATAATAAACTGATTAACTTTTATCGTGTTCTATATACCTATAAGCGTGCTGAAATCTAAATTTTTTTGAGTGAGATGGTGTGATTTCTGATTTTAACAAAATAAAGCGAAATATATTGCACATTAAATCGCAATATTTAGCTTCAGGAATCTATAAGTAAATTACATCACTATAATTTAGATATCATCAACTATATAATTGGGTGACAGTTGTTTAATCCACTTCTTTATGTTCAGATACAAATCGATATGTAACAAAGTGTCATACGCTTCATAATGCTTAGGTTAAACATTAAATATAAAGTTAAACATTTATAATTTAACATTTTAATTATAGAATTTATAGTATTCATAAACATTATATTATCTAATATAACCTTTTATATTCATAATAACCATAAAAACCTTTCCAATTTATAAATCGGAAAGGTTTTTGCTCATCACTTTTATTACATATCATTTTTAAATAATAAAATGTTAGGCTCTAGAAATATAACTACCGTCACCTGTATTAATTACAAGTGTGTCTCCTTCATTGACAAATAAAGGTACATTCAATGTATATCCTGTTTCAACTGTAGCAGATTTAGTAGCGCCATTTGCTGTGTCGCCTTTAATACCTGGTTCAGTTTCTGTTACTACAAGTTCAACTGTTTTTGGTAATTCAACACCAAGTGTTTCATTACCGTATGTTTGAATTTGGACTTCCATATTTGCTTTTAAGAAATTTAATTCGTGTTGTAAATAATCTCCTTGTAGCTCCGTTTGATCAAATGTTTGATTATCCATGAAAACATGCGTATCTCCATCGGCATATAGATATTGCATACGACGATTCTCAATCATAGCAGTTTCTACTTTTTCGCCACCTCTGAATGTTTTCTCTTGGATCGAACCAGTTCTTAAATTACGTAGTTTAGAACGTACAAATGCAGAACCTTTTCCTGGTTTAACATGTTGGAAATCTAAAACTTTCCAAATGCCATTATCTACTGATATTGTTAAGCCTGTTTTAAAATCATTAACCGAAATCATTCAGTTTCCTCCTCAATTATAAGGTCTTCTATAAAATAATAAGGTTTTTGGAAGATTTAGTAAAGCGTTCACAGCCATTTTCTTTAATTAAAATGTCATCTTCAATACGAACGCCCCCCAATCCATCTATATATATACCAGGTTCAATTGTAACACAGTTATTAATATCTAATGGCGTCTCAGATTTTCTAGAAAGGTTAGGGCCTTCGTGAACGTCTAATCCAATACCATGACCAAGCGAATGTCCAAACGCCTCGCCATAACCTTTTTCAGTGATATAATCTCTAGCAATAGCATCTAAAGCCTTACCAGTAATACCCTTTTTAGCGGCGTCAATGCCTTTTTGATTCGCCTCTAACACAATATTATATATTTCTTTAAGTTTTGGATCAGGTTCACCTATTGCGAATGTACGAGTGATGTCTGATGAATATCCTTTGTAATATGCACCAAAATCTAAGGTAATTAATTCCCCTGAATTGATAACTTTGTCACTAGCAACTCCGTGAGGTAGCGCGCCACGTTCACCAGAAGCTACAATTGTTTCGAATGAAGTTCCTTCAGCACCAAGTTCTAACATTTTACTTTCTAATTTTGCTTTTAGTTGCTGTTCAGTCATACCAGCTTTCGCGACAGTTAAAATATATTCGTATGCCTCATCAACGATATCTGCTGCTTTTTGAATTAATTCTATCTCTGATCCATCTTTAACTTCACGAATCTTTTCTATCATACCTGAAATACTAATCAAACTAATGTATGATTTACTCAATTGAAGATATGTATCATAGCTGACTAAGTTTCCTTCAAATCCAACATTTTGTACGTCTAATTGTTCAAGTTGCTTTTTGACTTCATCAATTAAACTACCTTCTTGTTTGATGATTTCAAATTCTGGGGCTTGAGCAGTCGCTTGTTCAATATATCTAAAATCAGTTAGTAATAAGTTGTGATCTTTCGTAATAATTAACGCACCACTTGTACCAGTAAAACCGGATAAATAACGTCTGTTAAAGTCAGATAGTACTACCACTGCTTCTAAATGTTTGGCTTCTATAGCGGTATTTAATTTATCAATTCTTGTCATTTGTCATCCTCCTACACAATAAGTTTGTACATTTTCTTTTTATACATTAAAATGATAGCATAATTATTGTATAAATTTATAGTTTTTGAATTAGGAGAGAGTTATGAAGAAAAAAATAGTGGCTATTTTATGTGCTTCATGTGTACTTGCTGGTTGCGGAAGTCAAAACCTTGGTCCTTTAGAAGAAAAGACGACCAAACTTCGCGATGAAAACCATAAGTTAAAGGGGAACATTCAAGAATTAAAACAAGAAATTAGCAAAGAACAAAATAAAATTGCAGCTCTAGAGAAAGATAAGAAAGACATTGGCAAAGCGAAAAGTAATAAAAAGAAAGCTGCTAATTTAAAAGCGTCCTCTACATATTATCAAGATATCGCTAAATTAATTGACCAATATAATGCAATCGAAAGTGATGTATCAAAAAACAAAGGTGATAAGAAAGTACAAGATAAACTTGCAGAACTAAAAAATAAAATGGATACCGCCTTTACGACATATAAAAATGATGTTGATAAAGAAAAAATGGATAGCGAAGATAAAACCAAAAATAAAAATATAACTAAATTGGACAAAGACTTAAATTCAGCATTTAGTGATATTAAAGAGGGTTACGATGCTAAAGATAAGAAGAAGATTCAAAAAGGCCAAAAAGCTTTATCAGTCATCAGTATTAAAGATAGTCAAAGTTAACAATCACATAGGAGTGTTTTAAGTGAAACAAGCAATATTTTATATCGTTATCGCAATTGCCGTCGTAGGATTAGTACTCAATCTTGATGCCTTTATTTTCAGTTTTGTAAGAATGGTCATTAGCTTAGCCATTTTCGGTGGTATTATATACGCAATTTACTATTTCTTCTTCTTAACTGAGGATCAGCGTAAATACAAACGTGCGCAACGTAAGTATAAAAGACAAAATAGAAAGAAAAAGTAACATATACTTGGATATATAAATCCCCGAAAAGATATCTATTTTAAGATAATCTTTTCGGGGATTTATTTTATAATTTATACTTATTCAACATATCTTGATATGTGTTGCTATTTTAAATGTCGAGTGAGCAATTTAAAACGAAACTATTTACGATAGTTCCACTCGTCAGATTTGTATTTATCAATTAACTCATTTATTTCATTTTGTTGTTTTTCATTGAGCTTTAGTGGCTTAAAGTCAATATTCAAACCTTTTTTAAAACCTATTTCAAATGCTTCTTCCATCTCTTCTAAACTAATCTGGCGATCTGAAATATCGTTAATTGCTACAGCTTTTTCTACAAATGCTTGCTTCATCTTATCTTTGAGACGATCATTTTTAAAAACAAACATATCAAACAAATCGTCTATGTCTACATCTTGTAGTAAAGAACCATGTTGTAAGATAACTCCTTTTTGACGAACTTGAGCACTTCCAGCAATTTTACGCCCTTCTACAACTAGTTCATACCAGCTAGGCGCATCAAAGCAAACTGCACTTCTTGGTTGTTTTAAATTTGCTCTTTCCTCTTTTGATTTTGGAATAGCAAATGAAGCATCAAATCCTAAATGTTTAAAACCTTCTAGTAATCCTTCTGAAATTACTCTATAGGCTTCAGTAACTGTAGAAGGCATCTCAGGGTGTGATTCTGGAACGATAACACTATATGTCAGTTCTTTATCATGTAAAACACCTCTGCCGCCAGTTTGACGACGTACAAGACCATAACCTTTAGCATTCACCTTTTCAATATCTATTTCTTTAGTTAGTCTTTGAAAATAACCAACTGATAAAGTCGCAGGGTCCCATGTATAAAACCTAATTACTGGATCTATCTCTCCTCTAGATACAAAATTAAGTAAAGCTTCATCCATTGCCATATTAAAATATGGGTCTTTGCTACCAGTATTTATAAAATTCCATGTTTCTGTCACTTTCAAAACTCCTATCGCTAAATTAAATTGTGATAACAGCATTTTTGTGTTATCGTTTTCAATAATTGTTCAAGTTTGTCAGCAATAACTATTTATCGTGAGAAAAATATTTTGATAAATTGCGCTAACAGTCTTATAATATATAATATCGGTTAATTAGGGAGGATGCAAGATGAGTAACTTTTGGTTTATACCTTTAGCAGTATTAATAATTATCATCGCTTACATGCTAATCAATTATCTTCTTAATAAAAGAGCAGTCACAGAATTAAACCAAAATGAGTTCCATGATGGTTTGCGCAAAGCTCAAGTTATTGATGTAAGAGAAAAAGTGGATTATGATTACGGACACATCAATGGTGCACGTAATATTCCAATTACAATGTTTAAACAAAGATACCAAGGTTTACGAACAGACCAACCTATCTATCTTTGTGATGCGAATGGCATTGCCAGTTATCGTGCAGCAAAAATATTAAAGAAAAACGGCTACACAGATATCTACATGTTAAAAGGTGGATATAAAAAATGGACTGGTAAAATTAAATCTAAAAAATAACTTTATATCTTAAAATTAAAGGCATAAAGTGAATGTTTAAAATAAAAGCGTGGTCAACAATTAAAGTTGACCACGCTTTTTAATTTGCATAAAAAATCGAACTGGATTTATACCAGTCCGATCTTTAAGTGTTTATATATAAAAGGAATTTTCAATATAACTGTGTAAAAGTGTAAACTAACTATTCTTTTTCTGAACGTAAGTTTTCAAATTTTAACACTGGATTTCTTGCTGCTTTGGTTTCATCCAATCTATCAATGATAGTTGTATGTGGCGCTTCTAATACAATATCCGGGTTCTCTTTAGCTTCATTTGCAATTTGAATCATCGTATCACAGAAGTGGTCTAGCGTTTCTTTTGATTCCGTTTCAGTTGGCTCAATCATCATGCCTTCTTCGACATTAAGTGGGAAATAAATTGTCGGTGGGTGTACTCCGAAATCTAATAGTCGTTTAGCCATATCTAGTGTACGAACGCCCTGTTCTTTTTGTTTAGATCCACTCAAGACAAACTCGTGTTTACAATATTGACTGTAAGGAATCTCAAAATGTTCTTTCAATCTTGCTTTAATATAATTGGCATTTAATACAGCAGCTTCAGATACTTCTTCAAGTCCTTTGTTCCCCATACTACGAATATAAGTATAAGCTCTTAAATAGATGCCAAAATTACCATAGAATGGTTTAACGCGTCCTATAGAATTTGTTATATCATTATCATATTTATAAATATCATTTTCTTTGACCACCATTGGTTTAGGTAAAAAGCTCGCAAGTTCTTTTTTTACACCTACTGGTCCAGAACCTGGGCCGCCGCCGCCATGTGGCCCTGTAAATGTTTTGTGTAAGTTTAAGTGAACTGCATCAAACCCCATGTCACCTGGTCTAACTTTGTCCATAATGGCATTTAAATTTGCACCATCATAATATAATAATCCACCCGCTTCATGAACGATATTACGAATATCCATTATGTTTTTTTCGAAAATACCTAAAGTATTAGGATTAGTTAACATGATAGCAGCTGTTTTATCATTAACTAAACGTTTCAAATCATCAATATCTACTTCTCCGCGTTCATTTGATTTAACTGTTACAGACTTAAAGCCTGCAAACGCAGCTGAAGCTGGATTGGTGCCGTGTGCAGAGTCAGGAACAATAACTTCATCACGATGACCTTCTCCGTTTTTTTGATGGTATGCTTTAAAAATCATTAATGCTGTCCACTCACCGTGCGCACCAGCAGCAGGTTGTAACGTTACTTCATCCATACCAGTGATTTCTTTCAACTCTTCTTGTAAACTATGAATAATCTCTAAAGATCCTTGAACTTGCGATTCATCTTGTAATGGATGTGATTCTGAAAATCCAGGAATTCTAGCAATTTTTTCATTTATTTTTGGATTATATTTCATAGTACAAGAACCTAATGGATAAAATCCTGAATCTACACCAAAGTTTTTATTTGAAAGCTCTGTGTAATGTCTCACTAAATCTAATTCAGCAACTTCTGGTAGTTCTGCCTTATTTTTTCTAATATATTTTTCGTCTAGTAATTTTTCAACAGCACCATTATCTATTTCTTTTTTTGGTAACGAATACGCATAGCGACCTTTTTTAGAACGTTCAAAAATTAATGGACTTGATTTACTTACTACCATTTAATTCACCTGCTTTCTTAACAAATGTGTCAATTTCATCTTTTGTTCTCAATTCTGTTACAGCAACTAACATATGATTTTCAAAGGATTCTGTTACTTCACTTAAATCGAAACCGCCTATGATTCCTTCTTGTATAAGTGCATCATTAATATCTTTAACAGGTTTATCGAATTTCACTACAAATTCATTAAACGAAGTTCCAGTTGACACTTCTAAACCAACTTGTTTAAATTGTTCCTTTGCATAGTTTGCATTTTCAAAATTTTGTACTGAAATGTCATAAATGCCTTCTTTTCCTAGTGCTGACATACAAATTGACGAAGCTAATGCATTCAATGCTTGGTTTGAACAAATATTAGAAGTAGCTTTATCACGACGTATATGTTGTTCGCGAGCTTGTAATGTTAAAACAAAACCACGATGCCCATCTGCATCTTCGGTTTGACCTACTAAACGCCCAGGTGTTTTGCGCATTAATTTTTTAGTTGTAGCAAAGAAACCGCAATGAGGTCCACCAAATTGTGCAGGTATACCAAATGGTTGTGTATCACCTACAACAATATCCGCACCAAAACTACCTGGAGGTGTAAGTAAGCCTAATGCTAGTGGGTTAGTATAAACAATAAACAAAGCTTTTTTACCTTCAATAAATGATTGGATTTTCTCTAAATCCTCAATTGAACCATAGAAGTTAGGATACTGAACAGCAACTGCAGCTGTATCATCATCTACAGCTGCTTCTAACTTTTCTAAATCAGTAATAGTACCATCTAAATCAACTTCTACGACTTCAAATTCTTCACGTGTTTTTACATAAGTGTTAAGAACTTGTAAAGCTTGATAATGTAACCCTTTAGAAACTACAATTTTATTTTTACGCGTTTGGTTAAACGCTAAAATACATGCTTCAGCAAAACTTGTAATGCCATCATACATAGATGAATTTGCAATATCCATGTCCGTTAATTCACAAATTAAAGTTTGGAATTCAAAAATTGCTTGTAGTTCACCTTGTGAAATTTCTGGCTGATAAGGTGTATAGGCAGTATAGAATTCCGAACGAGAAATCATCGCATCTACTACTGCTGGTGCGTAATGGTCGTATACCCCTGCACCTAAAAATGAAGTGTGCGTTTCTTTAGTAATATTTTTACTTGCGACTCTACTTAAGCGTTTGGTCAACGTAGTTTCAGCTTCTGCATCTGGAATAGCTAGTTCTCTATTTAATAATATGTCATTGGGTACATCACCAAATAATTCTGCAATTGATTCTGCACCTATAGTATCTAACATTTCTTTCTTATCTTGCTCTGTTAATGGAATATAACGATGACTCACAGTAACACCCCTTTGTATTATTTACTTATTTGATTTTTCTTAACAATTTTCGCTTTAACTTGTCTCTTTCTTACTTGAACTAACACTTCTTTTCCCATTTCAAAAGCATCACGATTAATTAGAGCCAAACCAATGGATTTACCAGTTAATGGTGATTGAGTACCCGAAGTAACCTCTCCAATTTGATTACCTTCTAAATCCAACACTTTATAACCAGTTCTAGGAATACCTTTTTCAATCATTTCTAAGCCGACTGTTCTACGTTTCGAACCATTTTCTTTTTGTTCTTTAAGAACACTTTTGCCAATGAAGTCAGCTTCAATTAATGGTTTGGCTGCAAACGCGATTCCAGCTTCATAAGGTGTGATTTCTTCACTTAAATCTTGACCATGTAATGGTAAACCAGCTTCCAATCTTAGTGTATCTCTTGCTCCTAAACCACATGGCACAACTTTATGTTCTATTAGTTTCTTCCATAAATAAGGTGTGTCATCTGCATCGCAGTAAATTTCAAAACCATCTTCACCAGTATATCCTGATTGTGATAAAATTACGTTTTTCCCAAAAAACGCTACATTTTGTTTAAATTCGAAAGGTTTCATTGCAGATACATCTATATCAACATGTTGTTGAACTAAATTACGTGCATTTGGCCCTTGAATTGCTAATTGACCGTAATCATTCGAAACATTAACTACTTCAACATCGAATTTTTCGGCTTTCTCTTTCATCCAAGCAAAGTCTTTATCTGTATTACCAGCATTTACTACTAATAAATATTGATTTTCATCTAATTTATATGTGATCAAATCATCAATAATACCGCCATTTTCATTACACAGTGCAGTATATTGAGCTTTATTTGTAGTTAAATTTTCAGTATCGTTAGATAGCAAATATTGTACTAGTTGCGCAGCTTCACTACCTTTTATCAGAATTTCACCCATATGACTTACATCAAATAAACCGATTTCTGTTCTAACAGCATTATGTTCTTCTTTAATACTTGAAAATTGGACTGGCATAGCCCATCCACCAAATTCTACGATTTTAGCACCACTATCTATAAAAGTTTGATAAAGCGGTGTTTTTTTCAGTTCATTGGACATGAAGAAACCTCCTATTGTTTAAGTAAATATATTAAAAAAACAGAGTAGACTAAGCTACCCTGTTTAAATTCTCCAGGAATGCGTCACAGTATTATCCTTTTGCCTGAGAGTTTCGTTAAACTTGCACCTTCGGCGATGGACTAAAGTTATAAATAATATAACTAACCATTCTCTCCAATACTGATCATTCGCAAACAATCTCTTCCATAATCTCACTTTGTAATGAGTTTAGAGATTTACTGCTATTTAATTTTATGAATGCGATTTCATTATATCTTGAAACCCTTGAGGAATACAAGCTTTTTAATTCAAAAAGAGATTTATTGTTTGCATTAGGTCTATTGCTATCGTTTTTGATTCTGTTGTAAACAATATTCAAGTCACAATCTAACCATATTACTCGCTTTTGTAGTTTTAAAAAGTTAAATGTTTGATCACTTTCAATAATACCTCCGCCGGTCGAAATAATATGATAATGGTTGATACATTCTTTTAGATACTTGTATTCTAATTCTCTAAAACCCGCTTCCCCTATTTGTGCAAATATATCTGGGATAGATTGAGCTTCTTGTTCCACTATGTACGCATCTAAATCAACGTAGGATAGTTGATTATGCTTTGAAAGATATTTACCTAATGTTGTCTTACCAGTTCCCATAAATCCGATTAATATCAATGGTTCTATTTTAATGTTATTCAAAAATATCTTCCTTCTTCATAAATAAATTAATTTGGTTTTCATAATATTTCTCTATATTATCTAAAGTTTTTAATTGTATACCAATTTGAAATACATAAATTGTAATTAAAGATAAATATAGCATAAATACTACCAACACAAAAGGATAGATGTAGGCATTACTATTAAATATATAGTTGTTTTTCATAAGCATTACCTTTTTCAATTATGTTTAAATTAACTTTCAACGTCTTATAATTTACAACTTTAAATTCTACTGATTTCACATTGTTTAATAATGTTATATTTCCTTTACCGTTTATACTTTTGATTATCTTGTTATTTTTTAATTCATAAATAATATCTTTATCTTTATTTTTTATGACTATTTTACTTTTACGTACGTCATTTACTATAATTTGGGGATTTTTTGCTAACAAGTCACGTGTTAAATCAACAGCAAAAAATTCTAAATCTAAATTGGTTTGATTTGATAAGCGCGCTTCGATAAAGTGCGTTGTTTTAAATAATGAAGGTAATATTGTAAATATCAATATCGTAATGAATAATGCAAACAATACTTCGACATACGTAAACGCTTTAAGTTTTTTTACCATAGCATTTTTCATATTTAGTTCCTTTTCTTGTTATGCAAAGTTTTTGATTACTTAGTTTTAGATGATAAGTATTTAAATCTATACCCTTTTTCAGAACTGATTTGTCATATCGGTACAAGGAGCTAATTATAACCCGTTTCATC
Source organism: Staphylococcus pseudoxylosus (assembly GCF_003697915.1). GTDB lineage: Bacteria > Bacillota > Bacilli > Staphylococcales > Staphylococcaceae > Staphylococcus > Staphylococcus pseudoxylosus. The sequence continues at coordinate 38,939 of NZ_RCVN01000001.1, forward strand.
TCCATATCAATTATTTTATTTTGAACTTCTTTGGAAAGTTGTAACATGAAAGGGATAAATAAAATACATATCAAGGTTATTGTTGAAAAAGATAAAAGCGCATCTATAAATAATGAACCTTGTAAATTATACTTTTTCATATCTTAAGCGGCCTTTTTCTATATGAAATATTATTTTATATAAAGATTTATCAATACTTAGATATAAAGAACCAAATTTGTTTACATCACCATTTTTGTCGAAGTTTATATAATTTAAATTTGTACGAGGATGTATGTAGGTATTTTGAGGTAAATCGATAGTGGAATTTTGCATATGTTGTTCTTTTACACGGATTTGAGTTGAAAAATCATTGAATATTAATGTGATAGATTGTTGATCTTTAATTGCTTTTGACTTTAAGTAATTAAATTGCATTATTAAGTTATTAATCTTTGAATGTGGTGAAGTTAAGTCATTTTTGTTAAAAGATAGTCGTTGCATTTGTAAAAAAACAAGTAAGCTTACAATGCTTAATATAAATAGCATTTCAATATAAGTAAATGCTCGACTAACTTGCAACTGCTTCACCATCATTAATAGATATTAATGCGCCTGATTTACATCGTTTTTGATTCTCTTTTATATAACCTTCGTTGACGAGTTCGTCCATAGTAGTTGGCTTCTTATTGAATTTCAAGCTATAAGCTTCAATTTGACTATCTACCATTTTAAGCTGTGCTTCACAACTAGTAGTTTGTATGTGTGAAGATTGTTTAGCTATATTAGGTATAATTAATATTAATAATAGGCTTATTATTAGTAAAACCAATAACATTTCAATGAGTGTGAATGCCTTTTTGTTAAACTTATATTTAAAATTTTTCATATATTATTAAACCCTCATTTCATTTTATTGTTTGCATTAAATCAAACATTGGTAACATGATGACTAAATATAATGACACAATCATAATAGCTATTACTAAAAATATACATGGCTGGATAAATTTGATTATGAATTGCATTGATTGTTGAATTTTATCAATAATGATTTCACTATATAATTTTAATTCCACTTCAAGCCGTCCTTTTTTCTCACCTTCTTCTATAAAAATAACTAAATCCTCCTCAAAGCATGATAATTTTTTTAGAATTTCGCTCAATTTCAAACCTCTCTGTGTACCACTCGAGAGCGCTTTTGCTAAATAATTTAAATAACTGTCATCTTTTTGTCCGGAATAAATATCAACAATTTTATGTAGACTAATTCCATTTTTATAAAATAGCGAAAACTCTGAAGATAAGCGAAAAGTTTTATAAAGCTTAAAAAATTTTTGAAACAATGGGCATTGATAACATTAACTTTAATTTATAATGTACAGAGAGCTTTATATATAATAACCAAAGTAGTACCAAAGTTATCAGAACAACAATAATCAAATACCATATGAAAGAAGGCAGATTTACTATTATAAAAGTTAGGTCTCGCTGTACTGAAGTAATTTCTACTCCCATATTATGATATAAATTTTGAAACTCAGGAATAATAGTATGATTAAGAACAATGAGCATAATGATGAATATAGAAAGTAAAAGTAAAGGATATTGTATTGTTTTAAATAAGCGTTGCTTAATCTTATAATTACGTATTAAATACGCTTGAGCATGTGGTAATGTCTCTATTAAATCACCAAACATCTCAGCAAAATAAATTAGCATAATAATTGATTTAGGATACTTTAGTAATTTAAGAATTTGAGAGCAATCAGCACCATGTCTTAATTCCGCTTTAATTAACGATTTGGTTTCTAGCGACCTGATCTTAGTATGCTGTAGTAAAAAATCAAATGAATCACTTAAAGTAAAACCATGTTCCAGTAAGTCTTTTAACTTTGATAGCAAATTAATTTTGTCCTTTTCACTTAATATTGCAAAAGGATAAAATTTAGAGATAACGTTCCATCGATGTTTCACATATCATCCCCTCTTTTGACATTTTGTTTAACTTATAAGATAGGTTATGGAAATCATTGGGTAATGTATAACTGTTTTTAAAGAAATGATAAATATCTTCTCTAGTCATCTGTTCATATACAAGTTCCCTTTTATCTTCTTTAGTAGTAATAAGCCTTTGGTTTAATATACTAATGATTGATTGTATGAGCTGTTGGACTGTTATACCCATTTCTAGCAGCCTTAATATCACACCTTTACAATTACTAGCATGAATTGTCGAAAGTACTAAATGGCCGCTTAAACTGGCTTGTATCACATGTTTAGCTACATTTGCATCTCTTATCTCACCTATTAAAATAATATCTGGATCACATCGCAATATTGCTTTAAAAGAACTTTCATAATTTATCCCTGCCTTTTCATTCAATGAAATTTGCGTTATACCATTTATTAATTGTTCAACAGGTTCTTCAATTGTAATGATATTTAAGTTTAAGTGCTCTTTCGCATAAGACAACATGTGATACATTAACGTACTTTTTCCAGAGCCAGTAGGTCCACTCAATAAAATTAGTCCTTGTTTTTTGTTCATTAGATTATATAAATGCGTTATGTTCTGGTTATTTTTATGTTTTTGAAAATATTGGGGAATAATCCTAATAACGCAACTTTCATTTCCTAGAGATAAAGGAAGGGTTGATATTCTAAGGAAGTAAATTTGTTTTAATTTATAAATATATCTACCACTTTGAGCAACGTTGTGTTTAGAGACATCTAGTCCAGCTTGGTATTTCATATAGGTTAGTAATTTCAAATACGTATTTAATTGCAATGTTTCTATTGATTTCAAATCATCGCGGATTCTAAATTTAATCATAACTTCTTTATCTGCAGGAATAAAATGTATATCTGATGCATCATTATTAATTGCCTTTTCGATCATACTATTAAACAATAGCTTCAATAAAAAAACACCTCCTACATATATACACGTAAGAGGTGTGAAAATTACTTTTATTTTGTATCATTCATATTTACTACAGAAATTTAGCCCTACGCTATTTACCCATGTAAATATGGATTCATTTGTTCATCTTCCACTGTAGTATATGGACCATGTCCTGGGAATAAAGGTAGATCATCATCTAATTCAAATAATTTATCTAATATTGAATTAACTAATGTTTCGTAATCACCTTTATATAAATCAGTTCGACCTATACCCTGTTTAAATAAAGTATCACCCACAACAGCAAACTCATTAAAGACAAACGTCAAACTTCCTGGGGAATGACCAGGGGTATGTAATACGTTGAAATTAAAACCTGCTACATTTGCATCGCCTTCTTCAAGTGGTTGTGGTGTTGCGTGGCTGATAACATTAGGTAATCCATACTGTTTGAATTTTTCTGAACCATTTTTAGTTGTATTTGTTAAGAAATCAAATTCCGATTTATGCATAAATACGGGCACATCGTATTTCTCAATCATGTCATCTAGAGAGCCAATGTGATCAAAATGGCCATGAGTAAGTAATATAGCAACTAATTTTTTATTAATTTGATTTAACTTTTTAATAATTAAATCGCTATCATTAGCCGGATCAACTAAAATGACACTTGTATCATTCTCTATAAAATATACATTTGTTTCGACTAGACCTAAAGATAGACTCGAAATTTTCATTCTAGTTACCTCCGTCGTTCAAATATTTTTCTACTGCCTTTACTTTCTCGTTCATATTGCGTGATTTATCTCTTCGATCATCAATTCTAATATTTGTACATACACGACTTAGCCCTTTATCAAATGGTAATTCATGAATTGCTTGCACCACTTCGAATAAATCTTTTAAATCGCCTTCAATTAACGTGTTCATTGGCGTTAATTGATAATCAATTTTCCCTTGAGCTTTATATTCTTTTAATTTAGTTTGTATTTCGGCAATATATTTACTTACGCTTGGTCCTTCTGTCCCGACTGGTATAACAACTACATCTACGATAGCCATTATTTCACACCATCCTTTTCAATAATATAAGTATAAATTAGCCCTGCAGCACCTGTAATACCTGCATCATTTCCAAGCTGAGCTTGTACAATTTCAGTGTTTTGTTGAGCAGGCGTAAATGTTAAATTATGATATTCTGTTTTAATATTTTCAATTAATATCAATCCTGCAGTAGACATACCGCCACCTAAAACGATGTATTTCGGGTTACTCGTAACGCTGACTATACTACATAAATAAGCGATATAATTAGCTACACGTTCTGTTATAAAGATACAGAATTGATCGCCAGCTTTTGCAGCATCAAAGACTGCTTTTGCGCTTACTTTATTATCTTTAATTAATTGTAGAATTGAAGATTTGAATGTTAGTTTAGGATAATAGAAATTAACTAGGTTAACGACACCCGTAGCAGACGCCACCGTTTCTATACAACCTGATTTTCCGCAATTGCATTTAAAGCGTTGGTCATGGTCTACTCTAAAATGCCCTATCTCAGCACCAGAACCATTATGACCATGCACGATTTCACCATTTGAAATAATACCGCCACCTAATCCAGTACCAAGTGTAATAGCAACTACATCATCTGCACCATTACCCGCGCCTTTGTGCTTTTCACCTAAGGCAGCAACGTTTGCATCATTATCAACATAAACTGGACAATCTACAAATTGTTTGAAAATATTTCGCACATTTACTGTGTCTTTCCAATATAAATTAACCGCTCTGTTTACTTCTCCCGTTTCAAAATTCACAGGGCCAGGCACACCAATTCCAATACCTAAAACATCTGAAAAAGTGTTGTCTGATTTATCTATATGCTGTATGAAAGAATCATATATATTTTTTAATAGTAAATAGCCAGTAGTATCTGAGGTATCTGTATCGATTGACCATTTTGATAAACGGTTAAGATTTTCATCAAAAATTCCTAGTTTACATGTTGTTCCACCAATATCTGCTGCTAATATAATTTTGTTCATTTAATTTTCATCCTTCTCTGATTTATTAAAAGGGTGCACATCCTCTAACTGTAGTTCAAAAACACTTATATATCAAGGGATTTGGAGATTTTACACTAATAAGTATTCCAGATAATAAGCCTTTTTGAATCTAATCTTTATAAACCATTTAATATAGATTTATATTTCCTTATTTACATTTTAATCTTAATCAATTCTCAATTGCAATAATTATGAAACAACTTATCTAACAGTACAAGATACTTGTAATTTATAAGATTTACATGTTAAAAAGCATTAAGTTTAAATTATCAATATAGCGATTATGCTAACTTAAGATAAATAGTCATAATATAATATATTAGGTCGAGACAAAACACTGTCTCGACCTCTGCTACAACTCCGTTTATCCACTTTTTCTTTGGTTAATAATTAATCGACATTTTAAATAGTCATCCTTTGAAATAAGTCCTATGTTATATAGCGATTTTATTTCTTGTTCCATCATTTCATACATGTCTGCTTTATCTTTAAAGTAAACGATAAATCCAAATTTTTTAAGGAGTTGCTGGACGTCATAAAATGTATTAATTTTCTGAATCACTATCATCGCTCAATTCTTTGTTTAAATTAATATAATCATTGTTACTAGGGTCAGACTTTAACGCAGCTTTTATGTATTTCTTAGCTTTATCCTTGTTATCAAGGGACCTGTTTGCAATGGCTAATTGATAGTTCAAGAGTCCTGAATTAGGGTGTGCTCTTAACCCTCTTTCCCATGTTGCAATACCTTCTGCTTTCGAGTCTAACGTTGCTTTAATAAGTCCATTTAAATAATACGTTTCGTCATCGGCATAATCCTTATTAATAGTATGCTTTACCATTTCTTTTGCATCATCATAATTACCTTGTTTCATTTCCTTTGTAATAATCGTATTGTATATATTATCTTCTTTAATTGTAAAAATTCTGATTTGAGCGGCAATAAATAAGACTAGTGTTAATACTATGAGCAACCAGAAACGATTTTTATTTGTTTTAAAATAAAATCCTATTAATGTTATTAACAAACCACCAATGAAGCCGCCTATATGTGCAACAATATTTACATTTTGCATAAACAGTGATAGCCCGATCATAATTAAAAGAACAATTAATAATTGTCCAATTAATTTACGGTTGAACTGTTTACCTACATACATAAATATAAATATTGCACCAATCAATCCGAATATAGCACCACTTGCACCTACAGAAACGGTATCAGTATTAAATGAAAGTGAAGCAAAATTACCAAATAAACCAGCGACAATATATATTACAAGCATTCTCCAATGACCAACGATAGCTTCTACAATTTTCCCAAATATAAATAGACTCAACATATTCATTAAAATATGTTCAAAATTATAATGTAAAAAGATAGAGGTAATCAATCTATACCATTCACCATGTACAACATTAAAATGTACAAGCCCACCTACGTCTAATAATTTTAAATCTGAAAAACGATTTAAAAACAATGTCATAGCTAACCAAATCATAATATTAATAGCAATTATTGTATATGTAACAGGGGCGAACTTAAGCATATGTTTTTCAATAGGATTGTTATTGAGCGCGCGTTGTTTATAGTACGATTTTGTATGCTTGGTTGTACGATGATACATTTTTTTCACAAAGAAATTTGGCATGATTCTTTCTATATGCTCTGCTTCTCTAATGATTTTAACCTTAAATTTAACCGGTTTAGTTTCATTTAAGTTCTCATCTGTAAACATTTTATCTGTAAAAATATATAATTCATAATTCTTGGGTTTAAACCCTAAAAATGTAATGATATTATCTTGGTTTTCTTGGATTCGAGTTTTATCAAATCTAACATCTTGAGTTGAATTAGCGCCATATTTAAATATTACAATACTTTGTGATTTCTTATTCGCTAACCAAACTTCATCATTATCTTTATTTGTGTGAACAACATGATAATTCAGGTATTTAATCCAAGTATATATGCACTTCCAATAATGTTTCTCAGTGATCATATTTGCCTCCATTATTTAGTTGTTGCTATGATTAATTTTTCAACTGGTTCATCATGTTTTTCTGTTTCAAACGAATTTAATTGAAAATCATATAGCAGACTGATAGTAGATTGTTTATTGTTACTTAAAAATCTATCAAAATATCCCCCACCATAACCGATACGGTAACCAATATTATTAAACACGACGCCAGGAACTACTACTAAATCTAAATTATTAGTGATTTCAGTATCTGTATTGACGTGATTAATGCCTTTGTCATCTGGACCAATGTGGTTTAAATCATCTACATGTTTAAATGTCATTTCCTTCGTTTGATAATTTGTTTCGGGTACAAAAACAGTTTTTCCGTCTTCTATCATTTGTTGAATAATAGGATATGTATTTACTTCATGAGGCATCGATAACACAATGCCAATCCGTTGTGATAGTTTATATTCATCTGTATTGAAAAAGTGATCGCTTAGATATTTATCTGCCGCTTGCTTATTCGATTGTTTCATAAATTGTTTCATTAAATTAATATTTTTTTGACGTAATAATTTTTTGGACATTTTGAACCCCTTCCCCCAATACATACTTCTATTATTATAACGTTAAAGATTTGTAATGTCATTTAACTGCTTTTTAAAATAAGCGAAAAAATAACCAGATCCTATACAAGAATCTGGTTTAAAATATTAATTATTTTGTTTCACGGTGCATAGTGTGTTTGTTGTCACGTGCACAGTGTTTTTTCATTTCTATACGTTCAGGATTAGTACGTTTATTTTTTGTAGTAATGTAGTTTCTTTCTCCACATTCTGTACAAGCTAGAGTTACGTTTACGCGCATGCTAATTCCTCCTTACCTTTTCAAAATACGACCTATTAATCATACCATTTAGTTATAAAATTGAAAAGTATTATTTTTCAATAAAGACGACTATATCAGTATTTATAACAAAATCGCTTATTTTATTTTTCAGCTCGTTCTTTAAAATAGTAGTTTATAACATCTCTACCTAAATCTCCACCATTTAACCATGGTTCTGGAACTGGTTGATTGGTATACACAATTGAAAATGCAAGTTTAGGGTCCTTAATTGGTGCATAACCAACATAAGTTGAGTTTACTCTTGATTCACCGTTTTGGAAAACTTCAGCGGTACCTGTTTTACCTGCGGATGGTACTTCGGTATCGTTAAAGCTTTGATAACCTGTACCAGGTTTTTCATTAAACGCCATCTCAAATCCATCTTGAATTTGCTTAATTTGCTCTCCTGAGTTATTTACTCTGTTAAGCACCTTACCCTTAACCTTCTCTTTTACAGGGCCCAATGTATCTTTATTTGTTGCCTGCCTAATTTCTAAGCCAATATGTGGTTGAACTCTATATCCGTTATTACCAATTGTAGAAACATACTGCGCCAATTGTAAAGGTGTATACGTATCGTATTGCCCTATTGCTAAATCAAGGAAATTACCTGGATTATCAGTCAATGGTTCAATTTGTCCATTTGTTTCATTCGGTAAATCAATACCTGTTTTGACACCAAGTCCTACTTGATTCAATCCTTTACGTAGCTTTTGACCTGCCTCAGAAATATCATTTGGTAATGTCATATTTGCTGAATATGGAGACCCAGCCATTTTCAATGCTGTCTTAAACATATAAACGTTAGATGAGTGCATTAGTGCTTCTTTATCGTTTATCGTTTTTCTACCATCTTGGTTAAAGTAAGAGCGTTTTGTCAGACCACCAGCAAATTTCAGTGGTTCATCAACCATTTGGTCACCAACATTAATTGCATTGTTTTGATAACCGGCTAATAAAGTGCCACCTTTTACAGATGAACCAACGGCAAATTGTGATGTAAATGTACCTATGTCATAATCTGTTAAATCGCCGTTCTTATCTATTTGTTTACCAGCCATCGCTAAAATATCGCCGTTATTTGGATTTTGCACAACTATGAGTGCATTATCCATATCTTTAGCGCCTTCACTACGAAGTTTTGATATTTGCTTCTCTAAGTATTCTTCGGTTTTTTTCTGTAAGTCGATGTCAATGCTAAGCACTAAATCATCACCACGGGAACCAGGATTAATGACTTTGGAATCAATGACTTTACCTGATTTATCAGTAGTATACTTCATTTCTTTTTTCTTGCCTTTTAAAATATCATCATATTGATATTCTAGATATGATTTTCCTACACGATCATTACGAGAATATCCTTTAGCCAAGTATTGCTCGGTTAGTTCTTTAGGGATACCCTCTTCAGTCGTAGATACATCTCCAAAGATACCTCTTAATGTATCACCATTAGGGTATTTTCTGTCCCAATCCATTGTTGTATTGACACCTGGCAAATCAGATAATTTTTGTGACACCGCTGCGTATTCTTCATCAGTGACATCCTCATTTTTAATCATTTGTGGGTCAAGCGCTGAACCAGACATCATTTCTCTATAAATAGCTAAGACTTGCAAATCTTTGTCACTTAGTGTGTTGATTTGCTTTTTCCCAATTTTTTTATATAAAGACTCGTCATAGTCGTCTTGAGAAATACTGCCATCATCAAGTAATGCTTGTTCGCTTTGCATTAATGTTCTCGCTTTATTCGGATGTAATTGAATCCAATAGTCTTGTTTATCTCGATCTGTTATTTTGTCAGTATCCATTTTAATTAAATCAGATAGATCTTTAGCAATTTTTAAAACTTCTGTTTGTGAAGTTTTTCTTCCACGCGCATATGTAATCGCTTTTTTAGAAGCGTTATCAACAAGAACTTTACCATTTCTATCTAATATACGCCCTCTCGGTACGGCTTCATTAACTGTTAAATTTTCGCTATTTTTTATCAGTTGTTTATAATGAGAACCCTGTGCAATTTGTAAATAACCTAACCTTAAGACAACTACTGCAAAAATAAATACAATCACACCAAATATAAAACTAATTCTTTTATTCATTGTATTTCTAATTTTTTCATCATTTGACTTTTCTTTTAATCTTTTTAACAAAACAGCATACCTCAATTCAAAAGTTCTCACTACAAATGATATATGAAATTAGCGAATATTTCTATTATTTTAGTTAAAAAAAATGACGACCTAGTAAAAGGCCGTCATATTCGCTAGCTCAATTATTTAGCTGCGTTATATAATTCGTCAACTTTTTCCCAATTTACAACGTTCCAGAATGCACTAATATAGTCTGGACGTTTGTTTTGGTATTTAAGATAATAAGCGTGTTCCCAAACATCTAATCCTAAGATAGGTGTTTTGCCTTCAGTAATTGGATTGTCTTGGTTAGGTGTAGTAACGATTTCTAAGTTACCGTTATTAACTACTAACCATGCCCAACCTGAACCGAAACGTGCTGCTGCTTTGTCTGCAAATTCTTCTTTAAATGCGTCTAAAGAACCCCATTGTTCTTTAATTTTATCAACAACAGTACCTTTTTCTTCTGAGTTTGGAGTTAATAATTCCCAGAATAATGAGTGGTTTAAATGTCCACCGCCATTATTGCGAACAGCTGTTTGAATGTTTTCTGGAACACTGTCTAGATTCGCAACAATTTCTTCAATTGATTTAGATTCTAAATCAGTTCCTTCTACTGCTGCGTTTAATTTAGTTACATAAGTGTTATGGTGTTTGCCATGGTGAATTTCCATTGTTTGTTGATCAATGTGTGGTTCCAATGCATCAAAACCATAAGGTAAATTTGGTAATTCAAAAGCCATAAATAATCATCCTCCTAATTAATCTTTAAATAAAGCATAACAACTAATTTTGATAACAACAATTAATCTGCTTAAAGTTTAATTGAAAAGTTATTGAATAATATTTGTCATCTTTAGTTACTCTACTAGTATATCTCAAATTGGACTTATTTAAACATGTTTATGCAACAATTTTAAAAATTCAATTTAATTCATACGAAAGACCTATGATTTATGGAAAATATTTTGTATTTTGAATCTTATTTGTACAATTTACAATTAAGCTTGCTGACAAGTTTCACACACGCCATAAACTTCTAATTTATGTGTATGGATATCAACTTTAGGAAGAAATGCTTTAATTTGTTCAATAGGACAAAAATCAATTACTTTTGTATCGCCACATGATTCGCATATAAAATGATGATGATGATGATCTGTGCAAGCAATTCTAAATTTCATTTCACCATCTAATTCTGTACCTTCAACTATGCCTAAATCTTTAAATAAATGTAAATTACGATAAATTGTATCGAACGATATGCCAGGGAAATTTTTATCCATTTCTTGTTGGATCATTTTAGCATTGATATATTTATCTTCAGAGACGAATATATCAAGCATTTCACGTCTCTTATTTGTATATTTATGTCCGTGATTTTTAATGATACTAATAGCCTCTTCAGTTTTCATCGTTAGCATCTCCTTTTATTGTTCGTATTTTAAATTTCTGATACATCATCGCAATAGCGAGTATGAGTACAAGTAATACTACAATTACACCACCTGGTGATATATTCATATAAAACGCTAATACGAGTCCTCCAATAACTGAAATTTCTCCAATAACAACGCTTAAAATGATTAACTGTTTAAAACCTTTTGTGAGTCGCATTGAAATTGCTACAGGTAACGTGATTAGTGCACTCACTAATAAGATACCTACTACACGCATAGATGCAGATATAACCATTGCTACAATAATAATAAATATAAATTGAATCCATTTAGGTATTCCTATCACTTTACTATATTCTTCATCAAAAGATAATATGAATAATTCTTTGTAAAAAGAAAGTATAAATACAAGAACAATGATGACAATTACAATAATTGTAAATAGGTCGCTTAATGTGACTGCACTGATAGAACCAAATAGTAGTCCGACAATTTCTTGGTTGAAGCCATCTGCCAAGGAGATAAATATTGCACTTAACGCAATACCAGCACTCATAATAATTGGAATAGCAATTTCTTGATAATTACTGTAAGAAGTTCTTAACTTTTCAATAAGTAATGCACCGATTACAGCATATAAAATACCAAACCACATTGGATTAATAAATGCCAATGTAGGAATTACTGTGACAATAAACATTCCAAATGAAATACCACCAAGTGTGACATGGCTTAATGCATCTGCAATCAATGATAGTCTCCTGACAACAATGAAAGCACCAATTAACGGTGCAATTAAACCGATAAGTAGTCCACTTGCAAGTGAATATCTCATAAAATCAAAATTTAGTAAGGCTTCAATCATGATGAACAACACTCCCTACTATGTTGATGATCAACAAATTGAATAGGGTGACCATAAATTTTTGATATTTCAACTTCGTCTAATGATTTAAAGTCTTCAGTTGTGCCATGAAAATGTAAATGCTTATTCAAGCAAGCAACTTCTGTTGCCGTATCTGCAACAACCCCAATATCATGTGTAACAAGTATGATGGTTACACCTTCTTGTTTTAGTGTGTTCAAAGTCTCATAGAATTCACTTACATGCTTTGCATCAATACCGCTAGTTGGTTCATCAAGAATTAGTACAGATGGTTCACTGATTAACGCACGTGCAATTAATACTCTTTGTTGTTGTCCACCGGATAATTCTGCTATGTTTTTGTCGATCAAATGTTCAATGTTAAGACGTGATAAAACAGTTTTTACACTTTGCTCATCTTTTTTATTGAACCATTGAAATAGTTTCTTACGCTTGGTAAGCCCACTGATAACGACTTCTTTTACGCTAGCTGGGAAACCGGCTTTAAACGCCTGTGCTTTTTGAGAAACGTAACTAATTTTAAGTAAAGACTGATTACCATTATAGTCTTTCCCATCAACATAAATTTGGCCTTTTTGAATTGGTAATAAGCCTAATATGATTTTTAGTAAAGTTGATTTCCCGGCACCATTAGGCCCTACAATTGCAACAAACTCTCCTCGATTAATTTTAATATTTATATTTTCAAGTACTTGTTTGTTGTCAAAATAATAATCTATATTTTTTAATTCGAATACTGGCGTAGACATGTTTTCACCTCGTTCTATACTATACAATGAGATTTTAATTATGTAAATAGTAATGTTTACGAATTAACAAAAAAGAGTAACATGCAAATTCTAAGTGTATTATTAGAATTCACATATTACTCTTCACCGTTCTAGCGGAATAAATCCCCAAAACTTTTCTTCATTTATATTGTTTAAAAGTGATTAATCAGACCCTTTAAAATACGGTCTATTTTTAAGAAACATATTATTGATTTAAAATTTTATTCTTCAAATCTGGATCAAATTGTTGTTGTTTTAACATTTCGATTTCTAATTTATATGGTGGTTTTTTGTTCTTTTTATCTTCACCAACATAAGGTGTTTCTAATATTTTTGGAATTTCTTTAAACGTATCATGATGTACAATATAGTTAAGCGCATCGAACCCAATATAACCAAATCCGATATTTTCATGCCTATCTTTATGTGCCCCAATATCATTTTTACTATCGTTTACATGCACAACTTTAATTCTATCGACACCTATAATTTTATCAAATTCGTTTAAAACACCATCGAAATCTTCTTTTACGTTATAACCAGCATCGTGTGTATGACATGTATCAAAACAGACAGATAGTCTTTCATTATGATTTACTCCATCAATAATTCTAGCTATCTCTTCAAAGTTTCTGCCAATTTCAGATCCCTTACCAGCCATTGTTTCTAATGCTATTCTAACATCATTATCGTTCGTTAGAACTTCGTTAAGACCTTCTATTATCTTTTTAATACCTGCATCTGTACCTTCTCCAACATGAGCACCCGGGTGTAATACGATATCTTTTGCGCCTAATGCTTGTGTACGTTCTATTTCACTTTGTAAGAACTCCACACCAAGTTCAAAGACATGTGGTTTAACTGTATTAGCGATATTTATAATATAAGGTGCATGCACAACGATATTTGATAGATCATGAGCTTTCATTACTTCATGACCTTTTTCAATATTCAATTCTTCGATAGGCTTTCTTCTAGTGTTTTGTGGCGCACCTGTATAAATCATAAATGTAGACTCACCAAATTTGTGTGCTTCCTCAGCTGAGCCTTCTAACATTTTTTTACCATTCATCGATACATGAGACCCTAATAACATAAAATTCACCTATCCTTTTCTATTTTTTCTTTCCTGTCTACTCTTTTGTTTACTAAATTGTTTGCGTTCTTTACGTTTTAAATCATCCAAATCACGCTTGAATTTCTTCTTGTAACCAGGCTTGACTTTTTTCTTATTACTTTTAACTTTATATTTTAATTGATTTGTTAAATGATCGTCTTTATTTTTACGTGATTGACGTAAATTATGCGCTTTAATAGGCTTTAACTCATCGTCTTTAATATCAACGTTTTCAAACTGATAGCCACGTTGTTCAATTAATGCAACATTATTTTCTTCATCAGGGCTGTACAAAGTAATTGCAACGCCTTTATATTGCCCTCTACCAGTACGTCCCACACGATGTGTGAAGAAATCAATATCATTTGGTACATCAAAGTTAATTACATGACTTACACCATCAATATCAATACCACGTGATGCTAAATCACTAGCTATTACGTATTGGAATTCTAAATTTCTAATACGTTTCATTTGTTGTTTACGTTCCCTAGGTGAAAGACCACCGTGAATCATACCTAATTTCAAACCAGCAGCATTAAGTTGGTTAGCTAATTCATCAGCACTATCTCTACTATTACAGAAAATGATACATAAATATGGGTTTAGTATATCAATTAACTTTAAAGTCTTTTCTATTTTAGCTTCGCCTTTTGTCGGAATTAAATAGAATTCTATATTCTTTTTGTTCTTTTCTGTATTTTCTATCTCTACAAAATCTGGATTTTCAAGATATTTATTTAAAAATGGATGTAACGATTTAGGTATTGTCGCACTGAACACTGCAATATGCGCTTTCTCATCTAATCTTGTAGCAATATGATCTACTTCATCTATTAGCCCTAAATCTATCATTAAGTCTGCTTCATCAATAACTAAGTAGGATGCTAAGTGTACATGTAAATCCCCGTGTTTAGCTAAATCATTTATACGTGTAGGTGTACCGATAACAAGTTGTGGTTGATTCTTTGCACGACTACGATCTTTTTCAATATCTGTGCCACCTATGAAAAGTTTTACTGACACATCTTCTTTAAATTTTGTTATATGGCTAGCAACATCAAAAAGTTGTTGCGCTAATTCTCTTGTAGGAGCTACAACAATTGCTTGTGGTTCTTTGTATTCTGTATCTATTGAATTAATTAATGGTAATAAAAATGCATGGGATTTACCTGTCCCTGTTTGTGATTGGCCGATTAAGTTTACTTGTTTTATTATTTTTGGTATTACTCGGCTTTGAATTTCAGTCGGTTGATCAAAATTCAAATCTTTCACAGCATCAATCAGACTTGGTTCTAAATTAAATTTCTCAAATGGGTGATTTGCCATGTCTTGGCCTCCTTAAATCTTCATCTTATCTATTATAAAGCATTACCGTATAATTTTGAACTAAATTATTATCTCAGATTAAATGGGTAATAATTGCTACAAAATATTTGTCAGTAGTAGTATCAATATAAACTCATAACGATATCTCAATATTCTCCGCTAAGAATGCTAACTTTAATAAATTATGATTGTCAAAAATCAATTATATTTTAATTGTCATCCAATATTTCATATTAACGGCTGAAGCATTGAATATGCTTCAGCCACAAATTGTTGTTATAAGTATTCAAAGGGGTCTGTATTTATCTCAGAAGCTTCAATATTAAATGTTTTATCTTCAACATTCAGCCAATCTTCTAAAAGATGGCATAGCCCTTCTCTCATTACATATTCACTGTAATGGTTGATATCTAATAAATTAACACCTGCGATTTTAGCGTCTAAAGCATCATGGTGTTTAATATCACCTGTCACAAAGATGTCAGCACCTTTCTGACTGGCAGCGTACTCAAATCCAATACCTGATCCACCTATTATAGCGACAGTTTCTATGTTTGCGTTGAGATCGCCTGAGAAACGTACACTTGGCATTTTCAATTGCTCTTTAACATGGCTCACAAAATTTTTCACTGTCGTCACTTCTTTAAGCTTGCCTATCATGCCTAAACCATAATTCGCTTGTTTTGTAAGTTCTATAAAATCATAAACCGGTGTTTCATATGGATGGTGTTGTGTAATTAAGTCTTGCGTTAAAGTTCTTTGAGTATATTCAATCATAAATTCTAATTTATATTCTTGTACATGAGAAATTTGATCTTTTTCACCGATATGTGGGTTTGCATTATCAACCGGCTTAAATTGACCCGTGCCAGGGCTTTCGAAAAAGCAGTATTGATAATCCCCCTCTTGAGCTACACCTGCTTCACTTAAAGCTTCTTTAAAATCGCTTAAGTTTTCTTCTGGAATGAATACTTGAACTTTGTAATACGCTATATTTTCAGGATTTAAAATCTGCTGTTTTTCTAAACCTAATTTATTAGCAAGCATCGCATTCACACCTTTTGGATAAACATCCAAATTAGTATGTAATGCAATAAGATTAACATCGTTTTTGATTAGTTTACGTATGATTAGCCCATAACCTTCTTGTTGAGTAATATTTTTTATCCCTTTAAAAATTAGAGGATGATGACAAATTATTGTATTACAGCCTTTATTTAACGCTTCATCAACAATCTCTTTAGTACAATCGAGTGCTGTTAATATGCCTGTTACTTTGTTAGCTTTATCACCAATTAATAAACCTACGTTATCCCATGATTCTGCTGTATCAAATGGAACGTGCGTATTAATAGTTTTTAATAATTCATCTATAGTCATTTATAACACCTCATTAATTAGATTTAACTCATCATTAATTTCATCTAAACGTTTAGCATGTGTTTTAGGGTTTAAATTATTTTTTATCTTTAATAATGCTTCTTTTTCACGTTCCCATTTTTTGTTAAATAAATCATTTTTATCTTTAACTAATTCAGGTCCGAATTTTAATTCTATTTGAGTCATAGATGGTGTTTTTTCGAAATACTCAGCAACAATAATTTCATAGATATGCCCTTTTTCTTCCATAATTTCTTCAGCTATTATGCCATAATTTAATTCTACAAGCTTATTTCTAATGGCACTTGACTGTATATTACTTTGTAACACCAATCTCGGTTTACTGCATAATTTATTAGCGCCATCACCTATAATTTTAGCTATGAGCGGACCACCCATGCCACATATAGTAATTGAAGTTACAGCATCACCATCTTGTATAACTGTTAAACCATCACCTAGTCGTACATCGATATGATGACTGAGTTGATGCTCGCTTACGTTTCGTTTAGAAGCATCAAATGGCCCTTTAATGACTTCGCCTGCAATTGCTTTTTTTGTTAATTTATTTTCTATAGCATAAATAGGTAGATAAGCATGATCCGAACCAATATCAGCTAAATATTCACCTTTAATATAGTTACTTACTCGTTTTAATCTTTGATTTAATGGAATCATAAAAGTGCTCCTCTTTTAATATGTAAAAAAGGAGCGGAATTGAAATCAAAATTTTCAATTTGATCTCGTATTCCCGCTCCCTGTATCACTGACTTGTTTTTAAAGCTATTAAATAGCGTATTGTACACTTCGTCAGCTATTGTACATGCGTACATAGAGACACATCAACACTCGTTCATTACGTAGTTAATGCCTCAAGCACTAAAAATTAGTCCATAAAATCTTTTAGACGTTTGCTTCTACTTGGATGTCTTAATTTTCTAAGTGCTTTTGCTTCTATCTGACGAATACGTTCTCTTGTAACACCAAATACTTTACCAACTTCTTCAAGTGTACGTGTTCTACCATCATCTAATCCAAAACGTAAACGCAATACATTTTCTTCTCGATCAGTTAATGTGTCTAATACATCTTCTAATTGTTCTTTTAATAGTTCATAGGCTGCATGATCAGAAGGGCTTTGCGCTTCTTGGTCTTCAATGAAATCACCTAAATGACTGTCATCTTCCTCACCGATTGGCGTTTCTAATGAGACAGGTTCCTGAGCAATTTTCAGTATTTCTCTTACTTTCTCAGGAGGTAAGTCCATTTCTTCTCCGATTTCTTCAGGAGCAGGATCACGGCCTAAGTCTTGTAATAATTGTCTCTGTACACGGATTAACTTGTTGATTGTTTCAACCATGTGAACAGGGATACGAATTGTACGGGCTTGGTCAGCAATAGCACGTGTGATCGCTTGACGAATCCACCACGTTGCATAAGTTGAAAATTTAAATCCTTTATTAAAATCAAATTTTTCAACTGCTTTTATTAATCCCATATTACCTTCTTGAATAAGGTCTAAGAATAGCATGCCACGACCTACGTATCTCTTCGCAATACTAACAACAAGACGTAAGTTAGCTTCGGCTAAACGAGATTTTGCAACTTCGTCGCCTTGCTCAATTTTTTTAGCCAATTCAATTTCTTCTTGAGCGTTTAATAAATCTACTCGTCCAATTTCTTTTAGATACATACGAACTGGATCATTTATTTTTACGCCTGGAGGTGCACTTAAATCATTTAGATTCAGTTTAGAATCTTTATCAGAACTATCTTTTTCATTAACTAAACTAATATCGTTATCTGTTAATTGATCAAATAGTTCATCCATTTGGTCAGAATCCATTTCGAAGTTTTGTAATTTTTCAGCAACTTCTTCATGGCTTAGGTGCCCTTCTTTTTTACCTTTTTCAATTAATTGTTTTTTTACATCTTCTAAAGTTAGAGATGGGTCAATGGTTTGTTTTTTAACTTTAACTTTATTTCCAGACATGAAAAGGCCTCCCGAATATAATATCAACTTGATATCAAAATATTTTATAGATAAAATTAGTAAAATCTACTCAAAACATTGTATCGTATACACATTAAGTGATATAAACATACAGACAAGTACATATTTTTCAATTCATTCTACTTTTATTATGATTTACAATTTTTTCTAAATAATATTTTTGCAGTTCTAAATCACCTAATCTTGATGCTTCTCGGAGCTTTTGATTAAGCGATTCAATAGTTTCTTCATTTCTATTAGTTGTCAGTGTATTTATATAGTCATCAATTTCATGTTCAAAAGGTTCTTCATTTATCAAATAGTTATCTAATGATATAAATGCTTCTTTAATTTCATTGGAATCAATGTACTGTAATACATCACTAATATTGAACGTATCATTTTCAGAGTAAAACTCGTGTAAAACATTAAATATACGCTTAAAATATTCATTTGTAAAGTCTTCTAATTGAAGTAATTTATGATAATTTAAAAAAGTGTCTTTATCATTCATAAAATGCTTAAGTAAAGCACGTTCTGCCTTCTCATTTTTGTTTAAATTATTAAATTGTGGCGCAGACGGTACATGATAGTCTTGAGGTTGATAATAATCTTGTTGCTGTCCTACTATATTATTTAGACTATCCAAGCTAACTTTAAACAATTCCGAAACTTCTTGCAATATCTTTTTCCGCAAAATAGTTGAACTCATATAAGAAATATCATTAGTGATTTCCTTTAAATATCGTTCATATGCTAAATCATTATTTTCAATTTCATCTTGATGAGTATGAACTTTATAAATAATGAATGATTTTTTCTCATGTTCTACAAAGTAATTGAAGGCTTCAGCCCCATGTTTCCCAATATACGCGTCAGGGTCCATATCTTTAGGTAATTGCACTACAAACACATTAAATCCTTGTTGTAACAGCATTTGTCCAGTTTTTAATGTGGCTTCTGTACCTGCGTAATCCCCATCGAACATCAAAGTAACATTAGACGTTAACTTTTTAATAAATGCTATATGTTCTTGTGATATTTGTGTTCCCATACTAGCAACAACTTGTTTGAGACCAGCTTGATCAGCTTTAATAACATCCATAAAGCCTTCTAATAAAATTAATTCATCAGTTTTTCTGATGGATTTTCTAGCGTGATCAACATTATACAGTAATCTACGCTTTTGAAATATTGGTGTTTCTGGACTATTTAAATACTTTGGTTCTTGATTTGTATACGTTCTACCAGAGTAGCCAACAGTCCGGCCTTGTGCATTTGTTAACGGAAACATAATACGATCTCTAAAACGGTCATAGTAACTAAAATTTTCCTCGTTTCGAGATAGCAACCCAGCCTCATATGCAAGTTGAATATCATACCCTTTTTTCTTTAAAAAATCATGGCAGAAATGTGAGTTGTTTGGTGCATAACCAATTTTCCTCGCATCGATCAATGCATCAGTAAAACCTCGTTCTTTCAAATAATTTAAGGCGGCTTCACCTTCTACTGTTTTTTTCAGCGCATAATGATAATATTCTTGCATTAATTCATGCATTTCAATCATTTTTAAATCGTCTGATGCAACTTGATGTGAAACCGCTTGGTTTGAGCCAGAAGATTCTGTTTCAACTGCAATATTCACGCGCTCCCCTAATTCTTTAACAGCATCAGTAAAAGAAATGTCTTTAATTTCTTGTGTAAATTGGAAAACATTGCCTCCTTTTTTACAACCGAAACAATGACAAATTTGCTTATCTTCTGAAACGGTAAAAGATGGGGTCTTTTCATCATGAAAAGGACACAAACCTATATAATTGCGTCCCCTTTTCTCTAACTTCACATACTCACTAACCAAGTCGAGTATATCAGTTTTTTCTTTTATTTCGTTGATTGTAGATTGTTCGATTCGCAAAATAATCACCTATTAGACATTAGTTACACTATTATAAATGTTTTATTTATTTTTTGAAACTATTTTGCTCTATAATACTAATAATATCATTTGCTGTTTCTTCAATCGCTTTATCCGATACGTCAATTACTGGACAACCTATCCTTTCAACTAAGTCATGGAAATAATTAAGTTCTTCTTCAATGCGCTGTTCTGTAGCATATCTCGCACTGTCTCCTAATCCAAGCTGCTTCAGACGTTCTTTACGAATTTTATTTAATTTTTCTTCACTGATTTTTAAAGCAATACATTTAGATGAATCAATATTAAATAGATCATCTGGTGGCGTAACCTCTGGTACAATTGGAATGTTCATAACCTTATAACTTTTATGTGCAAGGTATTGGGATAATGGCGTTTTTGAAGTTCTTGAAATTCCTAATAGCACAATGTCTGCTTTTGATAAACCCTTTGGATCTTTACCATCATCATATTTAACTGCAAATTCAATAGCATCTATTTTTTTGAAATAGGCTTCATCTAATTGATGAACAAGTCCTGGTTCAAAATAGGGTTGTTCATCAATTTTATCCAATAAAATATTCATCAATGGTCCCATGATATCTACAGATTTAATATTAAATTCACTGATTTTTGCTTCCATATATTTTCTTATTTCTGGTTTCACTAGTGTATAAACTACAATCGCTTCAGTATCTCTTGCGACAGAAATCACTTCGTCCACGTTTTCTAATGCTTCAATGTAAGGATATCTGCTAATTTCACTGTCACATTGATTTGGATTAAATTGTGAAATACAGGCTCTTGCTACTAATTCTGCAGTTTCACCTACTGAGTCGGATGCGACTATTATTCTAATATTTTCCATTAATTTAATACCACCTATTCATTTAATAATGACACAAAGATTTTAGTTATCGTTGTTTTAGAAATGCGACCTTTAACTTCATATTTCCCATTTTCTTTTTTAACCACAATAGGCAAAGAATCGATTTCCTTTTCAATCATGAGATTCGCTGCAAATATCACTCTTTCATCTTCTAAAACGAAACTTAAATTTGGCATGCGTGTCATGATAATATTCACGGGCATCGTATGTATATCTTCCCCAATCATTGACGCTCTCAATAAATCTTTACGTGAACAAACTCCCATAAAATCCCCATTATTGTTAATTACAAACAGTGTACTAACATCTTCTAAAAATATAGTACATATCGCATCATAAACAGTCATCTCACTTTTTACTACTACTGGGTGAGATGCGTAATCTTTAACGACATATTGTTTTAGTTCATCAGCTATTAATTTATTTTTTGGTTTCCCAGAATAATAATAGCCAACACGTGGTCTAGCTTCTAAAATACCAGACATTGTTAAAATAGCTAAATCGGGTCTTAAAGTCGCGCGTGTTAAATTCAGCCGTTCAGCTATACGTTCACCAGTAATTGGGCCATTATTCTTCACAATTTCAACAATTTGTTGTTGCCTTTTACTCAGTTCTATAACGCTCACCCCTTTAATCAATTTACTCAATTATACATTGAATTTTAAATTGCTACAAATACATATATTTACTTGCTTATAAACCATCAATACATTAAAATTAGATTTAAAGCGAGTTAAGGATAGTGAAAGCTTAACAAAGATTAATGGCTACAACTAAATGATTTGTAAAAGCGAGTGTTCACACTAACTTGGGTGGAACCGCGGGTTAACAAAAATTCAGTAAACAAACACATATTTCGAATATGTGATTAAAAATGATTAACTCGTCCCAAGACACGGATAAAGTTTTATTTTTTTCTGTGTCTTGGGACGTTTTTATGTTAAAGAGGAGTGTATTTTTTATGGCAAAAGATATGGAAACAATTGTTTCATTAGCGAAACATAGAGGATTTGTATTCCCTGGTAGTGATATTTATGGTGGTTTATCAAACACATGGGATTATGGTCCACTAGGAGTAGAATTAAAAAATAACGTTAAAAAAGCATGGTGGCAAAAATTCATTACACAATCTCCATATAATGTGGGTATTGACGCTGCAATTTTAATGAATCCAAAAACATGGGAAGCATCTGGTCACCTTGGTAACTTTAACGACCCTATGATAGATAACAAAGATAGTAAAATACGCTATCGTGCTGATAAAATTATCGAAGATTACATGGCAAATGAAAAAGGTGATGAAAATTTCGTTGCCGATGGTTTAAGCTTTGATGAAATGAAGCGCATTATTGATGAAGAAGGTATCGTTTGTCCTGTAAGTGGAACAGCAAACTGGACTGATATCCGCCAATTCAATTTAATGTTCAAAACGTTCCAAGGTGTAACTGAAGATTCTACAAATGAAATTTTCTTACGCCCTGAAACTGCACAAGGTATTTTCGTAAACTATAAAAATGTACAACGTACAATGCGTAAAAAATTACCATTTGGTATTGGTCAAGTAGGTAAATCTTTCCGTAACGAAATCACACCAGGTAACTTCATTTTCAGAACACGTGAATTCGAACAAATGGAACTAGAATTCTTCTGTAAACCAGGCGAAGAAATAGAATGGCAAAATTATTGGAAAACGTTCGCAAGCCAATGGCTAAAAGATTTAAACTTAAGCGAAGAAGCTACGCGTTTACGTGATCATGATGCCGACGAACTTTCTCACTATTCAAATGCAACTACTGATATTGAGTACCGCTTCCCATTTGGTTGGGGTGAATTATGGGGCATCGCTAGCCGTACAGATTTCGACTTGAAAAAACACAGCGAACACTCAGGTGAAGATTTCCAATACCATGACCAAGAAACAGGCGAAAAATATATCCCTTATTGTATCGAACCATCACTAGGTGCTGACCGTGTCACATTAGCATTCTTATGTGATGCTTATGATGAAGAAGGCGTTGAAGGTAGTAAAGATTCTAGAACTGTATTACACTTCCACCCTGCGCTTGCTCCGTATAAAGCAGCAGTATTACCATTGAGCAAAAAGCTTTCTGGTGATGCGATTAAAGTATTTGAAGAATTGAGCGCTAACTTCTCTATCGACTTTGATGAGTCACAATCAATAGGTAAACGTTATCGTCGTCAAGATGAAATCGGTACACCATATTGTATCACTTTCGACTTTGATTCTTTAGAAGATGAAAAAGTAACTGTACGTGATCGTGACACTATGGAACAAGTTCGTATGCCAATTACGGAACTAAATGCTTTCTTAGCTGAAAAAGTTAAATTCTAATTCAGTTATAGTTAATATTACTTATAAATAAACCAAACGTTAAATATAACGTTTGGTTTATTTTAATATATTTAACACTTGAGTATTCATACTAAGGGATTTTTGTGTAATTAATGATTTTACTAAATTGCAAAGCAAGAGCATAGCATGTTGAATCAGTTTTTGTTGAACATTTAATTTATTAGTCCATACCACTACTTTCGTTTTAATTGTTACCACAGATAACAGACGCTAGATTCAACAGTTATAATTTAACTTTTATCTAATTTAATAGCTTTACTTCCCTTAAGCACCGAAAGTTTTATAGTAAACTATCATAAAGTTGATGCTTCTATCTCTCTATATCCTCAATCCTTATTATAGTTCTTGATCCAATTTAATTATATTATAGATTTACATAACATAATTATAGTTTGTTAAAGTCAGACTCTTCTTGTGTTTGGATATATCATTTAGTAAAAAACTATAGTGTCTTTACTTTTGGCTGTTTATATGAACTATACTTAAAAATAAAAAAACACCCTAATACAAGATTATGATAGCTTATACTAGAAGTGCTTTCTTACTTAGTCTAATTTTATGTTTATTCAGTTGATTTTTTATGGAAACTAATAGGAGCCAATGCTTGTACGACCTAATCAAGATAAATTATCTAATCTATGTAATTGATTGATTAGTTTTTGACTTTTAAAATACATCCCTACATATTCTTTATATAATAGGATCATTAATTCAGACATCTCATTAACAACATCATCATGAATACTAAGAGAACTCATTTGATTAATTGGTAATTTTTGAAGAATATCTAGCAAATAAAGTGTTTTATTAGATAAAACGAGTGCATGTGGATCTTGATATTTAACACCTTCAGAAATAGCACCATCATACTTAAAACTATATGCTATTAATTTAGACTGATCATCATTGCCAGTAATAGCACACTTATCAAATGTAGCATTAAATCCAAAACGATTCATACATTTTAATAAAACAACTACTGACATCAGTTGCGCTGAAACACCATTTTTAATTTTGTCCAAAACAAAATGTAAAAGGTCATAGCTATATTTAGAAACTTCATCTGCTTCAAGTGAACGATCAATTGTTTCGGCACATAGACTAGCAAAACTACTTTCGTAAATATCTAAACGAAGATTATAATTTTGTTCAATCACATCGACGGAGCTCAATGTCCCCATGCCTTTCCACTTAGAATAAATAAACAAGCCATACACAAATAATTGGGTGTTGGCTTGTAAACCACTTTTACTTTTTTTAGCTCGCCTTACCATTAAAGGTACCTTTGCGCCATGTTCATTCAAAATTGTTATAATTTTATCGGATTCGCCATAATCAACTGTTTTAATGATTATACCTTTTTGTTTAATCAACACAATAGCTCACCGACTTTCAAAAATTCTTTGCCCTAATCTTGATCTTCTAAATAGCCCATTTGACGTATGAAGTTTACTTTGTTACGCCAATCTTTTTGAACTTTTACCCACAGTTCCAAATAAACTTTGGAGCCTAATAGACGTTCTATATCAAGACGAGCACGTTTACCTACTTCTTTTAACTTTTTACCGCCTTTTCCAATCACAATACCTTTTTGAGAATCTCTTTCTACGAAAATGGTAGCTTCAATTCTCACTCTATCTTCATCTTCTTTAACCATTCGGTCTACGTTAACCCCAATAGCATGAGGTATTTCCTCGCTAGTCAAATGTAGTATTTTTTCGCGAATAAGTTCACCAACTACAAATTGTTCTGGATGGTCGGAAATTTGATCATCCGGATAATATTTAGGGCCTTCTGGTAAGTAAGATTTTAAAACATTGATAAAATGGTCAACGTTGTGGCCTTCTAATGCTGAAATTGGAACTATTTCAGTGAAATCCAAATATTGCTTGTATTTTTCAATTCGTGGCATCAGTTCGTCTGGATGTACTAAATCAATTTTATTCAATACTAAGAATATTGGTGTCTTAATGGTTTTGAGCATGTCCATAATGTACTCGTCACCACGACCGATATCTTCATTAACATTTACCATAAACATAATAGCATCAATTTCAGATAGTGTATTTGTAGCAACACGCATCATATAATCGCCCAATTTATGTTTAGGTTTATGAATACCTGGTGTGTCCAAAAAGATAATTTGAGCATCTTCTTGCGTCATAACACCTTGTATTTTATTTCTCGTAGTTTGTGCCTTATCAGACATTATTGCGATTTTATGCCCAATTACTCGGTTTACAAAAGTTGATTTACCAACATTCGGTCTACCTATAATTGAGATAAATCCTGATTTATGTTCTGTCATTAATTTAAATCCTTTCCTGAAAATCCTAATGGTAGTAGTTCATTTACCGTCAATTCTATCATATCGCCTTGATGGTTTGTCATATACACTGGCATATCATCATCACATAGTTCTTTCAATACCTGTCGACAAGCACCACATGGTGAAGAAGGTTCATCTGCATCTACAGTAATAGTAATTGATTCAAAATCTCCTGGTCGATAACCGTCCGCAATTGCTGACACTAAACTAGATCTTTCTGCACATATAGACATGGGATAAGCAGCGTTTTCTACATTAGCACCATAATATGTTTTTCCATCCTTAGTCTTTAAATACGCACCAACCTTGAAATTACTGTATGGTGCATAGGCATTTGCTTGAGCGTTTCTTACTTCTGTAAAATAATGTGATTGGTAAGTCATAGTTTATCTCCCCTATTTAATAATAAGTTATCCTCAAATATTTTAATTTTGTTAATTGCTATGTCTTATTAGTATAAACAAATTTTCTAAAATTGCACTACTATTTAAATACATATGGTAAAAAAATAATGAGTCCTATAACTAAGGCAACGAGAGAAGCAAGTACAACACTAAAAGCAGCAACATCTTTAGCTTTTTTTGCCAAAACATGATAATCACTAGTAACTAAATCTACGACATATTCTACGGCAGTATTAATTGCTTCAAACGCGAGTACTAGACCAATTGAAATAATAATAAAAAGCCATTCTGTTTCGTTAATTTTAAAAGTAAAACCTGCAATAATCACTATTAAAGCTAATAATAGATGTAATGAAAATTTATGATCTTTTCTTATCAGTACTAGCATACCATGAAAAGCATAACTAAATCGTTTCATATGCGCCTCTAATCTCTTGTTAATCCATAGGCATTAAGGATTTGTTCTTGTCGCCCGAACATCTCTTTTTCATCTTGTTCATTCATATGATCGTAGCCTAATAAATGTAAAAAACCATGTAATGCAAGAAAACCAAGTTCTCTTTCAAAACTATGACCATAATTATCTGCCTGTTCTTTTGCAACATCAGTACAAATTATTATATCTCCTAATACCCTTGGCATATCAAGCCCAGTTATTTCTGGTTCATCTTCTTCTAAAGCGAAAGAGATAACATCTGTTACTTTATCTTTATCGCGATACATTTTGTTAATTTCCTGAATTTCTTGTTTATCAACAAACGTCACAGACAATTCAGCTTCTTCTTCAATATTTTCTTGTTTTTTAGCAAAAGTAAGCAATTCATCTATTTGTGTTAACCATTCATTTTGTACTAACTCTGTATGATCACTAAAATCTATTGTAAACATTTATTCTTCTCCCTCATAACGATCAATAATTTTACTTACTAATGGGTGACGTACAACATCACTTTGGTCAAGGTTATGAATACTTAATCCTTTTACATTTTCTAGCTTTTTAATCGCTTCTTTTAATCCACTTTTAACGCCTTTTGGTAAGTCTATCTGTGTTTTATCTCCAGTTACTACCATTTTAGAACCGAAACCTAGTCTCGTTAAAAACATTTTCATTTGAGCATGCGTAGTATTTTGTGCTTCATCCAATATGACAAAAGCATCATCTAAAGTTCTACCTCTCATATAGGCTAACGGAGCAATTTCAATTATGCCTCTTTCTATAAATCTGGCTGTTTGTTCTCTTCCTAAAACTGTATTCAAACCATCATATAACGGTCTTAAATATGGATCTACTTTTTCTTTTAAATCACCAGGTAAAAATCCTAATGATTCTCCAGCTTCAACGGCAGGTCTAGTAAGTACAATACGTTTCACATTACCCTTACGTAGTTGCTTCGCTGCATATACAACTGCCAAGAAAGTCTTACCAGTACCAGCTGGGCCTACACCAAAAACTAAATCATTATGGTGCATTGCATTGACATACATACGTTGTCCCATCGTTTTAGCACGGATGGTTTTACCATATGCATCTTTAGTAATTTCATCTTCATATAAATCTAATAAGTATTGAATCTTACCATTTTGCGCCATTTTAACAGCAGCCTCTACATCTTTGATAGATATAGAAACACCTTGTTGAATGACTTTCAGTAAGTTTATTAGCACAGATTCTGCTTTTTCAACATGCTCAACTTTCTCACCTTTTACAGAGATTTCTTGTCCTCGAGCATGCACAATGACATCAAAGCCTTCCTCAATTGATTTAAGATGTTCATCATTATTACCAATGAGTGCTTGCGCTTCGTTATTGTCATCTATTTGAATAATTCCAGGCATATAAGTACTCCTTTACAAATATATTCGTTACTTCTTATTTTATCCTATTAGATTTTAAGTTACAAAAAGTTTTTAATAAACAATAAATCATTTCAGATATTTATTCAGTTGAATTTTCATAATTCAAACTTACCATTCAAGTTACACCTTCATTATATCACGAAAATGGCTGATATTATTTTAAAGCGTATTGAATCGTAAGTGATTTCCACAATTTTAACAGAAGATTTACATTCTATCTAATTGAATAAATTAAGCAGTACGCAAATTGAGTAATTATTCAATAATAGTTAAAAATATTTTATTTGTACAGTGTTTTGCAATAAAAAATAACGCCCTATAAAAACCTACATACGTTGATTTTTATAAGACGTTAAAATATGCAATTATAACCTTTTAGGTCTTTCCAGTACTTCAGACCAAATAATACCGTTAACCACTTCATCATCAGCAAACCTAAACTGATCATTATTAGCAGGACTTTGAATAGCGTGTGCATTCATCAATTGTTTCAAGCGAAACCTTTTTGTTCTTTCAGATAAGTATTTATCCGCAATGATTGCACGCGCTTTTTTCTCAGTTCTCTGAAGTCTTTTCTCGTTTTCACGGTCAATTTCAGTTCGAACATCTTGTATTTGTCCCATTAAATCAGCTTCAAGCTCTTTTTGTAATTTATCATCTTGTTGTTTTTGAGCTCGTTTTGCTTTATCTGCTTCAGTTTCATTATCTTTTCTTGTCTTACGCTCAGAACTTGGTGATTCCATTTTTTCTGCACGTGTTTCCGTTGGTGAAGACTGTGAACGTTCGGGTTGAGGCATTTGTTCAGGTTCTCTTCTTTGTGACGTAGGATCTTCGTTAATATGTTTTTCAATCTCTTTGAAAGTTTTACCTATTTCGTCTAAGAATCCACCTTTTTTCGGTTGCTCACCCTTACTATTTGGCCCTTTATTTACTGGTGGCTTTTGATTTTGTCTATCTTTATGACTATTATCATTAATAGCTCCGATTATTGTTACAATCACAGATATTACAAAAATAATAATACCTATATTCATTTAATCACCCCTAAAATTATTTATCCGGTGATTCGTCATCTTGTTGATTTGTACGTTGATTAATAGAATTTCTCATACCTGTATCTGCCTCAACATTTTTCAGGTTGTAATAATCTTTTACGCCTAAGTTTCCAGAACGTAAAGCTTCTGCCATTGCTAATGGTACTTCAGCTTCGGCTTCAACAACTTTAGAACGCATTTCTTGCACTTTCGCTTTCATTTCTTGTTCTTGCGCTACGGCCATAGCACGACGTTCTTCAGCCTTAGCTTGTGCAATATTCTTATCTGCAAGTGCTTGCTCAGTTTGTAAGTCTGCACCGATATTCTTACTAATATCAACATCAGCGATATCAATCGATAAGATTTCAAACGCTGTACCAGAATCTAAACCTTTACTTAAAACAGTTTTCGAAATATTGTCTGGATTTTCTAATACTTCTGTGTGATGTTCACTTGAACCAATAGTAGAAACAATACCTTCACCTACACGAGCGATGATTGTTTCTTCACCAGCACCACCAACTAAACGAGCAATGTTGGCACGTACTGTAATACGCGCTTTGGCTTTTACTTCGATACCATTCATAGCAACACCAGCGATAAACGGTGTTTCTATAACTTTAGGATTTACTGACATTTGTACAGCTTCTAAAACGTCACGACCAGCTAAATCGATAGCAGCGCCACGTTCAAATGGCAAGTTAATATCCGCTCTTTGTGCCGCGATATTCGCATCAACTACACGGTCAACGTTACCACCAGCTAAATAATGAGATTCTAGTTGATTCGTAGTTAAGTTAAGCCCTGCTTTATGTGCTTTAATAAGCGGTGAAATAACTTTTCTTGGTGATACTCTACGTAGCCTCATACCAACCAATGTACCTATTCCTACTTTAACACCAGCGGCAATTGCTGAAATCCATAATCCGACTGGTACAAATGAAAATAATAACAATAATGCTATTACTACTATAGCGACAATAATAATTAATCCGATCATACTTTCTCTCCTTTATGATTCGTTTTCTCTTACAACAACTCTCGTACCTTCTACTTCTAAAATGGTAACTTGTTTATTTCTTAAAATAAAAGAACCATCAGAAACTGCATCAATACGTTCATTGTTATAAGTAATAATTCCTGCAGGTCTTAAATCAGTTGAAGTTGTTGCAGTTTGCCCAACTAAATGAGAGCGATCTTCGTGTGAAGTGTAGCCTGCTTCTGCATTTGTAGAATCTTTCAATACAACCTTGTCTAAAAATGGAATTTTCCGTTTAAATATCTTCACAAGTATCACCCATTCAATAATTGATAGTATTAATGCAACGACGACATTGGCAATCATATAAACTAAATTATCTCCTAAAGTAATAATACTAAAAACTATTAGTGCCATACCGATAATACCGATAACTGCGCCGACTACAAAAAGTTCAATTATTACAAATATAACGCCTATGCCAAATAAAATAACAGAATATAAATTGACATCTCCTTTTATATAAAATCCTAAAAAGAATATTAATAAAGTTAATGTCGCAACAATTCCTATGATGTTAATTTTATTCGAATACAATTGGTATAAGAAACCTAAAAAGATAATACATGTTAAAATTAACGCAACTACTGGATTTACAATAAAATTAGCCATATCGTCAATCCAGTTCCCACTTTCAACAAAATTAGCTGAAAATATTGTATGTAAACTACTTGAAGGAATCACTCTATCACCTCGCTCTCAATCTAATTATACATGAAATTAATACGTGATTATAGCGTTTACAGCATAAAATTTCATAATCAATAAATTAATTTTTAAGCGTTTCTTGATTGTAAGGATATATTAAGAATCGATAATAATTTGTAGTGGCAACTATTATAAATCATTAGCGTTATATACAAATTCAGATAAAAATAATAGCCTTTAGTTGATAATCAACTAAAGGCTATTTTGGTTTATAATTAATGTTGGTGTTGAGGGAGTCAACGAAACAATTAATTATTTGAATTTACGTTTACGTGCAGCTTCTGATTTCTTTTTACGTTTAACGCTAGGTTTTTCGTAAAACTCACGTTTACGTACTTCTTGAATTGTACCGCTTTTAGAAACTGTACGTTTGAAACGACGTAACGCATCTTCAAGTGATTCGTTCTTTTTGACTACTGTTTTAGACATGTGTATTTCCCTCCCTCCAAATATCAACGAAACTTTATTATCATCACATGGTACTAACCATGTATAACTTAGTATAATATATCTGATTAATGTGGTCAATTAGTAAAATTTACATTTTTTTAATTTAACGTTTTTCTTAGACATCTTTTTAGCAGTATTCTTAAATCTTTTGTAAATTATATTAATACTAGTAAATTTGTTATTAAGTTTAATATATTGCTTAAATTCAAAAATGCCACATAAGATTAATCTAACAGTTCCACTTCATAACTAATGGTACTTAGCACATATAGGGGCGCTGTTTCAGCTCTTAAAATTCTAGGACCTAACCCAACTTGATATGAATTTTCACTAAACAATGCTAACTCTTCATCCGCTAATCCACCTTCAGGTCCGAAAATCACTAGAACACGATCATTGGGCTGAAATTGTTTTATCATCCTTTTAAGATTACTAACTTCACCTTGTTTGGCAGCATCTTCGTATGCTATCAAAATATAATCATATAAATCACTTTGTTGAAAAACTTCTTTTAGTGAGGCTTTATAAGCGATAGAAGGTATGGCTAATCTATAGCTTTGTTCAGCAGCTTCTTTAATAATTTTCTGCCAGCGTTCTAATTTCTTAGTTACCTTACTTTCATTTAATTTTACAACAGAGCGTTTCATACCTACAGCTAAAAATTCACTAGCACCTAGTTCAGTTGCTTTTTGTAACAGCCATTCATATTTATCCGCTTTGATCAAACCACTACATATAGTAATGTTTTGAGGTAATTCTGAATCTATATCAATTTGTTCAACTAGCTCGATTTCAATTTCATTAGTAGCTATATTGTTAATTTTACATTTATAAACAGATTGATCCGAAAAAGTGATAATAATTTCATCATCAATTTGATACCTCATTACGTTTAAAATATGATGGATATCACCTTTATCGATAATGGAAAAACGCTGAAGTGAATCAGCGTTTTGATTAATAAAGTATCTTTGCATGTCAATCGCTCACTTTCTGACCTACAATACAGACCCAGCTATTTTCATGGTTAATAGACAACACTTTAAAACCCGTGTTTTCCATGTGCGCTACAATCGCTTCGTGTTTTTCTTCTATAATACCAGACGTAATAAAATAACCATTCTTATTCAAGGTATTATAAGCATCATCGATCATTTCTTCAATAATATGAGCTAGAATATTAGCAATCACAACATCAAATTTTTCAGTTTCTTCTTTTAATAAATTTCCGGTCGTGGCTTCAATTGCATGGTCACAATTATTTTTCTCAAAGTTCTCTTTAGCAACTCTTACTGCCATTTCATCTACGTCTAATGCCTTAATACGTTTTACACCTAATAAATGAGCAGCAATACTTAATATACCTGAACCAGTGCCAACATCAATAACAGCGTCACTTGGCTTCACATATGATTCTATTGCCTTTAAACACATACTAGTTGTAGGATGATCCCCAGTACCAAACGCCATTCCTGGATCTAATTCAATACATAATTCACTTTCGTCTTCTTTTTGATATGTTTCCCAACTAGGAACAATTGTGAACTGTTCTGAAGCTCTAAATGGATGGAAGTAATTTTTCCATTCATTTTCCCAATCCTGCTCACGTAATGTTTGTTCTTCGTACTCAAAAAGTGAAAGATCCAGAGAAGGAACTTGTTTAATTGCATTAATAAGTTCTGATTTGAACTTTTCTGTATATTTAATTTCATTGAAGTACGCTTTTATTCTTACACCTTTTTGAGGATAATCATTGGCATTTAATGCATAAATTTCACCAAATTTATCTTCAAACGCTTGTTCCAAATCTTTAGAATCTTCTATAACTACACCATTTGAGCCAAAATCTTCTAATATATCAGAAATAATTGATGATGCCTCGTGATTAATGCTGATTGATACTTCAGTCCAGTTCATATATTATTCTCCTTTAAAGAATCTTTTAGCTTTATCTCTAAAATTTGACGGTTGTTCTGAAATTTCTTCGCCATCAATTTCTGCAAATTCTCTAAGCAATTCTTTTTGACGCTCACTTACTTTAGTTGGTGTAACTACTTTAATATTTATAAATAAGTCACCATAGCCATAGCCATGTACATTTTTGATACCTTTTTCTTTAAGACGGAATTGTTTGTCTGTTTGAGTGCCTGCAGGAATAGTTAACATTACGCTACCATTTAGCGTTGGGACCTTAACTTCGTCGCCTAACGTTGCTTGGGCAATGCTAACATCAAGAGAATAATAAATATCGTCGCCATCTCTTTCAAATTTTTCTGAAGGTTTAACTCTAAAGACGATATATAAGTCACCTTGTGGCCCACCATTTTCACCTGGAGCACCTTCACCAGCTAGCCTAATTTGTTGTTCATTATCAACACCTTCAGGTATGGTTACACTGATTTTAACATTTTTGTTTTCAGTACCTTTTCCGTGACATGTTGGACATGGTTCTTCGAATTCTTGACCTGAACCACTACATACTGGACAAACTTTTTCAGTTCTAACTCTACCAAGTATTGTATTTTGTTCAACAGAAACGTGGCCAGCACCACTACAATAATGACATGTTTTTTTCTTAGTACCAGGTTTCGCACCTTCACCATCACATGTGTGACAAGTAACATCTTTACGTATTGAAATTTCTTTCTCGCTACCAAAAACTGCTTCATCAAAAGTAACAGTCATTGTATATTGTAGATCGTCACCTTTTCTTGGTGCGTTTGGATCACGTTGTTGTCTGCCGCCTCCGAAGAACGAACTGAAAATATCTTCGAAACCGCCGCCTCCGAATCCGCTAAAGTCTTGACCACCAAAGCCTTGGCCACCAAAACCACCTTGTGGGCCGTCATGACCAAATTGGTCATAATTAGCACGTTTGTTGTCATCACTTAAAATTTCGTATGCTTCTGAGATTTCTTTAAACTTCTCGTCAGCACCTTCTTCTTTATTTATGTCAGGATGGTATTTCTTTGATAATTTACGATAAGCCTTTTTAATTTCATCTTTAGAAGCGCCTTTGCTAACACCTAAGACTTCATAATAATCTCTTTTGGCCACTGTTATCTCTCCTTTTACGGTTTTATTAAATCTTTTATAAAAAAGGAAAAAGTCAAAGCCAATGTTCAATTGACTTTGACTTAATTTGGCTAAGCAATTGTGTCATATATTTCTATCAATAACAATTAATTAGTCCATGACTACACTTATTTTTGCTTATCTTCGTTGTCGTCATCTTTAACTTCTGTGAAATCTGCATCTTCAACATTGCTATCTTGAGAAGCGTTTGCATCCTCACCTTGAGCTTGTTGTTGAGCTTGTGCAGCTTGTTCGTAAACTTTAGTTGATAAGTCTTGAACAACTTGTTCTAATTCTTCTTTTTTAGCTTTGATATCTTCTATATCTTCGCCTTCAAGCGCAGATTTTAATGCTTCTTTTTTATCTTCAGCATTTGTTTTATCTTCTTCGCTGATGTTTTCACCTAAATCAGTGATTGTTTTTTCAACTTGGAATACTAAACTATCTGCTTCATTTCTTAAATCACTTTCTTCGCGACGTTTTTTATCTGCTTCCGCATTTTCTTCTGCATCTTTAACCATGCGATCAATTTCATCGTCTGAAAGTGCTGAGCTTGATTGTATTGTAATGTTTTGTTCTTTGTTAGTACCTAAGTCTTTTGCAGTAACGTTTACAATACCATTTTTATCAATATCGAATGTAACTTCGATTTGAGGTACACCACGAGGTGCAGCTGGGATATCAGTTAATTGGAATCTACCAAGTGTCTTGTTATCTGCTGCCATTGGACGTTCACCTTGTAATACATGGATATCAACTGCTGGTTGGTTATCTGCAGCTGTAGAGTATACTTGTGATTTTGATGTTGGAATTGTAGTATTTCTTTCAATTAGTGTGTTCATACGTCCACCCATAATCTCAATACCTAATGATAATGGTGTAACGTCTAATAATACTACGTCTTTAACATCACCTGTGATAACGCCACCTTGAATTGCTGCACCCATTGCTACTACTTCGTCAGGGTTAACACCTTTATGAGGGTCTTTACCTACTTCTTTTTTCACTGCATCTTGTACTGCAGGGATTCTTGTAGAACCACCAACTAAGATAACTTCATCGATATCAGAGCTAGATAAACCAGCGTCTTTCATTGCTTGACGAGTTGGTTCCATAGTTCTTCTGATTAATGAATCTGCTAATTCTTCAAATTTAGAACGAGTTAGTGTAAGTTCTAAGTGTAATGGACCGCTTTCTCCAGCAGAGATAAATGGTAATGAAATTTGTGTTTGAGAAACACCAGACAAGTCTTTTTTAGCTTTTTCAGCAGCATCTTTAAGACGTTGTAAAGCCATTTTATCTTTTGATAAGTCTACGCTGTTTTCTTTTTTGAACTCTGCAACTAAGTGATCAATAATTACTTGGTCAAAGTCATCCCCACCAAGTTTATTGTCACCTGCTGTTGAAAGTACTTCAAATACGCCGTCACCTAATTCAAGGATTGATACGTCAAAAGTACCGCCACCTAAGTCAAATACAAGTACTTTTTGATCTTGTTCTGTTTTGTCTAAACCGTATGCTAATGCAGCTGCAGTTGGTTCGTTAATAATACGTTCAACTTCTAAACCAGCAATTTTACCAGCATCTTTAGTAGCTTGACGTTCGCTGTCATTGAAGTATGCAGGAACTGTAATAACAGCTTTATCTACGCTTTCACCTAAATAATCTTCTGCTGTACTTTTAAGATTTTGTAATACCATTGCTGAAATTTCTTGTGGTGTATATGATTTACCTTCAACGTCTACTTTGTAATCTGTACCCATATGACGTTTGATAGATTGAATTGTGTTAGGGTTAGTGATTGCTTGACGCTTAGCAACTTCACCTACTTGAGTTTCATCATTTTTAAATGCAACTACAGATGGTGTTGTTCTAGCACCTTCAGGATTTTGGATTACTTTTGGCTCATCGCCTTCTAATACCGCAATACATGAATTTGTTGTACCTAAGTCAATACCTATTACTTTACTCATAAATAAATTCCTCCTGTTATGTTTGAAAATTTGGTGTTTTCAACAATAAAATAATTTATTGATTTACTTTAACCATTGAAGGTCTTAAAATTCTTTCTTTCAATTTATAACCACTTTGTAGCTCTTGAGTAATTTGTCCAGATTCGAAATCAGGATTATCATCTTGAACTACAGCTTGGTGGAAGTTAGGATCAAATTGTTGACCTTCAGTTTCTATTTTTTCTAAACCATTATTTTTCAATGCATTTAATAAGCTTTCATGAACCATTTCTACACCTTTTTTAAGTGATTTAAACTGTTCATCTTCGCCATCAATTTGTAAAGCACGTTCAATGTTATCTATTGTTGGTAAGATATCATTTAAAACATCTTGTGCTTTATACTCTTTCATTGTTTGGTTTTCTTTTTGTATTCTACGCTTATAGTTTTCAAATTCAGCGTATAATCTTAAATATTTTTCTTCATTTTCTTGAACATCTTTTTTCAATTGTTGAATTTCTTCATCTTTAGGATCTACGTCTTCTGATATATTTTGTGAATCGTCCTCCTGCAGATTATCTTGAGATGTTTCTGTAGTTTCATCAGTGTTTTCAACCGTATTATCTTCTGAAGTTTGTTCATTTACGTCTTCGTTTTGGTCGAAAACTGATTCATTTTTTTCTGTCATTGTCTGCCCTCCAATACAATTGTTAATTACCAAATCGTATTTAGTAATCTGATTACGTTCTGATAATTCATTGCCGTTGGTCCGATAACCGCAATTTGACCTTTAAGTCTATCATCAATGTGATATTCACTTGTAACAATTGAAATATCACTTAAACTTGATTCAATTTCATGACCAATTTTGACATTAATAGCTGAATTAGACATTTCATCAAGTAATTGTGTGATTTTATTTGATTCTATATATTGTAGAATCGGTTGAATTGATGATACGTTCGTTTCATTTAACGCATCTATGAGTTTAACCTTTCCGCCCATAAAAATGCCATTACTTTGATTATCAAAATGAATATCTATTGTATTCAACATGTCTTTTATAAAATCTTTTTCAATATCTGATTTCACAAAAGCATTCAAGTCATTTTCGAAATGATGATCATTCCACTCGTTATATTTAGCAGTAACAAAATTAGAAATGTTCGTAAGTTCATTATTTGATAATGGAACTTGAGATGCTAAATGTAAGTTTTCAACATGACCTGATGAGAATACAACAACCATTATAACCAAATAAGCATTTGCTCTAAACAAATGAATGTTATTAACAATATCTTTTTTATGATTTGGACGCATTACCAACGTTGTATACTGAGATTGATTTGAAAGTTCATTTGCAAAATCACTGAGTGAAGTCGCAATATCATAGTGATTTTCAACTAATAAATCTCTCAAACGTTGAATTTTAGTTTGTTGTTGATGAGATGTTTCTTGTAATAATTGATTCACATAATATCTGATACCTGATTCTGAAGGATATCGTCCTGACGACGTGTGCGTCTTCTCTATTAGTTCGAGAAGCTCTAATTGCTTCATCTCATTCCTAATAGTAGCAGGACTAACATTCAATTTATGCCGTTCAATCAGTGTTTTTGAACCAATTGGCTGACCTAAATCAACATAATCTTCAACAATTGCATTTAGTATGCTTAATTGTCTATCACTAATCATGTTTTCACCTCATTAGCACTCTTTTGTTTCAAGTGCTAATTATAATTTATCAAATTGGTCAAAGTAAGTCAATGTTAAAGCACTGGATTTTTATAAATTTTTATACATTAAGTAAAAATGATTCAAACACTAAGTTTCCGACTACTTTTCCACGATTAGTCATAGAAATGTAGTCATCTTGTTCAACAATAAGTCTTTTTTGAGTTAAATCTTTAAGCGACTGCTCATAAACTTGTTCAACTGTTTGATCAAATTTTTCAAAAAACCTATTTTTACTTACACCTTTATTCATTCTCAAACCTAAGAACATTTCTTCTTCCATTTGTTCTGTTTTTGTTGGGTAAGTTGATTGTAATATAGGTCTTTCATTGTTCTTTATTTTTTTTATATAGTGATTTACAGGATTAACATTACTGTAACGTTCGCCATTCACATAGCCACTTGCACCTGCACCAAAACCATAATACCCTTCATTTTTCCAATAAACTTTATTATGTTCCGATTCATGGCCTACTTTCCCAAAATTTGAAATTTCATATTGATGTAAATCAGACTTATTCATTCTATCAATTAGATATTCATACATTTCTTCACCAATATCTTCATTAGGAATTTTCAACTTACCTTTTTTATACATATTATAAAATTGTGTTTTAGGTTCCAATATAAGCCCATAACTTGAAATGTGATCAATATCCATGGCCAATGCCTTTTCTAAACTATCCTTAAAATCCTCTAACGTTTGTTGTGGTAAATGGTACATCAAATCTAAACTTATAGAGGGAATGCCTACCGCACGCGCATTAGAAACAGCTCGATAGATATCTGTAGTATGATGCGTTCTACCTAATATTTCTAAAAGTTCAGGTTTAAACGTTTGTACACCCATAGATAGTCTGTTAACGCCAAAATCTTTCAATAATTGAACTTTTTCAAGTGTTAATTCATCTGGATTAGCTTCAAAACTAAATTCACCTTTAATTTCGAACGTATCAGTAATTGCAATTAGTAATCGCTTGAGTTGTTTATAACTTAAGGCTGTCGGTGTTCCGCCACCTACAAATACAGTTTCTAAAACTCTAACCTCGCTATCGCACATCTCTTTAATTAAGCAATCTAAATATTCATCCACCGGTTGATTGTGTATAAAATATTTATTGAAATCGCAATATGTACATATTCTTACACAAAATGGAATATGGATATATGCACTTTTCACTTCCATATTGCGTGCACCTTCTTTCATTTATTGAAGACATAAAATAATCACAAAAAACTGGGCCATAAATCTTTTGGATTTAAGGCCCCAATTTTTAATTTATATTAATCTTCGTCCATTTTAAGTACTGCTAAGAAAGCGTCTTGAGGAATTTCTACATTACCTACTGCTTTCATTTTAGCTTTACCAGCTTTTTGTTTTTCTAGAAGTTTTCTCTTACGAGTAATGTCGCCACCATAACATTTAGACAAAACATTTTTACCCATTGATTTGATATTCGTTCTTGCTACGATTTTTTGTCCTACAGCTGCTTGTACAGGAACTTCGAACTGTTGTCTAGGTATCAGTGTTTTAAGTTTCTCAACTAAAGCTTTTCCTCGATCATATGCAAATTCCTTATGCACGATAAAGCTTAAAGCATCTACTTTCTCACCATTTAGCAAGATATCCATCTTCACTAGATCACTTTCTTTATTATCGATAAATTCATAATCGAATGAAGCGTATCCTTTAGTATTAGATTTTAACTGATCAAAGAAATCGAACACTACTTCTGATAATGGAATCTCATAAATGATATTCACACGGATATCATCCATATATTCCATATTTATAAATTGACCACGTTTACGTTGACATAACTCCATTACTGCTCCTACATAGTCATTAGGAACCATCATAGTCGCGCGCACAAATGGCTCATATATTGTTTCTATCTTATCTCTATCAGGCATGTTCGCAGGGTTGTCCACCGTGACTTCATCGCCTGTTTTTAAGATGCATTCATAAATAACTGAAGGTGCTGTGGCAATAAGTTCTATTCCAAATTCACGTTCAATACGTTCCTGGATAATTTCCATATGCAACATACCTAAGAAACCTGTACGATAACCAAAACCTAAAGCTTGTGATGACTCAGGTTCAAATTCTAACGAAGCATCATTTAATTGTAATTTCTCTAGAGCCTCTCTTAAATCATTATAATCTTTGTTATCAATGGGGAATAGGCCACAGAAGACCATTGGATTCATTTTCTTGTAACCTTGTAATGGTTCGGCCGCTGGTCTATCGGCATGAGTAATTGTATCCCCGACACGTGAATCATCTACATTTTTGATGCTAGCTATGATGTAACCAACATCACCGACAGTCAATTCATCAACTTGTAATTGCTTTGGTGTATTGATACCAACTTCAGTCACTTCAAACTCTTTACCAGTTGCCATCATTTTAATACGGTCGCCTGCTTTTACAATACCTTCCATCACCCTGATAGAAGATATAACCCCTCTATACGGATCATACTCTGAATCGAATATAAGTGCTTTTAGAGGTTCTTCTGGATCGCCTTCAGGTGGTGGTACTACTTCAACGATTTTCTCTAAGATATCTTCAATACCAATATTTGATTTTGCACTTGCAAGTACCACATCATCTTTATCGATACCGATAACGTCTTCTAATTCTTGTTTCACTCGTTCAGGTTCTGCCGCTGGCAAATCTATTTTATTGATGACTGGTAGTAATTCTAAATCATTATCAAGTGCTAAATACACATTCGCTAAAGTTTGTGCCTCTATACCTTGTGCCGCATCTACAACTAA
The DNA here is from genome assembly GCF_003697915.1 of Staphylococcus pseudoxylosus. GTDB lineage: Bacteria > Bacillota > Bacilli > Staphylococcales > Staphylococcaceae > Staphylococcus > Staphylococcus pseudoxylosus. Next base: position 80,304 of record NZ_RCVN01000001.1, read on the forward strand.
TATAGCACCTTCACATGCTGCAAGTGATCTAGACACCTCATAAGTAAAATCGACATGCCCTGGTGTATCGATTAAGTGGAACGTATATGTTTCCCCATCTTTAGCATCATATTTTAAACGTACTGCATTTAATTTGATTGTTATACCGCGTTCTCTTTCTAAATCCATAGAATCCAATAATTGAGACTGCATGTCTCTAGTCTCGACTGATTTTGTATTTTCTAAAATCCTATCAGCCAATGTAGATTTACCATGGTCTATATGTGCGATAATGGAAAAGTTTCTAATATTTTTACGTCGATTATAGCGTTCTTGTTTATCCATGTATTATCCTTCTCACTTTCATAATTCTAGCCCGTAATATGTATGACATTCTTTGATATAATAACGTTTTTAATAGTTAATTGCAAACTTGCAAAGTATTTGAATAGTAATACTTATTAAGTCATAACATTTTTAAAGAGATTTTGAATTGAACTTTTATGTTACTTTCTTATCTTTCTATCATATATTGTATCATTTATATCTATTTTACGCGCCTTAGATAAATAAATGATTGCAGAAAGTTGCTTGTTTTGATAAAATATTTCTTGTTGTAATCAAATTAACTTTGATAGCGAAGATCACTTTTAGGAGGTGACACACATGCCAAACATTAAATCTGCAATTAAACGTGTTAACACAACACACACTGCTGAAGCTCGTAATATTTCTCAAAAAAATGAAATGCGTACAGCAGTTAAGAGAGCTCATTCAGCTATAGAAGCTGGTGCTGATAACAAAGCTGACTTAGTGAGCTTTGCTTTGAAAAAAGTAGATAAAGCTGCACAACGCAACTTAATCCACACTAACAAAGCTGCTCGTATCAAGTCTTCATTAATGACAGCTGCTAAATAATAAACAGATTCAAGCAACTGCTCGAATCTACTAATCAAACAAACCTTAGGTGATAGTTCGCCTAAGGTTTGTTTATTTATATTTGTATAATTGTTTTTCAAAAAAGCAGTAATCCTTTATCAATTGATTTATTCAACATAATAAATACCGCCACGGTTTAATATATATTACCATCTTTTTAGTGCGAACTGTCGTGCAAACTTACCCTTCAATAAATCACAAACATTTAATTTTTGTGATTTATTTATTATAAAGTACTTTTAAATTACTAAATTATTAAACAAAAAGACTGTCGACAAAATAAAAATATCATCAACAGCCAAATTCTATATACAAATTCAATATTCCATTTAAATTAAACATAAAACGATAAAATATTATTTAAAAGTACAATACCAATGAGTTGAAAATGCACAAATACTATTTCACCACTGTCAAATCTCATTTCATCAAGTTAATCATACTATTTGTATATAATTAAAGTGACAATATAAATAGTTCTAAAATCAATTGTTTATCCATATATGATGACTTCAATTTATAATCTGTTTCTGCACATGTATCAATTATGTTTAATAATTTCTCTAATTGATAATTTCTTGATTGGTTCAAAGCCAATTTAACACGGTATGGATGTGCATTGATTGTTTTAGCTATTTGTTGGCCACTGTAGCCTTTTTGTCCTAATATTTTACATTGATAAAACAAGCGATAATTACTTGTAATTAATGCTAATAATTTAATTGGCTCTTCTTTCATTGCTATCAAGTCTTTCAGCAATTGTATAGCTTGGGATTTTTTATTTTTCTGAATATAATCAGTTAATAAAAAAACATTTTGTTCTAAACTTCTATTAACAATTTGATGTACATCTTGCTTATTAATCGTTGCTCTATCACCTAAAAATAGTATTACTTTTTCAAGCTCTTGCTTTACAATATTAAAATTAATACCCGTAAGTTCTAAAAATAAGTCTAACGCATCTTGTTTTATATCTTTGTAATTTTCGTGAAGTTCATTTTTTATCCATTTTTTTATCTCTTCTTCGGTCATTTGTTCAATTTTGATTAAATTGGCGTGTTTCTTTAAAGTTTTAACTAACTTTTTTCTTTCATCTAATTTTGATTGATAGACTTCAAATATTATTAAAGTTTCCCCATCGTATTTTTCAATAAATTCAATAAGTTGATCAGTATTATGATTTAGGTCTTTTGGCGCTTTTTCGCCTGTAAACACATATGCGTTTTGAACTAATACTGCTTTTTTGTCAGAAAAAAATGGTAAGGTTAGTGTTTCTTCAATTATAGGAGATAAATCACTTTCATATAAATTATATTTAACAAAGTTAAAATCATCTTTAGGGGCATTCAAGTAACGGTTAATAACTTCAGCTGACTTTTTTTCAATAAGTTCAGGTACTTCACCGTAAATTGTAATAATCTTATCGCTCATCTTCAGCACCCTTTCATCACTATTACGCATTTAATTATTATAGCACGGAGAGGTTGATCTCTCTACATAAAATCATTGGTTCATTTCGGTATTTATAGTTAATTTGGAATTTAATTTTATAGTTACCTCTCCATACTCATTTGATTGGAAAACATGAGAACCTAACCTTTTTAATTTATTTATAACTTCTTGGTTGGGTAGATGATATCGATTGGTCTTACCTACAGAAACAAGACAAATGGTTGGTTGTATTTTTTGTATAAATTCATTGCTAGTACTTGTTTTACTTCCATGGTGACCCACTTTTAGTATATCTATCTTTGGCAATTTAAAATTACGCAAAAGTATTTGTTCATTATTAGTGGTAGCATCTCCCATAAACAACATTTTAATCTTATTATATTCTATAAAAGTTACAATAGAATGTTCATTTAAATCCTCTGAATGCTTAATTGTTGAATCAAGCAAAGTAATATTTGCTTTACCTAGGTTAAATTGCTGTATATTTTTAAAATCAATCAGTTTTATATGATTTCTCTCACTTTGGTGGATTAAAGTCTTTAATTTATTTATGTTAAAACTTGTTGTATTAATGATTATATTTTTTATCTTGAACTTAGTTATTAAGTAACTTAATTCACCCATATGATCTACATGGGGATGTGAAATAATAATATAATCTAAAGATGTTAGACCGTGCTTTTTAAGTGTAGGTATTATATGATATTCAGCTATATTATGATTTTCTTTCATTGCTGAATCCATAGCTGAGCCCTTCGATGTGCCACCAGTATCAATAAGTATGCTTTCTCGTTCATTTGTCTCGAATAGAAATGCATCACCTTGATTCACATTTAACATTGTTAATTTATAAGAATCATCATGTGGCATGATTGTAGAAATGATATACAAAATAATCACAGTTATGATAAAACATACATAATATTTATGAACTAAAAAAACTAATGCTATAAAAACTGTAACGAAAGTTAAAGTAATAAATATTTCATTAAGTTCAGGTACATGCCATTTATAAATGTTCATGTATATGAATAGATTGATAGCTACATCGTGGAACATCATCAATAAATTTAGTGGTGTGATAAGGAAGCTTAGTTCTAGGGGGAAATGTAAGAGGATAAAGATGATTATAACAAATGGAAATAGAATAAATGTATAGAAAGGTACAAAAAAGAGGTTAGTTATAATACCAATCCATTGAATATGATTAAAATAAATAGCACTTATCATAAATGAACCCAGTTGCGCAATTAAAGATAGATAGAAAATATTTTTTATCAAATGAGCTTTTTCTAATATTGGGAGAGCGAACAAAATAAAAAATGTGATAAGAAAAGAGAATTGAAAGCCTAAATGATAAACAAAAGGTGGATGAAGCGAAGTCATAAAAATAAATGATAGTGATAGTATATTAAGCGCATTTTTTGCAATTGATTTAGATAATATAATTAATAAGAGACAAGTCATAGTTGCTCTTATAGCACTTGGAGCTAAACCTATATAAAAAACATATAATGGTAAAATAACGCAAATGGCTATTTTAATGATAACAATTGGCCATTTCATATGGTTTAACAAAAAATATAATATGCTTGTTAATGTACCTATATGCATGCCACTAATGGCTAATAAATGATATATCCCAATATCCTTATATTTATCAATGTCGTCTTTACTAATTTCTGATACGTCACCACTTATAAGTGCAAAAATTTTACCCGTAGATTCAATGTGTAAATGCTTAAGTCGTTCTAATACGTACTGCTTGTGATAATCTAAAATATATGAATAATCTCTTTTAGGTTTATAACAACTATTAAAATCAATATTATTTATAAAAAGTGATAATTGGCTGTACGGGTGATTGCTGTACGACTTAAATATAGCATCAATTTTGCAATTTTGCCGAACAATTTTTGATTGTACTCCCCTAGCATTTTCACTTTTTATTTGATAATAATATTTAAATGTACGCTTTCCTATTTTGACATTTCCTGTTAACTTTTTATTGTTCAAATTTGGCTTATTTATAAAATAAGCTTGAGTATGCACTGGTTGTTTCGTTAAAAAGTTTTGTTGTTCAACTGTCACTTTTAAATGATATTGAAAATAAACATTTGATAATATTGGTATTAATATAATGAATAGTATTTGAAACCATCTTAACCTTTTTCTAGTACCTATTACCATTAGGATTACAAAGATCAGCATCGACAATGATTTGACATGTAGCCATAAAATACCAACTAAATATGCTAATGCATAAAAAATCAAGAAGTTATTGATTCATTAAGTATTGTGCTACATGTTCTTGGTTGAAAGGGATTTTCGTGTGTTCGATACCTGATTGATCTAATAATTTCAACGCATAATCATGATTGTGATAATCTTCAGCGTAATAAATTGTTTTGATTCCTGCTTGTATAATTGACTTCGTACAATTCAAACAAGGAAAATGCGTAACATAAATTGTTGCACCATCAGTAGATACTCCCTGTTTAGCACATTGTAATAATGCATTCATTTCAGCATGTATAGTACGTATACAGTGGCCATCTTCTAATAAACAACCTTCATCAATGCAATGAACCTCACCTGAAACAGACCCATTGTATCCTCCAGCTATAATTCTATTATCCTTTACAACAGTAGCACCTACTGATAAGCGTTGACACGTAGAGCGTAGTGCCAATAAATGACTTTGTGCCATAAAATATTCTTCCCATTTAATGCGATCCATGATGTTAGCCTCCGTCTTTTGATTAAAATATGATTTTGATTTAATTATAGGTTAATTTGTATCATTTAAAAATGCAACAAAAACTTAAACTACAAAGTAATCACTGATCCTTTCCAGTGTTTTTGATCCTATGCCTTTAACTTCTTTCAATTGCTCCACTGATTCAAAATTCCCATGTTGCTCTCTATATTCAATAATAGATTTAGCTTTTGTAGGACCAATACCATTTACACTTAATAATTGAGTTTCGCTAGCACTATTTAAGTTTATTTTCCCTTGTTGGCTATCGTTCATTTCAGTTTTCAAAGCTGGTGTTTGGTCTTGTTGGTGGTTATTTGATTTACTTGAACCATTAGTATTTGCGACTGGTGTTTCTCCCTTTTTGGGAATATATACAACTTTTTGATCCAACAACTTTTCTGCAAGGTTAATAGTTGAAAGATCTGCATTATCCAAAATCTGTGCTTTATCTAATAACTGTTTGACTCTATCTGTAGACTTCATTTCGTAGATATTAGGATGTTTAACCGCACCTTTTACATCTACAATAATAACTTCATTTTCGGATTTTCTGGGTTTTTCTTTTCGATTAATATTGGATTCAGTTTCTTTAGATTGAGATTCACTTGCAACTTTATTTATAGATACTGTTGAAATTTCGTTCATCTTTTTGTCATCCATATGAATAAATTTATTGACTAACAAAATAAGTGTTAGTAATAAAACGATTGAAATAAAGCTAAATATAATTTTATATTTGATACAAATTTCTTTCCATCTTTCCCATTGAAAGAACATAAAAATCACTCCTTTATACAATACACGTACAAAGGAGTGATTTTACTTTTATTTTTTAACAATGAAAAACAAGCGGTGTCCTTCAGCATCATGATTATCAATTTCAAAATCTACAAATGTCTGAATATCCTTAAAACCTACTTGGGCAAGCATTTCCTTGTATTCTGATTCTAGGTAGGTACGCTGATAGTGAGATTCATCAAATCGATTATACTTACCATCAGATTGCCTAATGAAAAATGACATATCATGCCATACACTTAATGGTTCTTCACCTTTAACAGCTTCCCATCCAAGAAATACATCATCCGATTCATCAATATAACTTTGATTATTAAATAAAGTATCCATTTTAAAACTTGTGTGCACATCAAACATAAATACTCCATTATTATCTAAATGCTCGAAAACACGTTTGAAAGTAGCAACAACATGCTCTGTCTCAGGTAAATAATTTAATGAATCGCAAAAAATAGTGATAACATCAAATGATGTGTTGAGTTGAAAATCAGTCATATCGCCTTCTAGCCAATTAACATGTTCTGATTTTTGTGCTGCTATCGCGAGCATATCGATACTGAGGTCCATACCAGTCACTTGTTTAAATTCATTAAATAATGACGTTAAGCTACCTGTACCACATCCTATATCTAGGATAGAGCCTTTATCTTCTGCAAAATAATTTACAATCTCTAACCAAGACTCATAAGGTTGATCAAGCGTTAACTGATCGTAAAACAAGCTCATTTCTTCATACTGAGACATAATTAATATACTACCTGTCTATATGATTCTAATGGTGCGTCTCTATATAATTTTTCAATATTATAATAATCTCTTTCGTCTTTGTGGAAAACGTGTACGACTACATTTGCTAAATCAATAAGAATCCATCTCGCTTCATTAAAGCCTTCCATACGCTTAACTTCAATTTCTGCTTCGTTAGCTACGTCTTTAACTGCACGTGCGATTGATTGAACTTGTTTTTCATTATTTCCGTGACAAACTACGAAATAATCTGTCATATCGCTAATACCTTTCATGTTTAATGAAATAATATCTTCTGCTTTTTTATTCTCTGTTGCTTCGACAGCTAGCTTTAATAGTTGATCTGATTTCATCTAATCATCCTTTACTCTTTCGTCACTGTAATTATAATAATTTAAACATGCAATCGTTGCGTCATAAACATTAATATCTTTATTAATTAAATATAACACTGTTCGCTTAGATATTTCGTAAATCGTTTTATCTAAGCTACCTTGATTGTATGCTAAATCTCTAATTTCTTCAACGCCTGGGGTCTGACGGCCCGGTTCTATATAATCTGCAATAAATACAAGTTTTTCGGTTTTCGTCATTTGAGCACGGCCAGTCGTATGATTTTTAATTGCGAGTAATACTTCTTCATCATTAATACCATAGTGTTCTTTCATAATCACTGCACAAACTGGCCCGTGTAATATTTCAGAGCCATAACTTAGTAAATTGCGATCTAAATCTTGTTGTGTAACAATTTGATACATTGAACCTAGGTCATCGTACTTTGAATAATCATGTAAAATACCTGCAAGCTCAGCTTTATCTTTGTCACCATCATAAATTTCTGCTAATTTCACAGCTGTTTCTGCTACTCTTAATGAATGGTTAAACCTTTTTTCAGGTAATTTTTCCTTAACAATTTCAACTGCTTGATCAATTTTCATATAATCCTTCCTCTCGGATATATTGTTCAACACTTGTAGGAACCAAAACCTGAATATTCCTATTAGATTTTATTCTATCTCTAATTAACGTTGAACTAATATCAATACGCGGGATTGTAATTGCTATCATATCTGCATCAACACTTTGTTGTGCCTTGTCTCTATTAACAATTACAAATGTGATGAGCTCTTTTAATTCATCTATTTTATACCACTTATCTAGCTGATCATACTGATCAGTGCCAATCACCAAATATATTTTAGCTTCGGGATTTTCTTCTAACATCGAACGAACGGTATCAAATGTATAGCTCTGTCCCTTTCGCTCTATTTCGTCTAGATAAACTTCGCCGAATCCAAGTTCCTTAATAACATTGTGTATCATTGTAACCCTATGATTTGCGTCTAAGAAATCATCATGAACCTTTAAAGGTGACATATAACTTGGTAAAAAATAAAATACATCCGGTTTAATGACATCATTAACTTCACTAGCTACTACCATGTGAGCAAGATGAATCGGGTTAAACTGCCCACCATATATTACGATTGATTTTGTCATTATGGTAATTGAATTTGCTTATTGTCTTGAGATTCTTTATACAACACAATCATAGACCCGATTACTTGCACAATGTCACTACGCGTTGCATCGCTTAAAGTCTGTGCTAAATCATTTTTATCTTCAGAATTATTTTGTAACACATGTATTTTAATGAGTTCTCTATTTTCTAAAATATCTTGTAGTTGATCTACCATATTATCATTTATACCCGCTTTACCTATTTGAAAAGTTGGGTCGACATTATGGGCTTTACTGCGTAAAAATCTTTTTTGCTTACCTGTTAACATAATTAGCTCCTTTATAAATGCTTTAAAACTGCCTCTTTCATAATTTGGATTTGAGGTAGTTCATTTGTCCATATTTTAAAACTCTCTGCTCCTTGATATACAAACATATCAAGGCCATTGTGAATTGGATTTCCTTTCGCTTCTGCTATTTCTAAAATTGGCGTTTTAAAAGGTACATACACAATATCACTAACTAAAGTTCGCGAATCTAAATGATCTAGATTAATAACTACTTCCTTGTTTTCATGCATACCGGCCGGTGTTGTATTAATCACAATATCAAATTCATCTAGCGCTTGTTCTGCTTCTTCCAAAGTAATTTGGTTCACATCTAAATCCCAATTTTCAAAACGTTTCAAAGTTCTATTAGCAATTGTTAATTTAGAGTGTACATGCTTAACTAATTCATTTGCAATACCTTTACTTGCACCGCCAGCACCTAAAATTAATATATAAGCATTTTCCAAATCTGGATATACCTGTTTTAAGCCCGTTACATACCCAATACCATCTGTATTGTAGCCAATCCATTTACCATCTTCAATTTTCACTGTATTAACTGCGCCAACTGTCTTGGATTGATCATCTATTTCATCTAGATATGGCAATATATTTTCTTTATGAGGAATCGTCACATTAAATCCAGAAAGTGCTTTTTCATTAATAATTTCTTTGATTAGGTGAAATTGGTCTTCTGGTATATTGATTGCTTCATAAGATGATGGATTGTTTAACGCTTTAAAATTCGCATTATGCATGATTGGGGATAATGAATGTACTATTGGGTTACCTATTACCGCATATTTCATGTTTATGCCACCTTACATTATTGAATTTCTTAATACTACATCAACATTTTTAGGTACGCGAATGATAACTTTAGCACCTTCATCAATTGTAATAAACCCTAAACCAGAAATCATCACGTCGCGTTTTTCTTTTCCAGTTTCCAACCTTACCGCTTTAACATTTTGTAAGTCAAAATGCTCTGGGTTATTAGGTGGCGCAAGCACAGCACCTAACTGATTACGCCATAATTCATTGGCATTTTCAGTTTTGGTACGATGTATATTTAATTCATTAGAAAAATAACAGACTAGTGGCCGTTTCCCACCACTCACGTAATCGATTCTTGCTAGTCCACCAAAGAATAGGGTTTGACCTTCATTCAATTGGTATATACGTTGTTTAACTTCCTTTTTCGGCATGATTGTCTTAAGTTCATTTTCAGTGACATAATGTGTCATCTGATGTTCTTGAATTACGCCAGGTGTATCGTACATGAAAGAAGTATCATCTAAAGGAATATCAATCATATCTAAAGTCGTACCTGGAAATCTTGATGTTGTAACTACGTCTTTTTCGCCAACACTTCGTTCAATTAATTTATTAATAAGCGTTGATTTCCCTACATTTGTCGTACCTACAATATATACGTCTTCACTGTTTCTTAATGTATTTATTGAATTTAATAAATCTTCAATCCCTTCATTTTTCTCAGCAGAAATAAGTACAACATCATCAGCTTCTAGGCCATATTTTCTAGCAGTCTTTTTCAGCCGCTCTTTCACACGACGCTTATTAATTTGTTTAGGTAATAAATCTATTTTATTGGCTACTAAAATAATCTTTTTGTTACCTACAATACGTTTAATTGCATTAATAAATGAACCTTCAAAATCAAATACATCAACTACATTCACAACAATTCCGCTTCTATCAGCTAAGCCATTGAGTAATTTTAAGAAGTCTTCACTATCTAACCCTACATCTTGTACTTCGTTGTAATTCTTCAATCTAAAGCATCTCTTACAAATGACATCCTCGCGGTATAAATTATGTTCTGGTACATAACCGGGCGCATTTGGATCTTCAGCTTGTAATGGAGCACCACAACCAATACATTTCAATATTTCAGTTTCAGCCAATCAGTTTTCCTCCCATGTAATATAACCTTTTTTTCTAAAATGTTGTAACAATCTTCGCTCGATTAAACGGTTGAATTTTGTTATAAAGCCATCTGTTTGTTTTACAGGAACAACCATAATTGTAAATAAGCCTCTTCTATTACCACCAAATACGTCTGTTAGCATTTGATCTCCTATTACTACAATCTCAGAAGGCTTCAAATTCATTAATTTTGATGCTTGGTTAAAAGCTCTACCTCTTGGTTTTTTCGCCCTAAATATATAATCAACTTTTAATGATTCTGAAAAACTTCCAACACGTTGTTTATTATTATTAGAAACAATTGTTACTGTAATACCTGCTTCTTTTGCTTGTTCAAACCATTGTTTAACAGCCTCTGTTGGATTTGCTACATCCCATCCTACAAGTGTATTATCTAAATCTGTAATTATACCTTTAACACCAGATGCTGCAAGTTTTTCAATATCTATTTGAAAAATAGATTGAACATATTCATTTGGCATAAAATAATGCTTTATCATACCCATTTTATTTTCACCTTTTTATATAGTTTTAATTAAGTGTTCTACGATTTCACTTGAAGATATTGCTGCTTTTTCTAAAAATGCTTCAAATGTAATACCCGCATCGCCATCTGCTAAATCTGAAATTGCACGAGTAATTATAAATGGCATGTTGAATTGATGACAAGTTTGTGCAATCGCAGTAGCTTCCATTTCCGCTGCCATAGCTTGAGGAAAGTTTGTTTTAATTGCCATTCGTTGTTCACTAGTACCAATAAAACTATCGCCACTAACGATTAAGCCTGTCTTGGCATTGATTTGTTGTTGCTCAATAGCTTCAATTGCTTTGTTTATTAATGCTTTATCTGCAACAAATTGTGCCGGCATTTGTGGGATTTGTCCTAGTTGATAGCCAAAAGCTCTTGCGTCTGCATCATGATAGGCAACCATATCACTTGCGACAACGTCTCCTACATTTAATGATTTGTCTAGTGCACCGGCAGAACCTGTATTAATAATTAAGTCAGGCTTAAATTGATTAATTAATAATGTAGTTGAAATCGCTACATTCACTTTACCAATACCACTTTGTGTAAGAATTATGTCTTTACCTTCTAAATTCCCTTTATAAAAGATTACATGCGCGATTTTAATTTCTTCTAAATTTTTTATTTTATCTTTTAAGATTGCTACTTCTTCTTCCATAGCACCTATAATACCAATCACATTCATTCACCTCATCTTAAAATCCTAGCCTTAGTTATTCTACCACATTTAAAGGAATAGCTCGATATTAGTTCTATGTTTTTATTCAAATTCCAAATATTCAATTCATTAACTATTTCGATTTTTAATATAAATCATTTCTATCCTATTTAATTGTGACCGTTTCATAGTTAAAACCCTGTAAGTATGCGTCAATGACAATACTTACAGGGTTTATAAAATTATTTATTAACTACCAAATAATTCAGTGAGTCCTTGTAATGAGAACACGCCCGTCACTATAGTTACTATGACTGCAACAATACCGAAAATCAACATCCATGTCGGGTGCTTATAATCTCCGACTATAGATTTACGTTTACTAGCAATCAATATTGTACCTAACGTAATTGGTAAAATCAAACCATTTAATGCCCCTGCAACTATTAATAGTGTTACAGGCTTACCTAATGATAAGAATACTAAAGTTGAAAACACAATAAAACTAATTACAATGATATTTGTTTTATTATAGACTGATTTATGAAGTGTTTTTAAGAACGTAGCACTCGTATATGCAGAACCAATAACTGATGACATGGCTGCAGCAAATAATACAACACCAAAGATATTACGTCCTATCGGTCCTAGAACATGTTCAAACACAGAAGCTGGTGGATTTTCTGAGTTTAATGTTACACCGGTAACTACTACACCTAGTACTGCTAAGAATAGCAATGTTCTTAAAACACCTGTTGTTAAAATACCTGAGATGGCTGCTTTATTTACAAATGGTAAGTATGCTTTCCCCTGAATGCCTGAGTCTAATATTCTATGTGCTCCTGCAAAAGTAATATAACCACCAACCGTACCACCGACTAAAGTAATAATAGGCAAGACTAGTGCAAGTGGTTGTTCAGGCATTACTAAATGCTTAGCCGCTTCAGCATAAGGTGGATTCGCCTTGAACATAACAAATGCTACTACAATAATCATCAATACACCTAAGAACATTGTAACTATATCCATTATTTTCTGTCCGCTTTTACTAATAAATATACCGATTGATAAGACGGCGGTAATGGCTGCACCAATTTTAACATCTAAGCCAAATATGGCATTTAGTCCTAGTCCAGCACCAGCAATATTACCGATGTTAAATGCGAGACCACCTATTGCAATAAGAATAGAAATAAATGTTCCTAGTCCATTGAATATTTCATTAGCTATTTCTTGTCCTCGTTTTCCGGTTACAACTAGCACACGCCAAATATTAATTTGTGCACCTATATCAATAATTATTGATAGCAAAATGGCAAATGCAAAACTTGAAGCAAATTGCGCAGTAAAGACAGCAGTTTGTGTTAAAAATGCTGGTCCTATTGCGGAAGTCGCCATTAAAAATACTGACCCTAATAGTAGTCTTTTGTGATTCTTAGTAAACTTAAATTCTTGCTCATCTGACTTTAATCTTTCCCCCATAATTTAGCCCTCCAGCCTTGAAATAGAAATACCTTCTTTCGACAATCTTTCTCTTATTTGCGATACAAATTCAAGCGCATGCGCACCATCCCCGTGTACGCAAATAGTATCTGCTTCTATATCTATTGTATTGTTATTTTTGGTAATAACTTTTTGTGATTTTACCATATTTATAACTTGTTCGATAGCTTCATTTGTATCTGTAATAAGTGCATTGGCATCTTTTCTACTTACAAGCTGTCCATCATCTTCATAGCGTCTATCAGCAAACACTTCTGAAGCAGTTGCTAATCCTACTGATTTAGCTTCTGATATAAGCAATGTATTTGATAGTCCAACAAATATCAGTGATTCATCAAAGTCATAAACTGCTTGTGCAATTGCTTGTGCAATTGCTTTATCTCTTGCCCCCATTTGATATAGCGCTCCATGAGGTTTCACATGATTCATTGAAACATCATGGATTTTACAAAATCCATAAAGTGCACCTAGTTGATAAACTACAATATCGTAAATCTCATTCGGCGTAATATCCATATTTCTGCGACCAAACCCTTGCAAGTCTGGTAAACCTGGATGTGCACCAATTCCAATATTATGTTGTTTTGCGAGTGCAATCGTTTGATTCATAACATGTTGATCACCAGCATGAAAACCACAAGCTATATTTGCTGATGTAACGAGTGGAATAATATCTTTGTCGCCACCAAAAGAATAATTACCAAATGCTTCTCCTAAATCGCAATTTAAATCCACTTTCATTTTGTTTCCTCCTTAATGATTTGATGCCTATCTAAAAACTTGATATCTACTTCTTCAGCATTTCCTTCTGCATACAAAGGATATGATAATACAGCATATAGGAAATCTGCGGTGGTAGTAAATCCATCTATCACCATTTCATCAAGTACTACTTTCAATTTCTTAATTGCTAATTGGCGAGTCGATGATTTAACAATAACCTTAGCAACCAACGAATCATAATTAGGGGAAACTGTGTACCCATGATATAACAAACTATCCACACGAATATTAAAACCTTGTGGTAAATGTAAAGATTGGACTGTCCCTGGTGAAGGTTGAAATTGTCTTTCTGGATTTTCAGCATTAATTCTTGCTTCTATTACGTGACCATCAAAAATAATGTCTTCTTGCTCAAATGGCAAAGTACCATGCTGCATCAAATAAAGTTGCGCCTGTAATAAATCTCGATTAGCTCTCATTTCAGTTACAGTATGCTCTACTTGAATACGCGCATTCATCTCAATGAAATAGTATGCATCTTTAGTAACTAAATATTCTATTGTGCCTGCGCTCCTATAATTTGAAGCTTTCGCAACCTTAACTGCATCTAAACACATAGATGCCCTCATTTCATCAGTTATAGCTGCACATGGTGATTCTTCGATCAACTTCTGATTTTTTCTTTGTACTGAACAATCTCTTTCGCCTAAATGTATGTAATTTTCGTTCCCATCGCCTATTACTTGAACTTCAACATGTTTTGCAACTGGTATAAAGGCTTCTACATAAATACGATCATCATCAAAATATTTTTTTCCTTCGCTTTTTGCTTCTTTAAAAGATTTAGCAAGCATATCTTCAGTTTTAACAATTCTAATCCCTTTACCACCGCCACCACTAGCAGCTTTCAACACAAGTGGGTAACCAATTTCTTGTGCAATGTTTTGCACCTCTTCAATTGATTCTACAGCTTTAGTCGATCCTGGAATAATTGGTACGCCTGCATTATCTACAGTTTGCCTTGCTGTAATTTTATCTCCCATCATTTCCATCGTTTTTTGCGTAGGACCTATAAAGTAGATATCATTTTCTTCTACTTTTTTTGCAAAAGATGAACTTTCTGATAGAAATCCATAACCCGGGTGAATCGCATTTGCACCTGTAATTTTAGCTGCACTTATAATTCTGTCCTGATTTAAATAACTTTCTAATGGATTAGCGTCACCAATACAAACTGCTTGATCCGCTAAACTGACATGTAAACTTTTCTCGTCACCTAGAGCGTATATTGCAACCGTTTCAATATCAAGTTCTCTACAAGCTCGAATAATTCTTACTGCAATTTCACCTCTGTTTGCGATTAAACAACGATACATACAAACACCCCTTTTTACAAACTTATTTCACTTTTATAATCTGTTGATTATATTCAACATTAGACCCGTGCTCGATAAGAATCTCATCAACCACGCCAGAAACATCACTTACTACTTCATTTAAAACTTTCATCGCTTCTATGTAACCAATCGTATCTCCTTTTTTAATTTCGTCACCAACATTTACGATTGGGTTGGTTAACTCTTTCTCATCTTGCAAGAAAAATGTTCCGACCATAGGTGATTTAACTGATTGATAATTTGATTCGTTTGTTTCATCATTAGACGCATTGTTCGAATATGTTTCACCCGACTGATTAGATGGTTGGTTTGAAACAACATGATTAGCTACGCCTTCTGTAAAATCTATTGATATTTCATGTTCAAAATCTTTATAGCTGAATTTCTTAACTTCATTTGATTTAACCAATTTAATTAATTGTTCTACTTTTTCTAAATTCATTATTATTCTCCTTTAAGTAATTTATTAATTCGATTAGAAGTTTTTCTCAGTTGAGATATATCGAAAATAGGTGCTTTTAATATTTGATTTTGCTTTTCATTAAACGCTTGCTCTTTTTCCTTTAGCTTTTCTGTAGCTGTTGCTACCGTTACCCATTCAAATTTAATCGTTTCAATAGGTTTTTTCTGCGCAAGTATCGGTAAATCGGCAGCACACACTGTTGCAATTTTAGTATAACCACCAACCGTTTGTTTATCATTTAATAAAATAATAGGATTACCATCATTTGGAACTTGAATACTACCCAAAGCTACAGGTTCAGAAATGATATCTGCAGATTCCATTGGGGCAATGTTTTCACCTTGTAAACGAAAACCCATACGGTCTGATTTTTCTGAAATTTCAAAGACTTCGTTTACTAACTTTTGTTTAGCTTCATTACTAAAATGCTCTATTTGAGGACCTTCTATTATATGAATTAATTCTTGATTTAACGCCTCACCTGGACAACTCAAACCTATCCGTTCTGTGTACATTTTATTTTGTTGACATGTGATTACATCAGAAGATTTTAATGCTCTGCCATGATAGCCACCTATCTTACTTCTGGTATGTGTTGAATAACTATTGGCTATTTTTGGTATCTCGAGTGGTTTCCCGAACAATATATATCCTCTTGCCCCATCAACAACTGACCCTATTTTTAATTCATCACCCTTCTCAACAAAAATAACTGTTTGATGAGAGATAGTTTGATCGTTTAATGTCGCTTCAAAATGCCCACCTGTTAACACAAATGTATTATCGTTTAGAAATTGTATTGTCGGCCCAATTATCGTGAATTCAATGGCCGGTCCTTCATTACCTATTAATGTATACCCTATTCTTAAAGCATAAGTATCTAGTGCACCAGCTGTTGAAAAACCTTGGTCTTGATAACCAATTCTACCTAAATCTTGAACTGTACTAAATAAGCCAGGATTTAATATTTTAATACTCATACTATCTATTCACCCACTTTGCAATTTCAAAATCATCTTGTAGTTGTGACTGTTGTATATGCTCAAATGTTTCTTCATCAATTGAATAAAACTTAATTGTATCTCCTGAATTATATAAGCACATCGGAGTGCGATTAATATCGAATACTCGAATTGGTGTACGACCAATTATCTGCCATCCTCCCGGTGATTCCTTTGGATATAAACCAGTTTGATTATTAGCAATACCAACTGAACCAGCAGGTATACTTGTTCTTGGTTCCTGCCTTCTTGGAGTATGTAACTGTGGATTCAAACCTCCTAAAAATGGAAAACCAGGCATAAAGCCAAGCATATATATTAAATATGTATTATCTGTATGTAATTGCACAACTTCTTCTTCTGATAAATTATTATATGAAGCAACTTCACTTAGATCTTGACCATACGCTCCGCCGTAAAGTACAGGGATATTGATTTGCTTAGCTTCCCCGTTTGTATGCGCTTCCAATTCGTTGTCTGATTGGTCCAATTTAAGCGCTTCAACTACTTGTTTAACATCGCATTGTGCGATATCAATATTAAGCATAATCGCTCTATAGCTCGGTACAATATCTATAATTGCAGGATGTTTTTGATTTATAATATACTGTTTGACTTGTTGAACTTTATTAAAAATATCTTGATTTATTTGAGCTTCGAAATAAATCATAATAGTTTGTTCGTTTATTAATTTATACTCCAGAAACGTATCCCCCTTTATGCTTTCTGCAATTAATTTTAAATAAAAACTTAATTACGAGATTAACGTTATCATTATATCATTCATTTTATTTTCCTGTTTAATAGTAAATAATTATCAACAATAATAATAAATGCAAATACATAAAACCTTAATGTTTAATTATTAAGTAGAGTCATTTTTTATCAATATACTATTAAATAACTTTTAATGTTATTCTTTAAAATGCAATACATTAGTATAGAAACACTACAATATATTTTAAGTACCCCCCAACAGTAAAGACACTGCTAGGGGGTACTTAATTATATTATTTAATATTAACAATTTTCACGTTGATTTCTCCACCATTTGGTAATGGTACACGTACTTCATCATCTAATTTTTTCCCAATCAAGCTTTTTGCCATTGGTGATTCGTTAGAGATTTTCCCTTTAAAAGCATCAGATTCTGCAGAACCGACAATTTGATATTCTTCTTCTTCATCGCCAGGTAATTCTACAAAAGTTACAGTTTTACCTAACTGCACTTGGTTATTATCGCCATTATCTTCAATAATAAGTGCATTACGTAACATATGTTCTACACGTTGGATATCTTGTTCAATAAAACCTTGCTCATCTTTAGCTGCATCGTACTCTGAGTTCTCTGATAAATCTCCGAAAGAACGTGCAACTTTAATTTTTTCAACGACTTCAGGTCGCTTAACTGTTTTTAACTCTTCAAGTTCATTTTCTAACTTTTCAAATCCTTCTTGAGTCATTGGATATTGTTTTTGATTTTCCATTATGTCATCTTCCTTTACATATAAATACTATTGTTTACTTACTAAAGTTTGAATCTTAGTTGTCATTATATCGATCGCTACTTTATTACTTCCACCTTCTGGAATAATGATATCTGCGTATCTTTTTGTAGGTTCTATAAATTGATTGTGCATTGGTCGAACTACATTTAGATATTGATTGATTACAGAATCCATTGTACGTCCTCTTTCTTCAGTGTCCCTAAGAAGACGTCTTAATATACGTAAATCAGCATCTGTATCGACATAAATTTTTACATCCATTAAATCTCTTAATGTTTTGTTTTCAAGCGCAAATATACCTTCTACGATAATAACATCTTTTGGCTCAAATGCAATCGTTTCCTCACTTCTTGTATGATTTGTATAATCGTATGTTGGCACTTCAACCTGTTTACCATTTCGTAAGTCGGTTAAATTTTCAATTAACAAATCATTATCAAAAGCGAAAGGATGGTCATAATTGGTTTCCAAACGTTCATCAAAAGTTAAATGCGATTGGTCTTTATAATAATAGTCTTGAGCCAATAGTGCAACACTATGACCTTCTAAATTTTTCATAATTTCATTTGTGACTGATGTTTTACCTGATCCAGACCCACCAGCTATACCGATTATTGTTGTACTTTTCATTATCCAATTTCCTTTCTCATCATGTTATTTGCATAAATTGGATGATTAACTTTAATTTGCACAATTTGTAATGGGTGACGGGCAGCATCAAGTTCATTACCCTCTTCGTCATAAATTGTCTCTACAACTTGTCGAAAAGTCTCAATTTCTGGGCCAAAAAATTCTATTTCTTGTCCAGGCTCAAATTTATTTCGTTGTTGAATCGTTGCAATCTTAGTTTTCTCATCATAATCTAATACTAATCCACAGAAATCATAAGCTGAATTTTTCTTATTCTGATGTCCAAACATCTGCTCTTCATAACCAGGTGTACCTTCTATAAAAGCAGAAGCAGTATCTCTATTGGCACATTTATCTAATTCTATCAACCACTCTGGTTTGATTTTGAAATTTTGAGGGTCATCGGCATAAGCATCAATCACTTTTCTATAAACAGAAACAACTGTAGCAATATAGTGAATTGACTTCATACGCCCTTCTATTTTCAATGAATCAACACCAATATCCATCATATTTGGAATAGATTCTATTAATTTTAAATCTTTCGGGCTCATTGCAAATGGTGTGACTTCCTCATCTCGATAATATAAGTCTAATTCCCCGTCAGATTCCACTTGCAGTAAATCATAATCCCAACGGCAACTTTGACAACAACCACCTCTGTTTGAATCTCTTGCAGTCATATGATTACTTAAAGTACATCTTCCTGAATAAGCAATACACATAGCGCCATGTATAAATGACTCAATCTCGATGTCTACTTGCTCTTTCATTTCTTTCATTTCCATTGCACCGGTTTCACGTGCTAAAACAACTCGGTCTAGACCTTCTTCTTTCCAAAATTCAACCGCTTTATAATTTGAAAGTGATTGTTGTGTAGATAGATGAATTTCTAGTTCTGGCGCAACACTTTTACAAGTCTCAATAATTAACGGGTCTGCAACAATGATCCCTGTAACACCCGCCAATGCTAAGTCACGTAAATAGTCATCTAGACCTTCCATGTTTTCATCATGAGCGATTATGTTCGTAGTAACATAAATTTTAGCTTGATACCGTTTGGCAAATTCAACGCCTTCTTTTATTTCTGCTAATGTAAAATTATCGGCGTTTGACCTCAAACCATATGCTTGTCCACCCAAAAAAACAGCATCTGCACCATAATGTACGGCGATTTTCAGTTTTTCTAAATTTCCAGCTGGTGCAAGAAGTTCAGGCTTTTTCATTTTAGGCTTATGTTGAATATTAATTTCTTCTAAAATTTCCACTGTTCAACCTCCATTAATATACTGTTTGTTTATATAAGAAACCTTCATCAAATGGGCGATGTTCTGGTTGTATTGCTTCTATTGGATCAACAAGCATAAATTTTTCATCTTCATAAGCTTCAGGATCTTCATTATATAAATCAATGGCTTCTCTATATTGTTCAGTACACACGTTTATATATTCTTCTGACTGTAACACACCATCTATTTTCAGTGCATCTATACCAGCCTCTAATAAAGGTTCTAATTCTTCTATTAAACATATATCATGTGGAGACATGATATGAGTGCCATTATAATCTTCGAAGACTGGATATTTGTTATCACGTTCCTCGTCATATAACAATAATTCATCAGCTTCTAGATTACGCTCAATCTTTAATTGTCGTTCTTGGAATGTGTAATAGTTACCTAACAACATACGCTTAGATTGAAACATACATGTCATACCATGGACTTGTACTTCAATTTCCACATTTGCATTAGCTTTTATATTTAGTATTTCTTCTAAATTCAATTCTCTTGCTAACTGAGCACGTTTGGCGCCTTTTTTCCCCCAATAATTACACTGAAAATAATTTGTCACTAACGTTTCAGCATCCCAATTAAGTGGAATCGGGTTATCTTGATTTTTAACAAACATAATTACAGCTGGGTCACCAAAAATAATGCGGTCAACTTTAATTTCGTGCAAAAATTCTATATAGGATTCAACGGCATTTAAATGATAGTTGTGAAAAAGCCCATTGACGGCTGCGTAAACCTTTTTACCATTACTGTGTGCCAAATTCACAGCTTCTCGCATAGCCTCTCTATTAAATTCACCAGCAAGCCTCAATCCAAATTTCTGCTCACCTATCACAAATGCATCAGCGCCTTTTTCAATTAACGCTTCAATATGTTTAACAGATTTGGGTGTAACTAATAATTCTGTCATTGTGATTCTCCTTTAATTGAAATTGCTAAACCATCATCTATGTTTAAAAAATTAGTTGTGTAACCTTCATGATTAATTAACCATTCGTTATACTCTATTACTTTTTTAACCATTTGACGTACATTACGTGTGCGTACCACGGATATATCCGAAACAAAACCGTGGTATAGAACATTATCCGTAATCACAACACCACCATCTTTTAAGATTGGCGTAAAAAGTTCAAAAAATTTCTTTGATTGCGCTTTAGCAGCATCAATAAATATCATATCATACGTTCGATCGTTCACCTTATTGAACTGTTTTAACGCATTGCCTTCAATTAGTTTTACTTGGTTATTAAAACCAAATAATTCTATATTTTCTTTTGCTTTATTTATCATTTCTTCATCACGTTCTATTGTCGTCACTTGAATTTCTTTAGATATCGAAGCAAATTGCATTGCGCTGTAGCCTATAGCAGTACCAATTTCTAATATGTTTGTTGGTTTATGTAATCTGATTACTTGTTTTATCATCTCAAGCGTCAGTCTATCTACAATTGGGACATTATTTTCCTCTGCAAACGTTCTTAGAGATTCTATATTTTCATCGGTTTGCTGGTGTAAATTTAATAAATAGGATTGATTATTATCCATTTCTTCATAACTTCCTTTGTTGTAAAATCATACTTTGGATTCAAGCAATAAAATAAATCAGTCATTTAGTGACTGATTAAATAATTTAAACAAAATATTAAATCCTAAATTCAATATGCGTATTTATTTTAATTATGATTCAGTATAAAACTTTTTCTTTTATGTATGTACGCACAAATTTAACTTTATATATTTTATCACAAACAAATAGAGAATATAAGTGTAAAGTCACAGTGAATACTAAATTAAAAAGTTGAATTATCATACCGGTCATTGTTTTATCTATGATTCATAGTAATTAAGATTGTATTTTCCATTGGTAATAAAATTAGAATCGAGTCATAATATAATTACAAAAAATGCCTCATTTTAAAGTTAATCTATAATTATTTCAAAGCATAGACCAACATATGTCTTTGCATAAATATTACATACTCTACTAATTTACTAATAACTGAAAGAAATAATTGATGAGGATTACAGTATCGATCATAAGCTCAAAATCATATCCAAAGGGACCATACTTGATCAAATTTTTAAGATTTTAAATATAAAAGAGGGCTAATCCCTTACGGATTAGCCCTCTTATTTTAAAAATAGATATTTCAATTCCAAATTCTTATGCTTTTACGCATCTTAATTAATTATTATCTATTACTCGTGATCGTGGTCATGATCGTCCATTTCAGTATTAACTACTTCTTCAATCATGTCCCACTCTTCATCTGTTTCTACAGGTAAGAATTTACCACCTTCACCATTTTCATCTGGTTCATTAATCATTGGTACCAATTCTATTAAATCATCATCATCAGATTCTGCGCCTTCTTCAGCAAGAATTACATATTCTTTTTTAAATTCTGGGTGGAAGAATTCTAATACTTTACGATATAAGACTTCATTACCTTCCTCATCGTATAGAGTAAGTAATTCCTCTTCGTTGTTAATTTCTAATTGAGAATCGTGATTGTGTTCAGTCATAATTAAACGCTCCTTTTTATTGTAATGAGTCTAAATAGCCTTGCAATATAAAGACCGCAGCCATTTTGTCGATTACTTTTTTTCGTTTCTGTCTAGAAACATCTGCTTCAAGCAGTGAACGTTCTGC
The DNA here is from genome assembly GCF_003697915.1 of Staphylococcus pseudoxylosus. Classification (GTDB taxonomy): domain Bacteria; phylum Bacillota; class Bacilli; order Staphylococcales; family Staphylococcaceae; genus Staphylococcus; species Staphylococcus pseudoxylosus. The sequence goes on from NZ_RCVN01000001.1 coordinate 103,083, forward strand.
AGCCATAGTGCTTAAGCGTTCATCCCACATGATTATCTCTAATGATGGCAGTGCTTCTTGAAGTTGCTCCTTGTATTGTAACGAAGCCTCGCCTCGAAATCCAATAGAATTGTTCATGTTTTTTGGTAATCCGATAATTACGGTACCAACTTTCTCTTTTTGTATAATATCTACAAGTTGATTTATACCTAATTCATTTTTTTCTTCGTCTATACGGAGTGTATCTAATCCTTGGGCTGTCCAACCCATAAGATCACTTATTGCAATGCCAACAGTTTTACTACCTACATCTAAACCAATAATTTTATGTTTTAACATAAATTAGTTAGTTTTCTCTTGTAAATAACTAGAAACTAATTCTTCCATAATATCATCACGATCAATGCGACGTATTTGATTTCTAGCTTCATTATGACGTGGAATATAGGCAGGGTCGCCTGAGAGTAGATAACCTACGATTTGATTTACTGGATTATATCCTTTTTCTTTCAACGTATTATAGACATTTTGTAACACTGTTTTGACATCTTCTTTTGGAATTTCATCATAATTAAATTTCATTGTTTTATCAAAATTTTCCATGTACAACACTCCTTTTGTATCGAGATAAAAAAGTTCTTATTCTCATTCTACATGAGAATGGCTTGAAGTTATAGCGATTTAATGTAATCTTTAATAAATCGTAATGCTTCTGTTATGTTTTCTGGCTGAGTTCCGCCACCTTGAGCCATGTCTGGGCGACCTCCACCTTTACCACCTACAATTGGTGCCATATTTTTAATAATATCACCAGCTTTTACTCTATCAGTAAACGCTTTTGGTACAGTTGCTACTAAAGATACTTTGCCATCTACATTACTAACGAGTACTATCACTGTATCTTGTAATTTTGATTTGAAGTCGTCCATCGTTTCACGTATAGCTTTAGCGTTAGGCACTTCAACTTCGGTAGCAAGGAATTTCAAACCGTTAATTTCTTCAACTTGGTTTGTAATGTCTCCCATCTTCAGTGAAGTAACTTCTTTATTTTTTTGTTCTAGTTGTTTCACTAATTCTTTTTCTTCTGTTTGCATTTGTATTACTTTATCTAATACTTGGTCATCTGTTTTAACTTTCACTTGAGTTTTAACAGCATTAAATTGCGATTGTATCGTTTCTAAATATAGAAAAGCTGATTTACCAGTTAAAGCTTCTATTCGTCTAACTCCAGCACCAGTACCAGATTCACTTACGATTTTAAATAGACCGATTTCAGAAGTGTTATTAACATGAATACCGCCACACAACTCAATTGAGAATGGTGCCATATTTACTACTCTGACTACATCACCGTATTTCTCACCAAATAAAGCCATAGCACCTATTTGTTTAGCTTCTTCTATAGGCATTTCTTGGATATTAACTTCAATGCTGTTCCATATTTCTTCATTAACTCTGCGTTCTACTTGATCAATTTCTTCTTGAGTCATAGGGCCGAAATGTGAAAAATCAAATCTTAAACGCTCTGCTTCAACCAATGAACCAGCTTGATTAACGTGTTCGCCCAACACTTCTTTTAATGCTGCATGTAATAAATGTGTTGCACTGTGGTTTTTCTTAATTGCACTACGGTCTTTATGGTTAACACTTGCAGAAACTTCTGCATTTGTTTTTACTGTACCAAATTGAATTTCACCTTTGTGTAAGTTTTGGCCATTAGGTGCTTTCGTAACTTCAGTTACTGCAATTTCAAAGTTTTCATTACTTACTTTACCTTGATCGGCAACTTGACCACCACTTACTGCATAAAATGGCGTCTCTTTAAGGATGAAGTAAACAATCTCACCAGCTTCTGCAGTATCAACTAATTCGCCATTATAAATGATATCAGTTATTGTAGTAGCTCTGTCCATTACATCATAACCAACAAACTTACTTTCAGTCGTAATTTTCTTCAATACTTCACTTTGCACTTGCATTGATTGTGAATTTTGTCTTGCTTGTCTAGCTCTATCTCTTTGTTGCTGCATTTCAGATTCAAATGTGGCCATATCTACTGTTAAATTTTCTTGTGTTGCAATCTCTTCAGTTAGTTCTACAGGGAACCCGTAAGTATCATACAGTTTAAAAGCATCTTTACCACTAATTTCATTAGATTGTTCTTTTGCTTGAGCCACAAGATTATTTAAAATAGCAAGCCCTTCTTCTAATGTTTCGTGGAAACGTTCTTCTTCAGATTTAATTACACGTTTAATAAAATCAGACTTTTCTTTTACATTTGGATAATATGGTTCCATAATTTCAGCAACTATATCAACTAATTGATACATAAATGGTTCATTGATATCTAAAGATTGGCTAAATCTCACCGCACGACGTAACAAGCGACGTAATACATAACCACGGCCCTCATTAGCTGGTAATGCACCGTCAGCAATTGCAAATGCAATCGTGCGAATATGATCTGATATAACTTTAAATGCAACGTCATATGCATCTTTTTCTAAATATTTTTTCCCTGATAGTGTTTCTACTTCACGGATTATTGGCATGAATAAATCTGTTTCATAATTTGTACGTACATTTTGAGCTAATGACGCCATTCTTTCTAATCCCATACCCGTATCAATGTTTTTATTTGGGAGGGGTGTATATGTGTGGTCTTTATTATGGTTAAATTCACTAAACACTAAATTCCAAACTTCAAGGAAACGTTCATTCTCTCCACCTGGATACATTTCTTCAGCTGGATCATCTTTACCATAACTATCTCCACGATCATAGAAAATTTCTGTATTAGGACCTGAAGGACCTTCACCAATGTCCCAGAAATTTCCTTCAATTCTAATAATTCTACTTTCCTCTAAGCCAATGTCCTCATTCCATATACGATACGCTTCAATATCTTCTGGATGTACAGTCACATATAACATTTTAGGGTCCATGGCCATCCATTTCTCACTAGTTAAAAATTCCCATGCAAATTCAATTGCTTCTTTTTTAAAATAATTACCAATTGAGAAATTACCTAACATTTCAAAAAATGTATGATGACGTGCAGTAAACCCTACATTTTCAATGTCATTTGTTCTAATTGCTTTTTGTGAATTCACAATACGTGGTTTTCTTGGCGTTTCCCTACCATCAAAATATTTTTTTAACGTTGCTACGCCAGAATTAATCCATAGTAAAGAATCATCATCAATTGGAACTAATGGTGCTGATGGTTCAACCATATGACCTTGTTCTACAAAATAATCGATAAAATTTTGTCTAATTTCACTTGCTTTTAAGTTTTTCATACCTTAAATTTCCTCCATCTCAACTCAAGTTATAACAGTAATTCATAAAAAATGAAAATAAAAAACGCCCATCCTCATAAAAGGGACGAACGTTTCGCGGTACCACCCTAGTTATAAGCATCAGTAAATCTTTATAGACGTCGTTGTTAAAATGATGCAATTCAACAGTCTTAACAAATTTACTAACATACACTTATCACTCAATTAGTTATTATGCTTACTGACACAAAGTAGCTTTCAACTATATTCATTGTACTTTTCACCAACCAGTACATCTCTTGGGATAAAACATAGTTTACTTATCTTCATGCGAAGTTATTTATATTGTATTTATTTTCAACGACAATGTCAATCTTCAACGAAGTCATATGGGGAAAACTCTCCCATATTAATCATAGGATTTATTTTAAATATATTTTCTTCAGACAATATAATATCTGAATCAAAGGATTTACTAACATCAGCACTTTCAGTTTCTTCATCATTATTAAAATATGCTTGAAGAAAAGCACACAATTGTGTCATTCTCACTTGGCCGTGCGTCTTTAGGCCAATATCAAATGCTTGTGGGTCTCCTAAGAACACAAGCGACTGTTTAGCACGTGTTAAACCTGTATATAATATAGGTTTTTGAAGCATTCTAAAGTACTGTTTAACCATTGGCATAATAACGATTGGAAATTCTGAACCTTGTGACTTATGAATTGATGTACAATAAGCGTGTGTTAATTCCATTAAATCTTGCCGAACAAATGTAATCTCATTACCTTCAAAATCAACTACCAAAACATCTTTATTTAACGCATTTTCTTTAGCCCAGAAGATACCTACAATAACGCCAATATCACCATTAAATATATTATCGCTTGGTCGGTTAACAAGTTGTAAGACCTTATCACCTTTTCTAAAGACAATGTCACCAAACTCAATTTCTCGAGTATCCCGTTCTTTAGGATTCAAGATATCCTGCAATACTGTATTTAGTTTCTTAATACCTGCAGATCCTTTATACATCGGAGCTAATACTTGAATATCACTCATATCATAACCTTTATTCACTGCACTAGATACTACTTTTTCAACAACAGAGGGTATCTGTTCTGTTGTACAGTTTATAAAATTACGATCATGAAATCGTTGTGTAATATCAATTGCTTCACCTAGTTTCATCCTATGCGCTAATTCAATAATACTTGAACCATCTTGTTGACGGTAAACTTCAGTTAAATTCACACGAGGAATTACTTTCGAATCAATTAAATCCTTAAATACTTGACCTGGTCCAACAGATGGCAGTTGATCTTCGTCCCCTACTAGTATAACTTGCGCATCAATTGGTACAGCACTTAAAAATTGATGAAATAACCAAGTATCAACCATTGACATTTCATCAATTATGATAAGTTTGGCAGAAATTTCATTATCTAAAATATCTTCTGGTTGCGTATCTTGATTCCAACCTATTAGGCGATGTATCGTCATAGCCTCCAAACCAGTTGACTCTGACAAACGTTTTGATGCTCGTCCAGTTGGCGCACCTAGAACGACTGGATAATCATCATTTTGATAATCATCATAATCTAATGATAAGCCATGCAACTCTGCATACAGTTCGACAATACCTTTAATGACAGTAGTTTTTCCTGTACCTGGCCCACCTGTCAGCAACATTATTTTAGAGTTAATCGCTGTTTGCAAGGCTTCTCTTTGTGAATCTGCATATGTAACATTATTGCGATCTTCAATTTCACCGATTTCAAGCAGTAAATCCGATTGCTCAATTTCTTTAAGTTTATTTGTATAAGTAAAATTACGATATAAATTTTGAACGCTTTTCAGTTCTGAATAGTACAGACTTGGAATAGCGACTTCATTTTCTTGCTGGATTAATTTAGTGTCATTTACTAGATCCTGTAAAACTTGCTCAAGTTGCTGTGTTTCTATTAATTCGCTTGGTGGTTGTGATAACATATCTTGAGTCATCTCTAGTACATTATGAGTTGGTAAATAAGTATGGCCTTGTTTTATGCATTCTTCTTCTAGCACATAAAGTAAACCTGCTTTAAGACGTTCTACATCGTTAAATTGAATGCCAACATTACGCGCTAATGTGTCCGCCTTATTAAAACCGATACCTTTGACGTCATATACAAGTTGATAAGGCTTGTTTTCAACCACGTTGAGCGTTTCTCCTAAATATGCTTGGTATATAGCCATTGCTAGCTTAGGTCCAAAACCTAAATCATGAAGTCGAATAATAATTTGTTCTGTTTCTTGATTACTTGCGATTTGTTCAGCAATTTGTTTTTGTTTCTTTTTAGGTAAGCTAGGTACTTGTTCTAATACAGTTGGATCATTTAATATGTCACTAATTGCATTTTCACCTAATTTATTTACAATACTTTGTGCTGTTTTTTTACCTATTCCTTTAAAAAGGTCACTGGATAAATAACTTATAATTGCTTCTTTCGTTTGTGGTAACTCTTTTTCAAATGTTTCAGCCTTTAATTGTTTACCATATTTCGCATGCGTAACGACTTGGCCTTTAAATGTATAAACGTCACCTTCTGCAATATCTGGAAAAAACCCTACAATTGTAGGCATTGAATCGAATGTTTCGTTGGATTCAATCGTATCAACTTTTAAAACCGTATAAAAATTTTCTTTGTTTTGAAACAAAATCGCATCAACGGTCCCTTTAATCATTGAATTATTAAATAGTGTAGGGTTTTCCATAAGTTATTCCTCCTCTGCGATAGATTTAAAAGTTTTAATAGCATGATGGCTCATGACATGATCTGGATTGGCATCGACAGCCGCTTCAAAGTGACGAATAGCTTCGTCAGTATTCTCCGTTTGCATATAAGTCGCTAAACCTAAATTATAAAGCGCATCTGCATGTTTATTATCAATTGCTAATACTCGGTTTAGCTGGTCAATAGCTGGTTCAAACATTTCTAAATGACATAATACAAGCCCGTATTGGAATTGTACCTCAGCATCATCACGGTCATCTTGTTCCGCTGCAGTCATTAGGAATGGTAAAGCTTCGTTAAATGCTTCTAGTTGATTGAAAGACATTCCAATCATGTAATTTGTATCAACTTTATCAACGTTAAATTTCAGCGCTTGTTGGTATAATTTTATTGCTTCATTAAAACGACCTTCATTGTAATATACATTACCTAAATTATAATAAATTGCACCGTTTTCCGGATCTAAAGTGATTGCTCTTTGAAAGAATTTTTCAGCTTTTTCTACTTCTCCCGCTTCAGCCAATAATATTCCAGCATTTATGTAATTTTCAACTTCTTTTGGACTAGCTTCTATATTTTCAAATAATGCTTTAAGTGCTTCTTCAAAATTACCCTGTTTAATTAATTTATATATTTGCTCTTGATTCAACTTTAACCCTCTTTTCTGACTATTAATTATAACATTTACTCATTTTTTTGAAATATTAATTTCAAAAAAAGAAATCGCTAGATACTATATTATATAGTCTACTAACGATTTCTAAATAATACTTCATCTTTTGGTTTATAAAACGTAACTTAATTGTCCAGATTCTTTGAAAACATCATCAATTGTAGCACCGCCAAGACAAACATCGCCATCATAAAGTACAACAGATTGACCAGGCGTAATCGCACGAACAGGTTCATCGAATACTACACGAATTGCGTTATCACTCTCTCTTTGTACAAATACTTTGGTATCTTTTTGACGGTATCTGAATTTTGCAGTACATTCAAATCCGTTTTCCAAGCCAACATCATTTACAAATGAGATATCTGACGCAATCAAGTAGTCACTGTACAATGCTTCATGGTGGAAACCTTGTTCAACATATAATACGTTATCATTTAAGTTTTTACCAACTACAAACCATGGATCACCGTCTCCACCAATACCTAGGCCATGACGTTGTCCGATTGTATAATACATTAGTCCAGCATGCGTACCGATTTTTTCACCTTGTAGTGTTCGCATTTCTCCAGATTGTGCTGGTAAATATTGTGAAAGAAATTCTTTGAAATTACGTTCACCAATAAAACAAATACCTGTTGAATCTTTCTTTTTAGCAGTTGCTAAATTTTGTTCTTCAGCAATACGACGTACTTCTTTTTTATCGATATCACCTATTGGGAACATTACACGAGATAATTGATCTTGTGATAATTGATTTAAGAAATAAGTTTGATCTTTATTGTTATCCACGCCTCTTAACATTTCAACGTGTCCATCCTCATGACGATGTACACGTGCATAATGACCTGTAGCAACATAGTCAGCACCAAGTTTTAATGCGTGTTCTAAAAATGCTTTGAATTTAATCTCTTTATTACACATTACATCAGGGTTTGGCGTACGTCCTTTTTTATATTCATCTAGGAAATACGTAAATACTTTATCCCAGTATTCTTTCTCAAAATTCACTGCATAGTATGGAATATCTAATTGATTGCATACTGCGATGACATCATTATAATCTTCAGTAGCTGTACATACGCCATTTTCATCAGTATCATCCCAATTTTTCATGAATATACCTATGACATCATAACCTTGTTCTTTTAACAAATGTGCTGTAACGGAGCTATCTACGCCACCAGACATCCCAACAACAACTCGTGTATCTTTATTTGACACTTACACGTCCTCCTTAAATTTATGATAAATTTTATGAATTTCTGTAGCTATATATTTTATTTCTTGTTCAGTTGTTTGTTCATTAAAACTAAATCTTACTGAATGTTTTGCACGATTATCTTCTTCATCATACATTGCTTGTAATACATGTGATGGTGTTGTAGTCCCTGCAGTACAAGCTGAACCTGATGAAACATATATATTGGATAAATCTAATAAAGTCAGCATTGTTTCTACATCTATAAATGGTAAATATAAATTTACAATGTGACCAGTTGAATCTGTCATAGAACCATTTAATTCAAATGGGATTGAGCGTTCTTGTAATGAAACTAAGAATAAATTTTTAAGATTCATTAAATGAACATTGTTTTCGTCTCTATATTGGTTTGCAAGCGTAACAGCTTCAGCTAATCCAACAATTTGCGGTAAATTTTCAGTACCAGCTCTACGTTTAGCCTCTTGTTCTCCACCTAATTGTTGATACTTTAATGAAGTACCTTCTTTTAATAGTAGTATGCCAACGCCTTTAGGACCACCAAATTTATGTGCAGTAATACTCATAGCATCAATATCAAATTCATGAAAATCTATTTCTAAATGACCAATCGCTTGTACTGCATCAACATGAAACAGTGCATTGGATTTACCAACAATTTCTTCAATATCGTACATTGGTTCGACAGTACCTACTTCATTATTAACAAACATGATTGAAACTAAAATCGTCTGTTCTGTAATAGCATTTTCTAATTGCTGAAGGTTGATTATACCTTGTTTATCAACATCTAAATATGTGACTTCAAAACCTTCTTTTTCTAGTTGCTCAAATACATGGAGTACAGAATGGTGCTCAATTTTGGAAGTGATAATATGTTTTCCTCTGTGCATCTGGTCATAAGCCATCCCTTTAATAGCAGTGTTATTAGATTCTGTCGCACCGCTTGTAAAAATCACTTCACTTAGTTTTGCGTTAAAAGAAGATGCAATTGTACGACGTGCTTCATCTAAATACTTTCGTGCATCTCTTCCTATACTGTGAATGGAAGACGGATTACCATAATGAACAGAATAAATATCCATCATTTTATCAATTACTTCTTGCTTAACTGGTGTTGTAGCAGCATAATCTGCGTATACTTCCATGCTTGACACTCCTTAAATTTTTATCAATGTTCCAATGATAGCACCATATAATTAATTTTTCTAGTTGTCTGTTTCAAAATGACCATTTTCATCAATATCTTTAAAATCCTCTAATAATTTCATAGTGTTTTTAATATCTGATGGTTGTTTACTATTCAATGACATATTTTGCAATCGCTTATCATTAATATGCCAGTGCGTAGCAGTGATTTTTGATTGTAAATACTGATCATGTGTAACGATAAGTACTTGACCTTGAAAACTTTCAATCATTTTTAATATTAAATCTTGCGTAGCTATATCAAAATAATTGGTTGGTTCATCTAAAATAAGAAGATGTGGGTTGGAGAAATATAATAATACAAACTGCAATCTACTTTTCTCACCCATGGATAAAAATGCGATAGGTTGCTTAATTTTTTCCTTATCAAAATCAAAAGAAGCTAAAATCGTTTGCGCTTCACTACGAGTCACACTGTCCAATGCCATCACCATATCTAATGGACTGCTGTTAAAGTTCAAGTTGTTATTTTGCTGGTCAAAACTAGCCGTTTTAAGCGATGGTGTAATATATATATCACCTTTATCCGGTTTTATGTCTTGTTTAATCATTGCGATAAATAATGATTTACCACTACCATTCGGACCCGTTAAAAGAATATTTTCCTTATTTTTCATTTCAAAATTAGCATTCCTATAAATTTCCTGTCGATTTATAGTTATACTAACATTTTCAAATCTAATTAAGCTGCGCTTTCGTAAACGCGTTTGCTCATTAAAATGAAAATCCCTATTATCATTTTCGGGCGCTTCAATTTGTTTTTCATTAATCTTTTGTTTTAGTTGTGATTCCTTTACTTTAGCTTTTTGAGCTAATTTACTTAATCTTTTTTGTTGTATTGGATCGCGCACACTAGTTGATTTTTGTGAAGCTGAGTGCCATTCATTCACCCGTCTAATAGTCGCTTCAAGTGCTTTGATTTCTTTTTGTTGTTTTTCATAAGCGTTGACTTGTGATTGATGAGCCAAATCTACAACTTGTTTATAATGATCATAATTACCTTGAAATTTTCTCGTTCCGTTACGCGTTATTTGATAAATGTGTGATGCCGTTTGATTGATGAAACCTCTGTGATGAGACACAAAAACGATAGTCTGTTTAGATCTATTTATATTCGTTATCAAATTATCTAGCATTGTCATATCAAGATGATTAGTAGGTTCATCAAGTAATATTAACGATTTTTTTGATAAGAATGCTTTTAATATCGCTACACGTGTTTGCTGTCCTCCGCTAAGCGACTCAACTTTTTTATCTAAGTCGATTTCCGTTAAATCAAATAATTTTGCTTGCGTAATGATTTCTTGTTCAAATTCATAGCCTTCCAATGCAACGTAATCACTTATTTTTTCATAATTATATCGTATTTCTTTTTTCAATTGAGCTAATTGTGGTTTTAGAAATAGGATAAAATCCATTGCTGACATCTCATAATAATCAGTCATATCTTGTTCCATTAAATATGCACTTTCTTTATAAGTATCCTTAAGCGCATGCAAGAGTGTTGATTTTCCAACACCATTGTCCCCTAAAAATGCAACATGTTCCCCTTCTTCTATCTCAATTAGCACCTTATCAATCAGTATTCGTCCATACTGTTCAAATGGTTTTTGTTCATAATAAAAAGACATATCAATACCTCCACTTTTAGGACATGACATATCTTTACCGTGTTATATATTACTTTGTATGTGGTTGCTTAAGTATTTTCACGTAATTTAGACAGGGTCATATCCCATAACTTTTATTTATATTTAATTGGTTTGTATATTTCTTATGAGATTTATCCATTGTCTTAATTAAGCCACCTAACGTTTTAATTTTGTATAAGTATAACAATGAGCAATTTCTTACGCAAGTTTTAAATCGCCTGTTATACTACTTTGTATTAACAAGCTCAAGGAGGATTACGATATAAAATGAACAATTTAAAATTATCTGCGCTTAACTTAGTACCAATCCGCGAAGGTCAAGATGATCAAGCAGCAATCAAAGATATGGTTAAACTTGCGCAAGATTTAGAAGCACTTGAATTCGAACGTTATTGGATAGCTGAACACCACAACGCTCCTAATCTAGTTAGTTCGGCAACTGCATTATTAATTCAGCACACACTAGAACACACTTCAAAAATACGTGTCGGTTCTGGTGGTATTATGTTACCAAATCATGCACCATTAGTTGTTGCAGAACAATTTGGAACAATGGAAACTGTTTTCCCAAACCGTGTAGACCTTGGATTAGGACGTGCGCCAGGCACAGACATGATGACTGCTAGCGCTTTACGTAGAGATCAACATAACGGTGTTTATGAATTTCCAGAAGAAGTTGAACAACTTTCAACTTACTTTGGCCCAGCTAATCAGCAAGGATATGTACGTGCCTATCCAGCTGTTAATAAGCAAGTACCACTTTATATACTTGGTTCTTCTACAGATTCAGCACATTTAGCCGCACGTAAAGGCCTACCTTATGTCTTTGCTGGCCACTTTGCACCGCAACAAATGAAAGATGCGATACAAATATACAATGAACTATTTGAGCCATCTGACGTACTAGACAAACCTTATGTTATTGTTTGCCTTAATGCAGTTGTTGCAGATACAGATGAACAAGCTGAATACTTAGCAACTACGCAAGCACAAGTAATGGTGAGCATCACTAGAGGCAGAATGCAACCTGTACAACCACCAACTGATGATTTAAAAGGGCTCTTAACGCCTACAGAATATGAAATTGCAAAACAAAGAATGCAACAATCCTTAATCGGATCTAAAGAGACAGTTAAAGCTAAAATTCAAGACTTTATCAAAGAACACGGTGAAATAGATGAACTGATGGCGATTAGTTATATTTATGATCAAGACGCACAGCTAGATTCTTATAAAAAACTAAAAACAATTGTCGAAGAGATATAATTTATTAAATAAGCCAAGACTTTTCACAATTCAATGTTTAATATTCATCCAAACAGTAATTAAGTAAGGGAATATACGAAATATAAGATTAAAATTTTAATTACTTTATAAGTGTTTATATTTTGAAATTCATTATAGTTAAATTTCAAAATATAAACTTGCGATTATTCCATACTAGATTGTCACATGCTATATTATTGTCCTTCACATATTGTCACAACCTATCACAAAAATTAATGCCTACTAAACAGTGGAAAGCTTATGTCTAGTTTTTATCCGATGTTTAGTAGGCATTATTTATCATAGTTTTTAATTGCAAATAAAAAGGAGCAAGACATCATTATGTCTTACCCCCTCTTCATTATCCTATTTGTTTACAACAAACATTATTTTTTATCGTCTTTTTTGTCATCTTTTTTATCGTTATCACTGCCGCCAGTGAATTTATCGATTTGTTCAGATGCTTGTTTTGCTTTTTCATTGTCTGTATCTTTTAATTTATCTGATACATTTTTTGCAGTTTCTTTTGCTTTATCTAAAAAGTTTTCAGCCATTTAAAATCTCTCCTTTAATAGTCATAAATTATAGATTATTTTTTAAATTTATCGATAACATCATTAGCTTTATCTTTTGCATTTTCTACAAATTTTTTAGCTTTACCAGAAGTTTTATCTTCTTTACCTTCGTTTTCTAGTTCTTTATTGTCAGTAACGTTACCTAATGTTTCTTTCACATTACCTTTTGCTTGTTCTACTTTGTTTTCGTCTGCCATGTAAATTACCTCCTTAATGATGTATATATTGTACATACCACTAATTTTAATAAATAAACATCTCAAACATAGATTAATAAATATTTTTCAAAATTGTTATATCATTAATATAAAATGATATTTCTGTATAATTTAGATATAGAACATGTACCCATCTAGATTATTTGTATCTTTATACTCTGCTAAATATTTTAATGATGTATTATCTAGCACATCTCTTACTGCGTCTCTCATTCTAATCCAAAGTTGTTTTTGAGCAGGTGGTTCTGAATCAATACTTTCAACGAATGTGATTGGACCTTCTAATAAACGAATAATGTCACCCGCTGTTATCTCTTCAGATGGTACTCTTAACTGGTAACCACCTTTTGCACCACGAACACTTCGAATTAACCCGGCATTTCTCAATGGACCGACTAATTGCTCTAAATACAGATCGCTCAAATTATTTTCTTCCGCAATAGATTTTAAAGACACACACCCTTGACCTTCTTTTTTAGCAAGAGATATCATTAGTGTTAACCCATATCTTCCTTTAGTTGAAATTTTCATTATATTACCTCACTTAATTCGAATACTATATAATAACATTCTATCACTTTTTACGTTAATATAGAATTAGAAAGGTGTGAAACATTGTGTCAAACGAACCACTAGCTTCAAGAATGCGACCAATCAACATTGATGAGATTATATCTCAAGAGCATTTAGTTGGTCCAAAAGGCATTATCAAAAGGATGGTAGAAACCAAAAGATTATCCTCAATGATTTTTTATGGACCACCTGGTATCGGTAAAACAAGTATTGCTAAAGCTATATCAGGAAGTACTCAGTTTAAATTCCGTCAATTAAATGCAGTTACAAATACAAAAAAAGACATGCAACTTATAGTTGAAGAAGCCAAAATGTCTGGGCAAGTTATTTTATTATTAGATGAAATCCATCGTTTAGATAAAGCTAAACAAGATTTTCTATTACCACATTTGGAAAATGGAAAAATTGTGCTTATTGGGGCTACGACATCAAATCCATATCACGCAATAAACCCTGCCATTCGTTCAAGAGCTCAAATATTTGAACTTTATCCATTAGATGAAGATGACATCAAAGCTTCATTGAATAGAGCTCTAAATGACGAAGAACGTGGCCTAGCAAGTTATAATCCTATAGTGGACGAAGACGCGATGGCCTATTTTACAACTCAAAGTCAAGGTGACGTTAGAAGTGCTTTAAATGCATTAGAATTAGCAGTTTTAAGTTCAGATACAACAGATAACCAATGTCACATCACCTTACAAGATGCTAAAGATTGTCTACAAAAAGGAGCTTTTGTAAGTGATAAAGATGGCGACATGCATTATGATGTGATGAGTGCGTTTCAAAAATCAATTCGCGGTAGTGATGTAAATGCTGCACTTCATTATTTAGCACGCTTAATTGAAGCAGGCGACTTACCAACAATCGTTAGGAGATTGTTAGTAATAAGTTATGAGGATGTTGGCCTCGCCTCTCCTAGCGCGGGACAACGCACATTAGCTGCTATCGAATCAGCTGAGCGTTTAGGCTTTCCAGAAGCTAGAATACCCTTAAGTCAGGCTGTTATTGAACTCTGCTTATCACCTAAGTCTAACTCTGGCATTGCTGCTATTGACGCTGCCCTTTCTGATATACGCAAAGGTCATATAGGACAAATTCCTGATCATTTAAAAGATGGACATTATGCTGGCGCTAAAGAACTAGGACGTGCTATTGGTTATAAGTATCCTCACAGTTATGACAGTGGATTTATTCCTCAACAATATCTACCTGATAAATTAAAAAGTAAAATTTATTATGAACCGAAAACGACTTCTAAAAGTGAGCAACAATTCAAATCAGTTTATGAAAACATCACCCAAGCGCAACAAAAATAAAAAATTCTAGATTTAAATTAGAAAAACAGAGGTTGAGATTATTGCATCTCAACCTCTGTTTTATATATATATAATATTGGATAACTACATACTAAATATGACTTTATATTTTATCTTTAATACGTGAAACAGGTATATCTTTTAAAATATCATTAACAACATAGCTGGCGCTAATCAAACCAACTACACTTGGGACAAATGCATTAGAAGATGGTGGGATTTGCCCTTTTCTCGTGGGTGCGTTTGCGTCACCTACAGTATCTTTAACATCTTCTCTTATTACTATGGGACTTTCATCTGAAAACACGACAGGTATGCCTTTATATATGCCAAGTTTTTTCAATTTACGACGAATAATTTTAGCCATTGGATCCATATACGTTTCAGAGATATCAGCAATCTTAAATCGTGTTGGATCTGTTTTATTTGCAGCACCCATACTGGAAATAACAGATATGCCTCTTTCCAAGCATTCTTTCATTAAATGCACTTTATACATAATAGTATCACTTGCATCAACAAAGTAGTCAATATCATAATTATTGAACAAAGCTTCGTATGTTTCTTCTGTATAAAACATATGTAATGAAGTTACCTTACATTCAGGATTAATCAACTTAATACGTTCTTCCATCAAAGTAACTTTACTTTGTCCAACTGTAGTTGTTAATGCATGTAATTGACGATTCACATTAGTGATGTCAACATCGTCTTTGTCTATTAAAATGATATGTCCGATATTAGTACGCGCTAGAGCTTCGGCAGCAAATGAACCAACACCTCCAACGCCTAAAATCACCACAGTTTTTTGTTTTAATAATTCTAAACCTTCTTGGCCATAAGCCAATTCATTTCTTGAAAATTGATGTTTCATGCCATTCTCCTTAATAATAAGAGCAATTAAATATAATTTTTACATTTGAAGTTCTTTTTTCTCTTATTGAATTTAATATATTTATTTTATTTCAATTTAATTAAAAATATCAAGTTTTGTATTTTATATCAAAAAAATACGCAAGACCGAAGTCTTGCGTACCGATAGAGTCCATAAGTGCCGTAGTTATAAAATGCTTGATCATTCGGCCTGCTTAAAACAGGTGGGTGCCCTGTTTCTTGTTTTGCAAGTCCTCCTAATGAGGCGTGTGCGCTGCAAGAAAACCCATTGGGCTCCCGGATCAAAGAGTGTTAGGCCCAAATATAAAGCAAACATACGAACACTACAGATGACTATCTTATGGGATTAATAATAACACAATATTTGAAATTAGCAAGAATAAAAGCTTATAACAAAAATTAATGTCTAATACGTAATGACAATTCTTCTAATTGGCTTTCAGATACTTCGCTTGGTGCATTTGTTAATAAACATGTAGCTGAAGCCGTTTTAGGAAATGCAATTGTATCACGTAAGTTTGTACGACCTGTTAATAACATTACTAGACGGTCTAATCCAAGCGCGATACCGCCATGTGGTGGCGCACCATATTTGAATGCATCTAGCAAGAAACCAAATTGTTCTTGCGTCTGTTCCTCAGTAAAGCCTAATACTTCAAACATTTTAGATTGTAAATCACCATTATGAATTCTGATAGATCCGCCACCTAATTCATAACCATTTAATACAATATCATAAGCGTTAGCTTGTGCATTTTCAGGTTCAGTATCTAATTTAGCGATATCTTCTTGTTTTGGTGCAGTGAATGGGTGGTGAGCTGCAGTATAACGTTTTAAGTCTTCATCATATTCTAGTAGCGGCCAATCTGTTACCCATAGGAAGTTTAATTTAGATTCATCAATTAAATCTAACTCTCTAGCTAACTTAAGACGTAATGCACCTAAACTTTGTGCAACAACACTTGGTTTATCCGCTACAAATAAAACTAAGTCACCTGGCTCTGCTTCAGTTAATGTTTGTAGTTTAGCAACGTGGTCTGCTTCAAAGAATTTAGCAATTGGACCGTTCACACCTTCATCAACGACTTTTACCCATGCTAAACCTTTAGCACCATAAATATTTACAAATTCAGTTAAACCATCAATATCTTTTCTCGTATATTGATCTGACGCACCTTTTGCAACTATCGCTTTAACTTGGCCATTATTAGTCACAGCATCTTTAAACACTTTGAAATCCATGATTTCTCCTAATTCTGATACGTCTATCAATTCCATACCGAAACGTGTGTCTGGTTTATCTGAACCAAAGCGTTGCATTGCTTCATCATATGTCATTCTAGGGAAAGGTCTTGGAACTTCGACATCTTTTACATCTTTCACTACATTTTGGAGCATTTCTTCTCCCATTTCCATAACGTCTTCTTGATCTACAAAACTCATTTCAATATCAACTTGTGTAAATTCAGGTTGACGATCAGCACGTAAGTCTTCATCACGGAAACATTTTACGATTTGATAATATTTATCGAAACCGCCAATCATTAATAATTGTTTAAATAGTTGTGGTGATTGTGGTAATGCATAGAATTCACCGTCATGTACACGTGAAGGTACTAGATAGTCACGCGCCCCTTCAGGTGTTGATTTAGTTAGTACAGGAGTTTCAATATCGAAAAAGCCCTCTTTGTCTAAGTATTGTCTGATTGAACGTGTAGTTTGGTGTCTCATTTTAAATGTTTGCGCTAATTCTTGACGTCTTAAATCTAGATATCTATATTTTAATCTGATATTTTCATCAACGTTTTGATTCTCTTCATTCAATGCAAATGGAGGTGTTTCTGCTTTGTTTATAATTTCAATATCTGAAACTTGTACTTCTACCTGACCTGTAGCAATTTTCGGGTTCACTGTTTGAGGATCACGTTTCTTGACGATACCTTTAACTTGAACTACATATTCAGATCTCACTGTCTCAGCTATTTTTAATGCTTCTTCAGAAAAATCAGGATTAAATACGACTTGTACATATCCTTCACGGTCTCTTAGATCCACAAAAATCAGACCGCCTAAGTCTCTACGGTTGTGTACCCAACCTTTTAATATTACTTCTTGGTCTAATAATGATTCAGTTACTAAACCACAGTATGTTGTGCGCTTACTCATGATATCTTCTCCTTAGTTTTTAAAATAATTTATAATTGCATCTAAATTAATAGTTTCACTTTCACCTGATTGCATATTTTTAACATTTATTTTATTATCTTCTAATTCTTGCTCACCTATAACAATAGTATAATTTGCTTTTAATCTATCGGCTTGCTTCATTTGCCCTTTTACTTTACGTTGTAAATAATCTTTGTCGGCTTTAATACCGTTTCTACGTAGATCATTAAGTAATTTGACAGCATAACGATCTGCTTCTTCACCCATAGTTACGATAAATAAATCAAAATCATGATCAACATCAAGTTCGATTTGTTCCTCGTCTAAAGCTAATAATAACCTTTCTATACTTAACGCAAATCCAATACCCGTTTGACTTGGTCCATCTAACAATTCTAGTAAACCATTGTAGCGACCACCACCACATAATGTTGTAATCGCACCATCATAATTTGGGTTATCAATCATTAATTCAAATGCTGTATGCGTATAATAATCTAAACCTCGAACCAAGTTAGGGTCTTCTACATAAGGTACACCTAAATCATCTAAATGTTGCTTAACATCAGCATAATATTTTTGAGATTGTTCATTTAAAAATTCAGTGATTCTAGGAGCAGTTTTAATAGCTTCTTTGTCCTTATCAACTTTACAATCTAATATTCTCATTGGATTTGTGTGTAAACGTGCCTTACAGTCATTACAGAAATCATCAATTACAGGTTCAAAATGTCTAACTAGTGCATCATTATATTCGCGACGTGATTCAATGTCACCGATACTATTAATCACTAATTTTAAATGCTTCAATCCAAATGATTGATAAATGTGCATAGCCATCGCTAAAATTTCAGCATCTATACCTGGATCTTCAGCACCAATGGCTTCAACACCAAATTGTGTAAATTGACGATAACGCCCTTTTTGTTTACGTTCATATCTAAACATTGGCCCATTGTAATATAATTTAATTGGTTGATTAGGCAAACCTTGCATCTTATTTTCAATATAAGAACGTACTACCGCTGCTGTGCCTTCTGGGCGTAGCGTAATACTACGATCTCCTTTATCTTTAAACGTATACATTTCCTTCTGGACCACATCTGTCGAATCACCTACACCACGTGCAAATAATTCCGTACTTTCAAAAATTGGTGTACGAATTTCTTGATAATTATAAACTTCCATTAACTCATCTAATCTTGATTCAATATAACGCCATCTTTTTGTTTCGTCTGGTAAAATATCTTGCGTCCCTCTAGGTATATTTATCATAGAATCTCTCCTTTTATGCAATAAAAAAACCCTTGCATGACTAATAAGTCATACAAGGGACGAATTTCCGTGTTGCCACCCTAATTGATTATAAACGTTAGGTTTATAATCCACTTCATACGAATAACGCTCGCTAAACGGCTTTTATCAAAGCACCTGTTCTTGTGTTCAATTTCTCAAAACTACTATGCATAATTTTTCAGCCAGGAATTATGTCTCTTCGCATATTTGCTACCATTTCGTAAAGAAAATTCAAGAATCATATCGGTTTTAATATAGAATTCATATTTAATAATAACCAGTTTATGAGAATTATGCAACCTTTTTATTCTGAAAAATATGCACGCAAGCCATCGACAACTGCTTTTTCAAGTATATGTCTGTGCAATTGATCCGTAATCATATCTTCATCAGTAGGATTACTAATATAACCTAATTCTAATAATACAGCTGGTACATCTGTCTGTCTCAATACTTGGAAATTTTCCTGTCTAGCACCTTTATTTGTCAGTAATGCTCTTTTTTGCAAACTAGCATTTAATGTTTCGGCTAATGCCTTTTGATTATCTTTGAACCAATAAACTGTGCTGCCGTTTGCTTTAGATGACTTTAATGAATCATTATGTATACTAATATAAGCATCACCTTTTATGTTTCGCTCATCAAGACTAACGTATTCATCGCTTTCACGAGTCATGTTAACTGTAGCACCTTCTTTTTCCAAAAGTGATTTTAGTTCTTTAGCAGTTTTTAAAGTGTATACTTTTTCGATACTTTTTTTATTTGTATTACTTGATGCTCCCTGGTCACTACCACCGTGACCAGGATCAAGTACTATCGTTTTATCTTTTAAAGGTTTGGCATTATGGTTAGCATCTGCTTCAATATCTAAATTCGTATGCCATCCTGCTACCCAACCTTTTTCTTTCTTGTTAGAAGATTCTACTTCTATCCACTTACCTGTCTTACCTATTTTTTGGAAGTTTTGCCCTTTATCGATGTTATTAATAACTGGATAGGCCGAGCTTGGACCAGTTCTTAGTTCAGCATCTTCAGTAACATAGATACTACTACTATTCTCATCATTATGATTTAAGAAAGAGATGATCATAATGATAAAGACAACAAATGTTACAATGACAATTAGCGCGGGGAAATTTTTAAGTTTATTTTTTTCTAGCCAAGTATTGATTTTTTTCATATAATTTTGCCATCCTGACTTTCATAAATAATTGTTACAGGTCCATCATTGGCAATATTAACTAACATGTCTGTTCCAAATTCACCTGTCAACACATTTATTCCATAAGAACGGAGTGTTGCATTTAATTTTTCATATAATTCATTAGCACGTTCTGGGGGCATGGATTGGGTAAACCCAGGTCTATTACCTTTTCTAACATCTGCATAAAGTGTAAATTGAGAAATAGATAAAATCTCTCCACCAATTTGTTGAAGGTTTAAGTTTAACTTTCCATCCTCATCCTCAAATAATCTTGCATTGAGGATTTTTTTAGCTAATGTAGCTATATCTGCTTCTGTTGAAGTTTTACCAACACCCACAAGCAAACAGTAGCCTTTATTTATTTTGTTTTCAATAGAATCATTTGAAACTGATGCTTCTTTGACTCTCTGGACTACTATTCTCATTTAGTTACACCTCTAATTCCAAACTCTTGTTACAGTATATACATCTCCAAGTTGCTTGATTTTATCTACAACTTGATATACTTCATTCACATTTTTAACCATTACACTAATATTTATCACTGCATTCTTATCGATATCAGAGCGTCCAGATACTTTTACTAAATTACTTTGTGTTGAATTAACTGCTTGCAACACTTCATTAAGTAAACCGTTTCGATCATATGCAGAAACTTCTAAATCCACTTGATAACGTTGGGTTGAATCTTTAGAACGTACCCACTCTACATGAATCAGACGTTCATTTTCATTTTTTATATTTGGACAATCTGTGCGATGCACTTTTATACCATGGCCTTTTGTGATATATCCTACAATATCATCACCAGGGATTGGATTACAACATTTTGATAATCTAATTAAAACATTTTCAATACCTTCAACATAAACACCACTATCAGTCGTTATATCCTCTTTGATAGGTACTGATTTAGTTATCTCTTGAGCTTCATTTAATGCTTTTTGTTTATCTAAAATACGTTGTTTTTCAGTCAGTTTATTAACAATTTGCAATGCTGTCACGCCACCAAAACCTACTGCTGCAAACAAATCATCTTCATTAGCAAAATTGTATTTATTGTTGACAATTTCGATATTTTCATCTGTTAAAACTGCATCCACTCTAAAGCCTTGATCTTTAATTTCAGCCTCAACCATAAATTTACCTTTTTCAATGTTTGAAGAACGGTCTTGTTTTTTGAAGAAACTTCTAATTTTACTCTTAGCACTTGATGATTTTACTATTTTCAACCAATCACGACTAGGGCCATATGAATGTTTACTTGTTCTTATTTCAACAATATCTCCTGTTTGTAACACATAGTCGATTGGTTCAATTTTGCTATTTACTTTTGATCCAATCATTTTATTACCAACTTCACTGTGAACTGCATAAGCAAAATCAATTGGCACTGCACCATATGGTAATTCAATGACATCACTTTCAGGTGTAAAAGCATAAACTTTATCACTTTGTAAGTCGAATTTTAGCGTTTCCATAAATTCTTCTGCATCAGAAGTAGTATTATCAGTTTCAGCTAACTCTTTGATCCAATTTAATTTTTTATTGAAACTTTGAGATTTTTCGGTAACTTTTTTGCCCTCTTTATACGCCCAGTGCGCTGCTACACCGTGCTCTGCTATCTCGTGCATTTCATAAGTTCTAATTTGAATTTCTAGTGGATCACCATTTGGTCCTACTACAGTAGTATGTAAGGATTGATACATATTTTGTTTCGGCATGGCAATATAGTCTTTAAATCTTCCAGGCATCGGTTTCCACAATGTATGAACAAGGCCTAAAACAGCATAGCAATCGTTAATGGAATTAACAATCACTCTAATTGCTAATAAATCAAAGATTTGATCGAATTGTTTTTTCTGTTTAACCATTTTTCTATAAATGCTATAAATGTGCTTGGGACGCCCGTTTATGTCCCCAATAATATGCATATTGGACAAATCATTTTGTATTTGGTTAATAGCATTTTGAATGTATTCTTCTCGTTCGCTACGTTTCTTCTTCATAAGATTTACTATTCTGAAATATTGAACAGAATCTGTATATCTTAGCGCAGTATCTTCCAATTCCCATTTAATAGTGTTAATACCTAATCTATGTGCCAATGGCGCATAAATTTCAAGTGTTTCTTTTGAAATTCGAATTTGCTTTTCTCTAGGCATTGCTTTCAATGTTCTCATGTTATGTAAGCGGTCTGCTAATTTGACTAAGATTACCCGCACATCTTTAGCAATCGCTATAAATAATTTTCTATGATTTTCTGCTTGTTGTTCTTCTTTTGAACGATACTTCACTTTTTTTAATTTAGTTACACCCTCAACGATAACTGCAATTTCTTCATTAAACATGCCCTTCACATCATCAAATGTATAAGGTGTATCTTCTATAACATCGTGTAAAAACCCTGCAACAATGGTTGGACCATCTAAATGCATTTCAGTCAAAATGCCCGCAACTTGAATTGGATGCATAATATACGGCAAACCATTCTTTCTAAATTGGCCTTCATGTGCCTCATAGGCTATGTGGTAACTTTTCAACACATATTCATACTCTTCCTTAGATAAATATGATTTTGCTTTGGATAGTACTTCATCGGCACTATATGGATATTCATTGTTCACTTAAGACACCCCTATACTAAATATTAATCGCTATTAGATACCCAGTATTATATTTCGTTAGCTTCAATTAATTTTTGTTTAATTATGATTGTAACGTATTTTAACGTTATTCGGCCAAATTATGTATAATAGTTATATAATACTACATGTTAATAAATAAATAAATGAGTATGCGATACTAATAGTAAAATATGATTTATTTTCTGGAATAATTAATGCCTCACGTCACTTATTACATATAGCAAACCCTCTCGTACTATTAGCCTTAGCTCTAATTTAATCACAGTCAAATAATACTATAGCGCTCATTTTGTTTAGTGCGATTAAACTAAAAAAATACACCCTCATTTAGAAAATGAAGATGCACTTTTATTTTTAAGCAATGTTGGTAATTCAAGCCTTTAACTTAATTGTGCTGATTATTCATCATATGAGATTAAACTCATAACATCGTAGTCTCTGATTTTTTCTATGCCATTTAAATATTTAAGTTCAATAATAAATGCAATACCTACCACAATGCCACCCAATTGTTCTATTAGTTTAATAGCCGCTTCTATTGTTCCACCTGTCGCAAGTAAATCATCCGTAATCAATACACGTTGACCTGGTTTAATCGCATCTTTATGCATTGTAAGTACGTTTGTTCCATATTCCAAATCATATTCATAACGAATTACTTCTCTTGGTAATTTACCTTCTTTTCTTACTGGAGCAAAACCTATCCCCATTGAATAAGCTACTGGACAACCAATGATAAAACCACGTGCTTCTGGTCCAACGATAACATCAACATCTCTGTCTTTTGCGTATGCCACGATTTGATCAGTAGCATAACCATATGCCTCACCATTATCCATAATCGTTGTTATATCTTTAAAATTAACGCCTGGTTTTGGCCAATCTTCAACCTCAGACACATATTGTTTTAAATCCATTCAAACTTCCTCCTATTTATCTATCAGCTCTGATTTAATCCATTTCTTTAAGTTACTAAAGTCATCGTATAATAGAACTTTTTCAACTTCTATTCTATTTAGTCGACCTTGGTAGTATTTACTGGATTCAATCTCTCTCTTTGTGGAAACACTGTTCATCTTAATTATACCATTTTCCTCTTTTATAAACTCTAAATCGAGAAAAACTTTTAAGATAAATTTAAGCATACTCGGTTGTATATTTAAAAACTTGCATAATTGCATGCCGTCATTAGCTAAATTGGTTTCACGTTTCGTTGCT
The DNA here is from genome assembly GCF_003697915.1 of Staphylococcus pseudoxylosus. Lineage (GTDB taxonomy): Bacteria > Bacillota > Bacilli > Staphylococcales > Staphylococcaceae > Staphylococcus > Staphylococcus pseudoxylosus. Next base: position 127,253 of record NZ_RCVN01000001.1, read on the forward strand.
AATGCTTTAAAGCAATTTTTGAATGTTTCTATTTTTGGCATACCTTCAAAGTATATTGATTGCTCATGATTTAAAACTAAATAAATTTGTGAAACATTCACCGTTTTTAGTGTGTCTTTAATTTCTTGAATAGACGTTGGTAAATCACGAAATACATACTTATCGTATGGTTGTTGAATTGTTTCTCCATAATAATAATAATTATCTCCTAATTTTTCATTCTTCTTATGGATTAAATATGCGACATCCTTATTGCCTTGTTCAAAACTACTAATATTACGTTTACTTCTATAGTCTAAAATCTGTAAATTATTACTAGCTAAATCTTGTATCATAAATTGAGGCGATTGGAAGCCGTTCCATTCATTAATTTGTAATGTTCCTATTACATTAATTGGTTGCTGTTCACCCAATTCCTTAACTAAGTGACCATGTTGCCAAAATATAGCTTGTAATTTACTGTCTCCCATAACTAATTTTAAATGCTTACTGTCTTGACCAATTGCTTTACTTTGATTAACTGTAATATCTTCTAATTCAAAACACGGGCTAGAAAAATCTGTACCGAACGGACGTAACCTTTGTATATCTTGAATATTTTTAATCGTAATATCAGATTCATCTATTTTCACGTCAACTTTTTTACGTGGTTCCAATGAAGTTGTGCTTGCTAGTTGTTCCATCCAATCATTTAAACCATTGCGTAACGAATCAATATTTTCAATAGGCATAGTAATACCTGCAGCCATATGGTGCCCACCAAATTTTGTTATTAAATCTGTGTGCGCATTCAAAATTTCAAACATAGACACTTGCTCAATACTACGTGCAGAACCTTTAGCATGATCTTGCCCTTCATCTATATTTAAAATTAGAGTTGGTAGACTATATGTTTCTACGATTTTAGAAGCTACGATGCCTAATACACCCTCATGCCAGTCAGCCTGAGCTAAAAGTAAAAATTTCGCTCCTTGCTTAACTTGAATTTCCGCTGCTGCTAATGCCTCTTCAGTAATTTGAGCTACGATGTCTTTTCGTTCTTGATTAAAAAATTCTACTTGTTCTGCAAGAAATTCTGCTTCCTCATCTGAATCAGTCATTAATAATTCTGCAGCAAGTCCTGCGTCTTCAAGTCTACCTACCGCATTTAATCTTGGACCTATAATAAAACCAATTGTTTCTTCCGTAATACTATCACTATAACCCGCTTGACTTAATATAGCTTTAATAGATGGTGGGCAATGATCGTTTAATACTGCCAATCCTTTTTGAACTAATGCTCTATTTTCATTTGTCAATGATACTAAATCTGCTACTGTTCCAATCGCAACTAAGCCTAAGAAATATGCTGGAGGTTCATCCAATAATTTTTGTGCCAATTTATATGCCACACCTGCGCCACATAAATACTTAAATGGATAATCAAATTCTGGGTGCATAGGATGAACAATTGCATATGCGTTTGGTATTGTACGACCAATTTCATGGTGGTCGGTTACTATTACATCCACACCTAAATCTTGCACCATTTGTATTTCATCATGGCCTTGAATACCGTTATCGACAGTAATGATTAATGAGATACCTTCTTCATATGCATTTTTAAAAGCCATTTCATTGGGTCCATAGCCTTCAGAAAAACGATTCGGTATGTACCAACCTACATGTGCCCCTAATTCCTTTAGTGTATTCACTAAAATTGTCGTAGACGTAACACCATCTGCATCGTAATCACCATAAACTAAAATCTTTTGATTTTGATCTATCGCTAAATTAATTCTTGCTATTGCTTTATCCATATCACTCATCAACATCGGATCATGCATTTCAGGTGTACCGTTAAGGAGATTATTAATTGTGTCTTTATTTGTTAATCCTTTACTCTCTAGGATTTTTTTTACAATAGGAGTTAGTTTTAAATCCGAAGAATCTGCTTCTGCAATTTCATATTCTGGTAAATTAACGTCCCAAGTATATTTTGATTTAATCATACTATTCTCCCTCATTTCCACAAGTCATTATACAAAAGATATACCAAAATAAAAAGTAGTTTCTTTTATAGAATTGATTGAATCGACTATTTGATAATAAAGTCGTCATATACTGTTATAAATTCACTATTTTATAACAAATCAATTAATGTGTTTTCATAACAATTAAACAGATAAAGACCACAATTAATGCATTTGCAAAAATTGTGGTCTTTTGAAATTTAATATGAAGTTATACTAAGATTTTTTCGTCATTTGATTTTTTCTCTTTATAAACTACAAGTTTATTATCATCAGATTTTTTAAGTTGACGTTTCTTCATAATACCCCAAAGCGGTACTGCGATAAATACAGAAGAAAATACGCCTGTAATCAATCCGATTAATAATGCTAGTGAGAAATTAAAGATACTTGGAGCGCCAAGTAACAATAATGCAATAACAACGATAACTACAGTTAGTACTGTATTTATAGAACGTGTCATTGTCTGACGAATCGATCTGTTAACGATATCATCAATTTGAGATTTCTTAGTTATCACTTTTACTTTGTGTAAGTTTTCTCTAACTCTATCAAATGTCACAATTGTGTCATTTATTGAATAACCAATAATAGTTAACACAGCTGCTATAAATGTAATATCTACTTCTAATCTAAATAAACTGAACACTGCAACAATAATAAATGCATCATGTAATAATGCGAGCACAGATGAAAGTCCCATGCGCCATTCGAATCTAAATGTAATATAGATGATAATACCAATTGCAGCATATAGTAATGCGAGCATAGCATTTTTAGCGAGTTCTTGACCTATTACTGGTGAAACCGTATTGACAGTTGGTTTGTGACCAAATTGGTCATCTATCGTATCCTGTATTTTAGATACTTCATCTTTAGATAAATCTTTTTTGAATTGAACCGTTGCTGTTTTACCATTTTCACCTAAAGATACTTGGTTAGGTTTAAAATCATTATCTTCTAAAGTATTTTTAACCTTAGTTTCAGTGACTTTATTATCTGATTCAAAGTCAACCCGAGTACCACTTGTGAAATCAATACCTAAGTTTAACTTAAATACAAATAAAATAATTGCACCTACGGCGATTATAACTACACTTAGTCCTAGCAATGGTTTAGCAAGTTTCATAAAGTCAATACGTTCATATGGTGTTTTCAAATCATGAACTTCTTTTTTATCATTAATATCATGAATATTTTTCTTACTTACACCGAACAGCCAATTTGATTTTTTAAAGTAATTAGATGATACAAGTAAAGTTAACAACCATCTTGATAGGAATACGGCTGTTACAAATATCATTAAAATACCTAATAATAGCATTGTAGCGAAACCTTTAACTGAACTTTCACCAAAGAAGAATAATACAGCAGCAGCAATTACTGTTGTTAACTGGGCATCTACGATAGTTAAGAAAGAGCTCTTATTCGCTTTTTTATATGCCTGTTTAAGCGTACGTCCAATCTTCAGTTCATCTTTTATCCGTTCATACATGATTATATTAGCATCAACAGCCATACCAACACCTAGTACTAAGGCTGCTAGTCCAGGGAGTGTTAATACGCCAGAAATAAAGTTAAATGCTAATAACGTTAAGTAAATATATGCTGTTAACGCAATAATAGCTACTAAACCAGGTAAACGATAAAATCCTAACATGAATAGATAAATAACAGCAATACCGATTGCAGCAGCAAATACCGTTTTATCTAAAGCATCTTGACCAAATTGAGCGCCTACAGAATTTGAATATATTTCATTCAAATCAACTGGCAGTGAACCAGAATTTAGTAAATCTGCAATTTGTTTTGCTTTTTCTACGCCTTCTTCACCATTAAAACCACCTGAAATTTCAACACTATCAGAGTTTATTGGTTGATCAACTGAAGCTGCAGAAACATACTTAGGATCTTTCTTATTCATTTCTTTATGATAAGTGTCACCTTTTTCATGATCTAGCCATACGACCATTACATTTTCATCTTTTTTAGAAATTTCTTCAGTTACTTTTTTAAATTTAGCACTATCTTTCAATTTAAATGTAACCGCTGGTTGATTTGTGTTTTGTTTAAATTCTTGTTTTGCAGAACCTTGCTGGATATCTTTACCAGTTAGTTTGACATTATCATCAGCGTCACGAATTGTTAAATTCGCTTGAGAAGATAATATCTCACGTGCTTGTGATTGGTTTTTAACACCGGCAAGTTGTACGCGAATTCTATTTTTATCTTCTACTTGTATCTTAGGTTCCGAAACCCCTAAGACGTTTACACGATTTTCAAGCGTTTTAGCCGTAGCTTTCACCGCTTTATCGTCTATTTTATCACCTTTTTGTAAAGGATCTACTTGGTATAAGACTTCAAATCCACCTTGCAAATCAAGACCAAGATTAACATCCTTAACTACGCTCTTATACGTGAGGCCCATGCCTGCAAACAGGAGCACTACAAGTAATATAAACGCAACTATTCGATTACTTTTCTTCACTTGAACACCTCATTCTAAGCTTATATTTTAAGAATACGCTTCTAATATCAATTATTGCAAGTTTTATTAAACTACGCTAAATTATCTGAACGACCTATATATCTTAACATATTACATCCTCTGTAAAAACTAACTCTATTAAATATTGTGAGAAAATTTAATTGTAAGCGTTACAATCATCGGACCTAGTAGGTATAAATGTTTTAAAGATAATAGGCATATGATGCTTAAGATATATTTTAAAGTATAACATGACCTGAATAAAATGACCTTTAAGTAAATAAAGTTGCGACATTTATTTTACATATTTAATTAGAATAAAATAAAAAAACAAGCCTTAGGCGTATTATCCCCTAAGGCTTGTTTTTTTCAAAATTAATACACTCCCATGTATCAATACATTATTTATTATGAAGGATCAACTTGTTTGATAGCAGGTTTTTCTAAAGTGATTTCAGTACCATTACCATTTAAAGTTAATACAACTGTCGTTTCATCAACACTGCGTACAGTACCTTTGATACCGCCGATAGTTGTTACACGTTGGCCAGAAGTAATTTGGCTAATCATTTCACGATGCTCTTTAGCCTTTTTCTGTTGTGGTCTAATTAAGAAGAACCACATTAATACTAATAATAAAATTGGTAATATCAATGAAGTAAATTGCATTATTTTATTTCTCCCTTTTTAAAAGTTTTTTGGGTTTTCAACATTCAGTCCATACTGTTCAAAGAATTCTTCTTTAAAATCAAGAAGTCGATCTTCACGAATTGCTTGTCGGATATTTTCCATTAATTTAAGCAAGAAATGTAAATTATGATAAGTAGTAAGACGGATACCAAAAGTTTCTTCTGCTTTTATTAAATGTCTTATGTATGCTCTACTATAATTTTTACAAGTATAACAATCACAGTTTTCATCAAGCGGACCTAAATCTTCTGCATACTTAGCATTTTTAATAGTCACACGGCCATGAGATGTCATACAAGTACCATTACGTGCAATTCGTGTTGGCAACACACAATCAAACATATCCATACCTCTGATGCTACATTCTATTAATGCATCTGGTGAACCCACACCCATTAAATAACGCGGTTTATCTTTCGGCATAAATTGTTCGGTATGCTTTACCATATCATACATAACTGGTTTAGGTTCGCCTACAGACAAACCACCAATTGCGTACCCCGGAAAATCTAAAGCAACTAATTCTTCAGCGCTTTGTTTTCTTAGATCTTTATATTCTCCGCCTTGTATAATTCCAAACAAGGCTTGATCGTCAGGTCTTTTATGTGCTTTGAGGCAACGTTCTGCCCATCTTGTTGTTCTTTCAATGGAGTCTTTCACATATTTATATTCAGCAGGCATAGGTGGACATTCATCAAAAGCCATCATGATATCAGAACCTAAATCATTTTGTATCTCCATAGCCTTTTCTGGGCTCAAAAACAATTTCGAACCATTCGTATGATGACGGAACTCTACACCTTTTTCACTAATTTTCCTCAAATTACTTAAACTAAATACTTGAAAACCACCAGAGTCAGTCAGTATTGGACCGTTCCAGTTCATAAACTGGTGTAATCCCCCACTCTTTTTGATGATATCATTTCCAGGTTGTAACCACAAATGATATGTGTTTCCTAGAATGATTTTTGCTTCCATTTGATTTAATTCTTCTGGACTCATCGTTTTAACTGTTGCCTTTGTTCCAACAGGCATAAACATTGGTGTTTCAAAAGAGCCATGAGGCGTGTGTACGATACCTAATCTCGCACCAGATTGTTTACAAGTTTTAATATGCTCATACGTTACTGCTGGCATATAAACGCTCCTTTCATTCTCTAAATAATTAACATTGCATCTCCAAAGCTAAAGAATCTATATTCTGAAGAAACTGCTTGATTATAAGCGTTTAAAATATTATCTCTCGAACTAAAAGCTGAAACTAACATTACAAGTGTAGATTTCGGCAAATGGAAATTAGTAATCAATCCATCAATTGCTTTAAAAGTAAATCCTGGGAAGATAAATATATCTGTCCATCCACTTTGTGCTACAAATTTATCATTTGATTGCATAATTGTTTCTAATGTTCTTGTAGATGTTGTACCAACCGATATAATACGGTGGCCACTTTCTTTCGTGTTATTTAATAGCTCCGCAGTTTCTCGATCCATTTGATAGTATTCACTATGCATCTCATGGTCATCTATATTATCAACGCTAACCGGTCTAAATGTGCCTAGTCCTACATGTAATGTGATAAATGCAATATTAATACCTTTATCTCTAATATTGGCTAATAATTCATCTGTAAAATGGAGGCCAGCTGTCGGTGCCGCTGCAGAACCCGATGCTTTTGCATATACAGTTTGATAGCGATCTTGATCATCTAAACGTTCCTTAATATAAGGAGGTAAAGGCATTTCACCTAATTCATCTAAACGTTCTTGTAAGATACCATCATAATGCAGTCTCATAATACGACCACCTTGATCAAGCTCTTTTATGCACTCGGCTACAATTTTACCTTCACCGAAAGTTAATCTGTTGCCTACTTTAATTCTTTTAGCTGGTTTTAGTAACACTTCCCAATCATTACCCTCTATTTGAGTAAGCATCAACATTTCTACTTTTGCACCAGTTTCTTCTTTTAAACCGAATAGCCTTGCAGGCATTACTCTTGTATCGTTTAATACAAGGGTGTCCCCACTTTCTAAATAATCAATAACATCTTTAAAGTGTTGATGTTCAATATTACCAGATTGTCTGCCAAGAATTAGCAATCTACTTTCATCTCTGTTTTTCAGAGGTGTTTGTGCAATTAATGATTCAGGCAAATGATAATCAAATGCTTCAATATCCAAACTTATTCCCTCTTTTCATTCTTCTTACTAAAATGCTCAAATGCATAAGGTGTCGCTTTACGACCACGGGGCGTGCGTTCGATAAAACCCTTCTGAATTAAAAAAGGTTCATAAACATCTTCAATTGTAACCCGTTCTTCACCAATCGAAACGGCAATTGTATCTAGCCCAACAGGTCCACCTTTATATTGCTCCAAAATACAGTTCATCATTTTATGATCAATATAATCCAATCCTTCATCATCAACTTGTAGCAATTGCAATGATGCTTTCGTGGTTTCAATACAGATTAATTCGTCATCATTGACTTGTTGAAAATCACGAACTCGTTTTAACAATCTATTGGCTACCCTAGGCGTACCACGACTACGTTTCGCTAATTCTATAGCACTTTCGTCATCAATTGAGGTACCAAGCACTTCTGCAGTACGCACAATAATTTCTTTCAATTCATGTTCTTTATAATATTCTAATCTGAGATGCACACCAAACCTGTCTCGCAATGGGGCCGTCAAGCTGCCAGCACGAGTCGTCGCACCAATTAAAGTGAATGGTGGCAAGTCTATACGTATACTACGCGCTTCTTCACCTTTGCCTATAACAATATCTAGAAAGAAATCTTCCATAGCTGGGTACAAAACTTCTTCTACAACACTACTTAGTCTATGAATTTCGTCTATAAATAAAACATCACCAGGTTGTAAACTAGACAGAATTGCAGCTAAATCTCCTGGCCTTTCTATTGAAGGTCCGGAAATTGTTCTAATATTAACATCCATTTCATTTGCAATAATGTTAGACAAAGTCGTTTTACCTAATCCAGGGGGACCGAATAATAGCACATGGTCTAATGGTTCTTGTCTAATTTTAGCTGCTTTTATAAACACCTCTAAATTCGATTTAATTGTTGATTGACCTATGTACTGACGTAATTTAGTCGGTCGCAATGAAAATTCAAATGAAGATTCCTCATCATGCATAGATTGATCTACCATTCTATCGTCCATTGATTACACCCCTTTAAAATATTATTTCCAATTATGATATCAATAATTGCAATCCTTTTTTAACTGCATCATCTACAGATTCGAATGAGTCTTTTGCTAATGCTTTCTCCACTTTTGTTAGCTCTCGTTTTGAGTACCCTAACGCTTCCAATGCTAAGAGCGCTTCTTTAATAATCGGTGTATTATCACTAAGTGAAGCTTCAACATTTAATATTTGACTACTATCTACTTCATTTATTTGAACTTTACCTTTAAGATCTAATACGATTTGACGTGCTGTTTTTTTACCAATACCAGGGAACTTTGTTAAATAGGCATCATTTTCGTTCTCTATAGCTATCTTAACCTCATTAGGCGAACTACTAGCTAATATAGCTAACGCAGATTTCGGTCCAATTCCAGTTACTTTAATTAAGCTTAAAAACATGTCTTTTTCTTCTTGATTTATGAAACCATAAAGAAGTTGAGCATCTTCTCTAACTATTAATGACGTATGAATGACAACCTCTTGGTCCATAAATTTTTGAAAACGGTAAGAATTGGGCGTTTGAATTTCGTACCCTACACCTGAGGCTTCTACAACCACGTGTGTAGGGTTCAAAACTGCTAACGTCCCCTTTATATATGCATACATAGTTACACTTCCTTATATAGTCATACTAATTAATTCTACTTTAGAAACGTGATCAATAACTCGCAACGCTTCCATAACATCATCAATTTCTAAATTTGTACCTTTAGCGTCTAATGAAAGTGTAATCGTTGCTCTACTTTCCATTGGTATACTTTGATGAATAGTTAATACTGACAAACTTAAACTTGATAAAGTATTTAAAACTTCTGCCAACATCCCTACGATATCATTCACATATAATATTAATGTGAATTCACGTGTAGACTCCATTTTTTCATCAATAGGGAATATTGTATCTCTATATTTATAAAAAGCACTTCTTGATAAATCGAATTGTTTAACTGCTTCAAATATGGACAGTGACGGATCATTTTTTAAAACTTCTTTAATTTTCAAGGTTTTTACAACAGATTCTGGTAATACATCCTCGCGAATTAAGTAAAACTTTTTATAATCTTTTTTGTCCATTTTCAAGCACTCCTATTCAACGAATTCAAATTCTCCACCAAGGATTCTAACAATATCTCCATTTTTACATCCGCGTGCTCTCAATGCTTCATCAATACCCATAGAACGCATTTGACGCGCAAATCTACGTACTGCAGGGTCACTATTAAAGTCAGTCATTTTGAACATTCTTTCGATTGCTTTACCGCTTACAACGTATGCAGCATCATCATCGCGTGTAATTGTGAATTTATCTTGACTAGGTGTATGTTTGTAAATCACTCTATTAACACCTAAATCTTCTTCTTCATCTTTACTAAAGTCAATATCTTTTACTTCTTCTAATTTGTCTGCTATAGCATAAAGCAGTTCATCAATATGGTCATGCATAAATGTTGAAAGTGGGATAATGTGCACAGAATCATCATTCAAAGCTTCTTTAAATGCTTCTAAATTTTCTTCTGCGTTAGGCATATCCATTTTATTAGCAACCACAATTTGAGGTCGCTCCTCTAAACGATGTTCGTAGGCATTTAATTCCTCATTGATAACTTTGTAATCTTCATAAGGATCACGACCCTCAGAGCCACTCATATCCACCATATGAACTATTACTTTTGTACGTTCAACGTGTTTTAAAAATTGATGTCCTAATCCTACACCTTCAGACGCACCTTCTATTAATCCTGGTAAGTCTGCCATTACAAAACTTCTTTGATCTTTCGTAGAAACCACACCAAGATTAGGTTTAATTGTTGTAAAATGGTATGCACCTATCTTAGGTTTAGCTTTTGATACAATAGATAATAAAGTAGATTTACCTACACTTGGGAAACCTACTAAACCAACATCCGCTAGTAATTTTAATTCTAACGTAACATCAATTTCTTCACCAGGTTCACCATTTTCACTGAAATCTGGTGCTGGGTTTCTAGGAGATGCGAAACGTGAATTTCCTCGACCGCCTCGACCACCTTTCGCCACTACTGCACGTTGACCATTTTCAACTAAATCAGCTAAAACCTCTTCTGTTTCAACACTTTTAATAATCGTACCAGGTGGAACTTTTAATACGAGTTCCTCAGCATTTTTACCATGCATATTACTACTTTGACCGGCATCGCCTCTTTTAGCCTTGAAATGCGTTTGGTATCTAAAATCTAATAATGTTCTCAAACCTTCATCCACTTCAAATATAATAGATGCACCATCACCACCGTCACCGCCGGCTGGACCACCGAATGGAACATATTTCTCTCTACGATATGCTGTTATACCGTTACCGCCATCACCTGCTTTAAGTGATATTTTAACTTGATCGACAAACATGATTTCACCTCTTTTTCTTAAATTTTATTCTTTATATCATTCTGTATATTATATCATTATCTCATTAACTAGAAAATAAAGACAAAAAATAAACACCAGAAGTGATCACTTCTGGTGTTAACGATGACAAATTACTCAGCTGCTGCGTAAACAGAAACTTGTTTTTTGTCGCGACCTTTGCGTTCAAATTTAACCACGCCGTCGATTTTAGCGAATAATGTATCGTCGCCACCACGACCTACATTTTCACCAGGATAAATTTTTGTACCACGTTGGCGGAATAAGATTGAACCACCTGTAACGTGTTGACCATCAGCACGTTTAGCTCCTAAACGTTTAGAAACTGAGTCACGTCCGTTTTTTGTAGAACCAAGTCCTTTTTTAGATGAGAAGAACTGTAAATTTAATTTTAACATTATGATTGCACCTCACTTATAGTTTAATCTGATATTTTCTTTATATTCTTCTTCAATTGTTTGCAACGAAACTAACATTGCTTGAAGAATTAATTGCGCTTGTTCATTAGAAGTATCAACACTTCTAATATGGAAATGTCCACCGTCATCATTGTAATCAATATCGGGCTTCTCATTTGTTAATCCCATTATAGCATTAACACTTCCGAAAAGCACTGCGGATGCACCTGCACAAACTATATCATGTCCATACTCGCCATGTTCTGCATGGCCATCCATGATAACATCAGTGATTTGACCGACATCGTTCAATGTAACATCAACAGTAATCATAATTATGCGTTGATTTTGTCGATTGTTAATTTAGTGTAAGGTTGACGATGACCTTTTTTACGTTTTGAGTCCTTACGACGTTTATATGTGAATACAGTGATTTTCTTACCGCGACCTTGTTTCTTAACAGTAGCAGTAACTGAAGCACCTTCAACAGTTGGCGCACCAACTTTAACTGCGTCTCCACCTACGAATAATACTTTGTCAAATGTGAAAGAGTCACCTTCGTTAACATCTAATTTCTCAACAAAGATTTCTTGTCCTTCTTCTACTTTAACTTGTTTTCCACCTGTTTCAATAATAGCAAACATACTTTGCACCTCCTATAATTTAAGTCACGCCAAATTTAGGTGACATACATGTTCTTTAACCTAAATCCGAGCGGTTGTATGTAGCTAAAAACTACTCAACTACTGCATTTTAGCATTAGGCTTTCTTACTGTCAATCTTCAATTGTACTTTTCTAAAGAATTTAGTAATAATCGGATAGAAAATAATAAGTAATATAAAATTAAGTACCAATGTAGGTATTAATCTATACAACACAAAGTCAAATAAATTAAATGCTATCAATCCCAATATACTATATATAATAGCTACGTAAATTTCTAAGAAAATTGTACTTAATAAAACTACAAAAAATAACATTGTATCGTCTCTATAAAATGTTTTGAAGAAAAAGTCTTGTATTACAACAAACAATATATAACCAAATAAATACAAGCCATAAAAACTACCAAAATATAAATCTGTAATTAGGCCTAACACCGTAGATAATATAATGGCTACACCAAAACTTCTGTGAACACATATTATGAGTAAATACATTAGAGTCAAGTGTGGGACAAAAATGATGTCTTTCGTGCCAATTTGCATTGGTATAATTAACCCAATTGCAGTATCAATATAAAATAATACAATACCGATAAGAAAGTAGTATAACGCACGCATTAATTATCACCACTTTCATTATCTGGTATTGTTTTAGGATCTCTTTTAGCTACATATACATGATTTAAATCTGATAAATTAGCAGCTGTTTTCACTCTAACCTCTTTTGATAAGCCATATTCATCATTTTCTACTTTTGAAACTTCACCTATGTATATACTACTTGGTAATTGATCAGCTAAACCACTTGTAACAACTTTATCTCCTTTTTTCACACTATCTTTATTATTAATATCAGTAATAATAAGTTCTTCATTTTTAGAATCATAATGATCGATTAATCCAAATACATTTTCATCCTCATGTTGAATATTTACTGATAAACGGTTAGCACGTGTGTTTGTTGAAATTAAATCAACTTGTGATGAAAATTGATTTACTTTAGAGATTCGACCTACTAATCCTTCTGAAGTCATCACAGCCATATTATTTTTTATACCATCTTTAGCACCTTGGTTAATGACTAGTGTATTCATCCATTGATCTGGATTTCTAGATAATATGGTACTAGAAATTGGTTCGAATTTAGATATATCTTCTATATCCAATTCTTTTTTATACTTTTTGTTTTCTGATTTCAGTCTTTCGTTTTCAGCTTCTAATTGTTTAACCTTGCTTTGTTGCTCTTTTGAACTATCTTTTGCAAAAAGGTTATTGATTGAACCTGTTACGAAATGAACAGGATAACTCACTGCCTTTTGACCGAATGCAACTGAATCTCCTACGTATTGTTCTACTGGTGATTGTGACTGCGAACGTAAAGATACACCAATTAAGGCAATAAATACAATGATTGCACATAAAATAACAATCAACTTGTTGTTTTTAAAAAACTTTGACAACCTAAACACCTCTATTACCCGACTATTTTACTACTTGATATCATTTTATATTACTCGTAGATCGAAATAAAGTAGTAACCTTATTATTCACAAATTAAATTCTAGCCACTCATTTAATTTACTAAAGCTAGAATAGAAATTGCTGAGACTCTACTTTAAAACATAAAATGTAGTGTTACTTTATATTATAACAAGTTTCAAAGTAAATAGTGCATTAAAGTCTTGAAATCACCATTTTTTTAAATTCAAAATTATGTATATAAGTTAACTATATTTTAAACAAATAAAGAAAAATTACTGAGATAAGACAAACAGGCTAGCTAAACAATAATTTTGATTATATTTTCTACCATTTATATCCTCTTGCGTTTATCACTAGAGCAGTTTAAGTTTAATTTATCATCAACTTTTTATATTTTTACGTTTTGTATAAAAGAAAAAAGCTGACACATGAAATAATCATGTCTCAGCTTTTTAGTATAATTTTTACAACAGTACTAGAATGGAAATCGTGTTTTCGATTATTACAAACTTTAAATTTAGACTTGTTATCATCAAGTCATTAAATGTCCGCTAAAATTTTAAATTTCAGTTTCGATTCAAATAAAGTTATGTCTTGGAAATAATTAAATATCCATTTGTTTTAGCAAAAATATAATTATTTTTCTTCTGCGTCGTTTTTTTCTGTTTCAGCAGATTTTTCAGCTTCTTTTTCGTCTTCTTTATATAAAGTTTCTTCTTTACGCCAACGTGCGAATAGATTTTGTGCTTTTGCTTGTTCATCTACTTTTTTATCTTTAGACTGTTCACTCATATTTAGACACCAACCTTTTACGTTTTTACTTATATAAGGCTAACGCATTTTAGCTTAGAATTCAAACCACTTACTCGTAATTAGATGGTGGCTGTAGTTCGATATGCTCCCCAAGTTGATTTAGGTCTTGTTCCATCTCTATTTCTGTTTTATAAACACGAATGGAGTCTGAACCAAATTTATAAATTATAAATTCATCACCGCGTTGGCCTGCCAGATATTTATCGCTATATCCCATTCTACCAATACCCGATACAGACATAAATTCTTTCTTATCTATCCAATCAAATACATTTTTAGCCTGACTGCGAGGGACATTTTTTAAAATATCATTGTCTTCTACAGAATAACGTTGACCACCTGTTAAATCACCTTCTGATTGCGTGTTGCTTGTAGGTGGCTCATTATTATGTACTGGGTTCCATTGCTGGTCTTTTAAAAACGGCGCATATTTCAACGCGAAGAATACAATGATTATAATTGCTATAATAGCTATAAAGTTTTTAATAATACTAAATATAAACCGCATGAACCACCCTCCCATAATTTCACCCTATATTATAAAATCCATAAAATTAAATATCATCAGTCTGCAGTAGTATTCAAAAGTTAACGATAGACCGATGCATACATGCTTTTTTCATAGTACAATGGTATACAAAGGGAGTGAAATATAATATGAGTATTATATCTATAATCCTACTTGCCCTCTTAGTTATATTATTATTTAGAGTAGGTTTATCAATTTTAAGATTTTTAATATACGTTGGAATTATCGTATTATGTATATATCTAGGTTATCAAGGTATTCTTTGGATAATGGAAAACTCCAATAATTACTTTAGTTTTATATAAATTAGAATATAAATAACACAATCTATGTATGTTATCACAGATTTAGATTATTCCAGTAGTAGACTATAATATTACTTAAATATACTTGTAGTATTATAATTTGATTGTTCAGACGAAGCAAGGCATCAAAAATAGATGCTTTGCTTCGTCTTTTTTAACATTCAACTATAGTTACAACTATGGAAGTTAGTATATCAAACTTGTTTCATAACCAAAGATATTTTCTAACCTTAATATAAAAACTAACGTTTCACAAACATTATAGTTATTTTTTAACATTATTTGATAACACTTGATAAAAATAATAACAAGCACACAACAATAGCGCCCAAATAACCGCGATAATCAATGCACCAATTAAGTATAGCCAAAAAGTTGTATGATTCGTACTAAAAACAAAGAATAGCATAGTAGTTAATAAGACCCCTACAATAGAAATGATTACTGTTTTTTTAGTACTATTAAAATCAATAGGCTTTTTATTTTTAACTAATTGCATTAAATAAACTACCGGCAGTAACAAACCAATCAATAATATCGTTCCCACTTGATAACGCCTCCTTAATTATCAACTTGATTATACCGTACCTGAGCGAGCACAGAAAGCCAAAATTAATTTTAAAGCATACAATAAAAATGGAATAATGCGATAATCCTTCTATGTAATGATGTAAGTTTATGTGAGCAACTTTGTATATCATGTTTAATCAAAATAGCCGTCCTCTACCATACTCATATAAGTATGATCTCCAATAATAATATGGTCTAGTAAATCTATCCCTAAAATTTCTCCACATTCTCTTAATCTATTAGTTGCGCTAATATCTTCTTTGGACGGCGTAGTATCACCTGATGGATGATTGTGAAGCACAACAATTGCATTACTTGCGCATTTTATCGCTTCGCTAAATATTTCTCGAGGATGAACAATTGATGAATTTAAAGTCCCAATAAATATTGTTTTCTGTTTAATAACCACATTCTTAGAATTAAGAAATAACACAATAAACTTTTCCTGAGTTAAATGCTCCATTTTCCCCATCATAAAATTAGCAACATCTTGAGGACTAGTAATTTGTATTTTCTCATCTAAACTACCCGAATGCATACGTTCCCCTAGCTCAAACGCAGCTTTTAGAATCAATGCTTTATACAAACCAATTCCCTTTACTTTATTTAAATCATTGATGGATAATGCCTTTAACTGTTTTAAACTTTCTACTGACTTTAACAATTCATTAGCTATATCTAAACTTGAAAACCCTTTTCTACCTGTATTAATTAAAATGGCTAGTAATTCACCATCAGATAAATGAGCAGGTCCGTTGTTTAACAACCTTTCTCTAGGTTTCTGATTATTGGCAAGTTCTTTTATTTTCATTATGAAAAACCTCCAAAGTTTAAATTTTGAGATGTTAATAGCATGATATTAAATGCAATATAAATAAAAGGTATCAGTGGAATTCTTGCTCTTTCATTACGCGAAACAAGTAACACGAGCAAAGCAAAAACACCACCACAGATAAATGTAAACAAAAGTGTGATTAAAAACTCTGAAGATGATAAAGCTAAAGCTAGCAAAGAAAAGATAATTATATCTCCATAGCCAATGGCATGATGAAATAGTAAATAGAATATATGAAGCAAGCTTGTGACGCAAAAAAATGACATGATATGTATTGGAGTGATAAAACAAATGCAAATAGCAAATACGACTACCACATGCAAAGGAACTGTGTACGTCTTAATATCAAATATAGAAAAGGTGAGAAGGAATAAATAAATTAATATTAAAGTAGTATGATCAATCATTAGTTTGTGAGGTAAATAAAGCAGATAAAATACAGGAGCCAAAGAAAGCAACTCCCCAAACAGATAAAAAACACTAATTCTGCGATTACAGCATCTTGAAGTGCCTTTTAAAAAAATAAAACTTAAAATTGGGATTGTTTCTATCATAGTTATTTGTTTGCGACAATAATCACATCTTGAACGGGTTGTGAGATATCTTAATTTCAGGTTTTCTACAAAACATAGCTGATATAAAAAACTAAATAATATAGGACAAATTAAAAGCAGCGTTATCAACACTTCACCTCCTAATAAATATTATAGCATCAATACATAACACCCATAAGAAAAATAACACTATTGAAATAATTTCAATAGTGCACAATCAGCAAACCAAATTTTGTGTATAATTCGGTTTGTTGATTGTGCGTTATCATCACACATGATTTCGTTTATGGATTACATTTTAGAATAATAAAACCAGCTCAACAATAAAGTGAGCTGGTTTTATATGTATATAGTTGCTAATGGTTTTGATTTTGTAACATTAATAAAAACAAATCATTCAAAAAAGAATTTTAGCATCTAATCTTTTTGAATTTCATCGACAGTTTCTTCAACTTCTTTTCTGGATATCTTCTCTCTACCATTTTTCATTGCCTTAAGTGATTTATGAGCCAGTGCTAATGGTAAACGACAAAATAGTAAAATGGTTTTTTTATTAATATCTTTCATATATGCATCTGCTTTAGCTAAATTATCTTCAGCATATTTAAACAAATCATCGCGTGTCCAATCATCCGGTACAAAACTTACACCACGTTCTGCTAAATCTTCTTGTTCATTTCTAAGAATGTTAACAGCTTGCAAGCCTCGTCCGTATCCAATTGCCAATTCTCTATCTGTTTTAACATTTGCACATAAGTCCCACAATTGCGAGAGCATGACGCCGACAAGTCCCGCTACATAATATGTATAATCATCTAAATCATCCTTGGTATGGATATCCCAGTTTGCTTTCGCCCATTTTGCCATACCGAATGCCATTTCGCTAGAAGCATCTAATACAATTGTTACTGTCTTATTAGGACAAGCTTCTATCCACTCACCTAGTCTTAAAGTGACTTCAGGCATTTTATCCTTCACTGGTTCAAGAATTTGCATGTATTTTGCTTCATCAAAAGGTGCTTTAAATAACTCACTCACTTGCATCAGTATTGAATGTTTTAAATCGTTATCCAATTCCTCATGATCTTCAATTTCATCAATTGCTCTTAATACTAAATAAGCAGATGCTACCGTATGTTTTAACTCTTTTTCTAAGAAAGTTATCGGAATATAAAAAGTACGACTTGTTTCTTTTAAAACACGCATTGCATCTTTTGGGAATTTCTTTTCAGTCATTTTAATCTAATACCTCCCCTTTTTTAAATATTATCATATAATCACAAAATAAAATAGGAAATGCTTGTTACCTAGTTTAATCAAAATAGACTCGTCAAAAAATTGACAAACCCCAGGTTTTCAAACTAACTTTTCACTCTTTATTAGAACTATATGTAGATACCACGTTTCTTTTATTTAAAACAAAAATAAGCGAATGATCCAATAAACTATCGAACCGTTCGCTTATTTAGTAAATATATATTTAACTAAAATCAACTTTAGCTTTTACTTCACTTATAAAGTACAAGCTTCCAGTAATGATTAAACCGTCACCTTCATATGATTCAATAAACTTCACATAATCATCAACGAGTGCTTTTTGTTCAAATCGAACTTCGTCAAAAATCGCTTCTTTTGTTAAAGCTTTCGGAAAATCAAAATCTGTTATATAGAATGTAGAAGCAATTGTTTTAAGTTGATCCACCATAGCATTTAAAGGTTTGCCTTTGATTGCAGAAAATAAAATATCAATATTTTCAGTGTGATAATAATTTTTCATCGTACTTATTAGTGCTTCCACACTTTCAACGTTATGTGCGCCATCGACAATCATCAAAGGACGTTCTTTCACTTGTTCTATTCGACCAGTCCAACTCACCGACTCAATACCATCAATCATTTTATTGAAATCTAAATCAACGATATCTGACTCATTTAATTCTATAAGTGCGGTAATTGCTAACGCGGCGTTCTCTTTTTGATGTTCACCTAACATATTTAATAAAAGCGTTTCAAGTTCATAATCTTTATAGCGATAAGTGAATTCTTCATCTTCGGAGATAACACTAATATCTCTATCCAACTCAATACCTTCAGCATTTTGTTGTTCAACATAATCACGAATAACTTTAAGCGCTTCTTCGTTTTTTACAGCATAAATGATAGGTGTGTTTGGTTTTACAATCGCACCTTTGTCTTTTGCAATATCTACATACGTATCACCCAATATATCAGTATGGTCTAAACCTATACTTGTCAATATAGATAAGATTGGTTTAAAAACATTAGTAGAATCATTTTTAATACCTAATCCCGCTTCAACAATTACAAAGTCAACTGGGTGGATTTCACCAAAATATAAAAACATCATCGTTGTAATAATCTCAAATTCGGTTGCAGTTCCAAGGTCAGTTTCCACTTCTAAGGCTTCGCTTACTGGTTTTACTCTTTGAACTAATTTAACAATATCATCATCACTTATTGGCAGGCCATTCAAACTAATACGTTCGTTGAATGTTTCAATAAAGGGCGATGTGAAAGTCCCCACATCATATCCGTTATCAACAAGTGCTGAACGTAGATACGACACCGTGGACCCTTTGCCATTTGTGCCACCAACATGAATACCGTTTATATTAAATTGAGGATTATTTAGTCTATCCAACATCCATTCCATACGTTTTACGCCTGGTTTAATGCCAAATTTAGTTCGTTCATGTATCCAATATAAGCTGTCTAGGTAATTCATCTTAAGGACTCCTATGCTTTTAATTGATTAATTCGTAATTTCACACCATCATATTTTTCTTGATATGTTTGTTTTTTCTCACGTTCTTCATTAATAACTTTTTCAGGTGCTTTATTGACGAAGTTTTCATTTGCTAATTTCTTATTAACGCGGTCGAGCTCTTTTTCCCATTTCAAGAGTTCATTCTCTAAACGCTCAATTTCTTTATCCATATCTATTAGACCTTCTAATGGTAACACAACTTCACCAGCAGTCGTAACAGAGGTCATGGCTTTTTCAGGAATTTCAATATCCATATCAATTGTCAATTCACTCGGATGACAGAATCTATCGATATAATTCGAGTTGTTTAACAACGTCTCTTTGATATTGTCATCTTTTGCTTTAATAAAGATTGGAATTGCCTTTGAAAGTGGCGTATCTACTTCAAGACGTGATTGTCTAACTGATTTAATAATTTCAACAAGTTGTTGCATCGTTTCTTTACTATCATCAAATGTGAGTTCGTCGTTCACTTTTGGCCAAGATGCATTTACAATTGTTTCACCTTCATGAGGTAGGTTTTGCCAAATTTGCTCTGTAACAAAAGGCATAAATGGGTGTAACATTCTCATTGTGTTATCAAGTACATACGTAAGTACTGAACGTGTAACTTGTTTTTGCGCTTCATCTTCACCGTTCATAGGTATCTTACTCATTTCGATATACCAATCACAGAATTCATCCCAAATAAAGTTATAAAGGGTACGACCAACCTCACCAAATTCATATTTATCACTTAAATCTGTAACATTTGCAATGGTTTCATTTAATCGAGTTAAAATCCACTTATCCGCAAGAGAAAGGTTGCCTGATAAATCTACATCTTCTACCTTAAAGTCTTCACCAATATTCATAATACTAAATCTCGCAGCATTCCATATTTTATTAATGAAATTCCACACAGATTCAACTTTTTCAGTAGAATAACGTAAATCATGACCAGGAGATGAACCAGTGGCAAGGAAGTATCTTAAGCTGTCTGCACCATACTCATCAATGACATCCATAGGATCTACACCATTGCCAAGTGATTTACTCATCTTCCTACCGTCTTCCGCACGGACTAATCCATGTAATAATACATCATTAAAAGGACGTTTTCCAGTAAATTCTAAACCTTGGAATATCATTCTTGCAACCCAGAAGAAGATAATATCATATCCAGTTACTAATGCATTCGTTGGGAAGTAACGTTGGAAGTCTTCAGCTTCTGTATCTGGCCAACCTAATGTTGAAAATGGCCATAATGCACTTGAGAACCAAGTATCTAATACATCTTCATCTTGAGTCCAATTTTCAATATCTTCAGGCGCTGATTCACCTACATAAATTTCGCCTGTTTCTTTATGGTACCAAGCTGGAATTTGGTGCCCCCACCAAAGTTGACGTGATATCGTCCAGTCTCTAATCTCTTCCATCCAACGATTAAACGTTTTTTCAAAACGCGCAGGAACAAAATCAATTCTATCGTCTGTTTTTTGATTATCCAATGCTTGCTCAGCAAGTGGCTTCATTTTAACAAACCATTGTGTTGATAAATATGGTTCTACAACTGCGCCAGAACGCTCTGAATGACCTACTGAATGTTCATGTGCCTCAATTTTAATAACAAGTTCTTCAGCCTCTAGATCTTTCACTAATTGTTCACGACAATCAAATCGATCCATGCCTTGATATTTACCAGCTTTATCATTCATTTTGCCAGATTCATCCATTACAATAATGCGTTCTAACTCATGGCGATTACCTATTTCAAAGTCATTAGGATCATGTGCTGGTGTTACTTTCATCGCACCACTACCAAATTCAATATCAACATATTCATCTGCTAATATTGGTAGTTCCCTACCAATGATAGGTAAAATTACCTTCTTCCCAATAACATCTTTATAACGCTCGTCATTAGGATTTACGACAATCGCAGTATCACCTAACATGGTTTCAGGACGTGTTGTAGCAATTTCAATAAATCCATTACCATCTGCATATGGATATTTAAAATGGTAAAACTTACCTTCAACATCTTCATGTATTACTTCAATGTCAGATAAAGCAGTACGTGCGATTGGATCCCAATTTATAATATATTCACCACGATATATCAAACCTTTATTGTACATATCAACGAATACTTTTTTCACAGCTTTACTTAAACCTTCATCTAACGTGAAACGCTCTCTGCTATAATCTAAGCCTAGACCTAATTTTGCCCACTGTTCTCTAATAAAAGTAGCGTATTCTTCTTTCCAATCCCAAGCTTGTTCAAGGAATTTTTCTCGACCTAAATCATGTCTTGATAAACCTTGTTCATTTAACTTTGCTTCTACTTTTGCTTGCGTAGCAATACCTGCATGATCCATGCCTGGTAAATATAAAGTATCATAGCCTTGCATCCGTTTCATTCGCGTTAATATATCTTGTAATGTCGTATCCCACGCATGCCCTAAATGTAATTTACCAGTTACGTTTGGTGGTGGAATTACAATTGTATATGTCTCTTTTGAACTATCTTCTGTCGCTTTAAAATAACCATTGTTAACCCATTGGTCATAACGTCCGGACTCGACTTCGTTCGGATTATATTTTGGTTTCATTTCCATTCGTTAAAATCCTCCTTAAAATAAAAATATCCGCCCTATCAATATAGGACGGATATTCCGTGGTACCACCTAAATTCAAGAAATTATAAATATAATTTCAAGCACTTAATTATATGATTAACGCTCAAACACGCTTTAGCCTATACTATAATTATGTAAGAGCATTATATTTCAGCTAAAGTTCAATGTGGGCTACCTTCAATAAGTTAAATTATACATTTACACCAACCATGTACTCTCTTCTAAATTTCAGCTTATTTACTCTTCCCAGTAGACAATATTCTTTTACTTAATTATAGTATAATGGATGTTAAAATAAGTCAATGCACTGGAGTGAAATTTATGAATGAATGCGCATTTGGAACAAAAGATCCACTTTACATCCATTATCACGATGAGGAATGGGGACAACCTATTTATGATAGTTTGAAATTATTTAAATTAATTGCACTTGAATCACAACATGCAGGTCTTTCATGGTTAACTATTTTAAAGAAAAAAGAATCTTACGAACAAGCTTTTTATAACTTTGATCCAACTAAAATTTCAAAAATGACAACTGAAGATGTTGATCGGTTAATGACTTTTCCCAATATCGTCCATAATCGTAAAAAGATTGAAGCAATCGTTAGCCAAGCACAAGGTTATTTCGATATAGAAAATGATTATGGTAGCTTTAGTGACTTTTTATGGTCCTTTGTAGATTATAAGCCGATTGATTGCGCCTACGTTTCGCCACATGATCGCATTACAGTAGATGAACGTGCTACAAAACTTTCAAAGCAACTTAAAAAATATGGTTTTAAATTTTTAGGTCCTGTTACTGTTTTTTCTTTTTTAGAAGCTGCAGGCCTATACAACGCACATCTTCAAAGTTGTCCGAATAATCCTAAAGTATATAACGGAAAAGGGTTCGATTAAATCCTTTGCGAAAATCTTAACAGACCACCTTACTTATTAAGATTTTCCATTACACTACTGGTATAGTTGAAAATACGTTCTACATTTATCATTTATAGATAAAACCACAGCAAACGCATAGTGTTTACTGTGGTTTTATTATATTTCATCGTAATTTTTAAGATTTCTTATTAATAGAATCTTTCGCTACTCTGTATTTTAGGAAATAACTTAGTAAAGGAGCAATTAGAAATAGTATGAAGAATATTCTAAAGATGTGATAACTTGAAATCAATGCTACATCTGCACCAGTTTCAATTGCAACTAATACGATTTGACTCATACCGCCTGGCGCAGCACCTAAAAACAATTCATTAACAGAATGGTCGGAAACCATTGCAATAAATAGTACCATTACAAAAGTCAATAATATTAATAGTATATTTTGAAATGCAATTGCTACAGCAATTCTACCTTTCATTTGGTCTAATAATTTAGCAATTTGTATACCAATACGTATCATATAAATAACTTGTGCTGCCGCAATAATATAATTGTCTAGGGTAAATGTAACGCCAGTTAATAAATTCCAACAGATAAGCACTAATATCGGTGCAAGTAATTGTCTGGTCGGAAAATTAATTTTCCCCATAATGACATATACTAAAAATACTGCAAGTGCTAATAAAAGTATATTGGGAATAGTCAATGCTTCGGTTAGTGTATTGACTACACTATCCTTCGCAGAACGATTATCACCACTGCCTTGAAAGAAATACGAAATAAATGGTACAAGAATAACAACAAATATAATTCTTGATGTTTGCGTTAAACTGACGACCATAATATTCGCTTTCTTATTTTCCTCTGCCATTATTAGCATTTGACTTAACGCACCTGGAATCACACTTAAAATTGCAGTTTCAGTATTTACATTAGCAATTTTTTTAAAGAAAAAGGCTATTATTAATGCAAGTCCTAACAGCATAACTGTGATTAATATGATGGTCAGCCAATCATCTTTGATATCAAATATTACATTTTCAGTAAAAGTTGATCCTATTTGGACACCTAATAATACCAACCCAATTTGACTTAGCCAAAACGGCCATTCAACTTCCATGTGAAAGCATCTAACACAAATGACACTGGCAATTATAGGTCCAAACATAAATGGTAACAATATATTTGCTGCATTTAAGATTAGACTTAATAAAATAGCTAGCAATAAAACGATGATATTATTTCTTAATTGCTTACTCATGTTCTCACAACTTTCATAGTTATCGTCATACTTAACTGAGCTATCCATATTAAAACCCGATCAACGCATTGGTTGTTCGGGCATAATTTAAGCTTTATACAATTCGACTTAGAGCAGTGTCGAACGCTTCTATAGTTTGTTGAATATCTTCTTCGGTGTGCGCGGTTGAAAGAAATGTACCTTCAAACTGTGATGGCGGTAAAAATATACCCTCATTCGCCATTTCTCTGTACATTTGACTAAACATTTCTAAGTCACTATTGTTTGCTTCTTCAAAGTTTGTAACAGGCCCTTCATTCAAGAAATATCCTATCATAGAACCTGCTCGATTTACAGTGATTGGCACATTATGTTTTGCAAACACTGCTTTTAATCCTGCTTCTAATTGGTCACCTAATTTATTAAAATAATCATATGTTTCTGGTTTAAGTTGCACTAATGTTTCATAACCACTAGTCATAGCTAATGGATTACCTGATAAGGTACCAGCTTGATAGATGTCACCAGCTGGGGCAATATGATCCATGATTTCTTTTTTACCACCAAAAGCACCTACTGGTAGACCTCCCCCAATGACTTTACCTAAACAAGTTAAGTCTGGTGTCACATTAAAATATCCTTGAGCACAATTATAGCCCACTCTAAAGCCTGTCATAACTTCATCAAAAATTAATAATGAGCCATATTCAGTTGTAATATCTCTTAAACCTTGTAAAAAGCCTTCGATCGGTGGTACGACACCCATATTACCTGCAACGGGTTCTACAATTACGCCTGCAATGTCGTCGCCAAATTCTTCAAATGCAACTTTAATTGCCTCTAAATCATTATAAGGGACTGTAATTGTATTCTTAGCGATCCCTTCTGGTACGCCTGGAGAATCTGGTAAACCTAAAGTCGCAACGCCCGAACCAGCTTTAATTAGTAAAGAGTCACTATGACCATGATAACAACCAATAAATTTAATGATTTTATTTTTTCCAGTATAACCACGTGCTAAACGCAAAGTATCTAGTGTCGCCTCTGTACCAGATGATACCATACGTACCTTTTCAATAGATGGAACTCGATCTATAACAAGTTCTGCTAATTTATTCTCTTGTGTTGTTGAGGCACCAAAACTTGTACCCTTATCTACCGCCTCATGAATTTTATCAATTACTTGCTTGTTTTTATGGCCTAAAATTAATGGCCCCCAACTTAGTACATAATCAATATAAGCATTGCCGTCAATATCATATATCCTTGAACCTTCACCATGATCCATAAAAATTGCTGGTGTATCTACAGATTTAAAGGCTCTAACTGGACTATTTACACCACCAGGCATTAAATGTTCTGCTGCTTCCATTGCTTTTTCAGAATTACTGTAACGCATTGTATCCATCCTCCTACTGTTCTTCATCTAAATATCGACAAATGTCTTTTGAGAAATAAGTGATAATCATATCTGCACCTGCACGTTTCATAGAAACCATTTGTTCCATCACCACTGCTTTTTCATCTATCCATCCATTAATTGATGCAGCTTTAGTCATACTATATTCGCCACTTACATTATATGCAACGACGGGTACATTTGTTGTGTTT
Organism: Staphylococcus pseudoxylosus; assembly: GCF_003697915.1. Classification (GTDB taxonomy): domain Bacteria; phylum Bacillota; class Bacilli; order Staphylococcales; family Staphylococcaceae; genus Staphylococcus; species Staphylococcus pseudoxylosus. The sequence continues at coordinate 153,355 of NZ_RCVN01000001.1, forward strand.
CTGACGTCTCTAATAATATCTAAAAAGCTTAATGCAGGTTTAACTATCATCATATCTGCACCTTCATTTAAGTCACTTTCTAATTCTCTTAAAGCTTCTCTACGATTTGCTGGATCCATTTGGTATGTTTTACGGTCGCCAAATTGTGGTGCAGATTCAGCAGCATCACGGAATGGTCCGAAGAAACTTGATGAATATTTAATTCCATAACTCATAATAGGTATATTATGATAACCTGCTTGATCTAAGCCTTCACGAATCTCTGCTACAAAGCCATCCATCATATTACTTGGGGCAATGATGTCAGCTCCTGCTTCAACTTGAGAGATTGCAGTTTTTACTAGTAATGGTAATGATTTATCATTGTCGACATCTTTCGTTTCTTCATTGATCACTCCACAGTGTCCATGGTCTGTATATTCGCATAGACATGTATCTGCTACAATTAGTAAATCACTATACATTGATTTTGCTTTTCTAGTGGCTTCTTGTATGATACCGTTATGGTCATAAGCGCCAGTACCTACAGCATCCTTTTCATTTGGAACACCGAAAAACATAATACCTCTAATACCTAAATTATAAGCTTCTTTAATTTCATCACCAAGTAAATTTAAACTTATTTGATAAATACCTGGCATTGATTTGATTTCTTCTTTAACATTATCACGCTCAACAACAAAAATAGGATAAATTAAATCTTCTTTTCTTATATGTGTTTCACGCACCATACTTCTCATTGATTTACTACTACGTAATCTTCTATGTCTATCAAATTGCATTTGTTTCCCAACTTTCTATTATTTTGCTAACTAATGATTCTAGCGTTTGAATGTCTGATACCATGGCTTTAGCATGATATTGATGTAATGTTTCCAATGTTTGTAGACCAATTACAAAATAATGGTCAAAGTTCACTGTCATTTCATGATTAAAATAGTAACGTACAGCTGATGAGCTTGCAAAAGCTACAGCATCTATTTCACCTTTTTTAATCATCATTTTAACATCACTGATATTTTCAGTATGTGGAACTGGTTTATACAAGTCAATTTTCTGAACTATATAATTTTGATTATACAATTCCTCTTGTAATAAAGGCCTGGCCGCATCACTTGAAGGCAACAAAATTTTACTACCTTCATCGGCACAAAACGATTCAAGAAATCCCTCTTGAGAATAGTCTTTTGGGCAGAAAGACACCTTTAATCCCAATGATTTGCAGTAGTTTGCAGTTTTCTCACCAATAACTGCTATTTTATCTACACTAACATGTTTTAGATATGGTTGAAAAAACTTTACCGCATTTTTGGACGAAAAAATAAGCCAGTCATAGTTCACATTCAATAAATTTAAGTCAAAAGATAATGGCTCTACACGGATAAATGGTCTGTGTAAGATACATGCATCATTTCTTTTAAATTCACTGGTTTGTGTCATAACTATAACTGGTCTCATTATTTTCACCTCGAAGGATTATTGTTCTTCGTTTAGTGCTTTAATTATTTCGTAAGCGCCTTGCGCATTTAATACTTCAGTAACTTTTTCCCCGAGTTCAACTGGATTTGTACCACGCTCTGTGTGTTCATAACGTTCTTTGCCATCAGGTGACATAATTAATCCGGTGAACTCAATTGTACCATCACTTTCTTTAGTTGCATAGCCACCGATAGGCACTTGGCAACTACCGTTCATACGCGTTAAAAATGTTCTTTCAGCAGTCACACATGAAGCTACATCACTGTTGTGAACTTTGCTTAACAAATCTAGCAACTCTTTGTCATCTGAACGACACTCAATACCTAAGGCACCTTGTCCGATTGCAGGGATTAAGGTTTCTTTATCTAAGTAAGTCGTGACGATATCATCAGACCACCCCATACGTTTAAGACCAGCAGCAGCAAGAATAATAGCATCATAATCTTCAGTTTCCAATTTACTTAATCGCGTATCAATGTTACCTCGAATCCATTTAATTTGTAGATTCGGGTATTTTGCTAGAATTTGTGCGCCACGGCGTAATGAACTAGTACCTACAATACTATTGGCTGGAAGTTCATCCAATTGAATGTGATTTTTGGCTATATAGGCGTCATATGGATTTTCACGATCTGGTATACAACCTAATGTTAAACCTTCAGGTATAACACTTGGTACATCTTTTAAAGAATGAATCGCCATATCTATTGAATGGTCGAATAATTCGTTTTGTATTTCTTTAACAAATAATCCTTTGCCACCAACTTTTGATAGCTGTTTATCTATTATCCGATCGCCTTTTGTTACTATTTCTTTAATCTCAATATCTAAATCCGGCTCTATTGCTTTTAAATTATCTATAAACTGTTGGCTTTGTGTCAATGCTAATTTACTTCTTCTTGAACCAACGACTAACTTACGCATCATGCGCAACCTCCTAAAAATACAACGATTTATCATTTAAATTTTATAATTATATCCCTGTCCATTGATGAAAATCAGAAACATGTGAAGCAAAAAATAAATTTATCATACTCAGACAAAATAAGATGATATTAAAATAAATTAATTTATGTTTAGTCAACGTATGTTTCACTCTAAAAATGATAAAAATACCATATAGCAAAGTAATAATTATCGACATAACTACTTTAGGATCAATCAAAATATTCAATCCTAAAGCATTGAATCCCCACTGAGCACCTAAGATAATACTTAAAATGATAAATAAAAAACCAATTAAACTACTATAGAATACAATTTGCTCCAGCGTGGCAACGCTTGCTATTCTAAAATATTTTTGATCAAATCGCTTTTGTTTTAAATTTTTATACTGAATTAAGTATAAAATGCTATTTACAAAGGCAAAAGCAAATAGTGCGTAACTAATAATGGCAAATGTGACATGTACAATAAGCAATTCGTTGATTAGATTTAATTTTTCACCTGTACCATGATAATGCATTGGTTGAAAGGTACTCATCGCAATAAAGACAAAACCTATTAAGTTGAATAAAAAAATCGAAAAATCTATTTGCTTAATGACACTAATCACAATAGAAATAGAAATAATCAACCATGCTAATGCGAAAAACACATCAAAAATATTACCTAAGGGTACTTGTTTCGTAGCATTAATATAAAATGATAAAGAGATTGTTTGTAACACCCAAACAATCCCTAATGTAACAAATCCAATTCTTCTTACTTTATAAAACTTTTTGATAAAATCAAAAAAGTAACAAGCGATACTAAAAAAATAAAATAATAATATAAGTTCATTTAACCTTATGAACATAATTTCTTGCATATCATCACCATTTGAATATGCTTATTCAAAACTCAATATTTGGCTGTTTACCACCTTGTTAGTAGTTTCCTTTTTAGGTTCATATGCATTTTCAGCCTCAATGTCAAAAATGTTTTGAAATAGCTCTAATTTTTCGGTACTTTTCTTATCACTACTTAATTCTTTAGCTTGTTTTATAGGATCTTTCAACATTTGATTGATAATACTTTTCGTGTGTTTTGAGATTATTTTTCGTTCTCTTTCTGATAATCCAGGTAATTTGCGATCTAAACTATCCATAGTGTCTTCTTGAATGTTCATTGCTTTTTCTCTTAGTGCGCGAATAACAGGAACAACACCTAGCATATTCACCCACTCATTATGCGCTGCAATTTCATTTGGAATACTTTGCATAATTTGATTAGCTGCATTTTGACGTTCTCTCAAATTGGCATCTACCAACCCTTTTAAGTCATCAACGTCATAATTAAACACATCTTCTATTGCATCGATTGTAGGTTCAATATCTCTAGGAACCGCAATATCAATTAATACTAAAGAATCATTTTTACGTTCAGACGCGCATGATTGCAACATTTTATTCGTTACAATATATTCATCAGAACTTGTTGAACTGATTACTATGTCCACGTTTGCTAAAAGTTGTGGTAAAGATGTCATTGCTTCAAATTTCACGTTATGTTTCATTGCAAGATTTTGAGCTTTGCTCAACGTTCTATTTACAACCGTGATATCTGTTACACCTGAACCGATTAAATTAAGGAGTGATAGTTCACTCATATCCCCTGCACCAATAATTAAAGCTTGCTTGTTATTAATTTTGCCAAATACTTTTTTACTTAGTTCAACTGCAGCATATGAAACACTTACTGCATTATCAGCAATATCTGTTTCATTATGTGCTTTTTTCGCAAAAGTAATTGCTTGTTTAAATAAATGATTAAAGATTGTACCTGTTGTATCTTCTTCTTGAGCAATAAAAAATGCATTTCTTATTTGTCCAAGAATTTGTGTTTCTCCAAGAACTACAGAATCTAATCCTGAAGTAACTTGCAGTAAATGTTTTACTGCATCGTCCCCCACTTTTACTTCAGTCATTTGTTTAATTTCTTCAACCTCAAAACCAAATGATCTCGCTAAAAATCTTTGAATATAATAGCGCCCCGTATGAATTTGATCTGTTACAGCATATACTTCTGTACGATTACAAGTTGATAATATGACGTTTTCTAATATAGATTTCGTTTCATATAAACCAACATTGGCTGAACGTATGGCATCATCCTTAAAAGCAACTTTTTCTCTAAGTGCTACATCTGCTGTGCGATGATTTATGCTAACCGCAATTAAATGCATTTATAACGCCCTCCATACATATTACAATAAGTAAATTATAACACAATTATAGCTTGAGTTAAGTAACTTGCACCAGTAAATTAGAAGAATTATAATTTACATTCATATTGTTGTCATAATTAAACTCAAATACAACTCATCCTTAATAGTTGTAATAATTTTTTTAATAATTACTAAAGATATTTAGCAATAATATTCCAAATCTGTTGTTGATTATTATTTTTGATTGAAGAGTAGCTTATAATTTCATCTTCAGGTTCCATTTCTAATTTTTGCTGTATATTAGCTAAATGTTTTTGTACTTTACCTTTAGCAATCTTATCTTCTTTTGTAGCTACTACAAAAGTTGGAATTTCATAATATTTTAAATAGTTATACATTAAAACATCGTCTTCAGTCGGATTATGTCTTAAATCTACAAGTTGTATAACTAATTTTAATTCTTCTCTTTGTGAGATATATTTTTCTATCATTATTCCAAAAGCTTCACGTTGTTTTTTACTTACTTTTGCATACCCATAACCAGGCACGTCTACAAATACAAGTTGATTGTCTATATTATAAAAATTCAGTGTTTGGGTTTTACCTGGTTGTTGTGATGTACGCGCCATATTTTTTCTGCCAATCATACTGTTGATAAATGTTGATTTCCCCACATTAGATCTACCACTTAAGCCAACTTCACTTAAGCCAGTTTCTGGGTATTGTTCTGGCTTCACAGCACTAATCAATAATTCTATTTCATTAGGATTAATTTTCATTATCGACCCTCTTTTCTTCTAAATTCACTTGTTAATTATATTACACAAAGTCTTATATGAATATGTATTTTTTAAATATCGTATTATTTTCATAAAAAATGAGGCCGGACATCATAAACGTGTCGGCCTCAAATATGATATTGACAATAATAAACGCATTTGAAATGGTATTTAAACTCACTTCAAAGTTTGCCTCTTATGCCAAGTTTGCATTATAAAAACGAATATTTTTAAAAAGTATACACTATAAATGCTTTCTTATTTATAGATAAATTATGCAGAAGTTTGTTCCTTGTTTACAAGGTTACCCTCTTTATCGTATAGTTCAGGATCTTTTTCTTCAGTTATTGTTTGATCAGTAATGACAACTTTTACAACGCCATCTGTGGATGGTACATCATACATAATGTCAATTAAAGCTTCTTCAATAATTGAACGTAATCCACGTGCACCTGTTTTACGTTCTATTGCTTTGTTACTAATTGCAGATAACGCTTCGTCTGTAAACACTAACTCAACATCATCTAGTTCAAGCATTTTAGTATATTGTTTTACCAACGCATTTTTAGGTTGCGTTAAGATGTTTTTCAATGCATCAACGTCTAACGTTTCAAGATTAGCTACGATTGGCACACGACCAATAAATTCAGGAATTAAACCATATGATTGTAAATCTTCTGGTCTAATTTGTTCAAGAATAGCATCTTCATCGTATTTAGAAGCTTCACTACTTGAGAAACCAATAACTTTTTCACCTAATCTACGCTTGATAACTTCGTCTATTCCGTCAAACGCACCACCAAGTACAAACAAGATATTTGTTGTATCAATTTGTATTAATTCTTGGTTTGGATGTTTACGTCCACCTTGTGGCGGAACGCTTGCAGTTGTACCTTCTAAAATTTTAAGCAAGGCTTGTTGTACACCTTCACCAGAAACATCACGGGTAATTGATGTGTTTTCTGATTTTCTTGCAATTTTATCAATTTCATCGACGTAAATAATACCTTTTTCAGCTTTATCTACATCAAAATCTGCTGCTTGTATTAAACGGAGTAAAATGTTTTCAACATCATCACCGACGTAACCAGCTTCAGTTAAACTAGTAGCATCTGCAATCGCAAATGGAACGTTTAATGTTTTAGCTAATGTTTGTGCTAAAAGTGTTTTACCACTACCAGTTGGACCAATTAAAGCTACGTTACTTTTTTGTAGCTCAACTTCATCCTCATTTGGACCTAACTGTTGAACACGCTTATAGTGATTATAAACTGCAACAGCTAATGATTTCTTAGCTTTCTCTTGTCCAATTACATAATCATTTAATTTGTCCATAATTTCTTTAGGTGTTGGTAATTCAGTTAAACCTTCAGGTTCTGCTTGAGCTAATTCTTCTTCAACAATTTCTGAGCATAGCTCAATACATTCATTACAAATATACACGCCACTTCCTGCAACTAATTTTTTTACTTGGTCTTGATCTTTGCCACAGAAAGAGCATTTTAAATTTTCTTCATCTTCATTGAATTTGAACATTCTATTTACACCCCTATTCCCTAAAGACTATACTAGATAGTATTTTAATATGCAACTTGCACCTTTCACAAGTTATTTGCACAAAATAGTGTAGCAGATACATCTTTGAATGCATCTGCTACTAGTTTACTATATTAAACGACTAACATATAATTCACAAAATAATTTGCTCACTCTATATTTAGTTACGCTTCTGAGTCATCTTTAGATGGTTCTACTAATTTAGCTTCATCAACTAATAAGTCAATCACTTTTTGGATACGTACATCGTTTTTAACAATGTCAGTATTACCAAGTGTTTGTTTAATATCTTCAACAGAGATATTAAATTGTCCACTCATTTTTTCTAATTCTTTGTCGATGTCATCATCAGATACTTCAACTTCTTCAGCATCTGCGATAGCAGTCAATGTTAAGTTTGTTTTAACACGCTCTTCTGCATCATCTTTCATTTGCTCTCTTAATTGTGACTCATCTTGGCCAGAAATTTGGAAATAAGTTTCTAGATTAAGACCTTGTTGTTGCATACGTTGACCAAATTCTTGAACCATACGGTCTAACTCAGTGTTAATCATTGCTTCTGGAACATCAATTGTAGCATTGTTTGCTGCTTTGTTAATTGCTTCTTCTTTTTGATTGTTTTCAGCGTCAGTTTCTTTTTGTTCAGTTAGACGTTTGCGTAAGTTTTCTTTGAATTCGTCAACAGTGTTTGCTTCTGCGTCTAATTCGTTAGCAATTTCGTCTGTTAATTCTGGAACATCTTTGAATTTAATTTCATTTACTTTAGTTTTGAAAGTAGCTTCTTTGCCAGCTAATTCCTCAGCGTGGTATTCTTCTGGGAAAGTAACGTTAACGTCTTTCTCTTCACCAGTTTTAACGCCTACTAATTGCTCTTCAAATCCTGGGATAAATGAACCTGATCCAATTTCAAGATCATAGCCTTCAGCTTGTCCACCTTCAAATTGTTCGCCATCAACATAGCCGTCGAAATCGATATTAACAGTGTCGCCGTTTTCAATAGCGCCGTCTTCTTTAACTACCATTTCAGCTAAATGACCTAATTGATGATCGATTGATTCTTGTAATTCTTCATCAGTTAGTTCAACGTTTTGTTTTTCAATTTCTAAACCTTTGTAATCACCTAATTGTACTTCTGGTTCTACAACAACATTTGCTTCAAATGTCATTTCGCTACCTTTTTCAATAGATGTTACATTAATTTCTGGTTGATCAACTGGTTTTATGCCAGTTTCATCTATAGCTTCACCATAAGCTTCTGGTAATAAGATATCAACTGCATCTTGATATAATGCTTCTACACCAAAGCGTTGTTCAAAGATTGGACGAGGTACTTTCCCTTTACGGAAGCCCGGTACGTTTATTTGTTTAACCACTTTTTTGAAAGCTTGATCAATTGCTTTGTCTACTTTTTCTGCTGGAACTGTAACGGTTAAAACACCTTCGTTACCTTCCTTTTTTTCCCAAGTTGCTGTCATGTATAAAAACCTCCATGATTATCCTATTTTATTTTTTCAACTTCACTATTATAGCACACGTCTATGCTCTACACAAACACTCTGTTTATAACACGTGATTTAAAATGTAAACTTGAAAATTTTCGTTATAACTACTTTCTTCCATTACCCGAAAATCAAATGATTAATTATTCTACACTATCAATGTTAGTTATGAATTTCACAACTTCATTTGACATATCTAAACTTTCTAAACCTAGCATAGATTTAAAATAATTTACGTATGCTTCAATCCATACTGATTCTAATGCTATGCGTTCTAATTCTAATGGATAAAATAAAATCGCATGATTATTCATTAAGCGAAGCGCCTCTTCCATCATTTGTGGCGCACTATCTTCAATTTGATCAATTACTTGCGGTATTAAATTTGTTTTAAACACTGTATGTTCTAAACCAGATAATTCGGCTGGAACAACTTCTATATTAAATCCAAATTTTTGAATTTGAATGGTCTGATTGTAACCACCAAAAAGTAAATATTCAAGCATTATACTTACCACATTGGGTGGCAAGCTCATTTCATTGATAATATTGACAATCGTTCCCTGATATCTATATTGGCTATGGTCAATTAACGTTAAAATAGTATTGATTTGTTCTCTAAGAGAGATAGCTTCGAAATTTTGCAACATATGTGTAGCATGTTCGTTATGTTTATCGATTTGGCTTAATGCATATTCTTTAATTGGAAACAATTCCATACGTGTTCTATGATCATGAACTTCATCAATAATTTGGTTAATAACTTCCACTACTTCAAAATACTGTCCTAGACCATTCAAACTTTTAATATAATACATCATCAAATCATCATACTTAGTCGTGCCTTGTTTTAATAAAATAATAGCTTCTTCACGTAGTTCGAGAAAATGTCCCATTTTATATAACATTGAACATTTTAGTAAAGACATTTGTTCATCTAGTTCAAATTGTTCTTCAAAGTCTTCAAATAAGTCATAAGTATGCTCAAAATCGTTATCATTAAATGATTGCTTAATTTCTCTCACTAATTTATCTTTTGAACGTGGAAAAGGAATGATATCAGACATCTTCAGACACCCCTATTTTATAGCTTGTAATATTAAAGCGCTCCATGTTTCAAACTCATCATAATCTTCAATTTTACTTTGGTCTACCCACTTTATACGAAGTGTGTCAGTTTCCATAGCTTCTACGTCATTACTGTTTACATGAATTTTGAACACAACGCCTAGATGAACCTCACCAACTTCATTCGTATCATCATTGATAAAACCTATGTAAGCTAAATTCTGAGACTTACTTTCTGATAAGCCTACTTCTTCTTCTAGTTCTCTTTGCGCATTAACTCTCAACACTTCATTAATTGACTCGGCACCTTTAACATCATTCATATGGCCACCTACACCAATAGATGATTGGCCGTGCAAACGGGATTCTCCTCCACCAGATAAACGTTCGTATACTAATAACTCATCGTTTTCATTTTCCAATATACAATAAGAAATTAACTGCTTATATGCTGGATCTTCTTCCATATCTCCGCGACGTTTAACTTCAAATTTAGAAAGTGTGTCAAAAATTTCTTGCCCTTTAACAGTATTTTTATCTAAGAAACCATTGAATTTATTCTTTTCATCATTAAATAAAATTTTTCTCGGAACTACTGTAATCATTTCATCGAATTTAGACATTAGTTTCTCCTCCATTTATGACTTCTAAGCTATTTTATCAAATGATGGTTATTTATCAAAATGATAATTCGTATCTTAAAATACAACTAAATCAATTCATCGGCGCTTATGTCACATATATATTTAAAAACGCGTAATAAAAAATAAGGAGCGCGACAGAAATCTATTTTTTATAATAGTATTTCTGTCGCACTCCCTCTATAATTAGATACTATTTTAAAGCATCTTTAGCTTTAGTTACTAACTCAGCGAAAGCTTTTTCGTCTGAAATAGCAATTTCTGAAAGCATTTTACGGTTAATGTCGATTTCAGCTTTTTTCAAACCGTTCATAAGTCTTGAATAACTCATGTCGTGTTGACGAGCTGCTGCGTTGATACGTGTAATCCATAATTTACGGAAATCACGCTTTCTTTGACGACGGTCACGGAATGCATATTGACCTGATTTCATAACTTGTTGTTTTGCAACTTTATATAATGTACGTTTTGAACCGAAGTAACCTTTAGCTAATTTAATCGTCTTTTTACGACGCGCTCTTGTTACTGTTCCACCTTTAACTCGTGGCATAATAAATTCCTCCTCTAAATATGTTCAATCTTTCAAATTGATACGTTATGACATTTTAGTCATTATTTTTTGTAAGCTAATAATTGTTTTACGCGTTTCATATCTGATTTAGATACTAATGAAGCTTTACGTAATTTACGTTTTTGTTTAGTTGTTTTGTTTGCAAACATATGAGATGTGAAAGCTCTAGAACGTTTTAATTTACCTGAACCAGTTCTTTTAACACGTTTAGCTGCTCCACGGTGTGTTTTCATTTTAGGCATGATTCATTTCCTCCTGTAATATCTTATTATTATTTTTCATTGATTGGACTTAATGTAATAAACATTTGGCGTCCATCCATTTTTGGTCTTTGTTCAACTGTAGCGATATCTTTACATTCATCTGCAAATTTCTCTAAAACACGTTGACCAATTTCTTTATGCGTAATCGCACGACCTCTGAAACGAATTGAAACTTTACATTTGTCGCCTTTTTCTAAGAATTTACGTCCATTCTTCAACTTAGTTTGGAAATCATGTTCCTCAATAGTTGGGCTTAAACGTATTTCTTTAAGGTTAATTGTTTTTTGTTTTTTCTTCATTTCTTTTTCTTTTTTCTGTTGTTCAAATTTATATTTACCATAATCCATAATTCTAGCAACAGGTGGTTTAGCGTTCGGAGCCATAATGACTACGTCTAAACCTACTCTATCTGCCATTTCTAGAGCTTCTGTCTTAGTTTTTACACCAATTTGTTCTCCATCTTGACCGATTAAGCGTAATTCTTTTGCACGAATCTTTTCGTTAACTTGAGTCTGATCTTTTGCTATGGTTGACACCTCCAAGATTTTTACGAAATTATCCCAAGCAAAAAGAGCGAGTATATAATATACCCGCTCTCCTCTACGCATGACTACATCATGCATATATAAGACCTGCCAACAGCTTTTGCGTCGCAACAGGTGAGAAGCGGGAGCTTCTACTTGGTTCGTTTCGTATTCAACGTTACCTATCATAACAACAATAATGACATTAGTCAACTGTTTTTTTGCTATTTATTAATTTCATCCATATCAACGTCTTGACGTAAATCCACTTGTTCTAACGGAACGATTTTCGTTCTGTATCTCAATTTATGATAAATGAAAAATGCTAAAAATACAGGTATGCCCATATAAGTTATAACGAATCTATTTAGATTGAAATCACCCGTTTTTATAAAGTCTACATCTTGCCCTATTATAACAAGTACACAGAGTACACCTGCAAATATTGGACCGAACGGGAATAACTTAGCTTTGTATTTTAATTTTGACTTATCATAATTTTGTTTATCAAATGCTTTCCTAAATCTATAATGGCTGACTGCAATACCAACCCATGCGATAAATCCTGTCATACCACTAGCAGCAACAATATATTCATAAGCATCACCACTTAAATGTTGTAATACAAATATACCTATTACGATAAGCGCTGTGACTAATAATGATACATAAGGTACACCATATTTATTTGTTTTACCAAATACAGGATATGCTAATTTATCTTTACTCATTGAATATAACATACGCGTTGATGCGTACATACCTGAGTTACCCGCAGATAGAACTGAAGTCAATATGACAGCATTCATAAATGATGCCGCAAATGCTAATCCTGCATTTTGGAATACAAGTGTAAATGGCGATGTTGAAATGTCGTCGCCTCCACCCATTAATGCTGCACTGTCATAAGGAATTAACATACCAATAACAAAAATTGCCATAATATAGAAAATCAATATTCTCCAAAATACTTGTTTAATTGCTTTTGGTACAGCGCGTTCTGGATTTTCTGATTCACCTGCAGTTATACCAATCAGTTCAGTTCCTTGGAATGAGAATCCAGCAACTAAGAATACACCTAAGATAGTTAATAAGCTACCTCCTAGTCCATCACCTAGTATTGGTCCGCCACCTTTAGTAAAGGTATCAAAACCAACAAATTCTCCACCCATAATCCCTAAGATAGTTAGTAAACCAATTCCTATAAATATGATAACCGTAACTACTTTAATTAATGCAAACCAGTATTCACTTTCACCATATACACGAACAGATAATGCATTAAGTCCAAAAATAATTAATAAAAATAGACAACTCCAAGCCCAAGCTGGCATCCCGGTTAAAGGTGTCCAATATTGTATAACTTGTGCTGCAATCGTAACATCTGCCGCAACCGTGATAACCCAGTTGAACCAATAATTCCAACCCAATGCAAATCCTAGTGAAGGATCAACAAAACGTGTAGCATAAGTACTAAATGACCCTGATACTGGTAAATATGTCGCCATCTCTCCTAATGACGTCATAAGGAAGAAGACCATTGCCCCAATAATTGCATAAGCTAATAGTGCACCTAAAGCTCCGGCATCATGAATCGCTCCACCCGAAGTCATAAATAGTCCTGTTCCAATACATCCGCCAATCGCAATCATGGAAATATGACGATCTTTTAATCCTCTTTGAACTCCATTGCTTTGATTTTCTTGTTTTGCCATAGAAGCGTCCTTTCTTTAAACTTAGAGGCTAACTTACTATTATGATTAAAACATACGATTTATAGTATGAAAAACTTAAACGCAGCACTAAATAGTTGTGCCACTACATTCACTACAATTTCCACTCTATCCCGTAAAAGTATTCTTTTAATCACTCAACCAAAACAAAATGGTTGCATACCTATTAGATATGCAACCATTTTAATAATAGCATTTATATAGGTAGCACATCACATATGTGACAGTCCAGTCTCTTTCGATAACTGTCCCAACTGATATTGTGTCAATGGTCAACACCAGTTTCGGCATTTTTACCTTTCATGAATTCAACATACGCCCCATACGGCTTCTGAATACTTACTCTTTAAAAATGCAACCTCTAACTCAAATTTAATTTTATTTTAACTCACTAACCTGTAATATACATGATTTCTACATTACTTTCAAGACTATCTTTGTTTTTTCAATCTAATCTCATCGATCAAGTTCCAAATAAACTCGTCTTTCTCTATAGTTTCTTGATCTTGTGAGCCATATTTCCTCACATTCACTTCACTATTTTCTACTTCTTTATCACCTACGACAAGTTGATATGGGATTTTTTGCATTTGTGCTTCTCTAATTTTATAACCCATTTTTTCATTTCTGTCATCAATTTCAACTCGAACACCTTGTGACTTAAGCTCATCTTGAATAAGTCTCGCATAATCATAATGTAAATCAACATTTACAGGGATGATTTCTACTTGTTTAGGTGCTAACCAAGTTGGGAAAGCTCCTTTTGTTTCTTCAGTTAAAAACGCAACAAAACGTTCCATAGTTGAAACAACACCACGATGTATAACAACTGGTCTATGTTGTTCTCCATCATTACCAATATAAGTTAAATCAAATTTTTGTGGTAATAAGAAATCAAGTTGTGCTGTAGATAATGTTTCTTCTTTATCCATTGCAGTTTGTACTTGTACATCTAGTTTCGGACCATAGAATGCCGCTTCACCAATGGCTTCTTCATAATCTAAGCCTAACTCATCAACAGCTTCCTTCAACATGCTCTCTGCTCTATTCCACATTTCATCGTCATCGAAGTATTTCTCTTTGTCCTCTGGATCTCTATAACTTAGTCTGAAGCTATAGTTTTCAAAGTTAAAGTCTTTATATACATCAATAATTAGATTAACAACACGTTTAAATTCTTCTTTAATTTGATCCGGACGAACAAAGATATGCGCATCATTTAGAGTCATACCACGTACACGTTGTAAACCTGACACAGCTCCACTTGCTTCATAACGGTGCATTGTGCCTAATTCAGCAATTCTTATTGGCAATTCACGATATGAATGTGGTTTATTAGCATAAATCATCATATGATGCGGACAATTCATTGGTCTAAGCACCATTTCTTCATGCTCATCAAGTTTCATAGTTGGGAACATATCCTCTTGATAATGATCCCAGTGACCAGATGTTTTATATAAATCAACATTAGCCATAACCGGTGTGTAAACATGGTCATAACCCATACTCACTTCTTTGTCTACGATGTAACGTTCAATTTCTCGACGGATTGTTGCACCATTTGGTAACCAAAGTGGTAAACCAGCGCCTACCAATGGATTGTTTGAGAATAGCTCTAGTTCCTTACCAATTTTACGATGATCACGTTCTTTTCTTTCTTCAAGCATTTGTAAGTGTGCTTTCAAATCCTTTTTATCGAAAAATGCTGTACCGTAAATACGTTGTAACATTTTGTTGTTACTATCACCACGCCAATAAGCTCCGGCTGTCGATAATAGTTTAAATTCTTTGATTTTTGAAGTAGAAGGTACATGCACGCCACGACATAAATCTGTAAATTCACCTTGAGTGTATAATGTGACATTTTCATCTTCAGGAATTGCATTTATAAGTTCTAATTTATAAGGGTCTTCTGAGAAAAATGCTTTAGCTTCGTTACGAGAAACAACCTTACGCTCAATTGGATAATTCTCATTAACAATCTGTTTCATTGTCTTTTCAATTTTCTCAAAATCATCCGAGGAAAGACTCTCTTCCATATCAAAGTCATAATAAAAACCGCCTTCAATTACGGGACCAACACCAAAGTTTACATTTCCATATAAACGTTTTAATGCTTGCGCCATAAGATGGGCTGTTGAATGTCGTAACACTTTCAAAGCTTCATCTGTACCAGGTGTAACGATTTCTATATCGCCGTCTTCTTCAATTGGTCTAGTTAAATCAATTAATTGACCATTCAACTTTCCAGCTACGGCTTTTTTTCTTAATCCTGGACTTATTGATTGTGCTATATCTTCTGTTGTTGTGCCTTTATCAAACACTTTCGCATTACCATCTGGAAATTTTATATTAATTTGGTCCATTTAACATTCCTCCTATTTATTCAAGCACTTAAATCAAAGCGAAATACAATTTATCAATAATCGCAGAGAAAACAAAAAGACCTCATCCCTAAAAAGGGACGAGGTCTTCGTGGTACCACCCTAAATTAAAACTTTTCTGCATAAATACAAAATAGCTTCTCTCTACGTAAGATAACGGTCTTGAGCCGGATGTTCATTACAACATCACTGACGAAGGAGTAATCAATAAATATACTTACCATATCTCAACATCCAATGGCTCTCTGTGAAGCAGTGAAATATCAATCGTATCTTCGTTTCATTTCGTTTGATTTAGATTTAGTTATATTATACAACATTTATTTTAGATTTCAATCGTTCCTATAATTTTTTCCTTCTAAATAATAAGGTGTCGCCAAAGTTTTGATACGTTCCATGATTCGAGCTGCTTTGGTCTTCTCAGTACCATCACGTGTTACAGAAAGATGATATTCTAATTCTTCAAAGCTTAGGTTAGAACTGAAAAATGTTGGTAATTCCTGTACCATTCTGTAATGTAATAGCGGCCCTATGACTTCATCTCTAGCCCATGGTGTAATTTCTTCAGCACCGATATCATCTAACATTAAAATATTTGCTTCTCGCACTCTGGATAACTTTGTTTCAAAGCTTCCATCCTTAAAGCCGCCTTTAAGTGAACGAATAAATTCAGGTAAATAGACAATAGTAGAAGGAATTTTTTCCGTTTTTAACTGATTCGCAATGGCGCCTAAAATAAATGACTTCCCTGTGCCAAATGGGCCGTGCAAGTATAGTCCTTTAACTTGAGGATCGTGCTTCGTGATTTTATCGCAAATTTTGTTTGCTGCCATCGCAACATCTAATCTATCTCTTCTATCCATATAAATATCTTCAAGTTTAGCGTCTAAAGTATCACGTTGCATATGGTGTGAAGTAATTAGATGAGAGTTAAACCTTTCTTCATCGTACTTTATCTTACACGGGCATGGTAAATAACGAATTTTGATATGGTTACTTTCAATATATAGTTCTGGAACATGGCCTTTTACAAAGTTAGGACAATCCTTATAAGCATGTCCATCATAGTGTTTCACTTGGTCTTTGTATTCTTGTAAAATATTTAAGTCTTCATCTATCATAGCGTTTGTCAATTCTGATTGGTGCTCATTTAAAAAGCGTTTAACATCAGAATCATTAATCACATCTTTTTTTATTTTTTCTATGCGCTTTGATAAATCATCTGACTCTCCCATGATATTATTAAAAGATTTCATTTATTCGCCCTCCTTCCATCTATTTTTTAATTGATTTAAAAATTGCTCTCTGTCATTTTTTAGCTTCTCATCCTCTTCGACGTTATGCTGTTCGTTATCTTTTTCTGGTTTCTCATCTCGCTCTTCTAACCATTTCGGTGTCATCTCTCTAGAAGCTAATTGTTTTTGTTTATATCTATTTTTGGTCGGATAAGAGTCTTTTTTAGGTTGATTAACTTTCATTGCATATTCATATGCCTGTTCAGCCGTTTTAATACCTTTTTTCTTCCAATTTGATGCTATTTCAAAAATATAAGTTTTAGGTAACTTCATATCTTCCTTCAACATAACAAATTGCAATAGAATATTAATAACACCAAAAGATAAGTTTTCACGTTCAATCAATTCTTCAATCATGAATTTTTGCTGTGTCGTCGGTTCAGATTCTGACCACGATGCTAACATATCAATTGGGCTTGTTTGCTCCAATTGTACCAACCAATTATCAGATTGACTTGACGTTTCTTCAGAAGTGTTTACTTGTGAAGGAACATTATCTTTTTCTAATTTAACTTGTAAATTAGGTAACTGTTGCTCATGTTCCATTAAATAATAAGTACGTGCGTGTTTTCTTAATTCTTCAAAAGATAATTCTTGCGCACTCGTTATCGATTTTAAAATAATACGCTTCATCGATTCAGGCGTCAAACCATATAATGTTGCAATTTGTGTTATTAACGCTTTAGCATCATTCGTAACAATTTTTGAACTAATAAAATGATTCTGCAATAAATCATATAATGTTTCAAAGTCAAAGTGAACGCGTGTAAGGTCTAAACCTTCATACGGCTTATCATCTTGGATGTATGTTGTATCTTGTGTTAATGCTTTATTAGGGATTTTAAAAACATCAGTAAATGTGCGCGTTATATCTTGATAACTATTTAAGTCTATAGCATTTTTAGTTTCAAAGTGACGTTTTAATTGTTGGTAACGTTGTTTGCTCACCTCACTATATAGATAAACTGATAGCATAGGGTCACTGAAAAACTGTTTCGCAGTAGGAGGTTGATTAAGAACGTAAACAAATGAGGAATGTTGCTCGTTATGATTTACATAAGATTTTACCAATCCAATACCTTCCAATAAATCCATTTCTTTTCTGAATTCTAATAGATTAATTTTCAACTCACTCATAATAATATAGTGCGTCAACACCGCATCTACTTCGTGGTCCACAAATTGGTTTAAATAATGATATAGCCCTGTCGCATTAGCGCCTATCATCGGTGTAAACAATCTGTTCAAGATTTCTAAATGATTATTATTTAAATAAAATTCACGCACGATAGTAAAATTATCATGTGGTCTCAATCCATAATCATATGATTGTAACCCCATTTACGAATCACTCCGTTTATTATTTACTAATATACCTTGCATTGATTGCAACAATTGATCTACATCTTTGAATTCTTTATAAACAGAAGCAAATCGTACATAGGACACTTGATCTACGTGCATAAGTAGATTCATCACATGCTCTCCTATTTCTCTAGAAGAAATTTCTGCGTGTCCCTCATCACGCAACTTCCATTCTACTTTATTAGTAATATCTTCTAATTGTTGGTAACGAACCGGTCTCTTTTCACAAGAACGTACTAAACCATTTAATATTTTCTCACGCGAAAATTGCTCCCGGGTTCCATCTTTTTTCACCACGATAAGTGGTCTTTTCTCTATATGTTCAAAGGTTGTGAATCTTGTTTCACAGTTTTCACATTCTCTTCTACGACGAATCGCATTAACTTCATCTGCATGCCTAGAGTCTACAACACGAGAATGAGTCGAATTACATTTCGGGCATTTCATCGAATTATCACCCTCTCATTTATGATTATCTTCTATTATACTATAAATATGCATGTCACAAAAGAATCGCTATTACACAATTTAGCATATAAGAATTAATGCTGAATTATTTCAAACTAACCCTTATATATTTTTCTGATGACAACTCCTACTATAAAAGGATACTTCATTACACCAAATATTTGAATATATCTAGCTTCTAATTCCTCGTTGTGTTAATAACATAAATAAAACTCCTTCTAAGTTAGTATGCTTAAATTCAAACTAACTTAGAAGGAGTTTATAAATTAATATCATCATATTGCTATTACAGGCATAATTTTAGTTTTAATATGTTACTGCTGCAACATCACTTTTCAGTAATTGACCAATTTGAACGGCAACATCCACAACTCTATTTGAATAGCCCCATTCGTTATCGTACCATGCAATTACTTTTACTTTATTATCATCCATAACCATTGTACTCTGTGTATCAATGATAGCAGAATGTGGATTAGTATTGAAATCCATTGATACTAATGGTGCATCTTCAGTTGAAATAACACCTTGTAAATCATTGTCTTTAAATGCTTGATTAACTTGTTCTGCCGTTACATCTGCATCTAAATCTACAACCAAGTCTACTAAAGATACATTTTTCGTTGGTACTCTTAAAGCCATACCATGTAGTTTCCCTTCTAATTCAGGTAAGACTTCTTTTAACGCTTTTGCAGCACCTGTAGAAGTTGGGATAATACTTTCATTACATGAACGTGCACGTCTTAAATCTTTGTGAGGGTTGTCGATGTTATTCTGATCATTAGTAATAGCATGAACAGTAGTCATTAATCCATTTTGAATACCAAATTCATCATTTAAAACTTTAGCGACAGGTCCAATGCAATTTGTTGTACATGAAGCGTTGCTAAAGATATCGTATTGCTCTATGTCTAATTGATCACTATTTACACCCTTGACGATCATTTGCACATCGCCACCTTTTGATGGTCCTGTTAACAATACTTTTTTAGCACCTGCATTAATATGCGCAATTGCTTTATCTCCATGATTAAATTTACCTGTTGCCTCTATTGCTATATCAACATTCAATTCTTCCCAAGGTAAGTTTTCCGGATTTCTATCAGATACCAATTGGATGACATGGTCATTCACTTTAATACCCGCTTCCGTTGGCTCTACTTTTAAATCATATGCACCATGTGTTGTGTCATAATTAATCAGGTGAGCAATTGTTTCAGCTGGGTAGCTGGCATTAATTGCTACTACATTCAAATCTTTATTATTGAGCGCAATTCTCAATACCATTCTACCTATTCTACCCATTCCGTTAATCGCAATATTTGTCGTCATTCGAAGCACCCCTCGTTTTAGTGTTATACTTTATGGAAATAGTATAACATAAATTAGATTTTAAGAAAGCGTTTTCTAAAACAAATGTAAATTTTTTTAATTTCAAATAATCTATACTTTTCGTTACACAAAATCATACAATTCAATTTCAAACCTCTTATTCAAAACATCATATGTAGCATTATTGATTGTTGCAATATGCACTGTTAAATAACTTCTTTATGTTTATATATAAAAATCATCCAATTTTCATAACGAAAACTGGATGATTTTACAATTCTATTATTGTGCTTCTTCTGTGTCACTCTCAATGTAACCTTCTTCAAGCAACAAATTTTCTAAATTTTGTTTAAGTTCTAATTTAGTATCTCTGTTATCTATGACATGATCTGCCATTCTACGTTTTTTATCAATTGATATTTGACTATAGACACGTGCTTTCGCTTCTTCCATAGATAAGTCATTACGTTCCATCAATCGATCTATTTGAATACTTTCAGAAGTGTACACTAGCCACACTTCATCTACAGTTTCTTGTAAATCATTTTCAAATAACAATGGAATATCCATAATCACATTATAACCTTGCTCAAGATACGTTTCCTTTTCTTCTTCCATTATATCGCGAACAATTGGATGAACGATTTCATTTAAAATCAATCTCTTCTCTGGTTGATTAAAAACAACTTCACCAACATACGATCTATTCATATTCCCATCTTCATCTATTGCCTCATCGCCAAATACCTCTTTGACGCGTGCTAGTCCTTCAGTTCCTTTTTCAACAGCTTGTCGAGATGCAATATCTGCATCTACAACTTTAAATCCGTGTGCTGTTAATAGTTCTGATACTGTCGATTTACCTGATGCGATACCACCAGTTAGTCCTATAACTTTTGGCATATTCTCACTCTTCCTTTATTTTTGGCAAGTAGGGCAGAAATGACTGTTTCTAGTTGCAATTACTTGCGTTTCTATGTCGTTTCCACAAACCTTACAAACCTTTTGTTTATAAACATTAAGGTGTTGTTGCATCGTTCCAGTACTGCCATCTGCATGACGATAGTCGGAGATGCTTGTTCCACCATATTTTATACCCGATTCTAACACATCTCGAACATAATAAAATAATATGTCTCGTTCTTGATTGTTTAATGATTTTGATAACCGAGCTGGATGTATCCCAGCTCTAAATAATGCTTCACAAGCGTATATGTTACCGCAACCTGAAATCACCCTATGATCTAAAATCATTTGTTTAATAGGCTTATTTTGATACATCTTTTTAGCAAACCAAGCTAAATAATGCCCTTTTGCATCTTCCTCAAAAGGTTCTGGAGCAATTTCTAAAAATGACGGATACGCCTCAAAATCAGGTACATTTCTAATTTCTCCAAATCGTCTAATATCTGAATAAACTAGCAATTTATCATTATCTAACTTAAATATAACATGCCAATGTTTTCTATAATTTGGCACACTAATATCTTCAATTTTATCAACCACAAAGAATCCACCAGCCATACCTAAATGACTGATGAGTATTCTTTCTTCGTTATCTTTTTCGAGGTGAAACACAATATATTTACTACGACGTTCAATCTCTTTAATTACATATTGTTCTGTGAATTTTTGGAATGTATCTAATGCCATACCTTTAATTATGGTTTCACGTTGACTTGCCTTGCCTGCCTTAACTTTCTCTGAAAATATAACAGATTCAATTTTTTGACCGGTAGCAAACGGTTCAATACCTCTTTTTACATGTTCTACTTCTGGGAGTTCAGGCATTTAAGTACCTTCTTTCTATTTTGCATCATACCATGTAGCACCATAACTAGACTCTACTTTTAATGGAACATCTAGTTCAAGGGCATTATCCATGATTTCTTCTATAAATTTACTGAATGCTTCCACTTCATCTTTCGGTAATTCAAATATTAATTCATCGTGTACTTGTAATAATAATTTTGCGTGAAAATCTGTATGCTTAATTTCTTTATCAAAGTTAACCATAGCTAATTTAATTATATCAGCAGCACTACCTTGAATTGGCGTATTCATTGCAGTTCTCTCAGCAAAACCACGCAAATTGAAATTTCTACTAGTTATATCCGGAATATATCTACGACGATGTAACAAGGTTTCTACATAACCTTGTGCTTTACAATCTTTGACGATATCCTCCATATATTGCTTTACACCAGGGAAACTATCTAAATAATCATCAATAAATTGTTTAGCTTGTTTCCGTGTAATTCCTAAACTTTGGCTTAAACCATAATCACTAATACCATAAACAATGCCAAAGTTAACTGCTTTAGCTTGTCTACGCATCATGCCATCTACTTCATCAGGTTCTACACCAAATACTTTCATCGCCGTTGCCGTATGAATATCATCATCATTAATAAATGCTTGCTTCATACTTTCATCTTGTGTGATATGAGCTAAAACTCGAAGTTCGATTTGCGAGTAATCCGCAGAAAAAATAACATTGTTTTCATCACTAGATTTAAATGCTTTTCTTATTTTTCTACCCTCTTCTAAACGGACAGGGATGTTTTGTAAATTTGGGTCAATAGACGATAATCTACCTGTTTGTGCTAATGTTTGATTAAATCTTGTATGGATTCTATTATCATCACTTATAACCTTCTGTAAGCCTTCAACATAAGTAGATTGTAACTTTGCAAGTTGTCTGTACTCTAATATATATTCAATGATTGGATGTTGTCCTTGTAATTGTTCAAGTACATCTACTGCAGTAGAATATCCTGTTTTTGTTTTCTTAATTACTGGTAATTCTAATGTTTCAAACAATACAACACCTAATTGCTTTGGAGAATTAATATTGAACGATTCTCCTGCAGCTTGATAAATATTATCAATCAATACATCCAATTTTGTTTGAATTTCTTTTTCCATTTCTTCTAAATCACTAGCCACAGTGTAAATACCAGTTTCTTCCATATCACTTAAAATGCGCGCTAATGGTAGTTCTAAATTATCTAACAGGTCCGTTTGGTTATATTCGATTAATTGTTCTTGCATGATTGGTTTCACTTGACTAATCGCTTCTATCACTGTTGCAACATAACGATTCAAAACATCGGCTTCAGGTAAATGTCTTTTCTTACCCTTACCATATACTTCAACACTTTGTTGAACATAATATTGACCGTAATTGCTAACCACAGAGTTTACATCATCAATAGCTCGAGATGGATCAATAATATAACTTGCAAGCATCACATCAAACATAATATTTTTAATCGATATATCTAACCTGTGCGCAACAACATACGTTTTTTTAGCATCATAAACATTTTTTTCTGTTGTGTCATCCTCTAACCAAGCTATAAGTTCAGGATTATCATGAATAGTTGTTGCATCAACAACAACATGATGATCACCATCAAACATTCCAAATTTCAAAATATCATCTTTCAAATAATTGGGGCCATCCAATTCAAAATGAACAGTTGCAGAAGTTAAAGATTTAAAGTCAATATTTGTAAAGTCAGATTCTACATTTAATTCTTTTTCCTCAGCTGTAGACTGTGTTCCATCCACATCTATTTGTTCAAGCAATTGTTTAAATTCTAGTTTTTTGAATAAATCTATTTTAGCTGAAGTATCTGGATGCTCTGGCAGTTTTGTATCTTCGAGTGATACTTCAATAGGGCTTTCACAATTAATAGTTGCAAGCGCTTTACTCATCAAAGCATCATCTTTACTATTTTCTAGTTTTTCTTTCAATTTCTTACCAGAAACTTCATCCAAATGTTCATAAACGTTTTCCACGGTTGAAAATTGTTTTAGCAACTTGATTGCAGTTTTTTCACCGACTCCAGCTACACCTGGGATATTATCTGATGCATCACCCATCAAACCTTTCATATCTATGATTTGATTAGGAACTAAACCGTCATATTTTTCCGCAATAAAATCAGGTGTGTAATGATCAACATCTGTCACACCTTTCTTAGTATAATAAATTGTAACA
This sequence comes from Staphylococcus pseudoxylosus, assembly GCF_003697915.1. GTDB lineage: Bacteria > Bacillota > Bacilli > Staphylococcales > Staphylococcaceae > Staphylococcus > Staphylococcus pseudoxylosus. The sequence goes on from NZ_RCVN01000001.1 coordinate 177,473, forward strand.
TCATCCGTCGCTAATTGTGTTAAGTCGCGATCACCTGTGACAATAATCGTTTCAAATTGTGCGTCATCAGCCTCTTTACTTAATGTCCCTATAATATCATCGGCTTCATAGTTTTCTAATTCATATCTCTTAATTTGATAAGCATCCAACAACTGTCTTACATAAGGAAATTGCTCACTCAGCTCGGGTGGCGTTTTTTGACGTCCACCTTTATATTCATTATATTTATCATGTCTAAATGTAGTCTTTCCTGCATCGAACGCAACAAGAAAATGTGTGGGCTGTTCTTCTTTGATTATTTTTTCTAGTAACATTGCAAAGCCATACACAGCATTAGTGTGTATACCTGCTTTATTTTGTAATAGTGGTAAAGCATAAAAGGCTCTGAAGCTCAGGCTATTACCATCAATTAGAATTAATTTATTCACTATTTTAACCTCCAACACATATTTATTTAACATTTTAGCATAAATTACTAACTAACCTATATCGAAACATTGTTTTACCTTATTTTATAATCATCATTTTAACTGTGAAGTATGTAGTTCCATGCAATGATCAAATATAAATCATTTGATTCTATGACTAGCTTAACACGTTTAGCCCTTTTAAATATACGTTTAAAATTTCAATGTTATACCAGTTATTCCACTTAAAAAGCATAAAAAACCGACGCCGAATTTAAATTTCAGACGTCGATTTCTAACTCACGCACAATACTCCATAGCACAAATTAGTGTTAGTGCCGAACACAGATACGATGCTTTTTATATGTTATTTGAATTCCATATACATCTTTAATAATTGTCACATTCATAACTCAATCATCATAACTTTTATTTACAAACGCTATTTAAAAAAAGTAACTCTGAACGTTGACCCTTTACCAATTGCACTATAGACATTAATTCTACCACCATGTGCTTCCATAATATGTTTAGTAATAGATAAACCAAGTCCAGTACCACCTGAATCCCTACTTCGTGCTTTATCAACCCGATAAAAGCGTTCAAAAATATGCTTTTGATCTTCTTCGCTTATACCAATACCAAAATCTTGTACTTCCATGATGCGCTTCTGTTCGTCTTTATAAACACGAATTATTACATCACTATCTTCCTTAGAATAACTAATTGCATTTGATAATAAATTAAGTGCAACTTGAGATACTTTGTCTTGATTTGCATCAATAACAATATCAGAATCAATTTCATTAATTATAGTAATATTTTTGTCTTCTGCAATTTTTTGCATATTCTTAATTGTTGTTTCTGCAATATCTGACAAACTCATATATGCTGTTTCTATTTCTGTTTGTTGTTCTACGTGCGATAAATCTAATAAATCAAAAACTAAAGTTTCTATACGATCAGACTCTTTAGAAATAATTTGTAAAAAGTCATTGAGTGTTTGTTCATCGTTTTTAGCACCATCTAATAAGGTTTCCGCAAATCCTTTAATTGACGTAATCGGTGTTTTCAATTCATGAGAAACATTAGCTACAAATTCACGTCTTAAATTCTCCAGTTTTTTAAGGTTCGTTATATCATGTAAAACAATGACCATACCATAAAGATTTTTCCTTGTTCTTGATAATATGGGAACGCAGGCTGTATCAAAATATTTCTCATGTACTTGATCTATAGTTAATTTAATTTGATCATAAATAGGTTTCTCAACTTTAAATGCTTCAGTAATTAGCTTTTGTAATTTAACATCTGTAAAATCAACATAGCTTTTATGTTCAACAGCTTCATCTGGCGTAAATACATGATAAAACGATTTATTTGCTACAACAATTTCACCATATTTATCAATCATTAAAATCGAACTTGGAATATTTTCAACAGTTGTTTTCAACCTATTTGATTGCAGTTTCTGTTTATGGTTTAATCTTTGCAATCTACGTGCTAACTCATTAGTAGTTACAAACAGTTCTCTTGTCTCTTTGACATTGCTTTCTGGTACTCTTACATGATAATAGCCTTCAGCCAATAGATTTGTGGCGTAGGTCACCTCATTGATTGGTCTGATATATGTTCGATTAATGCTTCTAACAACTAAAAATATAATGATTAAAACAAACAAACCAATAATCGCTATATATTTCCAGACTTCAATCTGTATTTCTAAAATCTCATTATTTATACCACTAATTAAAACATCTTTATCATTTATAGATGTCTTAAAGGTAAATCTATGGTCATCATTTTGCTTATCATAGGTCAATTTAGAAGGAATAGCAGGATTATTTATATCATTATTAATTTGTGTCCCTTGTTTAGTCGAAAACAAGACATCGTCATTTTCTTTAATATACACTGTAAGTTCTTCGCTTTTAGCAACATCACTCATCTCATCTTTTTTATCATCATTATAAAGATTAACAAAATGTTGAGCTTGATGTTCTAAATCGCCTTCTTGACCAGTTGTAATCGTGTTATGGATTACGTGTGTAATAATTGTACCCAATATTAAAAAACTAATAATAACGATGGTACATAATAAAAATAAAAGTCTTTGGTGAAACTTAAGCATTAGACTTTGGGTCTTTCCAATTTATACCCTAATCCACGAACTGTTTTAATGAGTTTCGGTTGTTTAGGGTTTTCTTCTAATTTATCTCTCAAATGACTAATATGTACGTCCACAATTCTAGAGTCTCCTGCGAATTCATAATTCCATACTGAATTCAACATATGCTCGCGGGTAATCACCCTGCCTTGTCTTTCAATAAGATATAATAATAATTCAAACTCCTTTGGAGTCAATTCTAGCAATTCATCTTCTCTATACACTTCGAAATATTCTGGTCTAATTCTTATTGATCCAATCAGTATATCATCTTCATCATTTTCAACTGGTACTGCCTCATTAACAATTGCTGATCTTCTCAATATCGCCTTTACTCTTGCTACCACTTCTCTAGGTGAAAATGGTTTAGTCATGTAATCGTCTGCCCCTAACTCAAGACCTAAAACACGATCAAATTCATCATCTTTGGCAGTTAACATCAAAATAGGCACTAAGTTTTTATCAGAACGAATTGATTTACAAACTTCTATACCATCTTTTTTGGGAAGCATGACATCTAACACAATCAATTCAGGATTTGTAGAGTTAACTTTCTCTAATGCATCTTCTCCATCATAAGCCACTTCTACTATGTATCCGGCTTGCTCTAAATTATATTTTAATAAGGTTACGATTGATTGTTCATCATCTACTACAAGTACTTTTTGTGACATAGTATACCTCCATAATTGTGTTTACAAATTAATTATAACTTATATTTTAATAAAAATAACATAGTTTAAAATTTTTTAACATAAACTTTACAATGCGTTGATTGCTAAACTATACCAATATACACGCGATTTTTGCTACATTAGACTATACAAAGAATCAAACAAATCCGCTTGAATTATTACACCATTCTAATTACCCTTTGTTAATAAAATCTTAACATTTAATTCATAATATGAACACTTATTACATGATAGTCAAGCGAGCCTCAACTAACATCATGAAAAAATTACACTTTTACATTAAAATAAAGATACTATTTTCTACTCGCTCTAGTTCATTTGCCCTTATAAATTTGAACATAAAAAATAAAAAATTTCTCTTTGTTATTTCTCAGATAACTAGAAAAAAGAAAAGCCCGAGACATCTAATCATGTCCCAGACTTATCTGTTGATTTTAATTCAAGGTAGCTTACCTTTGATTATATATAATTATAGGTTTTTAATTAATTCGTCTGCGAAGTCAGAAGTAGAAACTTCTGTTGCACCGTCCATTAAACGTGCAAAGTCATAAGTTACAACTTTAGAAGCAATCGTTTTTTCGATTGAACTTGTAATCTTATCAGCAGCTTCTTGCCATCCAAGATGCTCTAACATTAATACAGCACTTAATAATTCAGATGATGGGTTCACTTTATTTAATCCAGCGTATTTAGGTGCAGTACCATGTGTTGCTTCGAAAATTGCATGTCCAGTTTCATAGTTGATATTGGCACCAGGAGCAATACCAATACCACCAACTTGTGCAGCTAATGCATCTGATACATAATCACCATTTAAGTTCATAGTAGCTACTACATCGTGATCAGCTGGACGTGTTAAAATTTGTTGCAAGAAGATATCAGCAATTGAATCTTTGACAATAATTTTTCCTTCTTGTTCAGCTTTATCTTGCGCAGCATTTGCAGCGTCTTTGCCTTCTTTTTCAACAATTTCATCATATTGTTGCCATGTAAATACTTTATCTCCAAATTCATTATGAGCTAAATCATAACCCCATTGTTTGAAAGCACCTTCAGTAAATTTCATAATATTACCTTTATGTACTAAAGTTAATGATTTACGATTATTATCTATAGCATATTGAATAGAAGCACGAACTAAACGCTCAGTACCTTCTTTAGAAACTGGTTTTACACCGATACCTGATGTTTCAGGGAATCTAATGTTTTTAGCGCCCATTTCGTCTTGTAAGAAGTCAATTAATTTTTTTGCTTCTGGCGTACCTTCTTTAAATTCAATACCAGCATAGATATCTTCAGTGTTTTCACGGAAAATGACCATATCAGTATCTTCAGGACGTTTTACAGGTGAAGGTACCCCTTGGAACCAACGTACTGGACGTAAGCATGTGAATAAATCCAACTCTTGACGTAATGCAACATTTAGTGAACGAATACCGCCACCAATTGGTGTAGTTAATGGACCTTTAATCGCAATTAAATATGCTTCAATTGTTTCGAGCGTTTCTTTAGGTAACCATTCGCCAGTTTCATCATAAGCTTTTTGACCAGCCAATACTTCTTTCCATTCAATTTTCTTTTCGCCGTTATAAGCTTGTTCAACTGCAGCGTCAATTACGCGACTTGCTGCGTTCCAGATATCAGGGCCGATACCGTCGCCAATTATAAATGGAATTATTGGATTATTTGGTACTGTTAAACCTTCATTTGTTTTAACTACTTTTTCTCCTGCCATGTAAAAAAACCTCCGTCATTTTGAGTTCTATTTTAGTTGTACTAACCACTATCATACATGAATTGATTATAATTTCAATTTTATAAATAAAATTTCTTATTTAATTATTTTTTTATCTTTCTTCGATTGGTTCATAAGTTCTATTCGTTTCACCAATGTACTGAGCTCTTGGACGCATGATTCTGTTATCTCTATACTGTTCTAAGATATGAGCAATCCAACCAGAAGTTCTACTCACTGCAAAGATTGGAGTGAATAAGTCATGCTCAATATTCATACTATGATATACAGTAGCACTAAAGAAATCGACATTGGCAATTAAACCTTTTTCAGCTTTCATTTTATCTGCAATTTTCACTGAAATATCAAATAATTGACTTTGTCCTGTTTCAGAAGTGATTTTTCTACTCATTTCTTTTAAGTATTTAGCTCTTGGATCACCATCTTTATAAACACGGTGTCCAAAGCCCATGATTTTTTCTTTGTTTTTAATTTTATTATCAATATATTCATCGACTTCATCAATAGATTTCACTTCAGATAGCATGCTCATTACACGTTCGTTTGCACCGCCGTGAAGTGGCCCTTTTAATGAACCAACAGCCGCTACAATTCCTGAATACATATCTGATAATGAAGATACTGCACATCTAGCTGTAAATGTTGATGCATTTAATTCATGATCTGCATGTAATACCAGTGCTTTATTAAATGCTTCAATTTCAATCTCAGAAGGTAGTTCTCCTCTTAACATGTACAAGAAGTTCCCCGCATAGTTTAAATCACTACTTGGTTTAACAATGTCTTTTCCTTCTCTCACACGTGCATAAGCCGTAACTAATGAAGCAATTTTGGCTTGAATACGTATAGCTCGGTCCAGTGTTTGACTTTCTTCTTCATCTTCTGCATGCTCGTCAAAATGAGCAATATATGAAACTGAAGTTCTTAAAGCTGTCATTGGATGAACGTTGCCTGTCGCGTATTCTTTAAAGTGGTTATACACTCTAGGATTTAAAGTCATATATTCAAAAAGCTTTTGTTTTAAGTCTTTTAATTCATCCTCATTTGGCAATCGATAATGCCATAATAAGAAGATGATTTCTTCAAATTCAGCATTCTGTGCTAAGTCATCAATATCGTAACCAGCATAAGTTAATTGGCTATCGATAATAGAACTTACTTTCGTTTCAGATGCAATTACCCCTTCTAAACCTTTCTGTAACTCTGCCATATATAAATTCCCCTTTTCTATTTCATTATGAAATGGCTTTCACAACTCATTATATCCAATCTTGACTCTTTTGTGAATATTTTGAGTGTATTTTCTTATCAAATCAATATGAAATACTTATTTATTTATATGCCCTTTAACACACTTCTATCTCTTGCATTGTTATAAATTCATTTTAATATGGAAACTGTCTCACTTCAATTTTTATAGCATTTTAATTGGTTATCATGATTAATAACAAATAATTAATGTATTATTATACTAAACGCTATAGACTCTGTTTAAAAAAATAGTTGTTTTATTTTATATTGCATAGCATAATAATAATTAACTAAATAAAGGAGTATAATTTTATGGCTAATCATGAATTACAAAGAGAACTAAGTAATCGTCACATCCAGCTAATTGCAATCGGGGGAGCAATTGGTACAGGACTATTTTTAGGAGCAGGTCAAACTATCGCGTTAACTGGCCCCTCTATTTTACTTACATATATCATAATTGGTTTTATGCTTTTTATGTTTATGCGTGGACTGGGAGAAATATTAGTAACAAACACGAATTTCAAATCATTTGCAGATGTCACCAATCATTATATTGGCCCATTTGCAGGTTTTGTAACAGGATGGACTTATTGGTTCTGTTGGATTATTACAGGCATGGCAGAAGTAACTGCTGTTGCAAAGTATGTTAGTTTTTGGTTTCCAAACATACCAAATTGGATAAGCGCACTATTTTGTGTACTTGTATTAATGTCACTAAATTTATTAAGTGCTAAACTATTTGGTGAGTTAGAGTTTTGGTTTGCACTTATCAAAATATTTACAATTATTGCTTTAATTATAGTGGGTGCAATTATGATTATTATGGCTTATGACACACAATTTGGTCATGCGTCATTAACCAACCTATATAACAATGGCATATTCCCTAAAGGTATGAGCGGCTTCGTAATGTCTTTCCAAATGGCGTTATTCTCGTTTGTAGGTATTGAACTTATAGGAGTCACAGCTGGAGAGACGAAAGATCCAACAAAGACACTACCTAAAGCTGTTAACAGTGTGCCTATTCGTATCTTAGTATTCTATGTAGGTGCATTAGCTGTTATCATGTCCATCATTCCATGGAATCAAATCAACCCAGAAGAAAGCCCATTTGTGAGACTGTTTGCACTGATTGGTATACCTTTTGCAGCAGGAATTATAAACTTTGTAGTATTAACAGCAGCAGCTTCTTCTTGTAATAGTGGTATATTTTCAAATAGTCGTATGTTATTTGGACTTTCGACACAAAAACAAGCACCACCTTACTTTGAGAAAACAAATAAAAATGGCGTGCCACATATTGCAATATTTGTTTCGTGTGCATTGCTTATGATTGCAGCACTGTTAAACTATATTATTCCAAATGCAACACTTGTCTTCACATACATCACTACAGTTTCAACTGTATTATTCATTGTTGTTTGGGGCTTAATCACTGTAGCTTATATTAATTATCACCGTAGAAATCCTGAATTACATAAAAAAGCAACATTTAAATTACCAGGTGGAAAATATATGGGGTATGCTATTTTAACTTTCTTCTTATTAGTTTTTTGTTTATTATTTGTAAACACTGATACAAGAATAGCAGTATTTTTAACACCTATCTGGTTTATCTTATTAACTCTTATGTATCTCAGATATAAACAGGTATCTCGCAAGCAACAGTAATAACAAATAAAAACTTAGAAAACCGGGACATCAAATGATGTTCCGGTTTTTTATATCTATGTACTTAACAGAATTTAGATGGCATTTATTATTGCGAATATAATAAAAAGACGAAGTCATTTTTATTAATGACTTCGTCTTTTTACTATATACTTGGACAAATTTGTCCCTAATTATTATAAGTTTTAAACTAAGCTGCTAATCGAAAACTTGTTTAGATTATAGTACGTTTGCATAACCTTCGAAGATTTTTCCTTGATTAGCATCTACAGTAATTAAAACGTCATTTTGGATATTTGAAGTAGCATTTTCAACACCAACGATTGTAGGAATTCCTTTTTCTAAACCAATAATCGCACTTGGTGATGTAATACCATTTTCTTCTGTAATAAGACCGATTGCTTTCTCAATATAAGGTACAAGTGTTTCATCTACAGAAGTTGTAACGATAATTGATTCTGATAAATCTTTACCTTCTAATTCACTAGCGTCATTCACGACTAATGTTTGTCCGACAACTGAGTTTCTTCCAACGCCTTGACCTTTAGCAAGTTCGTCTCCAACAAGGTGTAATTTCATCATGTTTGTAGTACCTTTTTCACCTGTTGGTACACCAGCAGTGATAATAATTAAATCACCATTTTGAACTCTTTCAGTTTCAACTGCAGTGGCTACCGCATTATTTAATAATGCATCTGTTGTCTTACGTCCTTCTTTAACTACTGGGTGGATACCCCATACTAAAGCACATTGGCGTGCTGTTTCAGCACTAGGTGTCACAGCAATAATATCTGATTGTGGACGGTATTTAGAAATTGTACGTGCAGTTGAACCACTTTCTGTAGCAGCAACAATTGCTTTAACGCTTAAGTTTAAAGCAGTATGTGCAACTGATACACCAATTGCGTTAACTAATGAAGTTTCAACTAATTTAGTGCGGTCAGATAATAGTTTTTTATAATCTTGAGCAGCCTCTGCTGAAACTGCGATATTACGCATAGTTTTAACAGCTTCTTCAGGGTATTGTCCTGCAGCTGTTTCGCCAGAAAGCATAACAGCATCTGTACCATCATAAATTGCGTTAGCAACGTCACTAGCTTCTGCACGTGTAGCACGTGGATTACGTTGCATAGAATCTAACATTTGTGTTGCTGTAATAACAGGTTTACCTAATTTATTACATTGTCTAATTAAATCTTTTTGTACCATTGGTACTGATTCAGGTGGGATTTCAACACCCATGTCACCACGGGCAACCATTAAACCATCAGATACTTCAAGAATTTCTTTGATATTATCAATACCTTCTTGGTTTTCAATTTTAGGAATAATACTTATATTTGTATTTTTTTGTGCTTCCAATAATTTACGGATATCTAATACGTCGCTTGGACGACGTACGAAACTTGCCGCGATAAAATCTACGCCTTCACTGATACCGAATTTAATATCTTCAGCATCTTTATCAGTGATACCTGGTAAACTAACTTTTACTCCTGGTAAGTTAACACCTTTTTTGTTTTTTAATTCTCCTGTGTTTAAAACATCACAAAGAACTTCGCCATTAGCTTTATCAATTGATTTAACTTGTAATTCGATTAAACCATCATCTAAAAGGATATAAGAACCTTCGTCTACGTCATTGATAAGGTTATCATAAGTTACTGAGAATTTGTCTGAAGTGCCTTCTACTTCAGTCATACTAACGATTACTTCATTGCCCTTTTCAAGTTCAATCACACCATTTTGCATGTTGTGTGTACGGATTTCAGGACCTTTCGTATCTAGTAAAATCCCAACGGTTTTTCCTAATCTCTTAGAAACTTCACGGATAGTATCGATTCTCGCTTTATGTTCTGCATGGTCACCATGAGAGAAGTTTAAACGCGCCACATTCATTCCAGCTTTAATTAATTTCTCAAGCATTTCTTCTGATTCAGACGCAGGTCCAATTGTACAAACAATTTTAGTTTTTCTCATTATTATTTCCTCCCAGTATTTTATATAGATAATTCGTTCGTTAATTCAAAAGTTTCAAAGTCAAATTCATGTTCATTTGATCTAAATATTTCTTCAAATGACGTATCAGTAAGTTCATTGTTTCTAATCCCAACACCAATCGCAGTTTTACCTTCTAACAGTAAATCCACTGCATGGCCACCAAGACGTGAAGCTAGAACCCTATCTGCACCACTTGGGCTACCACCACGTTGGATGTGTCCAAGCACAGAAACACGAGCGTCAACATTAATGTATTTAGTCAGTTCTTGAGCACAAACTTCACCTGACATGCAACCTTCAGCAACCATAACAATTGAATGTTTTTTGCCTCGTTTAATACCATTATCAATCTTTTCAGCTACATCTTTCATATCTGTCTCAACTTCAGGAACAATGATTGTTTCTGCACCGACTGAAAGACCAGCCCAAAGTGCTAAATCACCACAATCACGACCCATGACTTCAATGATAAACGTTCTGGCATGACTTGATGCTGTATCACGAATCTTATCAACACAATCAATTATAGTATTTAATGCTGTATCAAATCCAATTGTAAAGTCGGAACCGTTGATATCATTATCAATCGTACCCGGAACACCTATCGTTTGGATTTCTTCACATTCTTCACTTATACGTTGTGCACCTCTATAGCTACCGTCACCGCCAATAACTACAAGTCCTTCGATGCCTCTTTTACGTAAATTCTCAATACCTTTTTTACGAACTTCTGCTTCTTTAAATTCAGGACACCTTGCTGAATATAAAAAAGTTCCGCCTCGTTGAATTGTGTCACCCACTGAACCGAGTTCAAGTTTCTCGATATCATCGTTTAACAAACCTTGATAGCCTTGGTAAACACCATAAACTTCAATGTTATTGTAAATCGCTTTTCTAACTACAGCTCTTACTGCTGCATTCATGCCTGGAGAATCTCCACCACTTGTCAACACTGCAATTTTTTTCATGACGACATACCTTTCTAACATGTATTTCTTATTCTAAAAATACCATAAAATTTAGCCTGGTGCCATTAAAATAAGGCTTTGTGACTAATGTAAACGTTTTTAATCCAACGAATCTTTTAGAAAGCGTTTCCTTTAATTTAATTATAAATAGAACTTTAGACCTTTTATTTAATACCTTTTATTTAAAATAATTAAACAAATTAAATAGTTTTTACTTTAAAAAACAAAAAGAAGCCCTAGGTTATTAGAACTTCCTTTTGTTTACTATTTTATTCTTTATAAGAGCCTATCGTTCTAAATTTTTGATAACGATCTTCGACAAGTTGTTCTTTACTGAACGAACTTAAATCTTTTAAATGTGCCTCAAAAGTACGTTTAATATTTTGAGCTTGTGTTTCAACATCTTGATGCGCTCCACCTAAAGGCTCTTTGACTACTTCGTCTGCAATCTTTAATTCATGTAAATCTTCTGCAGTGATTTTCATCGTTTCTGCTGCTATTTTTGCAAGGTTACTATCTTTCCATAATAATGCTGATGCACCTTCTGGCGAGATTACTGAATATGTACTATTTTCAAGCATTAATATTCGGTTTGTAATACCTAATCCTAGAGCACCACCACTACCACCTTCACCAATAACAATTGAAATAACAGGTACAGTTAATGCGGCCATTTCCACTAAGTTTCGTGCAATAGATTCGCTTTGACCACGCTCTTCTGCAGCTTTACCTGGATAAGCACCCTTTGTATCGATAAAAGTAATAATCGGTCTATTAAATTTTTCAGCTTGTTTCATTAATCTCAACGCCTTGCGATAACCTTCTGGATGCGCCATACCAAAATTACGATAAATATTATCCTTTGTATCTTTACCGCGTTGTTGTCCTACAACAGTAACTGGTTGTCCATTTAAATAACCTATACCACCAATCATTGCTGGGTCATCTCTATAGTTTCTATCTCCATGTAATTCAATAAATGAATCAAAGATATACGGAATATAGTCTAATGATGTTGGTCGTTCTTGTAAACGTGCTAGTTGCACACGATCCCATGGTTTAAGGTTAGTATATACTTTTTCAGTTTCTCTATCTAGAGATGCTTCAAGCATTTCTATTTCCTCTTGAAGATCCACATCATTTTTTTCTTGAGATTCCTTTAGGGATTCGATTTTATTTTTTATTTCAAAAAGTGGCTTTTCAAAATCAAGCATTTATTTTCACCTCTTGATGCATTTTTAGAATATTAGAGAGTGTCGTTCTCATTTCTTTTCTATGAACAACTTTATCTAATTGTCCATGCTCTAATAAAAACTCAGATGTTTGGAAATCATCAGGTAATTTTTCATTGATAGTTTGTTCAATAACACGTCTACCCGCAAAACCTATCAATGCTTTAGGTTCACTAATATTGATATCACCAACAGATGCGAAACTTGCTGAAACTCCACCTGTTGTTGGATTTGTTATATATGAAATATATAATAAACCAGCATCAGCATGTCTCTTTAACGATACACTTGTTTTACCCATTTGCATTAATGAAATAATACCCTCTTGCATTCTTGCACCACCACTCGCTGAAAACAAAATAAATGGTAAACGATTTTCGATGCAGTGTTCAATAATTCTGCAAATTTTCTCACCTAATACTGATCCCATGCTGCCCATTCTGAACCGAGCATCCATTACAGCGACACCATATGTAATGCCATCCAACTGTGCTGTTCCTGTAACGACAGCTTCATTCAAACCAGTTTTTTGCTGATCTTTATGAATTTTTTCTTCATAACTCGGAAAATCTAATGGATTAGCTGAGGTCATTCCTCTATCAAACTCAGTAAACGTACCTTCATCTGAAATAGCCTCAATGCGTTTATGTGCCGTTAAAGCAATATGATGATCGCAATTAAAACAAACATTTAAGTTTTCTGCTAATTCTTTTGTATACATAATTTTTTTACATTTAGGACATTTTGTCATAATCCCTGCTGGTACATCACTTTGTTTCGAATCAGATACAGTTACGTACTTTTTCTTTTTACTGCTTCTATTGAAAAAATCTTTAAACATTGTAAACCTCCACTTAACCATCGCGATCTTAGTTCAATATTATTCTTAAATAATATATGTGATCAGCGTTAATGAATATTATTTATCTAAGTCTGTTAATTTCATTGTTTTGTCATAAACATCTTCAGGATTAACGTCTATTCTAGCAACACCTGATTCCATTGCAGCTTTCGCAACTTCTCTAGCTACTGAAGGTGCTACGCGTTTATCAAAAGGACCTGGGATACAATAATCCGCGTTTAACTCGTCAGGTTTAATTAAATCTGCAATTGCTTCAACTGCAGCTTGCTTCATTGATTCATTAATATGTGTAGCTTCTACATCTAAAGCACCTCTGAAAATACCTGGGAATGCTAACACATTATTAATTTGGTTAGGATAATCTGAACGACCCGTACCAATGACCTTAGCGCCAGCTTCTTTTGCTACATCTGGATTTATTTCTGGATTTGGGTTTGCCATAGCAAAGATAATTGGGTCATCTGCCATCGACTCCACCATTTCTTTTGATAATAAATCTGCTACTGATACACCAATAAATACATCAGCATCTTTAATAACATCACTTAAACTACCATCTATTTTATCTCTGTTTGTCCATCTTGCAACATAAGATTTTGTATCGTTCATACCAAATGAACGAACTTCATAAATCGCACCTCTTGAATCACACATAATCATATCTCTTACACCATAAGAATAAAGTAATTTTACGATAGCGATACCTGCTGCTCCAGCACCGTTTAGTACTACTTTAATATCAGATAGATCTTTGTCTACAATTCTTAATGCATTAATCATACCTGCAACCGTAACAATGGCTGTACCGTGTTGATCATCATGAAAAACAGGAATTTTCGTTTCTTTTTTTAAACGTTCCTCAATTTCAAAACAACGTGGTGCAGAAATATCTTCTAGGTTTATACCACCATAATTAGGTTCTAGTAATTTCACTGTATTAACAATTTCGTCTGTATCCGTTGTGTCTAACGCAATTGGTACACCGTCAATTCCTGAGAAGCTCTTAAAGAGTACAGCTTTACCTTCCATTACAGGTATACTCGCTTCTGGTCCAATATCGCCCAAACCTAAAACTGCTGTACCGTCAGTAACAACTGCTACTGTATTACCTTTCATTGTATATTCAAAAACTTTTCGCTTATCTTCATGAATTTCTTTACACGGTTCTGCTACACCCGGAGAATAAGCTAAGCTCAATTCTTCTTTATTTGTAACTTTTACTTTGGGTGAAACTTGTAATTTTCCTTGATTTCTTCTGTGCATTTCTAAAGCGTCGTCTCTCAAAGTCATGTAAACCTACCCCTTTACATTCGATTAGTATAAATATCATTTCATATATATTTTTATTACAAAGCAACTCAAATTACAAATGATATCGTTAACATTTTTGCCAAATTACGCTTGAAGTTATTATTTGTAATAAAAATATATATACAGCTAAATTATTATATATTTTTAGAATCTTAATTTATAGAAAATAAAAACTGATGGCAAATTTATGCTCAACCATCAGTTTACTATACCATAGTTTATAGCGCTATTAAAGTTAAATAATTCGAATATCCCATGGTGAAAAGTGTTGAATCAATTTTTCTATTATATTATTTTCTCTAGGAACAAAGCCAATTGTCTTTATTACATTTTGACTTTCATCAAAATATTGTACCGGCATATTATTTTCGTTTGAATCATTCATTAAAATTCGATCTATCTCTAACGCATTATTATGATTACGAATAACGATTTTTTGTGCATGTTGCAGTTTGGATTGCTCAAAACTTTCAATTGATTCGATTTTGTTAATAATAAGTTGCTGTTTATTATTTCTTTTTTCAAATTTCCCACTTATTATTAACATTTGATCTTTGTTCAATTCTGTTTCGTATTTTTTAAATGTCTCAGGGAAAACAACACCATCTAAATTATTAATGCCATCATTCAAAGTTATAAAAGCCATATTTTGACCATTTTTCGTTCTGATTTTTTTAAAGCCTTCGATTTGAATGAAGATAGGTTGATGATCTCTCGCATTGGCTAATTTATAAATACCTAGATATTGCTTTTGTTCAAATGCTTTCTCAACTGGATGCGTTGACACATAAAATCCTAAGTATTCTTTTTCGTAATCGCTTAGCACCTTATCAGGCAATTCTTCTTTATCCTCATAATTCGTTTTAGGTGTGAGTACATCAAATATAAAACCATCTTGTTCAACATCTGAAACATCATCTAACACTTGGTCTATAGATTGTAATAATGTCGCACGATTTTTACCTAATGTATCAAATGCCCCTACAAGTATCAATGCTTCTAATAATTTTCTAGATTTAATTCTTTTAGGAATACGTCTTGTAAAGTCAAAGAAATCTTTGTAGTATCCATTTTCTTTTCGTTCATCAACAATAAGTTTGACACTTTGATATCCAACACCTTTTATCGCTCCAATAGACAAGTATATTCCTTTATTAGTTGCTTTATAAAACCAATGACTATAATTAATATTGGGCGCTAATATATTGATATTTTGATGTTTTGCTTCATCAATCATTTGTGCAGTCTTCTTCTCGCTACCAATTGAGTTGCTTAATATATTCGCATAAAAATAGTTTGGATAATGTACTTTTAAATACCCCATAATATAGGCAATTTTTGAATAACTAACTGCGTGCGCACGAGCAAAGCCATAATCAGCGAATTTTAAGATTAAATCAAAAATCTGTTTACTCAATGCTTCTTCATAACCATTTTTCATCGCACCATGAACAAAATGTTGTCTCTCACTTTCAAGTACAGCCCGATTTTTTTTACTCATTGCTCGACGTAAAATATCGGCTTCACCATAATTGAAATTCGCAAACTTGCTCGCAATTTGCATAATTTGTTCTTGATATATAATCACACCATAGGTCTTTGATAATATTGGTGCTAAATCTTGATGTAAATATTGCACTTTGTCTGGGTCATGTCGACGAGCGATATAAGTTGGTATCTCTTCCATTGGTCCAGGGCGATAAAGTGAGGTAACGGCAACTATATCCTCGAAATGTTCAGGTTGTAACCGCTTCAATACATTTCTAATCCCATCAGATTCTAACTGGAAAATACCAGTCGTGTCACCTTGGGATAATAATTGAAATACTTGCTTATCATCGAAAGGTATTTGTTCAATATCAATATCTATTTGCATGTCATGTTTTACTTGTTTCACAATCTGATGAATAATTGAGAGGTTTCTTAATCCTAAGAAGTCAATTTTTAACAGTCCGATTCTCTCTGCTTCTGTCATCGTCCATTGTGTCAACAAGCCTGTATCACCTAAAGTGAGTGGCGCATAATCGTAAAGTGGATGGTCATTTATAATTATGCCAGCCGCATGTGTAGAAGTATGACGTGGGAGCCCTTCTAGTTTTTTACATATTTCAAACCAACGTTCATTACGATGATTACGATGAACAAACTGCTTAAAATCTGCTTGTTGATAAGCTTCATCCAATGTAATTCCTAATTTATGCGGTATTAGTTTCGAAATTTCATTCAATGTTATTTCATCAAAACTCATAATTCTACCCACGTCCCTAGCCACAGCTCTTGCAAGTAAATGACCAAAAGTGACAATACCCGCAACGTGATTATCACCATATTTCTCTTGGACGTATTGAATCACCTTATCTCGATGTGTATCTTCAAAATCTATATCAATATCTGGCATTGTCACACGTTCTGGATTTAAAAAACGTTCGAATAAGAGGTTGTATTGAATAGGATCTATCGTTGTAATATTTAATAGATAACTGACTAAAGACCCAGCTGCTGAACCACGTCCTGGGCCTACTAATACATCATGTGTTTTAGCGTAATGAATCAAATCGCTTACAATTAAGAAATAATCTTCAAAGCCCATGTCAGTAATAACTTTATATTCATGTAACAACCGTTGCTTATAAGTTTCAAAATGCTGTTGATTTAAATTCAAATCATTTAATTTCGTCTCCAATATTTGCCATAAATATTGTTTTGACTGTGTATTATTTGGCGTTTTGAATTTAGGCAAGAGAGATTGGTTATACGTTATCTCAGCTTGACAGATATTTTCAAGCTGATTTGTATGTTCCCATACTGCTTCACTTAATCCTAAATCGTCTCGTTGTGTTTTTGAATATAGATGCGCATCATAATCTATCGGTTCACTCACTAAATCTAGTTTACTATTATCTTTAATCGCTGATAATGCGGTTAGTGTATCTGAGTCTTGTTGATTTAGATAACGCGTACTTTGTGCCCATACAACTGGCAAATTAAATGTATATTGGCTCGTGTGGTTGACATATACGTATGGGTAACCCTCAAATTTTGTTACTAACGCCTCATTAGATGATGAGACATCTTTAAAAATAACGACAAGGTGTTCTATATATTTTTTCAACCATTCTATAGGGGTTTCTGTTTTTTCTTTCATTTTTATAGCAGAAGATAACTTAAATAAATCTTTAAGACCTGTATTGTCTCGTGCTAATACTATTGTTTCAACGACATCTAATCCATCTGTAACGTTAACAGTCATACCAAAGATAGGATGAATATTTGCTGCGATACATGCATCATAAAATTGTGGATAACCATATAATACATTTGTATCTGTTATAGCTAATGCTGTATAACCTTCTTTAGCAGCTTTAGCAACGACATCTTTAATTCTCAAACTGGAATACAACAAATCATACGTCGTATGAACATTTAAATGTACTACCATCAGCAAATACCTCCAATCTTTCTACAATTTATTATTTAATGCGTCTGCCAATTCATTAAAACGATCCCAATCGCTCACCGATACACCTGAAGCATTTGGGTGTCCGCCGCCTCCAAAGTCACTAGCAACATCATTGATAATGATCCCTTTAGATCTAATACGACATCTAATTTCAGACCCTTCATCTACAGCAAATACCCATATTTTCAAACCTTGTATATCTGCAATGGTATTTACAAATAATGACGCTTCATTTGCTGCAATATCAAATTGTTCGAGGATATCTTTGGTAATGATGACTTTACAAAATCCTTTGTCATTCAAATCGAAATGTTGTAAGACATATCCTTGGAAAGGTAATAATTTCGGATCTTTTTCACCCATTTTATTAAGCTCTTCATTATGGCTGAATGGGAAGGTCAACAATTGGCTTGCCACACTCATTGTATGAGGCGTCGTATTGTTAAATAGGAAACGTCCTGTATCGCCTACAATACCTAAATAAAGTACTCTCGCTACTGAAGCATCAATTATTGATAAATCGTTAAAATGTTCTATAAAATCAAATATAATTTCACTTGTTGAAGATGCTTGATCATTCACGTAGTTAATATCACCATATTGATCTACTGCTGGATGATGGTCAATCTTGATTAACATACGTCCCTTGTCAAAACGTTCATCACTAATTCTAGGCGCATTGGCAGTATCACAAACAATTACGAGTGCGTCTTTATATTGGTCATCAGCAATCTCATCAAATGTTCCTATAAAGTCTAATGAAGGTTCTGACTCCCCTACTGCATATATGTACTTGTCTGGGAACTTTAATTTCAGATAATTTTTCAATCCTAATTGTGAACCATAAGCATCTGGATCTGGTCTTACATGCCTATGTATAATAATCGTTTCTGCTGCTTCTATTTCTTGCATAATTTGGTTAAACGCTTTAGTCATCTCTATACTTCCTTTTCACTTTTATATTTAATCTATCATCTGGCAAATGATCATTGCTTTAGCTACTTGTTGACTATCACTGGTCATTGTTATTTCTAATTTAGCAAAATTTCTTCCGACATCTAACATTTCATAATGTACATGTATTTCCGACTCAATTTGAACTGTTTTGATATAGATAATATTCAAACTTTCTATCATAACTTCTAGTTTTTTTAGTTTTCTCATTTCATATCGTACTGTTTCTTCTATGATTGCTACGAAAACTGCTTTGCTTAATGTACCATATTGGTTAGTTAGTAACGGAGTGGTTTGCACTTGTATACCATCATTAGCAATCGTAATGTGCTTGGCAATTTGATCATTAATTGTTTCACCGACTTGAGGTTGTCTACTCAATAGTTGCATGGCTGTCAGTACATCTTTTCTTGTGATGACTCCTATAAGCTTCTTGCTCGGCGTAATCACCGGTAATAATTCAATACCTTCCCAAATCATCATATGTGCACAATTAGCAACAGTTGTTGACAATTGTACATGAATTGGTGCTTTTGTCATAAATTGTGCAAGCGTATCATTTTCTTGCATCTTTATAATCTCTTTGCTAGTCACTATACCGACAAGTCGCCATTCGTCATCAATAACTGGAAATCTTGAGTGACCTGTTTCACTTGCTTTAACTTTATAATCATTGAGCGACATATGATCGAAGACGACTGTGTCTTCATTGACAGGTTTAACGATATCCTCAACGACTAAAATTTCTTTGCGAATCATTTGGTTATACATTGCTCTATTAATAATATTTGCAACTAGGTATGTATCATAATTCGATGAAAGTATAGGTAAATCATGGTCATCTGCATATTTGATTATTTCAGGTGACGTATTAAACCCACCTGTAATCAGTACTGCACTGCCTCTTTTCAATGCTGCTAATTGCACGTCTTTACGGTTACCAACAATTAGCAAAGTGTGCGTACTTAAATATTTTACAACATCCTCTATTTCCATCGCACCTATTGCAAATTTTGTGAGCGTTTTAATTAATCCATTTCTACCACCAAGTACTTGACCATCTATAATCTTTACAATTTCAGCAAAAGTTAATTGTTCAATTTGTTCTCGTGATTTTTTCTCAATGCGAACAGTTCCGACCCTATCAATTGTAGCTACTAAACCAATTTGGCCAGCATCTTTGATAGCACGATAAGCTGTCCCTTCAGAGACATTGAGATCTTTCGCAATTTTTCTAACAGAAATTTTTTGACCAACTGCTAGAGATTCTATATATGATAAAATTTGTTCATGCTTTGTCATTTCAATAACCTCATTTATTTTGAACAGTTTCTATCATATTATAACTTTTTATAACTAAAAATGCGATGTAACAAACCAAATAAAATAATTTATATCGATAAAAGTAAAAAGATTTCCTTAAAATTATATAAAACAGCTTTATTAATAATTTAATATGTTAAATCCAATATTTTAGTTGGCTTTATCAATAAACTTTTATTAGAATGAAGGTAAGGAGGGATGAACAATGTTCAAAAATATTTTACTTGGTGTTGATACAACACTTAAAAATGAAAAAGCACTTGATGAAGTTTCAAAATTAGCAGGAGAAGGTACAAAGGTTACAATTTTAAATGCAATTAGCGAACAGGATGCACAAGCATCAATCAAATCCGGTGTTCATTTAGATAAACTCGTAGAAAAACGTAGCGAAGGTCTCGAGAGTACACGTAACGCTTTAAAAGAATACGGTATTGATTATGACGAAATTATAGTCCGCGGCAATGCCAAAGAGCAATTAGTCAGAGAAGCTAACAGTGGTAAATATGAAATTGTTGTACTTAGTAACCGAAAAGCTGAAGATAAGAAAAAGTTTGTCTTAGGCAGTGTAAGTCATAAGGTTGCTAAAAGAGCACGCATCCCTGTATTAATAGTAAAGTAATTATAAAAAGCCTGAAGTTCTATAAAGTACTTCAGGCTTTTCTATATAAATTAGGTTGTATTTTATATCATGTTTAAAATTTTACTGCTTCACCAGGCTTCAATATTTGAACCTCTCCTGTTGTAACAGCATCTTTAAACGCATTAGGATCTTGTTCAATAAGCTCAAACGTATCATAGTGCACTGGCACTGTAATGTTAGGTTTAATAAAAGTATTTATTGCATAACTAGCGTCGTCTATACCCATTGTAAAATTATCGCCAATTGGAATAAAGCATACATCAACAGGATGGCGATCAGCAATTAATTTCATATCACTAAACAACCCTGTATCTCCAGTATGATAAATCGTTTTACCTTCAGCCTCTATAATAACTCCCATTGGCATGCCTAAATATACTGGCACCCCATTATCATCTGTTAAACTTGAACTATGAAATGCTTGTACAAACTTGACACTTCCGAAGTCTAACTGTGCTTTCCCACCTATATTCATTGGTCTAACATGCTCTACATTGTGATATGTAGTTAAATAATCTCCTAATTCTGCAGACCCAATAACCGTTGCGTGGTTTCTATTAGCTAGTTCAATTGTATCACCAAAATGATCTCCATGACCATGTGTCAAAATGATATAGTCAACTTCCAATGTGGATGCATCTAAATCTGACATACCGTTACCCGTAATAAATGGATCTACAATGACCTTCTTACCATTCGCCTCAAAATATATTGTTGATTGTCCATGAAATGAAAGTTTCATTATTTTAATTCCTCCCATAAATCTATTTATTTTATTTATACCACGATTCCACTGTCTTATAACACACTAATTAACTTAAAATAATTATGAGCTATATTAAACTAATGTATAAATGAATGAAATATGAATAATATAATATTTAACTTTTGAATTCCTCCATGAAGTGGCATAAAATTAAAATGATTATAATTTTAGGAGGACGAATAAAATGAAATTAGAACAGATTACTAAAGAATTACAAACACAACAAGCTGATGCAGCTTGGATTACTACACCACTGAACATCTTTTATTTCACAGGTTACTTAAGTGATCCTCACGAACGTTTATTAGCTTTATTAATTAAAGCTAACGGAGAGCAAATTTTATTTTGCCCACAATTAGAAATGGAAGATGTTAAAAATTCGCCATTTGAAGGAGAAGTTATTGGCTATTTGGATACAGAAAATGGTTTAGATAAGTACCCTCTTAAAATCAATAAATTACTTGTTGAAGCAGAACACTTAACACTTCATCGTCAACGTGCACTGATAGATGCATTTGGAGTCCAACAATTTGGCGATATCGATCAAACAATTAAAGAATTGCGAAATGTTAAAAGTGAAAATGAAATTGCTACTATTAAAAAAGCGTGTGAACTCGCAGATAAATGTATTGAAATTGGTGTAGCATTTTTAAAAGAAGGTGTCACAGAACGTCAAGTTGTTAACCATATAGAAAATGAAATTAAAGCTTATGGTGTAAACGAAATGAGTTTCGATACAATGGTATTATTTGGTGATCACGCTGCTTCTCCTCACGGCACGCCAGGTGACCGTCAACTTCAAAAAGATGAATTTGTATTATTTGATTTAGGCGTAATTTATGATAATTATTGCAGTGATATGACAAGAACTGTTAGATTTGGCACACCGAGTGATGAAGCGCAAGATATTTATAATATTGTATTAAAAGCAGAACAAGAGGCTATCGCTGCTATAAAACCTGGTGTAACGATTAAAGATGTTGATGATATTGCACGTAATATTATTAGTGATGCTGGTTATGGTGAATATTTCCCTCATAGATTAGGTCATGGTTTAGGTCTAGAAGAACATGAATATCAAGATGTTTCTAGTTCAAATACAAATCAATTTGTCGCTGGTATGGTGGTTACAGTAGAGCCAGGTATTTATGTACCTGGCGTAGCAGGCGTGCGTATTGAAGACGACATTCTTGTTACCGAAGATGGACATGAAAGCTTGACTGGATACGAAAAATGATTAAAGAGGCAGTAGTTGAAACAATTCAACAAGTCGAACAAGCGATAAGTAACGGTGCGAATCGTATTGAACTATGCGACAACTTAACTGTTGGGGGCACAACACCAAGTATTGGCATGGTCGAAATTGCTACAGAAATATGTCACGCAAACCATGTGGAAATAGCGGTAATGATTCGACCACGTGGCGGAGATTTTGTCTATAATCTATATGATTTCGAGATTATGCAACGTGACATAAAGGCACTAAAACAATTTAACGTTGATTATTTTGTATTTGGCTGTCTGACGCAAGATGCAGTTTTAAATGAATGGCAAATGAAAACATTAAAACAACTTGCTGATTCTATTCCAGTTGTTTGTCATATGGCATTCGATGAAATTCATCAGCACGGTCAGATTAAAGCGCTACACCAACTAATCGACCTTAAATTCACTAGATTACTAACGCACGGTGGTCCTAGTGACACTGATATCTTTGATAATTTAAATCATTTAGGTAAATTAGTCGTTAATTCAGGTGGCGATATCGAAATTATGCCTGGTGGCGGATTAAATAAGGATAATTTACAAGAACTTCTTGAAGCTTTCCCTTTTCAAGAGGTACATGGAACAAAAATCGTCTAAATCAATTTAAAGCGAATAAGATGATTTTTTAAATTCGGATAAAATATTTATCAATAAAAAACTGGTAATGCCCATAATGTGTTAATTCACATTGGCTTACCAGTTTTTATTTTTATATAATTATTTTAATGCGCTTTCAATCTCGGTATACGATAATTTTAATGCTTCAGCTACACCTTTATTAGTAAGCTCACCATTAATTGTGTTTAAACCTAATGACAATGCTTGATTATCTTGTAATGCTTTTAAATAACCTTTTCCAGCAAGTTGTTGCGCATATGGTAGAGTTGCATTGTTTAAAGCAATCGTTGATGTACGAGGAACTGCACCAGGCATATTTGCTACAGCATAATGTACAACACCATGTTTCTTATAAGTTGGATCATCATGTGTAGAAATGCGGTCAGTTGTTTCGAATATACCACCTTGATCAATAGCTATATCAACTATGACTGCGCCATCTCTCATTTGTTTAACCATATCTTCAGTTACAAGGTTAGGAGCTTTAGCACCTGGAATTAATACTGCACCAATGACTAAATCACTATCTTTCACACATTGCTCTATATTTAAAGGATTAGACATGATTGTGTGTACGCGACCATCAAATAAGTCTTCTAATTCTTGTAATCGTTTAGGATTAACATCTAAAATCGTAACATCTGCACCTAGTCCAAGCGCAATTTTTGCAGCATTTGTACCTGCTTGACCCCCACCGATAATTGATACGCGTCCTTTAGAAACGCCCGGTACGCCACCAAGTAGTATACCCATGCCGCCTTTATATTTTTGTAAAAATTCAGCTCCAATTTGAGCAGACATACGTCCCGCTACTTCACTCATTGGAGTTAACAATGGTAACGAACGATCTGGCAATTGCACGGTTTCATATGCAATACCAACAACTTTATTATCTAATAAAGCTTGAGTTAAAGCTGGTTCGTTCGCTAAATGTAAATAAGTAAATAAAATTAAGCCTTCTTTAAAATATTGGAACTCTTCTTCTAATGGTTCTTTAACTTTCATGACCATATCTACGTTCCAAACTTCTGCTTGCTCATTAACAATTTTAGCCCCTGCTGCAGTGTAGTCCACGTCTTCAAAGTATGAACCCAAACCTGCAGATTTTTCAACGATAACAGTGTGACCTTGTTCAACTAGTGCATGTACACCACTCGGCGACAAACTCACTCTATTTTCGTTATTTTTAATCTCTTTAGGAATACCTATAATCATTTCATCCACCTCCAAATTCATAGTAACGCGTATCCAATGAAAGCGCAATCATAGTTTAGGGTAGTTTTACAACATACAAATTGTGTTAATATTCTGTAAACGGTGGTATAATATAAGTAAGAAAAATAAGGAGGTAATTACGATGCTAACTTATAAAAATATTTTAATAGCAGTCGATGGATCACATGAGGCAGAGTGGGCATTTAACAAGGCTGTAGACGTAGCAAAACGTAACGATTCAAAACTTACTGTTGTGAATGTGATTGATTCAAGAACATATTCTTCATACGAAGTATATGATGCGCAATTCACTGAGAAATCTAAAAATTTCTCTGAAGATTTGTTAAAAGGTTATAAAGAAGTCGCTACAAATGCTGGTGTAACTGATGTCGAAACACGTTTAGAATTCGGTTCACCAAAAGCAATTATTCCTAAAAAATTAGCTGCTGATGTCGATGCAGATTTAATCATGTGTGGTACGTCTGGTTTAAATGCAGTAGAAAGATTCATTGTTGGTTCAGTGTCTGAGGCTATTGTGCGTCATTCTCCTTGTGATGTATTAGTTGTACGTACAGAAGAACTTCCTGAAGACTTCCAACCACAAGTTGCTACTGATGAATTCAGATCACAATACCAAGCACGTTAAGTTCATACGAATAGTGAATGATATAATTCACTTAAAACACAATAAGGTTTGAAGCAGGATATTTTGTTCATATTAGCCGGGCATTTTATCCTGCTTTTTATAATTTAATTGATTAGTATTACATAACGAACATGTTTATAACGCTCACTTTTACAACATTGTTATCCAATATTCAACTATCCTTCACAATCATAACTTATCCTTTAATTAGTAAGCATATGAAAGGAGCATAACAGTTATGCAACAAGCCACAAAAATCATCTTTCTTACATTACTCGTTACTGTAATGATAAATATGATATCACTTCATGCCTTCGCAACAAGCGCACAGGACGTTGCACCACACTCTCATCAAGTAGATAAGCTAAGACTTATAGATAGTAAAACAATACCACATGAACAAACCTATAATAAAACTAATGTCGGTGGTATATCAGGCATTACATATAACCCAAAATCTAATAAATGGTATCTCCTTAGTGACGACCGTTCGGAACATAGTTTTTCCAGATTTTATGAAGCGAATTTAAATTATAATCTTCGTCAGTTTAATAACATAAATATTAAAAATGTTAATAGCTTAAAACAACCAAATGGTAGTAATTATATTAGTAAAAAACAATTTAGTAATAAATCAAAGGATATTGTGGCAGACCCAGAATCAATCCGTTTTGATCCTTTGACGAACAATATTCTATATACAAGTGAAGGTGATCGAAGTTTAGGATTAAATCCATTTATCAGGTTTAGTAATTTAAACGGTAATTTTATTTCTGAATTGCCTATTAACGAATCATTAAAAATGGATACGCAATCAAAAAAAGGGTTCCGTAATAATTTAGCCATTGAAGGCAGTACTTTTTCAGTTGACGGTACATCTATATGGACATCTATGGAAGCACCAGTAATACAAGACGGACCTGTTCCTACAGCCGATTCAGGCGCCCTATCACGTATCACACAATATGATCGCCGAGGTAATGTATTATCAGAATACGCCTACCCAATCGATTCAGTACCCCATGTAGGAAACAACGCCAAAACAGCAGAAAACGGTGTTTCTGAAATGTTAGCAATTAATAAGCATGAATTTTTAACATTAGAAAGAGCTAGTGTTCAGTCATCAGACGGTACATTTAAAAACTATGTCCGAATTTATAAAATAGATATTAATCATGCATCTGACATAAAAGATACACAGACTTTGCAAAATGCCGAAGTAACACCAGTTAAAAAGAAATTAGTTGCTAATTTAAACGATGCACAATTAGATAAAGTAGATAATATCGAAGGAATGACATTTGGAAAAAAACTAGCAAATGGTAATGATTCACTTGTAGTCGTATCAGATAATAACTTCAACAAATCACAAATATCACAATTCATTGTATTTGAAGTAGTAAACAACAAGACGTAATTTCAACACTGCAATATAGCTTAACATTTACAAAAAGCACCACGGGAACCTCATGCTATGCATAAGGCAACCGCGGTGCTTTAATTTTAATGCTCGCTTATAATATCTTTATCAGATCTATTTGGTCTTACATCTAATATTCTATCATTATAAATATTATTTAACGTCACCAAATTCTACTACATCACGTGCGATCATAACTTCTTCATTTGTTGGAATAACAATGACTTTAACTGGTGAATGTGGGTAGTTAATAAATCCTTCTTCACCGTGAATTGCTTCATTTTTCTTAGCATCCCAATAAACGCCCATAAATTCTAGACCTTCTAATACTTTTGCTCTAACTGGATCTGAGTTTTCACCAACGCCAGCTGTAAATACAATCACATCTACACCATGCATACGTGTTGCATATGAACCAATATATTTATGGATACGAGAAGCAAATACATCAAGTGCTAATTGCGCTCTTTCTTTGCCTTCTTTAGCTTCATCAATGATATCTCTTAAGTCACTAGAAGTACCTGAAATACCTAATAAACCAGATTCTTTATTTAAAGTATTTAAAACTTCTTCAGCGTTTTTACCAGTTTTCTCCATGATGAATGGAATTAATGCTGGGTCAATGTTACCTGAACGTGTGCCCATAGTCACACCTGCTAATGGTGTGAAGCCCATAGAAGTATCTACAGATTCACCACCATCAATAGCAGCAATAGAAGCACCATTACCAATATGACATGAAATAATACGTAACTCTTCAATAGGCTTGCCTAAGATTTCTGAAGCACGTTGAGAAACGTATTTGTGGCTCGTACCATGGAAACCATATTTACGAATTCCAAAATCTTCGTAATATTGATACGGCAAACTATAGAGATAAGATTTCTCTGGCATAGTTTGATGGAATGAAGTATCAAACACAGCAACATGAGGTATCTCAGGAAGTAATTTACGGAATGCACGAATTCCCATTAAGTTAGCAGGGTTATGCAATGGTGCAAGCTCACTTAGTGATTCAATTTGTTTTTCTACTTCATCATCTACGTAAGTTGATGAAGGGAATACTTCCCCACCATGAACAACACGGTGGCCAGTACCATCAATATCATAAATACTTTCAATAATACCATGTTCTTTAAAGCTTTCTAACATAATATTAACTGCATCTTCATGGTTTTCGATGTCTTTTGTTTCAGTTACTTTTTCCCCGTTCACTTCAATAGTGAAAATAGAATTTTTCAACCCAATACGTTCAATAAGTCCCTTAGTTACAATTTTCTCTTCCGGCATTTCAATAAGTTGAAATTTCAAAGATGAACTACCAGCGTTAATGGCCAAAATTAATTTTGACATAAGCATAATGCCTCCATTTTTTTAAGTTTTTAATATCCATATCTATTTAATCATTAATACAGTTCAAATACAAGAATATTACAGCTTAATTTTCAGGGTGATTTTCTTGCATCCATGCATTTAAATCTTGTAAAAAACCTTGGAATTGTTGTGGGCTTTTGAAATCAGGAATATTTGCTAGTAAAACTTCTACAGATTTGGTTACATTCGTTTCTTTTTTCTGTAATACAAGTATAGATTTACGCGCTTTTTCATTTTTAAATAATGTCGCTGGTAAATTTAAAAAGGCTTGCATTTCTGTTTCTGTAGCAATGAAATTTTGTAACTGTTTCACATTTTCGCCTTCAAAAATATTGCTTGGTACAACTAAAAAAGCATAACCAGATGGTTTCATTGCTGTAATAGCCTGTTCGATGAGTAAGAAATGTGAATAACTATGTCCTTCTTCAAAACCGAGTGCCATTTCCTTACTTCTATCATCTACCGGATAATATCCAATCGGTAAATCACCAATAACAACGTCAGCATCTTCAAACGGTAATGGCATAATAGCATCTTGTGGATAAACGTCAAATGGAATTTCTAAGAAATTAGCTAAATGCACACTTACTCTAGATAATACTGGATCGACCTCTACCAAATGATGCATTAACGTATGATCAGAAAGTACTTCATGAACAGAGGCGCTTAAATGTCCTGCTCCACTCGCAAGATCAGCGATATGCATGGCTTCACTATTTTTCAAGAAACGTTCAGATAGAAAACCTAGGATTAGACCTATAGAGTCTGGTGTAATTTGATGATTCGCTTGTATATCTTCATTTTGCATCAAACTTAAATAAGCAAATTGAAAAGCTTTCCTTCTATCTTGCAAAGTAGCTTGTTCTAACAAGTCTCTTTGATTCGTATAAACATGCTC
The DNA here is from genome assembly GCF_003697915.1 of Staphylococcus pseudoxylosus. GTDB lineage: Bacteria > Bacillota > Bacilli > Staphylococcales > Staphylococcaceae > Staphylococcus > Staphylococcus pseudoxylosus. The sequence continues at coordinate 206,377 of NZ_RCVN01000001.1, forward strand.
CATTGCAAGTCCTAAATTCTCAATAAAACTTTGTCCATTATCTTCATTTAACGTTTTAGCTTTTTCATCTAATGTCTGGAATAACTTCTCCATTACTGTTTCTTCTTGTGTCATTTAATAGTCCTTTCTAAAAAAACTGTCCATAATTTAATTGAAATCAAGTTAGTTTCAGCTAACTTATTTTACCAAATAATTATGGACAGTAAATTTTATAATGTCAATGATACTGTTTTTCTGTGTAACAATATTTTAACATATGATATTTTTATTAAAACTAATCGAATTAAATGCTACGGTAAGCTTCTAAAGCAGCATCGAAATCTGGGAAATCTGTACCTTCTGAAACAATTTCAGTATATACAACTTTATTATTTTTATCTAAGACAAAAACTGAACGTGCAAGCAAACGTAATTCTTCCATTACAACGCCATAGTTTTTACCAAAAGATAAATCTTTATGATCGCTTAATGTAATAACATTATCTAATCCGTTTGAGGCACACCATCTTTTTTGTGCAAATGGTAAATCAACAGAAACAGTTAATACAACGCCGTCTTCTTTTGAAGCTTCTTCATTGAATTTACGTGTTTGTTGATCGCAAACACCAGTATCTATAGATGGTACAACACTAATAAGTTTTTTCTGACCATCGTAAGTTGATAAGTTTACTTCATTTAAATCATTATCTAATACAGCGAAATCCGGTGCAGTTTCTCCTTTTTTCACTTGAGAACCTAATAAAGTAATTGGATCTTGCTTGAATGTAATTTGCGCCATTAGAACGCCTCCTAAATTAAAAGTGTTTACTTTGTAATTATAACTGTTTGTGTTTCTGAAATAAACTATTCAACTTATAAATTGTGTTAAACTACTTCAAATAAAACAATTTATCTAATTTATTTTTTATAACGACCGTATCTGCAAAATAATCGTGAATACCTCTATGTTTGTTCGTAAATATAACTACCAAGTATGGTAAATTCATAAATACACCACTAATAATACGACCTATCCACTCTCTAAATAATACATCTTGCCAAGTCAAACGTTGTCTGTCTATACGCTCAACCCTTACATTACATATCATTTTCCCTAATGTTTGTTTAAAATACTTCGTAAGTAGTACAAAATACAAGTAAAAAACTAATGCATTTAGCAAGTGTCCAACACTAAAATAATCAATCCACAACTTTAAAGAATCAATGTTTGTAAAATGATAAATAGGTTTCAAAATAAAACTCTCTACACCAAAAATAATTAGCAAATCTATGATAAATGCGAAAAATCTTATTCCAAATCCTGCATATAACGCTTTGGATATTTGTTCGTGGTAAAGATCACTTGTTTCGACTTGCTTGCTATCATTACTTATTTTCTCATTATCTCTATATTCATTTTGTATATTGTCCATGGTCACACCTAACCTTCGTATAGATACATAGGTTCAGTTTTAGTATCATTATTAATTACTGATTTGATATCTTTAAAACTATCTGTAAACTGAGAAACGCTCGTCTTCATATCTGAAAATGAAGAGAAGAATCCACCGCCTTCTGTATATTCAAATACTTCAGCATCTTTAGATTTAATATCTTTCTGTAAAGCTTCTATAGTCTTATCTTCATAACCAATTTCATCAATTAAGCCATTACTTTTTGCTTGTTGTGCACTATAAATGCGGCCGTCAGCTAATTTTCTTACTTTACTTTCTGACATGTCTCTGCCTTCTTTAACAATATTTACAAAACGATCAAAGCTATCATCTAATACAGATTGTAAGATACTTCTTTCTTCTGAAGTCATCTCTCTTGAACTACTTAAAATATCTTTATGGTCGCCTGATTTAATCACATTTTCTTTTATTCCTAAGTTCTTCTGTAATTCTGAATAATCGACACTGGACATAATTACTCCGATAGAACCTGTCATTGATTGTGGTCCTGCATAAATTTTATCGGCAGGCGCTGAAATATAATAGCCTCCTGATGCTGCCATCGATTCCATATGTACATATACTTTTTTATTCTTCTGTTTAATTTCTTTTATTTTTTCGTATATTTCATCGCTTGGGTATGTGCCGCCACCAGGTGTATTGACGGTTAATAACATACCTTTAATCGTGTCATCTTTTTTCACGTTATCTAACTGTTTAAGAAAAGACTCATGATTATAGCCACTTTCACCGAACAATCCACCACCCGTGCCTTCAGCGATTTCTCCATTTAATGTTAAATGTGCAATACGTTTGCTAGAATTTCCTTCTTTCTCTATTTCTTCTGTAAAGGGATCCATCGCTGTAGAAGACGAATCATTAAACATTGTGGTTACAAAAGCTGATATCGAACTCATAACTATACCACCAACCACTATAATGATCGCAATTATAATAGCAATCATGCGTTTTTTCGACATTTACTAGTCACTCCTATATTTTAATAATTTTGTTATCTCACGCTTAATTTAAACATAATTAATTCATTTATGTATACCTTTTACCAAACAATTCAAAACAAGGCAGAACAGAAATCGTAAACGTAAAATTGATTTCAGTGTTCTGCCTTGTCATATGGTGCATATAAATTTCGCAACAATTAAATTTCAAGAAAAATGTGTATTACAGTTGTATATGTTTCCACTTAACAACTGCTAAACCCGCATTTTATCACTTCGTTAGTTTTATTAAATTAGATGCTTTTACATTATTTGCATGATGTAATCATATGTATTTTTCAAAATCAAAATTGCAGTAACAATAATGAATAAAGCTTTAACATAGCCAACGCCTTTTTTAATAGCAAACATCGCCCCGATATATGAACCACAAATCATACTCGCTGCCATAATAAAGCCATAAAAATAATCTACTTGATCTAAAAAGATAAAAAGAATTAATGCGCCTAAGTTAGATGCAAAATTAAGTACTTTAGCATTTCCTGCTGCACCTAAAAAATCAAAACCAAACATCAATAATATAAACAACATAAATGACCCTGTACCGCCACCAAGAAAGCCGTCATAAAGACCAACCAATCCCATTAAAGATGTAAATAAAATCGCTTTAGGTAACGTTAATGTTGTGAAAGTTCGTACATTACCCCAATCCTTCTTCATAATCGTATAAATCATTACAACTGTTAATACGACAATGACGACAGGTTTTAATAACTGAGAGGGCAAGAATGTTGCAATACTTGCGCCTCCCATAGCCATAATAAATACAATTGGGAATAACTTCCCTACAATTTTTAAATCTACATTACCTGACCGTAAAAATCGAAAAGCACTTGTCATTGAACCAAATGCACTCGCTAATTTATTTGTACCTAAGGCCATAGACGGTGGCATTCCAACAGCTAGCAGTGCAGGAATAGAAATCAAACCGCCGCCTCCAACAACAGCATCAATAAATGCTGCCAAAAACCCTAAAAGAATAATGATGATTACGATAGATATGTCCCATTCCAACATCCCATCACTCCCCTTGTTTAATTAATTTTTAAAGTTAAAATAGATCATCAGCTAGCGCTTGTGTAGCTGAATCTTTCTCACTTTGATAATCGCTTGTAATATATAATGTCTCAATTTCGTCCGCAGCCTGTTGTACAAGTGGTTCAAAATCATAACCACTTTCATATTTTTCTACTTTTTCTAATTCCGGTTCAGTAACCGGATTTTTAGGAGTGAAAATTGTACAACAATCCTCAAATGGTTGGATAGATACATCAAATGTACCTATATCTTTAGCTTTTTTAACAATATCTTCTTTATCTAAAGTCAGTAAAGGACGTAATACAGGCGTAGATGTGACATGATTTATCGCATACATACTCTTTAATGTTTGACTTGCAACTTGGCCTAAATTCTCGCCATTTACAATCGCATGTGCGCCAATATCATGCACCACTTTGTCAGCTACTCGCATCATCATACGACGTGTTGAAGTCATAGTATAACGTTCATGAACTTCTTTGTTCACCTGTTTTTGCAGCGCTGTAAATGGCACAATGTGTAATTTAATTGGTCCAACATGTTCTGATAAAATTCTCGTTAGTTCGATTACTTTTTCTTTTGCTTTTTCACTTGTAAACGGTGGACTATGGAAGTGTATTGCTTCTACAGTAACACCTCTACGCATAACTTCTATACCGGCAACTGGAGAATCAATACCACCAGATAGCATTAATAAAGTTTTACCTCCAGTACCAACAGGTAATCCGCCAGAGCCTGCAATCACTTGATCATACATGTAAATGGCATCTAAACGCACTTCAACTTTAATCACGTGATCAGGATTGTGTACATCTACGCTTAAATGATCCGTTTCACTTAATACAGCTCCACCTAAAGTTCTTTGTAATTCATATGTGTCATATGGGAAGTTTTTATCCGAACGCTTTACATCAATTTTAAAAGTGTCATCTTGTGCATACTCTTTAGCAAATCGGACAGCTAACTCTTTTGCCGCTTCCACTGTTTTATCAATTTTTAATACAGGGCTTATTGAATAAATACCAAAGACTTTTTTTAATCTGTTGCACATTTCTTCAATATCTGCACCTTCCGCTAATTCTATATACATTCTATCTCTATTTGCTTTTACCGTGTATCCTTGTAATGGCATTAGTGAACGTTTTACATTTGAGCGTAATTTGTTCACAAATATTTTACGGTTAGCTCCTTTTAATGTTAACTCACCGTACCTAACTAATATATGATCATATATCATACTAATAAATCCCTCACTTCTTCATAAACTAATTTAAATTTATCTTTAAACCCTTGTATATCTTCTGGTGTAGTATGACTTCCCATAGAAATTCGAATACTACCTTCAATTTGTTTTACTGGTATATTCATAGCCGATAACACTTCATTAAGACTCGCTTTTTTAGATGAACAGGCGCTTGTTGTCGATAACATAATGTCATTTTTAGAAAATGCATTTACTAAAACTTCCCCCTTAACACCTGGTAAGCCTACATTCAGTATATGCGGTGCACCTGCTTGGGGTGAATTAATCTTCACACCCATAAAATGAGTTAAGAACTGGCTAAGTTCATCATGAAAACGACGTAACTGACTATTTAATGCAGACGTTTGATTTACGGCTGCTTTCATTGCTTTTACAATCGCTATATCCATTGGCAAGTTCACTGTGCCACTTCTAACGCCATATTCTTGACCACCGCCATGTATAATGGGTTCTAATTGATGAATATTACGAACAAAGAGTACACCTTGCCCTTTTAATCCATTAAATTTATGACCACTTAAACTAAGTGTATCTACGCCGTCAAATATTAACGGTATTTTACCCAGTGCTTGTACTGCATCGACATGTAAATGCGCTTTAGGATATTGATGAACAATATTAGCAATATCCTTAATAGGCTGTATTTGCCCCATTATATTATTAACATGCATACAAGTTACTAATCCCACGTTGTCTGTCATTAACGTTTCTAAATGATTCAAATCTACTTGTCCATCATCTAAAACATTTACATATTTAATAATAAAACCTTCTGCCTCAAGCGAACGAACTACTTCTAAAACTGAAGGATGTTCTAGCACTGAAGTAATAATTTCATTGGCAAATGATTTTTTCTTATATGCAATACCTTTAATTGCTATATTATTACTTTCAGTAGCGCCACTTGTATAGATAATATCAAATGATTGCTTCAAATCAAATAGATCTTTAATTTGTTGCTTTGATTGTTGCAGTAATTGTTCTGCTTGTAATCCAGCTTGGTGTGGACTGTTAGGGTTAAAATATAGTGACTGATTCACTTTAACAAAGGTATCCAACACTTCAGGATTGGGTTTTGTCGTCGCAGCATTATCTAAGTATATCACCGCGTTCACTCCATTCATTATATATATTATAAACTACATAGTATTCAACTTTGCTTCACGTAATCTTTTTAAGTTTTCCCTTTAGCATTATACTCGCTTTTATTAAAAAGAAAAGACACGAAATGTTAAATCATTTCGTGTCAACTTACTATATAATATGAGTTATAACCGAACTTAACCGATAATTTTTGATTCAATTTGCTTTGTAACACCTGGCTCTACGCTTTCTAAAGCTTGCTCAGAAATTTCAATCGAACGTTTGTAACGGTTATTTTTAAAGAGACGTTCTGCTTCGTTTAGGCTCTTATCTATATTCGAGCTGTCTTTACGATAACGGTTGCCGTATTCAATTAATTTTTCGGCATAAACAGCATTCACAAGTACATCAGTAGCTTCATCTTCAAATTTATTCATTTGTAGTACTACTTTAGAAACTTTATCTTTTAGCTGTTTAACATGTATTGGGCGTACGCTGAATTTTTTATTTACTTCTCTTACTTCGTAATCAATTTCATTCTTCATGATAATAAAGCGTTCTGGTACACTAGGTAGGTTTGAAGCAAGTAACTTTCTGTACACTTCTTCTTTTTTACTTTGTACACGTAAGATATTTTCTTCTGCTTCTGCTTCATCTTCACGCAATTGAATTAAATGATTTTGTAATTTTTCTTGTTTCTCATTAATAACATCAACATGTTCTTCGATATATTTCAAGTTATCTTGAACTTCGCTATATCTTACTGCTGATTTTGACATTTCTCTAAGGATATCATCGTATACAGCAATCATGTTTTGTATTTCATTTTCAAATTGTCTTACATTTTGAACATCGCTTTCATTAATATAATAATTTTCACGAACATATTCGATTTCAGTTTGTAGTGTATAATTCATTTCTTTAGCTCTAAATAAATTATCAGTAATAACTTCTTTGGTTTCTTCTACTTCATTTTTGGCTGTCACTTCATGTTCAATTAAATCGTACATCTCATCTAATCGATCATTAATACTATTAAGTTTTTCATTTGCTTCATCTAGTTCTAATCTACTAATCATTGGTTCAACAAAACTAAGTTCTGTCTTCAATGTTTGTAGCGTGCTGTCAATCTTGACATGGTCTAAATCATAACCTTCAACTTTTAGGTCTCTACACCCATATTTAAGATCTTGGAATTGTCCAGGTAATTCTTTTTGTGCTTCTCTAATCAAGTCAGGAATTTCGTCCATATCTTTTTTTAAATAATTCATATCATCATTTAAAGTTTTAATATGCTCATGTGCTTGATTATAGTTGCCTTCATTTTTTAATGTTTCGTACGTCTCCATTTCAGGGACAAACGATTCAATTTCTTGTTCAAGTGGCGTAGCTGCTTCACCAAATTGATGTCTATTTGCTAATACATCACGTTTCATTTCACGATAATCAGTTGTACATTCTTCGTATAAATGATCGCTTTCTTTATGTAGTTCTATAATATTTTCTACTTTGGTAGTAAGTTCATTATAGTTCGCTTCATATTGATCCATCATTTCGTGGGCTTCATCCACTTCGGTTTGCGCTTGTGAAAACTTAAATTTATCTAACAAACCTTCTGCGTTATGAATTTTTTCTTCTACTGGTACTAAATATTGGTTTTTACTATCTAATGATGATTGTTTTAAATTGTCATAGGTAGATTTTGTTTCACCAGTTAAATTTAACTCAGATAATTGAGATAAACTCTCATCATAAGGCAATTGTTCTACTTTTACTTTGCGTTCTTCTGCCTTTTCAATAATTTGGCTTTTGCTTGAACGCATATAGAACAATACACCAACAATAATCAGTATTATGACAATAATTGCTAAAATGATATACAATACCATACGTTTTCTCCTCCTATTTTATCACTATTTATTATAACGTAATTTACCTATGCATTAAAAGAGAAAATGAATTAATTCATATGAATATTTCAATATTTGCGTCAAATTCACCTCTAGTAATTATATGTATAAAGTTATTTTAAAAAAGCCCTTACAAATCATTTGTTTGATTACTATTAAAACAGTCTTTATACTAAATGAAAAGTAAAAAGTGAGGTTTTTGTATGTCAGAGGTTAAAGAAACCAATTATAATTTATTAGAAAAACAGGTTTCTAGTTTAATAGAAGATGAATCCAATTTAATCGCTATACTCAGTAATGTGTCTGCTTTATTAAATGATTCTTTAGATCAAGTCAATTGGGTGGGTTTTTATCTAATAGACAATAATGAATTGATTTTAGGTCCCTTCCAAGGTCATCCAGCGTGTGTACACATTGCAATTGGTAGTGGTGTATGCGGTACCGCAGTAGCTCAAGATGAAACACAATTAGTAGCAGATGTTCATGCCTTCCCAGGTCATATTGCTTGTGATGCTAACAGCAAATCAGAAATTGTGGTGCCTATTCATCAAAATGAACAAGTAATTGGAGTATTAGATATTGATGCGCCAATCACAAATCGTTTTTCAGAAACGGATAAGAATGCATTAGAAAATATTGTAAAAACTATTGAAAATCAAATCGCATAAGTGTAAAAGAAAACTACTTATCATTAAAATCCTCATTAGTTGTTGACAGTTCTTAATATCATGATACAATGTACTTTGTGTGAATAAACGAAATTAGCAGTTGTATATTATTTGGCACTATGTTGTTCCCAACGCGGACGTGCCGTGTAACCGTAGCTATGAGGCGAGGACACATAAAACAATATATCCAAATAAGCATGCAACACTCTTTTTTGTTTTTTCATAACAACAAAAGAGAAAAAGGAGGAGTCTACTATGGCTCGATTTAGAGGTTCAAACTGGAAAAAATCACGTCGTTTAGGTATCTCATTAAGTGGTACTGGTAAAGAATTAGAGAAGCGTCCATACGCACCAGGTCAACACGGTCCTAACCAACGTAAAAAATTATCAGAATATGCATTACAATTACGTGAGAAACAAAAGTTACGTTACTTATATGGAATGACTGAAAGACAATTCCGTAACACTTTTGAAACTGCTGGTAACCAACACGGTGTCCACGGTGAAAACTTCATGCAATTATTAGCTGCTCGTTTAGATGCAGTTGTATATTCATTAGGTTTAGCACGTACACGTCGTCAAGCTCGTCAAATCGTTAACCACGGTCACATCGAAGTTGATGGCAAACGTGTTGATATCCCATCATACACTTTAAAACCTGGTCAAGAAATCTCAGTACGCGAAAAATCTTTAAAATTAGATATCATCGCTGAATCTGTTGAGATCAACAACTTTGTACCAGATTATTTAGAATTTGATGCAGACAACTTAAAAGGTAAATATATCCGCGTTCCAGAACGTAGTGAATTACCTGCTGAAATCAACGAACAACTTATCGTTGAGTACTACTCAAGATAAGCGTGATTATGTCGAACCAAGAAATCTTATTGATTTCTTGGTTTTTTTATTGTCTTCTAATCGTTAACTCTCCTCTCCCCTAAACAGTGATATAACGTCTTTAAGTATGGAATGAACTTTTCAACATATTGATGTATATCAATAATATATACACAGTTTATAATTACATCATGATTTACAATCTTGCTATATTTGAGTATGATAAGCATATATAATTAAAGGAGTGTATATTTTGATTATTAGAGCTTTAGAAGAAACTGACCTAGAATTTGTACATCACTTAAACAATGAATATTCAATTATGTCCTATTGGTTTGAAGAGCCATATCAATCATTAAGTGAACTGCAATCATTATATAAAAAACATTTATTGGATGAATCTGAACGCCGCTTCATCATAGAAGATGACAATGTTCGCATCGGGGTCGTAGAACTAGTAGAAATTAACTTTGTACATAGTAATTGTGAGATTCAAATTATTGTTGACCCTCAATATAGCGGGCAAGGATATGCAAAAAATGCGTTTAAAAAGGCAATTGACTATGCATTTCTAGTGTTGAACTTGCATAAGATTTACCTTTTTGTAGATGTTCAAAACGAAAGAGCAGTCCATATCTATAAAAGCCAAAATTTCGTTTTTGAAGGAACACTGCAAGAACACTTTTATACTCGAGGAAAATATAGTAATTGTCATATTATGGGTTTACTTAAAAAACATTGGATTAATACACATGAAGATAGCTAATTGTAAATAATCCATACATCTATTGTTAAATTAAAATATGTGAACTTAGTTGAAATCAATTCATTTACAAAGTTCACATATTTTTTATATTAAATTATTTTAATTTTGTCGGATTATCAGAAATTAAACCATCAACGCCTAATATGATTAACTTGTTAGCAATGCTCGGCTCATTAACAGTATATGGCATAACTGACAATTCAAGGCTATGTGCAGCAGTCATAAATTTATGATTTACTAAAGCATAATGTGGATTTACATAATCCGCATATACGGCAATTTTGTCAAAATTCGGCATTCTATACCAGTACTTCCTTTTGCTAATTAAAACACCAAGCTTAAATCCCACTTTCATGTCATAGAGGTTACGAATACATTTTTGATCAAAGGATTGTATCATTACTTTTTCCTCAGAAATGTCATGTTTTTTTAATATATCAATTAATTGTTGTTCAATCCCTGGATAAAAATGTGGTTGCTTAATTTCAATTAAAAGCTTCTGTGGGTAATTTTGAATTAATACCAACACTTGCTCTAACGTCATCAAACGTTGCCCTTTAAATTTAATATGTTTAATTACACCATAATCAAATTGCATCAAATCATTTAAACTATAATCTTTCACCTTGCCTTTACCGTTTGAAGTGCGATTTATTGTGTCATCATGAATCACAACTAAGTAATTATCTTTTGTTCTATGTATATCTATTTCAAGCATATCTATATCACTTTCTAATGCAGGTTCAAAAGCTGCTCGTGTGTTTTCTGGAAAATCAGTTGAAAATCCACGATGTGCAATCAACATTACTCTACTATCTTCTAAATAGTTATGCATTCTTATCATGCCCCACTTTCATTATCTCTTAGAATCGTCTAAACTAAAGTTATCATAATTATACTGGAGGTCAATCTATATGGTACAACATGAATTTGTAGTACAAACAAATTGGTCAGGCGGCCGTGAATCAGTCGGTGACCTCAAAGGTGATGTTTTAAGTGAGCAAATATCAATCCCCTCAGGACTTGGTGGTAATGGAACAGGCACAAACCCAGATGAATTATTAGTGTCCGCCGCTTCATCATGTTATATCATTTCACTAGCAGCTGTATTAGAACGCTCAGGTTTCAATAACATTACAATAGACCAATCCTCTATTGGAACAGCAATTTTTGAAAATGCAAAATTCCGCATGGATACAATAATACATTATCCAGTCATTTCAGTTGAAACGAATCAAAAAGAACTTTTGACTCAAAAATTACCGAAACTATTAAAGGTTGCAGACAACAATTGTATGATTTCTAATTCTATTAGAGGCAATGTTTCTGTAAAAATAGAACCAAAAATAAAATAATTTTAAAAAAATTTTATGTGTGACGGAATATGATTAAATTAGCAATGAATACCCTTACATTTGATTGATAACTTGTCTATTCCGTCTGTTTTTTTAATATTTGCACTTTTATATTATCTGAAAATTTGCTAAACTTGTACAATCTTAAGCATTGGGGGAATTACTCATGAAATATTATCATCCTTTGTTACTAACACCAGGACCTACACCAGTACCAGAACAAATTTTACATGCTACACAGTCACCTATGGTCGGTCATCGATCAAGTGATTTCGAAGCAATTGCTGAAGAAGCATTTCGTGCACTTAAACCAATTTTTGGTGCACAAAATGATGTAATGATACTTACTTCCAGTGGTACAAGCTCACTAGAAGCAAGTATGCTAAATCTTGCAAATCCAGATGATGAAATTGTTATTATCGTATCTGGCGCATTTGGTAATCGTTTTAAACAAATTGCAGAAACTTATTACAATAATGTACATATTTTCGAGGTCGAATGGGGTGAAGCTGTCAATGTACCTGACTTCATAGATTTCTTGAAATCTTTAAATACTAATATTACGGCTGTTTACAGCCAATATTGTGAAACTTCAACAGCTGTATTGCATCCAGTAAGCGAATTGGGCCATGCACTTAAAGCATATGATGAATCTATTTACTTTGTTGTCGATGGCGTAAGCTGTATCGGTGCAGTAGATGTGGATTTACAACGTGATGCAATTGATGTCCTTATCTCAGGTAGCCAAAAAGCAATCATGTTACCACCCGGTTTAGCATTTGTAGCTTACAATGATCGTGCTAAAAAACGCTTTAGCGAAGTTACAACGCCACGTTTTTATTTAGACTTGAACAAATATTTAAAATCACAGTCTGAAAACTCAACACCTTTCACACCTAATGTTTCGTTGTTTAGAGGTGTAAACGCATATGCAAAATTAGTTGAAGCAGAAGGTTTTAGTAATGTAGTCGCTCGTCATTATGCAATTCGTGATGGTCTTAGAGAAGCATTGACAGCACTAGAATTAGATTTACTAGTCGAAGACGAATATGCTTCGCCTACGGTCACTGCATTTACTCCTAAAACAAAAGATGAATTAAATTTCATCAAAAATGAATTAAAAAACCGTTTTGCTATTACAATTGCTGGCGGTCAAGGTCACTTAAAAGGCGAAATATTACGCATTGGTCATATGGGGCAAATCTCTCCATTTGATATTTTACAAGTAGTTTCAGCATTGGAGATTCTGTTAACAGAATTTAGAAATGAATCTTATGTTGGTAAAGCAATCACTAAGTATATGGAGGTCGTCAAAGCTTATGTATAAAATTTTAGTATCTGATCCAATCTCACCAGAAGGTTTAAAAAGTTTAATTGACCATAAAGATTTTGAAGTTAAAATTAATACAGATTTAACTGAAAATGAATTAATTGAAGAAATTAAAGATTACCAAGGATTGATTGTACGTAGCCAAACACAAGTCACTGAAGCTATTATTGAAGCGTCACCTAACCTCAAGGTAATTGCTCGTGCTGGTGTTGGTGTAGATAATATCGATGTGGATGCCGCTACCAAAAATGGTGTGATAGTAATCAATGCACCAGATGGTAATACAATTTCTGCCACTGAACATTCAATGGCAATGATTTTATCGATGGCACGAAACATCCCACAAGCACATCAATCATTAAAAAATGGAAAATGGGACCGTAAGACTTATAGAGGTACGGAACTTTTTAATAAAACACTTGGTGTAATCGGTGCAGGTAGAATTGGACTTGGTGTTGCAAAACGCGCACAAAGTTTCGGTATGAATATATTAGCCTTTGACCCTTATTTATCAGAAGATAAAGCTAAAGAATTAAATGTAACACGTGCAACAGTTGAAGAAATTGCAGAACAAGCAGATTTCGTTACTGTACACACACCATTAACGCCTAAAACAAAAGGTATCGTTGGTAAAGCATTTTTTGAAAAAGCAAAACCAACATTACAAATCATCAATGTAGCGCGTGGTGGTATTATTGATGAAGAAGCATTAGTAGAAGCTTTAGATAATGATCAAATACAAAGTGCAGCGATTGATGTTTTTGAAACAGAACCAGCAACCGAATCCCCTCTTGTAGAAAATGAAAAAATTATTGTTACGCCTCACTTAGGTGCTTCTACAGTTGAAGCACAAGAAAAAGTAGCTGTATCAGTTGCTAATGAAATCGTAGATATTTTTGAAAACGGTAATGTATTAAATGCAATAAATGCACCACGTATGACTTACAGTGAAATCAATGATGAGTTAAAACCATATATCGAATTAAGCAAATTAACAGGTGAAGTTGGCATCCAACTACTTGAAAAAGCACCTCGTGAACTCCACATTAAATACGAAGGTGACATCGCGCTAGATGATACAAGTTTATTGACTAGAACATTAGTATCAGGAGTACTAAAACGAGATTTAGCTGAACGTGTTAACTTGATTAATGCGTTAGTACTTCTAAATGAGCAAGGTGTATCTTATAACATTGAAAAAAATACAAAACACCGTGGTTTCAGTAATTATATTGAATTAACGCTTATCAATAAAGACAAACAAATCAAAATTGGTGCTACTGTATTAAACGGTTATGGTCCAAGAATCGTTCGTATTAATGACTATCCAGTAGACTTTAAACCTGAACAACATCAACTGGTAATTAATCATAATGATAGACCTGGTATTGTAGGACGTACTGGTCAAATCTTAGGTGAATATGGTATCAACATTGCCTCTATGCACCTCGGCCGTACTAATCAAGGTGGTAACGCACTAATGATTTTATCAATCGACCACCCTGTAACAGAAGATGTTATTGACGGTCTATACCAAATTGAAGGTTTCAATTTAATTAGAAGCGTAGAATTAGAAATTGATAATAATATTAATTACAATATTTAATGCTCTTTCCTTTTAAATACATGTAATAACATAAGCGCGAGTAAGGAATTTAATTAAAATTTCTTACTCGCGCTTTTTAATGCTCAACCATTCTCATTTTAATGTCGCTCAAGACATTAAAAGGTGATACTAAACTATGCTATTTAATATACATTAGTTTTAATGTTTTCAACTTGATTATTACTCTTAATTGATTCAGACAAAAAAATGACACATCTACAAATTTATAATCATTTTTAAGAAAATAAATTTGCAATGTGTCAGCAACCATTATAATAAAATATTTCTTATCTCGCCTACATGATCGACTATGTAATCTGCTTCATAAGCTTCTAGTTCTTCACGTGCGTTTTGACCTTTCAATCCAGTTAAAGGACCAATAAAAGTTGCGCCAATTTTTTTAGCGCTTAGCAAATCAGCTAATGAATCCCCTACTACAAAAACTTCATTTTTAACAACTCGATTTTCTTGATTTGTTGCATATTTTCTATAATCTTCTTCGAAATTGCCTTCAAGTGTTGCCAAATAGCTAAATGGATTTGGTTTACCTAAAGGTTTCAATTCAGGATAAATATCTTCAGCAATTAGTACTTCGCTTGCAGTCACAATGTGTTTATCTTCGAATATGTCTTTAATACCAATTGTATCAAATGGAACTAACGTTTCCGTGCGCGGTCTCCCTGTGGCGATCGCGATATGATATCCTGCTGCTTTTAAGTCTTCTAACAATTGCTTAATCTCATCAACTGGTCTTAATACCACTTCATTATATATGTAACCTTTTTTAAAGTCAGAACGATTCAATTTTTGTTCAACCTGATTATAAAGTTGATGACCTAGGTACCATTCTTGATAAATTTCCTGTGAAAGTAACCAAAATGGACTTTTCAACTCAAATAGTGTTGTTTGTTGTGTGTCTAATTGTTCACTCACATACTTAATCAAGTCCTGATATATATTATCTTTACCTGTACGCACATGTTCTAAAAATGATAATGGTGCGTCAAAGTTCAATGTTATATCAGAAATTTGATTCCCTATTTTTTGTAATGTTGCTTGTCCAAAATTTTCAGGATTTAAAATTTCTGCTAACGCATCAGCAGATAAAGTTTTACAAATATCAACGAAATGAATAGCTATTACAACAAATAGCATATCCCAATTTGAGTTTAAACCAAGTGATTTTAGCTTAGTTAATATCTCATCATGATAGAATACAATATCCCTGATTTCTGTGATTTGTTCATCACTCAAATTTTCAAATTGTATCGAGGGATCTAACCCAATATAATCCTTACTCATAAGCATTTCATATACGGTTAACGCCGATACATCAAAACACCTTTCTTCACTTAAAAAAACGCCATCAACATCAAATAATACCGACTTCATACTACCTACTCTCCTTTAATCAGAAAATTCTGATACTATTATATCGTACTATTTTACAAACAAAAGAGCAATGCATTTACAGTGTTTTGTTAAACAAATCAACAGTTCTTTTTACAAGATTCAGCTATTAAAAAACACCTAACCAGGCTGAAATCATATTATAAATTTCAGCGAGTTAGATGTCTAAAATACCTTTATTTTAATTTTCCATTTGAAGTTCTATTTCATCAGCAACTTGTTGGACTTGAGTTCCAATGATAACTTGTGTATTGTGTTTACCACTCTTCGTTACACCAACAGCACCGGCACCTTTAATCTTAGCTTCATCAATCACATTATTATCATGTAATTCCATACGTAATCGTGTAGCACAGTTTGTTAATGTTACAATATTTTCTTTACCGCCTAAGCCTTCTAAGATTTGGCTAGCTGTCTTTGAATATTTACCTGTTTGTGATTTTCCTGTACTTGAAGTCTCAGGCGAATCTTCGGCATCTCCTGTAGTAGCTTCATCGGATGTTGGATCAGGTAATAGATTATCACCACGACCAGGCGTATTTAGTTTCAACCATTTGATTGCAAATCTAAATACGACGTAATAAATAACAAAGAATACAAGACCTTGAACCATTAACATCATCGGATGGTTTGCTACTGGGTTAATCAACGATAATAAAAAGTCAATTAATCCCGCACTAAATGAAAATCCTGCTGTCCAATGGAATAAAGCGGCTATAAACAAAGATAAACCCGTTAACGCAGCATGTATTAAGAATAATAGCGGTGCTACAAACATAAATGAAAATTCAATAGGTTCCGTAACTCCAACGAAAAACGCTGAAATAGCTCCACCAAACATTAACCCGTAAACTCTTTTCTTTTGTTTTGTTTCTGCTGTATGATACATCGCTAATGCGGCGGCTGGGATACCAAACATCATTACCGGGAAGAAACCGGCCATATAACGTCCTGTAACACCTTGAACTGCGCCATCACCAGTTTGGAATTTTGCAATGTCATTAATACCAGCTAAATCAAACCAAAATACCGCGTTTAATGCATGATGTAGTCCTGTTGGAATTAAGAGACGATTGAAAAATCCATACAAAAATGCCCCTCCAGGTCCTAAATCTAATATCCACGTCCCAAAAGTAACAATGCCTGAGTACACAATTGGCCAAACAAATAACATAATAACTGCTATAAATATGCTGAAAAACGCAGTTAAAATAGGTACCAAACGTTTCCCACTAAAGAATGATAACGCTGTTGGCAATTCTGTTGTGCTAAATCTGTTATACGTATATGCTGCCACTAAACCAATAACCAAACCAATTAAGACATTTTGATTATTCATTTGTTCAAATGCTGCATTAACACCAGATTCTTTCACGCCTAATAATGGCGCTAATTTTTCTGGGCTCAGTACAACTGTCGTTAAGAAAAAACCAACGGCTGCCGCAAGTGCAACTGCGCCATCATTTTTCTTCGCCATACCTAATGCAACACCAATTGCAAATAAAATACCCAATTGTTCAAGAATCGTTGATCCTGCCGTAGAGAAAAAGGCAGCTACTGTAGGCAATATGCCAAGTGCAGTTAATGCATTACCTATACCAACGATAATGGCTGCTGCTGGTAATACAGCTACAGGTAGCATAAGTGATCTTCCTAAACGTTGAAAGAAACTATACATAAATATTCCCCATTTCAAAATAAATTCCCAAAAAAATCACCACATGCACAATATTGTCCACGTGGTGTTTGTAAACCCTTTACTAACTGTTATTGTACAGTTATATAATAACATATGATTTAAAGATTACGTATCAAAAATAAAAAAAGTCTAATTATTCCAATATATTAATATTTTTATTTAGTAATTTTTTACATAGTCATTTAATTCTGACTGTAATTGAATGGTTCTTTGCTCTAATTCTTTAGTTAAATACTCTAATTTTTCATTACGCTTCATGTCTTTTGGAAGATGTTTAGTTTCTATTGGTTCACCAAATCTGATAATCGCTTTTCCAGTAACCAACCCTTTTATTTCTTTTGGTCCAACATAAGCTGCAGGTAAAATCGGCGCTTGTGCCATCATCGCTATAGTTACAGCCCCTCTTTTCATTGGTGAACCTTCATCATACTTCATGCGATGTCCTGTTGGAAAAATACCAACAGTTTTATTTTCTTTTAACAGTTTTATCGGTTTTTTTAATGTGCTTGGTCCAGGATTATCTCTATCTACTGGAAATGCATTTAACGACGATAAAAATTTACCAAAAACTTTGTTATTAAATAGTTCTTTTTTAGCCATATAATGTATTTGGTTAGGATAAATTGCTGTGCCTAACATGATTACTTCATTATAACTCTCGTGCGTACAAGTCACTACATACCTATGAAGTTGAGGTATATTTTCTTTTCCTTGAACTTCTAACGAATTACTCAATTTTATAATAATAAATTTCAACAAACCACTTATAAATTTATACATTTTTGCACCTACTTCATTTTGCTTATCTTTCCCCATTGATTTTATCATTTAGTACGATTATGGACAAGAAGATTTATATTTCAGTCTAAAGTCGTATAGTGGTATACTAGAAAAAGTTGCACAAAACTTTCATAATAGGATATATAGTATTAATTGGAGGTAGAATATGTCAGAATTTAACAATGAGCAAAATACAAACAACAACCAAAATTACCAACAAAACATAGAGCAATACACCTCAAATAAACGGATAAGGCAAAAACCTAAATTCCCATGGTTTAGAACAGTTATAGTTGCCTTAGTCGCTGGTATCATTGGAGCCCTTATTGTCTTAGGTGTCGGTAAACTAATGGAAACTACAGTATTAAACGATAATGGCTCATCTGTAAATGAAGCGTCAAACACTGGCAACGGTGGAAATACGCTTGATGGAAAAAGCGAAAAGTATGATTCCGTCAATCAAATGATTAATGATGTTTCTCCAGCAATTGTTGGTGTCATCAATATGCAAAAAGCTCAAAACCTAGATGATTTATTAAAGGGTAAATCTTCGAAAGCGCAAGAAGCCGGTGTAGGTTCTGGTGTAATATATCAGAAAAATAACGGTTCTGCGTACATCGTTACTAATAATCATGTAATAGATGGTGCGAGTGAAATCAAAGTTCAACTTCATAACTCTAAACAAGTAGATGCTAAATTGATTGGTAAAGATGCATTAACTGATATGGCAGTACTAAAAATTAATGAAACTAAGGGTACAAAAGCAATCAACTTTGCCAATTCTTCAAAAGTTAAGACTGGAGATAGTGTATTTGCCATGGGTAACCCATTAGGCTTAGAATTTGCTAATTCCGTAACTTCTGGAATTATTTCAGCAAGTGAACGTACAATTGATACACAAACATCAGCTGGTTCCAACAAAGTCAACGTACTTCAAACAGATGCAGCCATAAACCCAGGTAACTCTGGTGGTGCCCTTGTAGATATCAATGGAAATCTAGTAGGTATAAACTCAATGAAGATTGCTAATGAACAAGTGGAAGGCATTGGCTTTGCTATACCAAGTAACGAAGTTAAAGTTACGATTAAAGAGCTAGTAGAAAAAGGTAAAATTGATCGTCCTTCTATAGGTATTGGGTTACTCAATGTCAGCGAAATTCCAGACGAATATAAAGATCAACTTAAAACATCACGTAAAGATGGCGCATACGTAGCAAAAGTTGATGGTGATAATGGTCTTAAAGAAGGCGATATTATTACAGCAATTGATGATAAAAACGTTAAAGAAGATACAGATATTCGTTCTTATCTTTATGAAAATAAAAAACCTGGTGATTCAGTGAAATTGACTGTTGAACGTAAAGGTAAACAACAAACAGTAGATGTAACATTAAAAAAACAAAAAACAACATCACAATCTTCTGAAGGGTCAAGTGAAGAAAAAAGCTCACCGTTCAATTAATACCATCTAAGATATTTGTAAATTATTAAACAGAATGTGCTTAGGACTGTATAAACCTCGCTCGGTTTTACCTCCTTTGCACATTTTTTATAGCCTTTTTAATTTAATTTACGCATAAATCACTTTCCATACAATAATTACAGAATGCCCTCTTGCTTATTAAAAGCGCGAGAAAAATTATCTTGAACTCATATGTATTATAGTTTAAGGTCTAATCAATATTGACCAGCGTTTAATCAATCTCAAATTTAACTATATTAAAAAGCAGCAATCTACTAGATTCAAATAGACTGCTGCATAAAAATGATTATTTATAATTAACCATAAAGTATTTTTTCTTACCTCGACGTATAATTGTAAACGCATCTTCAATCTTATCATCGTTAGTAAGTTCATAATTAACATCTTTTTGTCTTATACCATTGATGTAAATAGCACCATTATTTACATCTTCACGTGCTTGTCGCTTAGAAGAAGAAATTCCAGCTTCAACGATTGCTTCTACAATATTTGTCGTCTCTTGATTTAATTCTACTTGTGGCACATCTTTAAATCCTTCTTTTAATTCCGTCGCAGAAAGTGATTGTAAGTCCCCTGCAAATAAAGCTTTAGATATACGTATCGCATCGTCTAAAGCAGCTTGACTATGAATAAAGCGTGTTACATTTTCGGCCAATGCTTTTTGTGCTTCACGTAAATGAGGTGCTTCATTTAATGATTTTTCCAATGCTTCAATCTCTTCTTTTTCTAAGAAAGTAAAGTATTTTAAAAACTTGATTACATCTTCATCTGTCGTGTTAATCCAAAATTGATAAAATTCATAAGGGCTCGTTTTGGCAGCATCTAACCAAACTGCACCACCTTCAGTTTTACCAAACTTTTTACCATCTGACTTCACAACTAATGGAATTGTTAACCCATAAGCCTCAGTTTGACCATACATACGGCGCATCAATTCAATACCACTCGTAATATTTCCCCATTGGTCCGAACCACCAACTTGAATTTTACAATTATATGTTTTATTTAAATGTCCGAAGTCAATCGCTTGTAATATCGTATAGGTAAATTCTGTAAATGAAATACCGTGTTCTAAACGTGTTTGAATAGAATCTTTGGCTAACATGTAATTTACACCTACATGTTTACCATAATCACGTAAGAAATCAATTAAAGAAATTTGGCCTAGCCAGTCCTTATTATTAACTAATTTAGCACCTTTTTCAGTACCAAATTCAAAAATTTTGTGCATTTGATTACTGATTCCTTGTACATTGATTTCTACTTGATCTTCGGTCTGTAATTTACGTTCTTCTGATTTACCTGAAGGATCACCTATCATACCTGTTCCACCACCAATTAATACAAGTGGTCTATGTCCATGTTCTTGGAAGCGACGCAATGTTAAGAATGGTAATAAATGCCCAATGTGCAAACTATCTGCTGTTGGGTCTGCACCACAATATAATGTGACTTGCTCTTTATTTAATATTTCTTCTATACCAGACTCATCAGTTTGTTGATAAACCAAGCCTCTCCATTTTAAATCTTCTAATAGTGCATTTGCCATTGTATCAGCCTCCTGTTTTAATTTATGATTTCGTTTCGGATAAAAGTTTTGCAATAATAACGTTACCTTTGTTAAAAATTAAAAAAACGCCCTTACAAATTAATGTAAGGGCGCATGCGCACGGTACCACCATACTTAAGTCAAACAACTTTATTAATGATACGTTCATTAACTAAAACGTTTGGATTACTTTAATTAATAAGGTGTATTCACAAAATGTGCAACGTTAGTTCACAACAACCACTAACTCTCTGAAGATAACACAAGAAGTTACTTCTCCTTTATCCAAAAAACGATATCGAATTGATACTAATTATAAGTAACTATAATTTAAAAGTCAATATGTTAATTTATGTTATAATATTGCATACATAAGGAGGCTGTATATGACGCATCAAACAGTTGAAAATCAGCATCAACCATCATGGTTTGATAAATTTGAAAGCATCTATAAAAAACTGAAACATATTTTCATCGGCTTGTTTGCGATACTAACATGTACCTCGGTGATTATATTAGCAATGACTGTTTTTTATTTTCAAAGTATTACAAAAGAAGCAATACATATGTCTGACGACGATTTAAGACTTAAATTACTTTACATTGTCGGTAGTCAAGATATAGATTATGACAATAAACATATTTTAACTGAGTATAACGAATCCATGAACACCTTAATTGTTGGACCTAAAAATGTTAACAAAAATGTCATCAAAGCATTAACCGCTTCAGAAGATAGTTTGTTTTTCAGACATAATGGCATTTTACCTAAAGCTTTGGTTCGAGCAGTTGGCCAGGATATTTTTAATACTGAAAGTGCCACTGGTGGCAGTACAATAACACAGCAACTTGTTAAGAATCAATTACTAACAAACGAAAAAACATATAACCGAAAAGCGAATGAGTTAGTTCTATCAATGCGAGCTGAAAATTTATTGACCAAAGATGAAATTATATTTACGTACTTAAATATCGTACCATTTGGACGTGATTATAATGGCTCAAACATATCCGGGATAGCTTCAGCTTCATATAGTTTATTTGGAAAGCCAGCATCAGACTTAAATATTGCTGAATCGGCCTATTTAGTAGGTTTATTGCAAAGCCCTTATTTTTATACACCCTATGAAGACAATGGCAGTCTAAAATCGGATACAGATATACAAATTGGTCTAGATAGACAACATTATGTATTAAAACGAATGTTAGTAGAAGGGAAAATCACAGAATATGATTATAAAAGAGCTGAAAAGTTCAATATTCGCCAACACTTATTATCAAAATAAACGCTTTGACTTAAATTACTATAGCTAAATTTAAGGGAGTAGGATTGTGAAACCATTCAAGCAACTATGATTTCATTCCTACTCCCTTATGTATTATCATTTTATCAATCATAAACCAAATGAAAATATTTTATACTTAATGTAACTATTAAAATTTAGTTATCGCAAATCATTTTCTATAGTCATTATTTATACAGTATCAAGCGTTAGTAATTTTAGAATAATCCAACTGCGTGGCCATCATCAGTCACATCCATATTTAAAGCAGCTGGTTTCTTAGGTAATCCAGGCATAGTCATAATTGCACCTGTTAGTGCAACAATAAATCCTGCCCCTGTTTTAGCTTCTAATTCACGGATTGTAATTTCAAAGCCCTCAGGTGCACCTAATTGCGTAGCATCATCACTAAATGAATACTGCGTTTTAGCCATACAAATTGGATAATGATCCCAACCATTATCTTTGAATTGTTGTAATTGTTTTTGTGCTTTACTACTGAATGTCACTTTTGAACCACCATAAATTTCTTTAACAATCGTTTCGATTTTATCTTCTAAAGGTTGTTCTAAATCATATAAATGTTTAAATGTTTGTGGTTGTTCTATAACTTCTAATACCTTATTAGCTAAGTCGATGCCGCCTTGGCCACCTTTTTCCCATACTTCAGTTAAAGCTAGACGAACACCATGATCTTTTGCCCATTGTTGCACAAATTCTGTTTCTGCATCTGTATCATGCACAAATGCATTTAATGCTACAACTGGTTCTAATCCATATTTTCTTACATTTTTAACATGACGTTCTAAGTTAACGATACCAGATTTCAATGCTTCTACATTTTCTTCTTTTAAATTATCTTTTGCTACACCGCCATGCATTTTAATAGCACGGATTGTTGCAACTACAACAACTGCTGAAGGTTCAAAACCTGCTTCACGTGCTTTAATATTAATGAATTTTTCTGCACCTAAATCAGATCCAAACCCTGCTTCTGTAACAACGATATCCGCTAAGTCTCTTGCAGTCTCCGTAGCTAATATAGAGTTACAACCATGAGCAATGTTAGCAAATGGTCCACCATGTACAAGTGCTGGTGTGCCTTCAATAGTTTGTACAAGATTAGGTTTAATCGCATCTTTTAATATCATAGCTAATGCGCCTTCAACTTTTAAATCTGCCACTGTCACTGGTTTACGTGAACGAGTATAACCAATTGTGATATTACTAATTTTTGTTTTCAAATCATTTATATCATTTGCTAAGCAGAGAATTGCCATGATTTCAGAAGCTACAGTAATATTGAAACCATCTTCACGAGGTACGCCTTGAGTCGGGCCGCCTAAACCAACAATCACGTTACGTAATGCACGATCATTCATATCTAAAACACGTTTCCACTCGATACGTCTTTGATCTATTTCTAACTCGTTCCCCTGATGGATATGGTTATCAACAAAAGCTGATAACGCATTATTTGCAGTTGTAATAGCATGAAAGTCCCCATTAAAATGCAGATTGATATCTTCCATAGGTAGCACTTGAGCATAACCGCCACCAGTAGCACCACCTTTAATACCAAAAGTTGGCCCTAAAGCTGGTTCACGTAGTGCAACCATGACATTTTGTCCAAGTTGATTAAATGCATCAGATAAGCCAACTGTAACTGTTGATTTCCCTTCACCTGCTGGCGTTGGACTCATAGCAGTTACTAAGACTACTTTGCCCTTGCCATTTTTTTGTTGAACTTGATTAATATCAATCTTTGCTTTGTAATGACCATAAGGCTCTAATGCATCCGCTGGAATACCAGCTTTCTTTGCAATTTCCCCAATTGGTTTTAATGTAGATTGATTTGCAATATCTAAATCAGATAAATGTGTCAAATTCATTCGTCCCTTCTAAAATTAATTTTTAAATCAATAATCACTATATATTTATCATATATACTACTGACAAAAATAAATCCTTACATACTTTATATTAACCAACTTAAGTTGCGTTGTCGACTTTTATAGATAGCGCTTCCACTATCGCAAGTGTAATATTAAAAGTTTAGGTTATATAAACACTATTTTCTTTCTAATTGAAAAAACCTTTATATCTCTTATATGTTAAAGAGATATAAAGGTCGTTTAGGTTAAGTGCTATATAACTTACTATTCAAGAATAACAAGTTCTATTTTTGAATTAGTTTTTATTTAATCTTCCATGGTACTTAAATCACCTTCGGGTAAGTCAAGCTCCCATGCTTTAAGTACACGACGCATAATTTTACCTGAACGTGTTTTTGGTAACTTATCTTTAAACTCAATTTCTCTTGGTGCAGCGTGTGCAGCTAAGCCTTCTTTAACAAATTTACGAATTTCTTCTTTTAATTCATCTGATTCATCATATTCAGGACGTAATGCGACGAACGCTTTAATAATTTCTCCTCTGACAGGATCAGGTTTACCAATGACGCCCGCTTCAGCTACTGCTTCATGTTCTACTAATTTGGACTCTACTTCAAATGGACCTACGCGTTCTCCAGCTGTCATAATTACATCATCTACACGTCCTTGGAACCAAAAATATCCATCTTCGTCTTTATAAGCTGAATCACCAGATACATACCAATCACCAATGAAATAAGAATCGTATTTTTCTGGGTTCTTCCAAATGGAAACCATCATAGATGGCCATCCTTTTTTAATTGCAAGATTTCCCATTCTATTTGGTGGTAATTCATTTCCTTGGTCATCAATAATTGTTGCTTCTACACCAGGTAGTGGTTTACCCATAGATCCTAACTTAACGTCCATAGAAGGATAATTCACTATCATATGGCCACCAGTTTCAGTCATCCACCATGTATCTAGTACACGTTTACCAAAGACATCTTTAGCCCATTTGATGACTTCAGGATTTAATGGTTCACCAACAGATAAGATGCTTTTAACTGATGATAAATCAAATTTTTCAATTATATCATCACCCGCACTCATCAACATTCTTAATGCTGTAGGTGCTGTATACCATATAGTAACTTTAAATTCTTCAATCATTCCATACCAAGCTTCTGGTGAAAATCTACCACCAGCAATACAGTTTGTAACACCATTTAACCAAGGACTAAATATCCCATACGATGTACCAGTTACCCAACCTGGATCGGCAGTACACCAATATACATCATCTTCTTTAAAATCTAATACGTATTTTCCAGAGATATAATGTAATAACATAGCTCTTTGTGCATGTAATACACCTTTTGGTTGTCCTGTAGAACCTGAAGTGTAATGTAAGATTAAACCATCATCTAAAGATAACCATTCAGTCTCAAATTGATCACTTGCTTGCTCAAATTCAGTATTAAAATCAACGTAAGCGTCATCTACTTCATCATCTACCACTACAATAGTTTCTAAATGTGGTAATTTATCTTTTGGTATTCTCGGTAGTAACGCATTCGTAGTAATTATAACTTTAGCTTCACTATTCTCTAATCTATCGCCAACTGCTTTTTCCATAAACGCTTCAAATAATGGACCGACAATAGCACCAATTTTTAACGTTCCAAAAAGAGCAAAATAGAGTTCCGGTGTTCTCGGCATAAATACAAAAACTCGATCCCCTTTTTCAACATTAGCTTTATTTTTAAGCACATTTGCAGCTTTATTAGCATTTGCTTTCATTTCGTTAAAAGTATAACTTTCTTTACGTTGATCATCTTTATAATGTAAGGCAATTTTTTCCCCTTTACCTTCATCAACATGACGATCAATACATTCATGTGCCATATTCACATTTCCTGTGTCATACCATGAAAATGACTTTTCTACCTCTTTCCAATCAAATTGATTATATTCTGTTTCATAGTTTTGAAGGTTAAAATCTCCACTTTCCCCTTTATATACTTCTACTTTCATTTTAAATCCCCCTCTGAATGAAATCGTCTCTTCAAAAATTATTATAACTAACATTTTCAAAATTTTCAAAATAATAAGTGTAAGCGAATTCATTTACATGTTATTTTATTCAATTATCACTTATAATATAAATAATAAGATTGATTACAGAATACCCATGTGGTAGTTTGGAGTGAAAAAATGAAACATATTAAAACGTATCAATCCCAAACATATCAGTTAGACGAAGGACAGTTTGTCATTGAAGGCCCTATTCCATGTAGTAAACTTGAAACAATGACATTTGATGAAGGTTTATCTGCCTTTCGCCCACCGAAAGATCAATTTGAAGCAGTTAAAGAAATCAGTGAATTAGAAGAAGGTAGAATATTTATATTACGTAAAGAACAACACATTGTTGGGTATGTGACTTTTCATTATCCTGATCCTTTAGAAAGATGGTCGAGCGGTGATTTAGAATACTTAATAGAATTAGGCGCAATTGAAATCAGTTTACCTTATAGGCATTTACATTTAGGAAGTGAATTGATTAAAGTTAGTCTCGCTGCAGATGAATATGAAGACTACATTGTATTAACGACAGAATATTATTGGCACTGGGATTTAAAAAATTCTGGCCTCGATGTATATGAATATAAAAAATTAATGCAAAAACTTATGGGATATGGGGGCCTTGAGATTTTTGCAACAGACGATCCAGAAATTACGAGTCATCCAGCAAATTGTTTGATGGCTAGAATCGGTTCAAGAATTTCTATTGACCAATTACAAGCATTTGATGATATTAGATTCATGAATCGATTTTTCTTTTAAAGGGGAGAAAAATATGAGTAATATGCAACAAGCAACAGGTTATGTTTACGCTAATGAACTTTTACAATATCGTTTTAGTAATAAACATCCATTTAACCAAATGAGATTAAAATTAACGACAGAACTACTTATGGAACTAGGACAATTAAAGCAACATCACATTATATCACCCAGAATTGCAACAGATGATGAATTATCGCTAATACACGCCTATGATTATATACAAGCAATAAGGCATGCTTCTCATGGTATTTTAAATGAAAATGAAGCTAAAAAGTATGGCTTAGATGGAGAGGATACACTTCAATTTAAAATGATGCATAAACATAGTGCGCGCATCGTTGGTGGTGCGTTAAACTTAGCAGATCAAATTATGAGTGGTACCTTAACAAACGGTTGTCATTTAGGTGGTGGTTTACATCATAGTCTTCCTGGCCGCGCAAATGGCTTTTGTATTTATAACGATGTTGCCATTACAATTGCATATTTAATGAAAAAATATAATCAACGGGTTCTTTGTATCGATACGGATGCTCATCATGGGGATGGTACTCAATGGAGTTTCTACACTAATGACCAATCATTAATCTATTCCATACATGAAACAGGAAAGTTTTTATTTCCAGGTTCAGGTCATTATACAGAGCGTGGCGCCGAAAAAGGATTTGGCTATACGGTGAATATACCGTTAGAGCCTTATACTGAAGATCAGTCCTTTTTAGATGTTTTTAAACAAACCATTGAACCCGTCGTAGCATCATTCAAACCAGATATTATTGTAAGTGTACATGGTGTGGATGTACATTACCTTGACCCACTCACACATATGAGTTGCACATTAAATACACTTTATGAAATACCATACATTATCAAATCACTAGCTGATACATATACACAAGGTAAGGTTATTATGTTTGGTGGCGGTGGCTATAATATATGGAAAGTTGTGCCACGTGCATGGTCTCATGTATTTTTAGCATTGATAGGAGAACAACCTCCAACAGGTAGCCTTCCAGAACGATGGCTTAGCAAATGGCAACCTTATGCTACTTGTGCGCTACCTACCAATTGGAATGATGATAAAGAAAATTATATAGAAATACCTCGAAGAAAAGAAATAAGTGAGATTAATATGAAACAGGCTCAAAAAATATTGAGTTGGTTCGAATAAGGTTACAATAACCAAATTGAAACGTAAAGATTTCAGGGCATAAAATATTGTTGCCGTTTTATAGCACACCTATTGCTCGGATTAATTGTATGTGTAAAGCTATAGAAGCTCGAAACATGCTATATCCTAGCAAGTAAGTACAACCGAATCACAAGATTTCAAATAAAAAAAGAGCTAACCAATTATGGCTTAGCTCTCTTATTTTGAAGAGGGAAATGAATGTCCTCACTTCTATTTTGATTTAAAATAAACATATAAGTTATTTTGTAGTGCCTCTATATTCAATTCTGTGAGGTAAAATGACATTAGGCTCATCAATATCTTCTTCATTCATATATTTAGTAAGTAATCTCATGCCAACTGCACCTATGTCATACAACGGCTGAATAACACTAGAAAGCTGTGGTCTAACCATTTCAACAAGTCTTGTATTATTAAAGCTAACAATTTGTAAATCAGCCGGAACATTTACGCCAGCGTCTTGAGCAGCATGCACCAATCCGATAGCTTGTTCATCACTGATTGATAAGATTGCATCCGGCTTTGCAGTCGCTAATGATTCAAACGCACGTAACCCATCTTTATAGGTTTCATTTCCATTAAAGATTAATTGCTCGTCTAATTCTAATTTATGTTGAACTAATACATCTTTTAAGCCTACTAAAACATCTTCTTGTGCTTTCTTAGAATAATCTCCACTTACAAAGGCAAATGATTTAGCGCCTTTTTCGATTAAGTGCTCTGTTATTTCTTTAGCAGCAGCTTCAAAATCGATATTAACTGATGAGATGCCTTCGTCTTTACCATTCGTACCAGAAACAACTACTGGTACTGAGGATTTATTAATTAAATCTTTTATTTCTTCAGAGATTGTACCTCCTAAGAAAATAATACCATCCACCTGTTTACTTAACAGATTATTAAAAATTTCTTTTTCCTTACTTGGGTCATTATCAGAATTTGAAATAATAGAATGATATTTATACATTGTTGCGATATCTTCTAAACCACGTGCTAATTGTGAATAATACACATTTGAGATATCTGGAATAATAACGCCAACTGTTGTTGTACGTTTACTTGCTAATCCTCTTGCTACTGCATTTGGACGATAGTTTAACTTCTTAATAACTTCGTTTACTTTGTCACGTGTTTCAGGCTTAACATTTTGGTTGCCATTAACTACACGAGAAACGGTTGCCATAGAAACTCTAGCTTCTCTAGCTACATCATATATTGTAACAGTCATATTTTCCTCCTTGAAAGCGATTTCTTTATTATTATAATCTGTTTTCATAACATTTTCAAAGTTTACCACATTTTTAGAAAATGTAAAATCATTTTGTTTTGATTGTTATAATGTTTTTCATTCCATAGTATTAAAAATCCTGCTTATATTATATCTTTTTAATTCCTACTATAATCTAACTTGATAGAATTAAAGATGTAAAAATGCTACACAAATTTATATATAAAATAATATTGAATGTAATACTTGAAAATAAATGATGTAATGTACACAGATAATCTCATATTATTGCTAAAATGCAAAAAGAGCGAGACAGACATCTAGTTCATTTAAAAAGAATACGTCGTCTCACCTTCGGAAGAAATACAAAAGGTTGATCAGAGCTGAAAATTGAATAAACGCCTCACTATCTCAATATCATGATTAAGGCTGAGACAATTAAATTTGTCCCAGCCTTATAGCAATGTTGCCTCAAACTTTGCAACTATTATTTAAGTTTTTTACTGTTATACATATCTGCAAGTGGTTTAATTTCATTGTAGAATTTATCAAATTCATTGAAGTCCATTTGTTGTCCGCTATCACTTAATGCAACAGATGGATCAGGATGTACTTCAGCCATAATGCCGTCAGCACCAACTGCTAAACCAGCTTTTGCCGTTGGAATCATGATATCTTTGCGTCCAGTACTGTGCGTAACATCAACCATTACCGGTAAGTGCGTACCTTGTTTTAAGATTGGTACAGCAGAAATATCTAAAGTATTTCTTGTTGCTTTTTCATATGTGCGGATACCACGTTCACATAAGATAATATTTTCATTACCTTGTGAAGCAATGTATTCAGCTGCATATATAAATTCTTCAATTGTTGCTGATAAGCCACGTTTTAATAATACAGGTTTATTTGAACGTCCTGCTTCTTTAAGTAATTCAAAGTTTTGCATGTTACGTGCACCAATTTGGAATACATCTAAGTATTCATCAGCTACTTCAAAGTCTGCTGGGTTAACTATTTCACTTACGACGTTTAAGCCGTATTTATCTTTAGTATTTTTAAGTATTTTTAGACCTTCAACACCTAATCCTTGGAAGTCGTATGGAGAAGTACGTGGTTTAAATGCCCCACCTCTAATGAATTTTTCTCCTCGAGCTTGTAAATTAGCTGCAACGGCATCAACTTGCTCTTGGGATTCTACTGAACATGGTCCAAATACAAATGATTTGTTGCCATCTCCAATAATACCTCCATTATCAAATTGAACAATAGTATCTTCTGGTTTTAATTTTCTAGATACATATAAGTGTTTTTCATTTTCAGATTTTTGTAAATCAGTAGAGGCTTTAAAAATTTCTTTAAATAATTGTTTGATTACATTGTCATTGAATGGTCCTTCGTTCTTATCTAATAATTGATTAATCATTTCTTTTTCACGTTGAGGATCATATACAAGCGTGCCCTGTTTACGTTTTTCCTCGCCTATTTTTTGTGCTATTTTACCTCTTTTAGATAATAGCCCTAAAATCTCTTCATTAATCTCAACTATCTCGTCTCTGTATTCTTTTAATTTGTCTGTCATTTTTATTCACCTCTACGAAAAATTTAAAAAGCGATATTTTATTCTGCTTTAAAGCGATAAAATATATGTTAAACGTTATTCTAACAATAACTACCTAGAAGTTCAAGTAGCGATTGAAAAAAATCACTTTAAAAGTGAATAACATTAATGATAACTGAGTTTTCAGTCAATATCTAGGCCATTTTTACACTATTATATGTTTTTCAATATTTCTTCATAATAGCAATTTAAATCATCTATGTATAAAATTTAACATTCAACAAGAAAGTAAAAAGCGAAATGCAAGTATGTATAGCATTTAATTAATAGACATATCAATTACAAAGAATTGTTCGATAAATAATCTAATCATTGCTTCAAATAACATCAACAAAAAGGATCCAAAACAATTATTATGTCTTGGACCCTTTTTATTGATTAAATTAATCATTGAATGTTCTTTTATCAATTTTACTTTCAGCTTTTTCTGCCTTATTCATTTGTGGTCTATTTTTTGTATACGTTTTTTTTGTTGATTTACTTTTAGTTGGTTTTGTCTTTTTGTCAGTAGTCTGGGCATCATCATGGTTAATAATTCCATCATTTGATTTAGTGGATGAATTATTAGCAGCTTGCTGTGTACTACTTTGTCCAACTGATTGTTCACTTAAATTTCTACTAGCATTTTCATGAACAATAATACCATCTTTAAATGTTACCGTCTTATGTGTTTGTTTAACACGTTGTTCAGCTGCTGTTGGCTTTGGAATTTCTGTTGTTGTTGCTTTTTTATTACTTTTGTCTGCACTATTATCCACTTTATCAGTAGATTCTACTGCATTTCCAACATTAGGAGTAATTAAAGTTGGCACAGAGTGATGTTTAGCTTGCTTTGGCGATTCTGGTACTAATAAATTAGCAGTATTCTCCGCTATATTTTGATTATTATTAATTGCTTTATGTTTGTTATTAGCTGCTAATGCTAAGCCTGATGCCGTAACTGTACCAGTAATCGCTGCTGTAGACTTATCTTTATCATGAGAAGAAGATTCATTAGTTGCTTCTTGCGTTACTAAATTTGGTGCGGCTTTATCTGATTGCTTTGGTTTATTATCTTCATTAGTCAGTTTTGAAGTGTTTTCTGAAACCTCTGCATCATTATTCAATGCTTCTTTTTTATTTTGTGCCGCGCTTGCTAAGCCACCTGCAGCAATGGCACCTCCTGCAGTTGCTGCAGCTGTTTTGCCATTGATGCCATCATCTTGAGGTGAGTCATCTGCAGTGTTTGTGTTAACCTCTGAATCATCCGATGTTTCTTCTTTTATAGCTTCTTGTTGAGCATTGATTTCATCTTCAGTTGGTTTAGCATCTGGGTCAATATGTTCAGTAGATAAATGATTGGATGCTATATCATCATGATTTTTTTCACTTTTTGCTTCTTGTTGTTCTTGTGCTTCAGGTGACATATTAGCTAAATCATTATCAGATGCTTCTTTTTGGATGGCAACTTTTTGGGCTGCTAATGCTTCATCTGTCACTTCAGTGTTATTATTTTGAGATTCTGCAATCGTTGATTTCAAACCCGCTAATTTATTTTCAGCATCTTGTTGTTCTTGTTCACTTTGTGCAACAATATTCGATTTAAATTGTTCTTTATTATCTGGAACATTTTTATTAGAAGATCTAGATTTACTAATGGAAACTAAACCTAAAGCTGAACCAATGACAGCACCTACGATAAATCCATACACAAATTCATTTCTGGCACCTTTAGTAAAATATTCTGGTACTTGATAACTTTCTAAGTTTCTTTCATAATTATCTCGATTATAGTATTTCATAATTGAATGCCCCCTATAACAAATGCACTTAAATAAGTTTCAAACCTCATTTAAGTGCATTTGTTTTTTAAATATATGAATTATTTGTTATCTACACGTGTAGTATAGCTATGATTTGCATCGTTTGCTACACTGCTCGCTTTATAATTTGCACTATCTCTACGATTTCTTCTGTTTTGCCATTTATCAGCAACTTCCATTGCTACATTTGACCATTGTACAACTTGAGAAATTTTATCTTCATTTTGAGAAATATTGTGCGTAATTGAGTTTGTAACTCGATCAACTGAACCATTTAAAGTTTGTACAGAATCACCGATACCTTTAACAGCATCAACTACTGAATTTAAACGATCTGATTTATCTTGAATATCTTCAGTTAAGCGATTCGCTTTGTGAAGTAAATCTGTAGATTCACGTGTAATACCTTGAATTTGCCCTTCAACTCCATCAAGTGTTTTAGCAACGTGATCTAAATTCTTCTTAACTGAAAGTAATACTACAACGATACCAATTACTAATACTAGAAATGCAATCGCCGCAATAATTCCAGCTATAGGTAAAATCCATTCCATTAAAAACGCCTCCTATTAATCATATGTTGTTATTTAATATAAATACCCCCATCATTTTAACATAAACATACTAAAATGACGAAGTGACACCAACTTTTTCCATATAAGCACGTTGAATTTTTTGTATATCGCCAGCACCCATAAATAGAATCACTGAATTACTATATTGTTCTAATATGCTTACACTTTCCTCATCGATTAGTTTTGCGCCATCGATTCTTTGAATCAAGTCTTGAATTGTTAAATTTCCAGTATTTTCTCTTATAGAACCAAAAATTTCACATAAGAACGTTGTATCAGCTAAACTTAAGCAATCTGCAAATTCATCTAAAAATGCTTGAGTTCTACTAAACGTATGAGGTTGAAAAACTGCAATAACTTCTTTATTAGGGTATTTCTTTCTCGCTGTTTCAATTGTAGCACTAATTTCTCTAGGGTGGTGCGCATAATCATCAACTAACACTTGATTTCCAATTTTTGTCTCGTTGAACCTTCTTTTCACGCCACCAAACGTCTCTAACGCAGCTTTGATATTATCTACGTTTAGGCTCTCTAAATAGCTAATTGTAATTACAGCAAGACCATTTAGAATGTTATGGTCGCCAAATTGTGGTGAAAGGAATGTGTCATAGTATTCGTTTTTAATGTAAACATCAAATTGAGTACCTTTTTCACTAATTTTTAAGTTATCTGCATAAACATCGTCATCTTTAGAAAAACCATAATAGTAAACTGGCACGTCAGCTTCAATTTTTCGTAAATGCTCGTCATCACCCCATGCAATGATGGCTTTTTTCACGTTCTGTGCCATTTCTTGGAACGCATTAAATACATCATCAACATCTTTAAAATAGTCCGGATGATCAAAATCTATATTTGTCATAATCGCGTAATCTGGATGATAACTTAAGAAATGTCTACGGTATTCACAAGCTTCGAATGCGAAATAATCACTTGCTGGTATACCTAAGCCAGTGCCATCACCGATTAGGAATGACGTCTTTTTATCACCATTCATAACGTGTGATAATAGACCTGTAGTAGATGTCTTACCATGTGCACCTGTAACTGCTACAGACGTATATTGATTGATAATATGACCTAAGAAGTCATGGTAGCGAATAACTTCAACTTTTAATTCATGTGCGCGTACAATTTCTTCATGTGTGTCTGGAAAGGCATTACCTTGCACGATGACCATATCTTCTTTTATATTATCTGCATTGAAGGGTAAAATTTTGATACCATTATTTTTTAAAGCTACTTCTGTAAAAACATAATTTTGAATATCTGAACCTTGAACTTCATTTCCAAGATCACGCATGATTTGTGCTAATGAACTCATACCGGCACCTTTTATGCCAACAAAATGATAATGTGTCATAACAACACTCCTTTATCTCTATATTAATTCTCATTTAAATCTGATTCTGTAATGTATACATCTCTTGGTTTTGAACCATTAGCTCCCGAAACATAACCTAGTTGTTCTAATTGATCAACTATTCTGGCTGCACGATTGTAACCAATCTGGAAATGTCGTTGTATTAATGAAGTTGAAATATGTCCCTCATTCAACATAAATTGACACACATCATCGAATAAATCGTCTTGCGGTTGACTTTCAGTTTTCTTTAATAATTCTTTTTCTTCAAACAAATATTCTGGTTCTCTTTGTTCTTTAATAAAATCAACTACATCATCAATTTCTTCATCAGATACAAAGGTTCCCTGAACACGTATTGGTTTATTCATTCCACTTCCAAGATAGAGCATATCACCGTATCCAAGTAAGCGTTCTGCACCACCACTATCTAAAATGGTACGGGAATCAACGCTTGACGATACCATAAATGCAACTCTGGTTGGAATATTTGCTTTGATTAAACCTGTTATTACATTGACAGATGGTCTTTGTGTTGCAACTAACATATGGATGCCACATGCACGTGCTTTTTGTGCTATACGAGCAATCGATTGCTCGACTTCTTGTGGTGCCATCATCATTAAATCTGCTAACTCATCTATAACTATAACAATTTTCGGCATTCTATCTTCATATGTTGCTTTCTTATTAAAGGCAGTTATATTTCTTACATGATATTTAGCAAAGACTTTGTAACGTCTTTCCATCTCTTCAACAGCCCATTTCAAACTTTGTGTAGCTGCTTTTACATCTGTGATAACTGGTGAAACTAGATGTGGTAAATCATTATATGGCGCCAATTCTACCATTTTTGGATCGATTAAAAGTAATTTTAATTCTTCTGGATGATTTTTATATAATAAAGACATTAAGATACTATTGATGCATACTGATTTACCAGAACCTGTAGCACCAGCTATTAAAGCGTGTGGTGTTTTGGATATATCCATCAGTAACGGTTCATTGTTAATTCTGAGACCCATGGCTACAGTTAACTTAGATTCTGAATTTTTAAATGCGGGCTCTTCAATTATTGAACGTAAATTTACGGTTGTTGAATTTTGGTTCGGTACTTCTATACCAACTAAACTCGTACCTGCTATTGGTGCTTCAATACGAATATCCTTAGCAGCTAACGCCATCTTAATATCATCTTGTAAAGCAGTGATTCTTGAAACTTTCACGCCTTTTTCAACAGATAATTCAAAACGTGTTACACTTGGCCCTTCTGTTACATTCTGTACCTCTGCTGGTACATTGAAATAATAGAAAGCTTCATTTAACTCTTGTTTTTTATCCTCTATCCAAGACTCATCTACTTCATGTTGTTTAGGTGCTTCTAATAATTCTACACTCGGTAATTTAATGTTTGGCCCTCGACGTATAGTTGGTTTACTTTCATTCTCGTTTGCTGTTTTTGTACCACCTAGCTGTGAAGTAGGTTCTGGTTTTAGTAATGGTTCTTGAACAGATTGTCCAGTGTGCTCATTTGGATTAACTGACTGATGATTGTTAACAACATTGCTATCTATAGACGCATCTGATTTATCAGATTGTTGTGTGTTACTATTTGATGTTTTAGCTTCAACATAATGATGTTCTGTTTCATTTATTGACGTTTCATCAGATAATGTTTCCGCTTCAATATCTGACGAATGATTTAGATCACTTTTTGCAGAACTGTATTGAACATTAGCTGATTCATTTGTCACACCTTCGTTTTGATGTTCTGAAGAATTCGTATGAGCTGCCTGTGTCTGTTGCTCTGTCGACTTAAGTTCAGTAGTATTATCGTTTGTTGCATGTTCAGTTGTATGTTCTGTCGCATACTGTATATTTGAACTAGCTCGATTTTGGTTCTGTGCTTTTCTTGCATCTAGCATACGTTTTTTATCCGAAGGAGTCATGACAACATTGAAAGGTTTACTCCCTTTCTTAATAGCTGATTTAGCTTGAGTTGGCTGATCGCGATGTGTTGCTTTACCTGTATCAACTTTTGAATCTACTGTATTATTTGTTTCCTGTTCATCTGAATCTATATCTTGTGAAACATCTTTATTATCATGAGCTACTTTTGAAAGACTAACATCTATATCATCTATTGTACTTTCTTCAGAATGAGATAGATTTGAGTCTTCGCTACTACCTTCA
Source organism: Staphylococcus pseudoxylosus (assembly GCF_003697915.1). Taxonomy (GTDB): domain Bacteria; phylum Bacillota; class Bacilli; order Staphylococcales; family Staphylococcaceae; genus Staphylococcus; species Staphylococcus pseudoxylosus. Next base: position 243,585 of record NZ_RCVN01000001.1, read on the forward strand.
GCTGCTAACGATGGACTAGCAGATTCAAGAGATTCATTTACCATTGCTTCGGATTCAGATACTTGTGATGTTTCTACATTTTCGTTTGTATCGTCATCATTTGAATGTAAAGGCTCATTATTGGATGACATTAATTCACTCGTGTCATGATCTGCTAACTCTCTGTAATTGGCATCAGCTATGTCAGTTTCTGCGTTCTGACTTTCTTCTGTTGCTGATTGTATTTCGGTTGTATCTTTATTAAGGTCTCCGTTAGATTGTGAGTTAATCACCTCATCTGTGGGTGTGTCGCCAAGCGTATTGGCTCCGTCGTAAGATACGTTTTCATCTTTACCTTCTGACATATCGCCATCGATTGCTTGAGATTCTGAAACAGTATTTTCTGTTTGTGTTTCCGTATCAACATTTACATATTCGTCATTGATTGTATGTATATCACGAATATTATCTAAATTAATTTCTTCGTAATTATACGTTGAGTCAATCTCCTCTTCTTGCTGATTGTCAGATGTATTTTGCGTAACGTTAGGATTTGGAGCGTCTTGAACTGATGCTTCCGAATCAACTTCAGTAGCATTTGTCGTTTGATCTTCAGCATCTAACGAGCTTTCACCTATGTAGTTTTGAGCTTGTTTTGCATACATTTCATCGATTGCTTTTTGTATACTATCTTCTTGATTCTCTTGATGTTCATGACGTTTTTGTTGTAACGCTTTTTTAAATTGGCGCTTTTGAAGCACTTTTCTTTCACGTTCACGACGTATTTCTTCAACAATTTGTGAAGCATAGATATTTTCAATATTAATTGTATTATCAATTTTTGCACGCTTAGCAAGTGGTTCTTGTTTGGCGATATCTGTTGCATCAAACGAGTTATTTTGTGTCTTTTCCTCTTCACCTTCACTATCTTCTGTTTGTTCAATAGTTGATGAAGATACCACAGCATTACTATCTTTAGTAAGATCATCGACATATTGATCGTTATAATATGTCGTATCATCTGAACTCGCATTTTGAGAATCGTGCTGATCCGTATTATCAAAATCCAAACTAACTTTATCGTCATTTGAATCAGCTTCAGAGTGCTGATCCTGTTTAATAACGCCATTAACTAACGGACTAGGTTTTTTTGTACCAAAAATCGCAGAAGGAACTTCACTCGCTTTAAAATCACTTTGATGGTAACTAGGTGTATTAGATTTATGTTTTGAAGTCGCATTTGCACGTAAAACATCCGTCTGAATTCTCATCCTTTTACCTTTGTGACTTCTCTGTTCACTTTTTGGTTCAGAAGCTACTTCGTCACGTGTGTTATTTTGTTCTGTACGTTGCGAATCAGCATTATTAGAAACTTCATTTTCATACATATGTCTACGTCTTCTTTGTTTGTGGTTAACACTTATATTGTCGTCATGCTTGCGATAAGTATGATTATCAGTAACTTCAGTATTCGAGTTATCTACATTTGCATCGCTATTTACGTTATTTGTTTCATTTGCTTCTTCCAAAATACGCATTGGAAATCTAAACTTTCCTTTAGGTCTTTCATAAACATCATTGTTCTGAGGAAGTAATGAATCTTGGTCATCTTGTTGTGTAGCTTTTTGACGTCGTTGGCTTCTTTTATTAAGATAATCTTCACTAGAGTCATTATCTTCTCCAAATAACTTGTCGAACCAGCTCATACGCACATTACCTCCTTTTATTCTTCAAAAAATGCTTGCCCTACTGTGTAATCATCAGATAAGACCATAATACCTTTTTCTTGTGGTGCGTTTGGTAAGTCTAACTCTTTCATTGAACATATCATGCCGCTTGATGCAACGCCTCTTAATTCAGCATCTTTAATGACCATACCGCTAGGCATAACAGCTCCAACTTTCGCTACAACAACCTTTTGTCCTGCTTCAATATTAGCTGCACCGCAAACAATTTGTAATTTTTCAGTAGCAACATCAACGCTCAATACACTTAATTTATCAGCATCTGGATGTTTTTCTTTTGTCTCAACATAACCTACTACAAATTTAGGTGAAAAATCTGAATCTAACTTATAAGTGAATCCAGCTTCTTCAATAGCAGTTTGTAATTCATTGACTAAAGTTTCATTTAATTTAACGTGACCGTTGCCATCTATAGATGATTTTTGTGAAGCATTAAATATATTGAATCCTACAACTTTATTTTCATGTTGTATTTCGACGACATCGCCTTTATATTCATAGTTAAATTCACCGTTAGCAGGTTCTATTTGTAAAAATGCTACATCCCCTACTGCTTGTTTATTATAAAAAAGATTCATTAAAATTTACTCCTTACTTCTTATCTTTATTTTCGTATTGTTTTCTTGTCGCTTCTAATCTTTGGATTACATTTGGATCTCTTTTTTGTTTATTATTTTTACCTAAAATGAAAATAGGTTCAAAATGGCCTTTATCATATCCTAAAGATAGTGAAGTAATTGGCACTAAACCATTTGTGAAAAATTCCATAGTTAAATGTGCCATCACATCATAACCTGTTTTATTTCTTATATCAGCTATGATTAATACATCCTGATGTGGCACGGCTACTAACATTTCACCTTCGCATTGTTCTTGTATGTTATTTAAAAATGAAGTATTTAATACTCTACTAGCATCATAACCATCATTGGTATTAACAAAATAGAATATATTACCTTTTACTTCATCAGTCGTATATTTATTTTCTAATTTTCTTACGTTAAATAACGCCATCTCTTTTAATTGTTGTTTAGTGAGATTCATTTGATCTAGTGTTGTTTCATCAATTAGACGATAAGACTTACCTAAATCCATCGCATAATATATATTAGTTTCTGCAGTATGTTCATCTATAACAAATGCATTACCGCTTTTGTCCTTCTTATCAAAGCTTGGCGATCTTAATACTGGCATTACTTTAATGTCATCAGTATTAGATAATGTAGCGTCATTCATTTGTGCCACAGCTTCCTCAACGTAATAGACAATTTCATCAACTATTTTTTCTTTTTGAGATTTATATTTAGCTACAATCGGAGAGAGTTTAACAGTAACACCTTTATCATTATCTAATCTAGATATACGTAATGTTTCATCGTCACGATTAAAACTAAATTTAACGTCTAGATGGTTCAATCGATCTTTTAATTTATCTCTCATTTGAAAGACATTCATGTTTAACACTCCTATTAACGTGCCTTGTTCTAGTTTACAATAAAAGTACCCTTAGGAACAGAAAAAATGTAAGTTCTAAGGGTATATATTTTTATAAATTGACCTTGCTTTCTCTACGAAATGACTCGACTCATAGCGAAGATAAAAATGCATCAATTTGTTCAATTGATTTGCGCTCTTTACCAATATAGCTACCAATTTGTTGACCAGCACTAAATACAAGAAAACTTGGTATTCCCATGATGCCATGCTCAACGCATAAATCAATAAATTTGTCTCTATCTACTGATACAAATTTATATTCAGTGAATTTTTCTTCGATTTGAGGGAGTTCTGGTTCAATAATTTTACAGTCTGGGCACCAGTCTGCAGTAAATAAAAATACAGTTTTTTCATTTTTTAACTGTTCAAATTGTTGTTCACTTTCTAAATGCTTCATCATACCACTCCTATATTATTTATATTGTAATATTTTAATCTCTTCTTGGTTTAAGTGCGTTATACTCTCCAATAATAATTTTCTTGCAGCTTCATAATCTCTAATATCAAACACAGCATTTGTACTATGGATGTATCTTGCACAAACACCAATGACTGCTGTAGGAATACCGATTTTAGCTTTGTGAATTTCTCCACCGTCTGTTCCGCCTGGCGAAACATAATATTGGTGAGCTATATCAAATTCTTTAGCAAGCGAAAGTAAATAATCTCTAAATGTTGGTTTTAGTAACATTGTGCCATCTTTAATTCTAATTAAAGTGCCTTCCCCTAATTCACCTGACAAGTTTTGCTTGCCTTTCATATCGTTTGCTGGAGAACAATCGACAACAAAGGCTACATCAGGATCAATGAGTTCGGCAGAAGCGCTTGCGCCTCGTAGTCCTACTTCCTCTTGTACGTTAGCACCTACATACAAATCAAAATCCAATTCTACATCTTTTAGTAATTCTAATAATTCGATACCAATTAAACAACCATAACGATTATCCCAAGCTTTACTAGCATATCGGAATTCAGATAATTGCGTGAAAGTAGTATCAGGTACAATACTATCACCAATCTCAATACCTCGTTGCGCTACTTCCTCCCTATTTTGTGATCCAATATCTAACAACAAATCTTCAATTTTAGGAGCACCTTCATTACCTGATCTAAAGTGCTTAGGTATATTTGCAACAACGCCACTGATTTCTTCACCTTGGCGTGACTTTACTTTAAGCCTTTGGCCTTGCCATATATCATTGGCGACGCCACCTAAGTTGGTAAACTGTAGCATACCGTTGCTTGTTACATTCGTCACCATAAATCCAATTTCGTCCATATGAGCAGCGACCATAATACGTTTAGCATCAGGTTTTTTCGAGCGTTTCACACCGTAAAAGCCACCCATTCGGTTATAAATAAATTCATCTACGAAAGGCGCCATTTCAGATTCCATATATGATTTTACATCACTTTCAAAACCAGGTGCACCATGTAATTCTGTTAATATTTTCATTCTTGTTAATGTTTTATTATTGTTTATATCCAACGTGTCTCACTCCTTAAGATTTATTATATCATCTTCATTATGGTAAACTAGAAATATGACTTTATTGGGGGTAGATTGTGTTATGTTGAATAAAAAAAATAGATTCATCATCTTATTTATCATGCTGACAACTATTGTCGGATCTATTTATTTTTATACTCGCCGCAAGCATCAACAATATCAAGATCCAGAAAAAATCATTTCTGAAGTTAGAACCTATTTTATGAATGTGATAGGTTCATACATATTGCATGAACCAATTACTTATAAAGACACGAGTGATACTACGCTTGTTTACCAAGGTGGTATTACTACCCAAAACAATGGGTCACTTACTTCATATGATTTTTTTGTCGATGCAAATAGTGGAGAAATCATTAATATTATTGAATGTGAATGATAGAAGGTTAAAGTTATGAACGTAAAATGTATATAGTATGAGCATAAGCTTCATCTATGAGATGTGAGCTGAGACTGCTTCATATCGCAAAAACTATATACATAATTGAAGTCGAAGAATTAAAACGGATTATGCTCAAGATATATACACGTATATATCTTAATTCATGTTTTAACTCCGAAGCTTAAATTCATAACTTTAACCTTTTTTAATTTCTAGAAATAAATGTTTCAATTTCTGTCATACTCTGTTTGTCAAATTTCACTGCAAAACAATTCACATCATGATAATACAAGAACCAGTAATCATTTAAAATATAATTGGGAATTAAGCGTTCTTTCTCTCTTATTGACTGCATAGGATAGTCATCATAAGCAGTTACCCACAACGGGTTTCTATGAGCAATTGTCGGGAATATATCTCCCATGTGAATAGCTTTTTCGCCTTTACTCTCTATCGTAATAATAGAATGACCAAAGCTATGTCCCCCAGTATGCATGATGTGAATACCTGGTAAAACTTCCATTGCTTCATCAAATAGTAATAATTTTTGTTGGAAATCACCGTTATTCTTCGCCCAATAAGTTGATTTACTTCTCAAGTTGGGACTTTGGAATTCATGCCACTCGTCTTGCTGAATGATATGGATAGCATTTTCAAAAACCGCATGCCCTTTATTATCAGTTAAACCTGCAGCATGGTCAAAATGCATATGTGTCATCAACACATAATCAATATCTTTTATTGTCATATCCAATGCTTCTAAATCATCATTAATATGACTTTCGTATTCTGCCCCAAAATTTCTACGTTCTTTATCGGTTAATTTACCAAAACCAATACCAGTATCTATTATGACATTTTTATCACCAGTTTGTATTAATATTGGATGTGTAGGCAAAGGAATTTGATTCTTATCATTCACTTCGTATTTTCTTGTCCATAAAGCTCGAGGTACAACACCAAACATTGCCCCTCCATCAATATTTGTTATACCCCCGTTTAAATAATGTACGCTAAAATCTCCTAATTTCATAAATTAATTCCTCCTCAGTATCCTATAAACCTTTGTTACTCATTATCTTTTATATTAATACAAACAAACTATTACGTAAAATAATGCACTGTCGAGCACGATAAGCACTTTACTCTCATTATTTAATACAAAAATACATTACAATGGCAAAAAAAATTGATAAGGCTTTGCCCTATCAATTGGAATAATTTTATTAAATTAATGGAATTTTGCTTCCATCCGATAAATTCTAGAACCCTTATCAGAAAACTTTCTTTCATATTCTGTCTCTATGTTAGTTTCAACATCTTCTTGATGCAAGTTCAAATTAATTTTGGTGAAATACATACCAAATTGCGACATACTTTCTAAACTATATGCAAATAGTCCTCGATTATCAGTTTTAAAATGAAGCTCTCCATCTTTTTTTAATACTTGTTTATACAAAGCTAAATAAGTATGATATGTCAATCGACGTTTAGTATGTCTTTTCTTTGGCCATGGATCTGAAAAATTTAAATAGATGCGTGAAATTTCCTCATCTTTAAAATATTCATTAAGTTCTATCGCATCGTTACATATGAGTTTAATATTAGTTAAACCTTGGTCTAATACTTTATCTAGAACTTTAACCATTACACTTTTTTCCCGTTCCATCGAAATAAAATTGATTTCAGGATGTTGTGCAGCAAGCGTAGTTATAAACTGTCCCATTCCTGAGCCTATTTCAATGTAAATCGGTTGATCATTATCAAACCAATCACTGATTTGCCCTGCATGACTACCGTCGAGATCCACTATATTTGGTTCTTTTTTTAAGTAGTCTTCAGCCCACGGCTTGTAGCGCATTCTCATTTTGATAACTCCTTATATAAATGCATTGTTATTCATAACTTCATTTAAAAATTTAAGCCACATATTCATGTCTTTATAACGTTTCTGTTCCTCATACCACTGTACCATACCAATAGATTGTACGACGGTGTACCATTTCATACGTTTTTGTAAATCTATTGAATCTTTCGTACCATAAACATTTAACCACTGAGGCCATTTCTTTTCTGGAACGTAATTGTATAGCAGCATACCTAAATCAATCGCTGGATCAGCAATCATCGCGCCTTCCCAATCAACTAGATATAATTCATCATGATCAGACAATAGCCAGTTGTTGTGATTAACATCACCATGGACTACTGTAAAGAAACGAGGATCCAAGTTAGGCATATGGTCTTCAAGATAAGTTAAAGCTTTTCTAACAACATGATGCGTTAAAACTTCTCGTGATAAAGAAGCATTAATCTTGTTTAGTAGAATATCAGGAGTGATTGGCTCCATTTCCATACGTTTTAACATATTAAGTAATGTTTTAGAACTATGAATCTTTTTCAATAAATTGGCTACCCGTTGTTCATGCATTTCGTTGAAAGTAAGTTCTCTACCATTTTTCCAATGTTGCGCCGTTACCACTTCACCAGTTTCTATGCGTTTTGTCCACACTAATTTTGGTACAATACCTTCGGCTGATAATGCCGCAATAAATGGGTTTGAATTTCTTTTTAGGAATAACTTTTGCCCATCTTGTTCAGCCATATATGCCTCACCAGATGCACCGCCTGCTGAATCAAGCGTCCATCCCAATTGATAAAACTGCTCCAACACGTTCACCTCACTTTCAATTAGAAAATGGCTCAAGAAAACAGATTTCGAGAGCCATATATAATCATTTTCTATTACAATATTTTAAACTTCAACCCAAATTTATGTCGCCTCAAGTTTTATGACTGACACAATGTCCCATGTGGTTCAAGTTAAGTTATTTAATAACAGTACTGAGTTTCAAATTATAGCAACTTTTACATCATACCATAAATCAATCTCAAACAGAGTACTATTTTAATATTTCTATATCTTTTTTTCATGAATTTATTACGGTCAATTTCAAGACTCATAAAAGATTTTATAATGTTTGAGGTTGAATTTCAACCAAAAATGAGAAACAAAAAGATACATTTTACTTTCAATTTTATATTGAAATCTCTTAAACGGCTCAGTTAGCATTATAACATAATTTCAACGTAATTTATGTGACATTTTATATCCATTTATGGAAAATATTAACTATGTGTGTCAATGTATCTATTAAATCCTTCTTGCAATGATTTCGTAATACTACCTACTTCACCATCGCCTACATTTTCTCCATCCAATTTAACGACAGGCATGACTTCTATTGATGTACTAGACACAATGATTTCGTCTGCATTTTTTAAGAAATCCAATGTAAATACTTCTTCATTAAAAGGTATACCTTTATCTTCAGCAACTGATTTGATAACCATACGTGTTATACCATTTAATATATAATTATTTACTGGATGTGTGTATATCTCACCATTTTTAATCGCATACACGTTACTAGAAGACCCTTCTGTGACGATATCACCACGGTGTTGAATTGCTTCTTGAGCGTTATATTTAGTTGCGTATTCTTTAGCTAATACATTTCCTAATAAATTCAAACTTTTAATATCACATCTTAACCAACGAATATCTTCAGTTGTAATAGCATTAATGCCTTCTTCAAGCAATTTGTATGGGCGATCATATGACTTTGTAAATGCCATGATGTTTGCCTCTACTGATGGTGTAGGGAATGCATGATCACGTGGGGCAGCGCCACGAGTTACCTGGATATAGACACCACCATTAACGATGTTGTTTGTAGATAACAATTCCTGAATCAATTCCGTCAATTCGTCTACATTATATTTTAGTTCCAGACCGATTTCTTTAGCACTACGTAGTAATCTTTCAAAATGTTCTTTAGCTGTAAAAACGTTATTATCATAAACTCTTATATATTCATAAATGCCATCGCCAAAGACATAACCTCTATCGTTATAAGGTACATTTGCATCTTGCTCGTCCACAAGTTTTTCATTTATTAGTACTTTTGTCATATTTATTCCTCCACACACAATTTATATAATGACTCCAAGTAAATGCTTGTCGCATTAAATAATTGTTTTTTAGTAATATACTCATTTTTTTGATGCATTAAGTCTTCAGAATCGCTGAACATAGCACCAAATGCAACACCTTTATCTAAATTACGCGCATAAGTACCGCCACCAATAGTATATGGTTCAGTTTGATCCCCAGTTTGGTTTCTATACGCTTCTACTAAACTTTGTACAAAAGGATCATCTTTTTCCACATAATGTGGTGTTTGGTTCTTACCTAATTCAATTGAAAAACCTAATGGATTTATTTCACTCTTAAATCTAGTCAATGCTTCTTCAAATTCAAAGCCTTCTGGATATCTTAAATTAATACCAAATGACCCACCTTTTTGATTATCGTACGTTATTACACCTATATTAGTAGTAACGTCTCCCATTACGTCTGTATGGAATTTCATCCCCATTTTTTCTCCAAAATGAGACTCAAATAAATATTTATTACTGAATTCAACAAAATTAGCTGCTGTCTTATCTAAATCTAAACTTGATAAGAAATTCAGTAAATATAAACCTGCATTTACGCCAATAGACGGATCCATACCATGGACTGCTTTACCATACACTTTAAGAACTAATACACCACTATCAACAACACTTTCACCATCAATTTGATTGTCATTTAAGTATTGTTCAAAATTTTGAATAACGTCCGTCATATTTTCTTTAACTGCAACATGTGCGACTGCTTCGTCTGGCACCATATTATATCTTTCACCAGATTTAAATGAACGTAATTCGTATTCAGGTTCATCTTGATCTTCAGCTTTGTCGTTTTGAATTACATCAAACGTGCTGATGCCTTTTTCTCCATGAATAGCTGGGAATTCCGCATCCGGAGCGAAACCTAACACTGGCATTTCTTCTGTTTCGAAATAACGATCTGTACATTTCCAATCTGACTCTTCATCCGTACCAATGATGATATGTATACGTTTCTTCCAATTTACATTCATTTCATTTAAAATTTTGACTGCATAATAAGCCGCAATTGTTGGGCCTTTGTCATCCAAAGTACCGCGAGCTACAATTTTATCATCAGTAACTAATGGATTGAATGGATCCGAGTCCCATCCATCGCCAGCAGGAACAACATCTACGTGGCATAAGATACCAAAAAGATCTTCACCTTCACCCGCTTCAATTCGTCCGGCAATATGATCAACATCATGTATTCCAAATCCATCACGTTCTGCAAGTTGGTACATGTAATCTAGGGCTTTACGTGGTCCTGGTCCAACAGGGTTCTCTGAAGATGCCTTACCATCTTCTCTTACACTTTCGATAGATAAAAGTCCTTTCAAGTCCTCAATAATTTGACCTTCATACGCTTTTACTTTATCTCTCCACATTTGCAATCAACTTCCTTCTTATAACTAATATATTTAATATTTTACATGAACTAGAGAAGAAACTACAGTGAGATGTGTCTAATAATTCAAAAAATTAACTGTTATGATTTATATTAAAACAGTTTAATCGCTATACATTACTATATAAAATACCTGTATTAATATAGAAAAAGAGCGAGATAGAAATCAAAATTTGATTTCTTATTCTCGCCCTTATGACTTACTAAACATTTAATTAACATGTAATCAATGCATTAAGTTAAACAATAGCTAATGTGAATCATTCACTTTAATTACACACATAGATAACACTGTTCATAACTTAACCATACATATATACATTTTAAATTTTAATTTTCATCATGTTTGTTACTGTTATTTTTTAATTCTTCTTCTGTTACAACGCGTAGGTTGTTTGACGGATCAGCAGCACCTTCATCAGTAAATCGTGCTTCTTCAATATGCTCTTCTTCATTTTCGCTAACATTTTTAAAGCGATCTTTTTGTTCGTTGATAAATCCTTTAGGATCTTGCTTAACTTTTGAAGCATAACCCTTTGGATCTTGTTTTACTTCATTATATGTTTCCCCAGCCTTAGAACTTATTTGACTTGCGATGTCTTTAGCATTTTGTTTATAAGATTCTGGGTTGGATTTATATTTACTGTACTCATCTTTCAATCTATCTCTATTTTCTTTTTTAGAGAGAACAACGGCTGCGGCTGCACCACCGATGCCTACAATTGCTTTAAATAATTTTGACATAATAACTACACCTCTTCTTTATTTTAATCCTAAACTTTTAAAATCTTGCTGATTTAATTGACGATATTCTCCTGGTGCCAATGTTAAATCAAGATGAAGGTCGCCAATGCTAATACGTTTCAATTCTAAAACTTCATTATTTATCGCATGAAACATACGCTTAACTTGATGATAACGTCCTTCATGAATCGTAACAAATGATTTATACATTTCATCACTTTTCACTAATTCCGCTGGTTTTGCCAATCCCTCATTTAACTCAATACCCACTTTAAATGCATTTATATCATTTTTTGTAATATTTTTTTCAGAAACCACTTCATATGTTTTAGGAACATGCTTTGCTGGACTCATTAAATCGTGGTTGAATTGACCATCGTTAGTAATTAGTAATAAACCTTCTGTATCTTTATCTAAACGTCCCACCGGAAAAACATTTAAATATTTATATTCATCGACCAAATCTATAACAGTTTGTTGTTTATCATCTTCAGTTGCTGAAATATAACCCTTAGGTTTGTTTAGCATTAGATATACTTTATCGATATATTGAATACGCGTATCGTCCACTTTTACAATATCAACATCTGGATTTAATTGTCTTTTTGGTGATGTTTCTATATTATCATTCACAGTTACTTGTTTCTTCTTTAATAATTGCTTAACTTCAGTACGTGTACCTATACCCATATTTGCTAAAAACTTATCTAATCTCATTTAATAATCCCTAATTTACGTCTAAGTTTATTTGGTATTTCACCTAAAAATTGATCGGCTAATTTTGTCTTCATCGTGATACCTCCGTAAACAATCATACCAATAACTACACTTATAATTAAAATAGTTAATGAACCTATTTTAGATTCTGGTGAAATCAGCATTTGTAATATAAATGAAGATAATTCAACGATAATCATCATGATTAAACCATAGAGGAATATTTTACCAAAATGTAACCATGTCTCTGAAAAATCAAATTTCGCATATTTTTTAAGTATATAAAAATTACATAAAACAGCAAACAGTAGCGCAATCGCTGTACTTAAAATGGCTCCAGCTGTATGGAAAGCCATTATGAGAGGTGTGTTGAGTATAACTTTTAAAACAACTGCTGATAAAATTACAAATACAGTCAGTTTTTGTTTGTCAATACCTTGTAGCATGGATGCTGTCACACTTAACAATCCAATTAAAATAGCAACTGGTGCATAATAGAATAGTAGCTGACTTCCATCAACATTATAACTATAAAACACAGTATATAACGGTAATGCTAAAGCCATAATTCCTAAACTTGCTGGTACTGTGATATACATCAATACACCTAAAGAAGTTCTAATTTGTCTATGCATTTCACTTAACTCACCAGATTCGTATGTTTTTGTAATAAATGGAATTAAACTTACTGCAAAACCTGCTGATAGTGACGTTGGAATCATCACTATTTTATTAGTTGTCATATTTAAAATAGTAAAGAAATAGTCATGTAATCTACTCGGTACACCTGCTAAATCCAAAGCACCATTATGTGTAAATTGGTCAACTAAATTAAATAATGGGAAATTCAAGCTAACAATAACAAATGGAATACTGTACGAAATAATTTCTTTATACATTTTTCCATATGAAACGCTTATGCCTGAAACATCTGTTGCAACCATTTTTTCAATATTAGGTTTCCTTTTTCTCCAGTAATACCACAATGTAAAGATACCCGCTACGGCACCTATTGCTGCAGCAAACGTTGCAACACCATTAGCCTGTAATACACTACCATTAAAGACATTAAGCACTAAATAACTTCCAATTAGAATAAATAAGATACGTGCAATTTGTTCTATAACTTCTGATACTGCTGTTGGGCCCATTGATTTATAACCTTGGAACACACCACGCCATGTAGCGAGTAAGGGAATAAATATGACGACCATACTGATAATTCTAATAATCCATGTAATGTCATCGACTGACCATCCACCTTTAGCTCCTGATTCGTGAGCTAATGTGATGCTTGCTATACTTGGTGCTAATAAATATAAAATGAAAAATCCTATAAATCCTGTAATGGTCATAACAATAAAACTAGATTTATATAATTTCTCACTTACTTTATATGCACCTAAAGCATTATACTTAGACACATATTTAGACGCCGCTAACGGTACACCCGCAGTTGCAATAGCAATTGCTATATTATAAGGCGTATATGCATAGTTAAAAGGTGCCAATTTTTCTTCTCCACCAATAATGGCGTAGAATGGAATTATATATATTACACCCAGAACTTTAGTAATCAATATACTAAGGGTGATTAAAAAGGTACCCCTAACTAATTCTTTACTTTCACTCATTCAGATCTTCCTATCTCAAATTAAATTTTTACACTCGTAACTTCAATAATAACGTTATAACCACTTTTTTTCAAAACTATATTACTATAAACTATAAAATAACACTATTTAGTAAAGGGAGGCAATGAAATGTATCAAACAATTATCATCGGCGGTGGTCCAAGTGGGCTTATGGCAGCTGCTGCAGCAAGCAAATTAAGCAATAGTGTTTTATTAATTGAAAAGAAAAAAGGACTAGGCCGTAAATTAAAAATTTCTGGTGGTGGTCGTTGCAACGTAACCAATCGTCTTCCTTATGATGAAATTATAAAAAACATTCCTGGTAATGGAAAGTTTTTATATAGCCCATTCTCGGTTTTTGACAATGAATCAATCATTCATTTCTTTGAATCTAGAGGCGTATCTTTAAAAGAAGAAGACCATGGACGTATGTTCCCAGTTTCTAATAAAGCTCAAGATGTTGTGGATGCACTTATTCACACTTTGCAACAAAATAAAGTAGCGATTAAAGAAGAAGCCACTGTTGCTTCAATTTCATACACCGACAATCAAACTTTCCAAGTGTTGCTTAACGATCAACAATCTTTTGAAAGCCAAAGTTTAGTCATTGCAACTGGTGGTACAAGTGTGCCTCAAACCGGTTCTACTGGAGATGGTTATAGATTTGCTGAACAATTAGGACATTCCATTACTGAATTATTTCCTACTGAAGTGCCAATTACTTCTGCTGAGTCTTTCATTAAGAACAAACGACTAAAAGGATTAAGTTTAAAAGATGTAGCACTTTCAGTATTAAAAAAGAATGGAAAAACAAGAATCACACATCAAATGGATATGTTATTCACACACTTTGGTATTAGCGGCCCTGCGGCATTAAGGTGCAGCCAATTCGTTTATAAAGAACAAAAAAATCAAAAACAACAAGAGATACAAATGCAAATTGATGCTTTTCCAGAATTAACAAAAAATGAATTAGAACTAAAAATACGTGATTTGCTTGAAAACACACCAGACAAGTACATCAAGAACAGCTTGCACGGTTTAATTGAAGAGCGTTATTTATTATTTATTATCGAACAAGCGAACATCCCCGATGATTTAACTGCACATCACATTTCCAATACACAAATCAATAATATTGTAGCATTATTAAAAGGGTTTACTTTTTACGTCAATGGCACTTTATCCATCGAAAAAGCTTTCGTAACCGGTGGAGGTGTTTCACTAAAAGAAATACAGCCTAAAACAATGATGTCCAAAATTGTCCCCGGCTTATTTTTATGTGGCGAAGTGTTAGACATCCATGGTTATACTGGTGGATATAACATTACTAGTGCATTGGTTACTGGACATGTTGCTGGTACTAATGCAGGTGAGTTCATTTCTACCCCTCAAACACAGTAACTTTAAATATTGAAGGAAAGATTAAGTTCGCGATAATACAACGAATGTATTAAGCGCCATCACATTATAGGATCTACAACCTTTTTATAAACACTTAAACAGTCCATTTTACATACATTTATGTTTGGGCTGTTTTTTTATAAGCAATTCGTTCTACCTAAAAAATCTAAGCTATTATATCTCACTCGTTCAAGGTTAAAATATCTTCCAAAAGTTCTCATAAAAAAAGTGCTTCAAAGTAGACACATTTTTTATGCGACCGCTTTGAAACACTTATAAATTAAATTCAGTACATGTATATCATAATTCTACAATGACAAACATGCGATTATTCATTTTATTTTCTTGTAAACATTAAACACTTTTCAATTCTAAACCTTCGTCTCCCCAAGCATCCATACCACCTTCAACATTCACTGCATTAATGCCGTTTTGTTCAAGATATTGTACAACTTGTGCACTTCTGCCACCAACTTTACAGATGATATAATAAGTATCATTTTCATTAAATTGGTTGAGGTTCTCTGGTATTTCATTCATTGGAATTGTTTTTGCACCAGGAATAATCCCCATCGCTGTTTCTTCATTAGTTCTAACATCAACGATATTAACAGGATTAGCATCTAAAATTTCACTTTTTAATTCATCAATTGTAATAGATTCCATTATTAATTCCTCCGGTTTATTATTTAGCTACGATATTAACAAGTTTTTTAGGAACTGCGATAACCTTCTTAATGTCCTTACCAACAATTTCAGATTTAACATTTTCATTGCCTAGGGCAGCTTCTTCCATTGCTTCTTTGGAGATGTCTTTAGGCATATTAACCTTAGCACGCACTTTTCCATTCACCTGAATTACAATCTCGATTTCATCATCAACTAATAATGATTCATCATAAGACGGCCATGGTTGATAAGTGATTGTTTCTTCATGTCCTAAACGAGCCCACAATTCTTCTGAAATATGTGGCGCAATAGGTGCCAACATTTTAATAAAGCCTTCAATATATGGTTTATAAATCTCATCGGCTTTATAACAATCGTTGATAAACACCATCAATTGACTAATCGCAGTGTTAAAGTTTAATGAATTATAATCTTCTGTAACTTTTTTCACAGTTTGATGATAACTCTTATCTAATGCTTTGCTATTAGTATTTACCACTTTATTAGAAATTAAATCATCTTCTGTAACTAGTAAACGCCAAATTCTATCTAAGAAACGTCTTGAACCATCTAAGCCGTTTTCACTCCATGCAATCGCCGCATCAAGTGGACCCATGAACATCTCGTATAAACGTAATGTATCTGCCCCATGTGATTGAACAATATCATCTGGGTTAATTACGTTACCTTTAGATTTGCTCATTTTTTCATTTCCTTCACCTAAAATCATACCTTGGTTATATAATTTTTGGAATGGCTCTTTTGTAGGTACAACACCTAAATCAAATAATACTTTATGCCAAAATCTAGCATATAATAAATGGAGAACTGCGTGCTCTACTCCACCAATATATAAATCTACTGGCAACCAATGTTTCAATTTTTCTGGATCAGCAAGCATTTTATCATTATTTGGATCTATATATCTTAGATAATACCAACAACTACCAGCCCATTGTGGCATCGTATTTGTTTCACGACGACCTTTCATGCCTGTAGCTTCATCGACAACATTTACAAATTCATCAATGTTAGCAAGAGGTGATTCTCCAGTTCCTGAAGGTTTAATTTCATCTGTTTCAGGTAGTAACAATGGTAGTTCATCTTCTGGTACAGTTGTCATTGAACCATCTTCCCAATGTATAACTGGTATTGGTTCACCCCAGTATCTTTGACGACTAAACAACCAGTCTCTAAGTTTGTAATTTACCTTTCTACTACCAGCATTTTTATTTTCTAATAATTCAACTGCTTTTTCGATTGCAGCTTCATTATATAAGCCATTTAACTCTCCAGAGTTAATATGGGGACCGTCACCTGTAAATGCTTCTTGAGTCATGTCCCCACCTTCGATGACTTCAATTATAGGTAGATCAAAGGCTTTCGCAAACTCATAGTCTCGTTGATCACCACTTGGAACTGCCATTACTGCACCTGTTCCATAAGTAGATAACACATAGTCAGCTATCCAAATAGGAACTTCTTCTCTAGACAATGGGTTGATTGCATAACCACCTGTAAATACACCTGATTTTTCTTTGGCCAAACCAGTACGCTCTAAGTCAGATTTTTTAGCCGCTTCTTTTTGATAAGCTTCTATAGCTTCACGTTTATCTTCAGTAGTAATTTTATTTACAAGCTCATGTTCAGGGCTTAAAACTAAGAAGGAAGCACCATAAATTGTGTCTGCACGTGTTGTAAAAACTTCTATTTCTTCATTCAGGTTAGCAACTTCAAAAGTAACCGAGGCACCTTCAGAACGACCAATCCAATTACGTTGCATATCTTTTAATGATTCTGGCCAGTCTAAGTCATCTAAATCTTCTAATAATCTATCTGCATATTCAGTGATTTTTAATACCCATTGCTTCATAGGTCTTCTATAAACAGGATGGCCACCTCGTTCAGACACACCATCAACCACTTCTTCATTTGAAAGAACTGTGCCTAAAGCCGGACACCAATTTACTGCCACTTCATCTACATATGCTAATCCTTTATTATAAAGTTGAATAAAAATCCATTGTGTCCATTTGTAATATTCAGGATCTGTTGTATTTACTTCTCTATCCCAATCATAACTAAAACCTAGTTCTTTGATTTGACGCTTGAACGTTTGAATATTTTCTTTAGTAAATTCGCGAGGATCATTACCAGTATCTAGCGCATATTGTTCTGCAGGTAAACCAAATGCATCCCAACCCATTGGGTGTAAGACATTATAACCTTGCATACGTTTATAACGAGAGATAATATCTGTTGCTGTATAACCTTCAGGGTGTCCTACATGTAGGCCTGCACCAGAAGGATAAGGGAACATATCTAAAGCGTAGAATTTCTTTTGTCCTAAATTATCGCTTGTTTTAAATGTTTTATATTCTTCCCAGTAATCCTGCCATTTTTTCTCGATTTCCTTATGATTGTAATTCACTACTTCTCCTCCTATTTAATAAAAAGACACCTCAAACTATTATTGAATTACATAGGGACGATTTTCACCGCGGTACCACCCAACTTCACATAATCTGTGCACTCATTTTAATAAAATAGTAAGAGATGTCATCATTTATCTATAAGTCCTGGTAAGTTCGCTTGTAGTTTAACGCTAGGTTCCACCAACCCTAGCTCTCTGTAGATAAATCTTAAAGCTACTACTCCATATACATTACTTATCATATTTGAAAAAGACTTTTATTTCAAGAGTAAAACTAAAGAACCATTTCTTTAAAGAATCACTTCTCTAAAGAATCACTTCTTAATTTATTGAGTTAGTGATTCTTACACATGAGCCTTAGCTCAGGTGTTCCTTATTTTAATATTAATTACACGAACTAAGTCCGAGACATTTATTTATGCCTCGGACGTTGATTACACTTAATTTTTATTTACAATATTACAAAACTATAGCGTTTATTTCGTTATAGTTAGAAATTACGTTTCCTTTGATAATCCTTTATCATAGATCATTAAAAATATTAAAGCTATAACAAGTAAGAAAATCATACTTAAAAACATAGCCTGCATATTAAACGTATCCACCACTACACCGCCAATTAATGGTCCAAAAGCTTTACCTACCGTAGCAGCAGAATTAACATAACCTTGAAATGAACCCTCTTTACCACTAGGTGCAAGTTGATTAGCAATAGTTGGCACCGCTGGCCATACAAACATTTCACCCAATGTAAGTATAATCATACCTATCATGAATACTGAAAATTGTTCAGCAAAGCTTGTAACAAAGAACGACAATATAAATATAATTATACCTACAAGCATTTGATATTTCAGATTACCTTTTAACAACCTAATAACAGGTGAAATCAACGGTTGAGCTACCAAAATCATGATACCATTCACTGTCCACAATAGACTGTATTGACTCATAGAAACATTTATTTCTTGGGTGAATGAAGCAATAGTACTTTCCCACTGAATATATGCTATCCAACAAATACTAAACATAACACACAGCAACGATAACGCTAGAAATTGTGGTCGATATGCTTTCGATAACAAGCTCATCGCGTCATTCGATTTTACTTTCACGTCTAACTTAATATTAAATTGGGTAACTGCAACAATTGCAAAAGCCACATACATTAATAAATTAGCAATAAATATATAATTAAAACTTAATTCTGCGACAAACCCACCTGAAGCTGCACCAATGGCAACACCAAGGTTTTGCGCTAAATAAATCGCATTAAACGTTTGTCGACCACCGTTAGGCCACACCGCACCTGCCAATGCATAAATGGCTGGTATGATCATGCCGCCACCAAATCCCAACGCCACTAACCACACTGCATACCATGGCCAACCGTGATAAAAATTTAGTAGCGTTGTACTCATCAGACAGATGACAGTACCGATCATAATTGTCCGATAACCACCTAGTTTATCAAATAAATAACCACCTAATAAATTACCAATGACCATACCAAAAGAGTTGATCATTAACACTAAGCCAGCCATAGTCAAACTTTTATCTAATTGTTCATTCATATAAATTGTATTTAACGGCCATAAAAAACTTGAGCCTGTGATATTTAATGCCATACCAATAACTAACCACCATACTGATTTAGGCATATTCATAACATTAAGCTCCCTTCTAAAATTAAATTTCTCATTTTACTCTAAACACTATATCACTAAAATATGTTAAAATCTTTAACTAGAATGAATTTAGAAAGGAAAATGTTATATGGGACAATTTTTCCCTTACGCATTCGAGAATAAGAGATATCACACATGGAATTATCACTTGAAGAATAAATTTGGACAAAAGATATTTAAAGTTGCTATTGATGGCGGCTTCGATTGTCCAAATAGAGATGGCACTGTTGCACATGGCGGTTGCACGTTCTGTTCAGCAGCAGGCAGTGGTGATTTTGCAGGAAATCGTGTGGATCCTATCGAAGTACAATTTAGACAAATCAAAGATAGAATGCACGAAAAGTGGCATGACGGACAATATATCGCATATTTCCAAGCATTTACTAATACACACGCACCTGTTGAAGTATTACGCGAAAAATATGAAACTGCACTAAAAGAGCCAGGCGTTGTCGGCCTATCTATAGGTACACGTCCTGATTGCTTACCAGATGACGTAGTTGAATATTTAGCAGAACTTAATGAACGTACATATTTATGGGTGGAATTAGGCTTACAAACAATACATCAAGAAACTTCAGACCTAATTAATCGCGCACATGATATGGAAACTTATTATGAAGGTATAGCCAAATTACGTAAGCATAACATTAATATTTGTACACACATTATTAATGGTTTACCTGGCGAAGATTATAATATGATGATGGAAACAGCTAAGGAAGTAGCACAAATGGACGTTCAAGGTATTAAGATCCACTTACTACATTTACTTAAAGGCACACCAATGGTCAAACAATACGACAAAGGTATGCTTGAATTTATGTCGCAAGAAGAATATACAAACTTAGTTTGTGATCAATTAGAAATAATTCCAAAAGAAATGATTGTTCATCGTATTACTGGTGATGGTCCGATTGACTTAATGGTTGGCCCAATGTGGAGTGTCAATAAATGGGAAGTATTAAATGAAATTGATAACGAACTAGCTCGTAGAGCATCTTATCAAGGTAAATTTTTCGAAAGCACTGTAAAATCATGAAATTAGAACGTATTCTCCCTTTTGCCAAGACACTTATCAAACAACACACACATGATGAGAGCATCGTAATCGATGCTACGTGCGGTAATGGAAATGATACATTATTTCTAGCACAACATGTTACAAGCGGTCGTGTACACGCTTTTGATATACAGGAAACTGCAATTCTAAATACACAGCAAAAAACAAAAGATTTTGATAATGTAACACTTCATCATGCAAGTCATTCCGAGGTAAAGCAATATATACCTGCTGAATCACATGGAGCAGTAGATGCTGCAATATTTAATTTAGGTTATCTTCCTAAAGGAGATAAATCAGTTGTTACACTACCGAAAAGTACTATTGCAGCTATCGAAGCTATCTTTGATATTTTATCATCAGAAGGTATCATTATCTTGGTAATATATCCAGGGCATGAAGAAGGAAAAATCGAACGCGATGCTATAATAAATTATTTAAAAAACTTTGATCAAAACAAAGCTCATATTTTACAATATCAATTTATAAATCAGCAAAACGATCCACCATTTATTTGTGCAATCGAAAAAAGATAATAACAAGACACATGCAAATACAAAATAATTTATGTATCACAGTACTTATTTTATAAAAAATAAAGCCACAGTGCATAGGCACTGTGGCTTTACTATTCCCTATAGATTAATGATAGATTTAAGACTGTTTTGAATACTTGTTGATTTGCCATCAATTTCTTCTTTAAAGAAGTTTAAAAGACTTTCCCGTTGATCTTTTAAATCTTCATTGAAATGTATGATAACTGTACGTTCATCATTCTGTGGTCTTTCTTTAATAATCCAAGTTTTTTCAACTAAATCATTATACGTTCTTGTACGTTTATAAGACTTAATATGAACAAAATCATCCATTTCCTTTAAAGTCATTGAACCTTCTTTCCAAAGTGTAAGAAGAATCAATATTTCTTCTTTTGACATTTTGTATTGCTTTTGTACTTTGGCAAAAATATCGTCAATTTCTTTTAATACCGATTCCAATTGCAATACGCCATCAACTTTATCAGCAAATGTCTTCCCCATATAATAATCCCCCAATCATAGAATAAAGTTTAAACATGTAAAATTAATTCATAAAAACCATCATTCATTGTGATATAAATTCTTCACTGAATAAATATTAGAATTTTTAATAAAATTAATCTTATATACAGTTTAAATTCAAACTATGAATTATGCAATTAAATGAGATATTTTATTTTGCATTTCTTTCAAAATATTGACAGAATTGTTGAATAATCTTTCTTCTTCTTCGCTTAATGGTATTTCAAATACTTTCACTGCGCCTTGTCGGTTAATTTTTGTAGGCACACCTACATAGACATCTTTTTGGTCATATTCTCCTTCTAAATAACTAGAAACTGTTAAGATGAGATTTTGATTATTTAATATAGCTTTCGTAATATGAACCAAGCCCATAGCGATACCATAGTATGTTGCTCCTTTAGCTTGAATAATATCATACGCCGCATCACGGGTGTTCACAAAAATTTCTTCAATTCTGTGTTGTCTTTCGGGATCATCTTTAAGTAATTGATATAGCGGTTGACCTGCAATATTTGCTTGTGACCAAACTGCTAATTCTGAATCTCCGTGCTCACCTATAATTTGTCCGTGGACACTTCTATCTGATACACCAAATTCTTCTGCCAATTCGTATTTAAATCTTGCAGTATCCAGTATTGTTCCAGAACCAATGACTTTTTCCTTTGGTAAACCTGAAACCTCTCTTGTTACATAAGTCAGAACATCCACAGGATTTGTAGCTACAAGGAAAATACCATCAAACCCTGATTCCATAACTTCAGACACTATATTTTTAAATATTTTTGTATTTTTTTCAATTAAATCTAATCTTGTTTCTCCTGGTTTTTGAGCAGCACCAGCAGTAATTACAACGATGTCTGCATTATCACAATCTTTATAGCTACCCGCTTTAACCTTTAAAGGTGACCCACCATAAGGTGCAGCGTGGTTCAAGTCCATCACATCACCTTTAACTTTCTCTTCTGCTAAATCAATAATCACTAATTCATCCGCTACACCCTGTGCAACTAATGCAAATGCATAGCTAGAGCCTACAGCGCCATCTCCAATTAAAACTACTTTATTACTTTTAATATATTCCATAATAAGACTCTCCTTACGTATATGAACTTTAATTTGTGATTTATTTCACAAATTAAATATAACAGGACGCAGAAGAAATTGCAATGTTTTTGTGAATTATTTCACAAATTAAATATTTCTTTTCCTCGTTATTTAAAATAACAAAGAAACCGCACACTATGGTACGATTTCTTATTAATTGAGCATTTGCTACAGACCTCTATTTAGACTTCTTGATTATTATGAGACTTCATTTTCATCATGAACTATGAAACCATTGTTACTTGAACTATTATTCAAGAAAGCTAAAATATATCTCATTACTTCATCTCTTTCAGGTTCATTATGTATTTCATGATATAACCCATCCCAAGCTTTGAAATATAATTCTTCAGTAGTTATTTTTTCTTTTATTAAATCCATTGCCGTGACATCAGCTACTTTATCTTCTGTACCATACATTAAAAGCAATGGTAAAGATTTCACATCTTTTAAGTGGTTTACTGTTTCCTTCATTATCTCAATAATTTGTTTATACCAATGATATGTTACTTTTTGTAGCATAAGTTGATCATTATTTGTTTCATCGATTACTTCCGAGTTTCTAGTTAAATCTTCAACTGTAATACCAACTTTAAATCTAGTGTCTTTGGCAAGTTTACCTATGTTCGAAATAATCTTATCTTTTCTAGTTTTATTGCTTTTTTTAAACTCAAGTAAAGGGGAAAGTAACATCAAACCTTCGATTGGTACCTCCACTTTTTCAAGTAAGTTTAAAACAATTAAGCCACCCAATCCTACGCCTAAGACATAAGTTGGCAATTTATATTCATTAGCAATTCGAATCCATTCAAGTATATGCTCATGATAAACATCAAAATTATCAATTTGCCCTTTGTTTGAGCGTGAAGTTTGCCCTTGTCCTGGCAAATCTCCCATAATCACATGATATCCATTACGGCGAAGCATTGTAATTACATATGCGTATCTACCTGTATGTTCAAGCATGTTGTGTGCAATCACCACAACACCTTTGGCTTCATTTTCGGTTTCCCATTTCCACATTATCCATACTTCCCCTTCTACTTTAAATTCATTAAGTATATTGTATCAAAATATCATGTAGTTTTTCCATTTTAAACATAACAATACAACTCTAAAAATGAGTTTATTTCCTACAACTCAATTTATAATGCTCTTGAATATGGAACTCATGAGTGCATTTAATAATTTAAAGTGTAATATATTTTATTGTAAACGATTTCATTACTATTTGATTCATGCTACACTATTAATGAAACATAGCTATAAGCGGAATAGGAGGAATTAATATGCCAATTGTGAAGAATTTTTTTATCGGATTATCAAATAATCCGCTTTTGAATAAGACCGCCAAGGAAATCGGGCCAATGCTCGGGGCAAATAAAGTAGTTGCGGGTAATACTATTACTGCCTTGGTGGACACAATTGAACGTTTAAATAACAAGGGAATTACTGTTACAGTGGATTGCCTTGGAGAGTTTGTTCTAACTGAAGGTGAAGCAATCCAAGCAAAAGACCAAATCATAGAAGTGATGTATGCAATTTACAATCATAACTTAGATGGTCACATGTCTATTAAACTGAGTCAACTAGGTTCAGAATTTGATATAGATCTTGCTTATCGTAATTTACGTGAAATATTATTGAAGGCAAATCAATTTGATAATATGCATATTAATATAGATACTGAAAAGTATGATAGTCTATTCGATATCACCCAAGTTTTAGATCGCTTAAAAGGTGAATTTAAAAATGTGGGCACTGTAATTCAGGCATATTTATATAAAGCTGATGCACTTATTGATAAATATCCAGAATTAAGACTTCGTATGGTAAAAGGTGCTTATAAAGAAAGCGATACGATTGCCTATCAAACAAAAGAAGAGATAGATAAAAACTATATTCGTTTGATGGAGAAAAGGCTTTTAAATTCAAAAAATGTAACTTCAATTGCTACACATGATGATGAAATCATCAGACATATGAAACAATTTATCAAAGATAATAATATTGAAAGAAGCCAATACGAATTTCAAATGTTGTATGGGTTCCGTACAGATTTAGCAGAAAAAATTGCTGGTGAAGGTAATAATTTCTGTATCTACGTACCTTATGGCGATGATTGGTTTAGTTACTTTATGCGTAGGCTAGCAGAGAGACCCCAAAATTTAAACTTAATGTTTAAAGAAGTAATGAAACCAGAGATCCTTAAAAAAGTCGGTATAGTTAGTGGTGCTGTAACATCATTTGGACTGGCAACAACATGTATATATCGTATTTTTAAGAAATAAAATAAATAACGGGTATACAACACCAAATTTAATAAATTGATATTACATACCCGTTTGCCACTGTTGGCTAGATTTCTAAATAACTTAATACAAGTCATTTAGTTTTCTAGTCATCATGTACTGTTCATATTTTGTACTTTTTAAGCGTATCATTTTATAACTTTTAACCACAATCCTCGTTTAAATGCTTGAGGATTTTATATTTCTCGTAATAAATTCGCCATTTCAATGGCACTAACAGCCGCTTCTGATCCTTTATTACCCGCTTTAGTACCAGCTCTTTCAACAGCTTGTTCGATATTTTCAGTTGTTAAAATCCCAAAAATTACTGGTGTATTAGTTACATCATTTGCTTTAGAAATACCTTTCGCTACTTCATTACATACATAGTCGTAATGTGAAGTCGAACCTCTAATCACACAACCTAAAGTGATAACAGCATCATAATCACTTTTTTCTGCTAATTTTTTAGCTACTAAAGGAATTTCAAATGCACCAGGTACATAAGCAACATCGATGTTTTCTTCTGGTACTTCATGTCTAATTAAAGTGTCTTTCGCTCCATCTAATAAACGATTTGTTATAAAATCATTAAACCTACTTACTACTATCGCAACTTTTAAATCAGAACCTATTAATTTACCTTCAAAATTCATTATATTTTCCTCCTTATATTAAGTGACCCATTTTTTCTTTTTTTGTATCCATATAATCTTGATTATATTTATTAGTTGGTACGACAAGTTCAACACGTTTAGTAATATTAATACCGTAGTTCTCTAAACTTTCAAATTTCTTAGGGTTATTACTTAATAAATTAACACTTTCAACGCCAAAATATTTCAATATTTGGGCGGCATGTTGATAATTTCTTAAGTCTTCTTCAAAGCCCAAAGCAATATTTGCTGTTACAGTATCATAACCTTGTTCAATCAGTTCATATGCTTTTAATTTATTGATTAAGCCAATACCTCTACCTTCTTGAGGTAAATATAAAATAATTCCACCGTGTTCATTTATATATTTCATAGACGCTTCTAATTGTTCACCACAATCACATCTTTGGCTATGGAATATATCTCCTGTTAAACATGCTGAGTGTATGCGTACATTTTCAGTTTGTTTAATATCACCATTTACAATAGCCACTATTTCTTCGTCGCTATCAGAAGTTGTAAACCCGTACATATCGAACACACCATAATCCGTTGGCAATTTCACTTTTGCTTTTGCTTCTAATTTTGAAATAACAGACTTACGGTATTTTTCTAAATCTTCTATAGAAATCATTACTAAATTATGTGTTGCTTTAAATGTTTCTAATGACTCACCTTTTGCCATACTGCCATCATCATTCATAATTTCACAAATTAATGCGGCAGGTTTAGCGCCTGTTAATTTAGCTAAATCAACTGATGCTTCGGTATGTCCACGTCTTGACAACACACCATTATCTTGTGCTATTAATGGAAATAAATGACCTGGTTTATTAAAATCATTTGCACTTACACTATCATCTATTAAAGCTCTTGCTGTCAACATTCTTTCGTCAGCGCTTATGCCTGTAGTTGTATCGACGTGGTCAATGCTAACTGTGAATTGTGTTCCATAAATATCAGAATTATTACTAACCATTGGGTTTAAATCTAATTTTTTAGCTATATCGCTACTGATAGGTGCACAAATTAATCCTCTACCATGCGTAGCCATGAAGTTAACTGTGTCATTATGCATCCATTCAGTTACAGCTACTAAGTCGCCTTCATTTTCTCTATTTTCATCATCTACAACGATAATGCTGTCACCGTTTTTCAATGCTTTTAAAGCTTTGTCTATACTATCTAATTGCATATTACCCCTCCTAAAATCCAAATGCTCTAAGTTTTTCTGGGCTTAATTCCGATTCGTTGCTATTGATAATTCGTTCAACATATTTGAATAACATATCAGTTTCTATATGCACTGGATCGCCAACACGTTTCTGATTTAAAATTGTTGATTTTCTTGTTTCTGGTATAAGATGAATATCAAACTCAGCTTCTTTTAGTTGGAAAATAGTTAAACTCACACCATCTACAGTAATTGAACCTTGACTAACCATTTGTTTAATCAGTGATGTTGATGGTTTAATAGTAACGATTTTAGAGTTGTCTGATGCTTGTATACGTGTGATTTTAGCAACTTCATCTACATGTCCTAAAACAAAGTGACCACCAAAACGACCTCGTCCACTCATAGCTCTTTCTAAATTCACTTCAGCAGATTGAGTCAATTGGTTTAAATATGTTTTATTCTCGGTACCTTTAATAACTTGAACTGAAAAGCTTTGATGATCAAATTCCACCACCGTTAAACATGCTCCGTTAACACTGATTGAATCTCCGATATGCATATCTGATAAAATTGTTTGGCACTCAATCTTTAAGTTAACTACAGACTGTTGCGTTGATACTTTTTTTATGGTTCCAATTTCTTCAACAATTCCTGTGAACACCGACAATCACTTCTTTCGTAACTCTAATTTGATATTTTGCTCAAGCATTTGTGAATTTACAATTTCAAACTGTGATGTTTCTGATAGATTAAAAATACTTTCACTTTGGAAAAATTGATAACTACCAGAACCACCTATCATTTTCGGGGCGTAATATAATATTAGTTCGTTCGTAAATTTAGATTGAAGAAATTCAGAAGTCACTGCGGGCCCTGCCTCTACTAGCACACTTCCAATCCCTCTTTGATACAAATCTTTTAATATATTTTCAATTGAACAATTAGTTAATTCTATGATTTCTACATGTTCAATATTTGTTTTTAAATTTTTGTTTTGAGTATAAATCCATATTGGTTCATTTCTTAACTGAAAAATATCTAAATTAAAATCAATTTCACCAGTTTTAGATAAGATGACTTTTATAGGATGCTTACCTTCTTCAATACGTGTAGTGTATTGTGGATTATCTGCATGTATCGTGCCTTTACCTGTCAAGACTGCATCGTGTTTATGACGAAGCTGAAATACATCATTTTTTACTGCTTTATTAGTAATCCATTTACTTTCGCCTTTATCAGTGGCTTGTTTACCATCAAGACTACAAGAGACTTTAACTGTAACTTCAGGTATGGATTCATTCTTAGCTATAAAGAAATCTCTATATAGTGATTCTGCCTCTGATTGAGGACGGAATATCACTTCGACACCAGCCTGTTCTAATATGTCATCACCTTCAGAGGGCAATGTTGTGTCTTTAACTGCATAGACAACCTTTTTAATACCCGCTTCAATGATTTTATTTACACATGGTGGCGTCGAACCATAATGCGTACATGGCTCTAGCGAAATATATATAGTTCCTCCTCGTGCATTGTCTTGGGCCATATCTAAAGCTTGTACTTCAGCATGTTTGCCACCTTTTTGCAAATGGGCTCCCATGCCAACAATACGACCATCATTTACTACTACAGATCCAACTGGTGGGTTTAAACCCGTCTGACCTTCTACCATTTTTGCTAATTGAATAGCGTAATTCAAATAATGACTCATTTTATCACCTCTAAAAAATAAAAAAACACCTGAACTTAACATTTCAGGTGCGGGATATATATTGATATAACATTTTTAGCAATAGTAAAATACACACTTATACATATTCAAATAAAAGTGTATGCTAAATAAACACTTAAAAAGTGCTATTTTCAAGTTATACTTCATTCTTTCTCCCATCCAGACTTTACTGTCGGCTCTAGAGTTTCACTAGATCAGCCACATTTGCTTCAACAAATGCAGGTCGCAGGCTTAATTTACTGCCGGTTGGGAATTTCACCCTGCCCCGAAAGAATATTTATGAAATTGTATTCGATGATTGAGTCAGGTAACTTTGAATAAGTTACAAAATAATGGTACTACACTTTTGAGAAAATGACAATTCTTATTACCTAAGTCGGCTTTATTTTTTTTGCTATGCTTTACATTATTATAATTTTAAACATAAACAAATTAATTATAACCAAGAGATTAAAGCGTGAATGCCAGAAAAAATAATAAAAAACTATAAATCGGTTAACTCACAACTTAGTTAGATCATCTATCATTGTGTCATTTATCCCAAAATAGTAAACACCTTTATTTTGTACTTAACAAATGGTCAACCACATTAACAGCTTGTTTTACAATCATCATAACGCCATTACGTGATTGGTTAATTCCATTTGTTAATTGGCCGAGCGCATACATGTGTTTTAGTGTGCCATAGCGAGGGCTTATAATTTGATTGGTTTCGGCAACAATTTGAATCCCACCAAGTGGATGCGCTTGTACAACCTGTCTGTTCTCGAGATTTAAGACGAGTTGGTCATCACCATCTAAATCTGCAAGTTGTGTCTTTGATCCTGTAGCATTAATTACAATATCAAACCGTTCTACTGACGCATCTTTATATTTAAAGTTGAACTTATTATCATCATATTGAACATCCTCTAAATCACGCTTAATTTTAATCGTGCCATGGTTAATGTGATCAATTAATAATCGTGCTGTTTGAGGCGGCATCGGGTTTGAATTCTCTTTTAATATAGGCTGATAATTAGTTAAAAATCTTTTTTGGTCCTCTCTACTTAAACTATTCCAAATCCAATTTAAATTTTCTTTCGCTAATTCAAGTATACTTTGTAACTTCCCTAATTCATCAGCATGTTCTAAATCATAAGTTAAATCTTTAATTGGATCATCTTGGCTACGATGGACTAACGTTTCGACATCAATATGATGCAATGCACAATCTTTCAAAAATAACTTTATCGCCTCATCTAAAGGTACATTGCCAAAATGCTTGCGCTTTATCTCATTAAAATTTTCTGGTGTTACATATTCAAAGTCGATATCAGGCATCTCACCTCTCACACTTGGCAATCGCCCTTTTCGACTAGCAACAGTAATGGGTAGTTTAGGATGATGTGCCGTTACATAACGAATGACATCTAAGCTTGCTAATCCTGTACCTATAATAGCGATGTCATCGAAATCTTGTACATCGTCTAATGTATTATAGGTCGGATATGGTGTTTTAATATAACCGCGTATCCCCTTTAAGCCATATGGATCATGGTATGACAGAGTACCAATAGTCAAAAAGACAATATCATACTGTTTACAATTTTCTATTTCATTAGAAGTACAAACACAATATGTCACATCTGTTTGCCCTATTTCTGACTCAATAAATACTTCATTAACTTCTTCTTTGATTGTATGTATATTGTCGTAATCATGGTTAAACTTCTGTAAATAATCTTTCATATAATGACCAAATATAAATCTTGGCAAGTATTCTGGATTTGAAAATTTAAATGTAGATTGCATTTCATACCATTCATAAAACTCTCTATGGTTATCTAAATTCAAAGACATTTGTGCTGCCGGTAGGTTGATCAATAATTCTGCACTGTCATTTTGAAAGGGAACACCCTGACCCATATTTATAGGATTGTCATATACATCAATATTCATTTTAGAAAAAGACTCACTTTTCACTAATTCTTTTAAAAGCGTGACACCTGCAGTGCCCATTCCAATGATGGCAATTCTCATAGTACACTTCCTTACTAAGATTATTTGTCCTCATTATACCAGTCCTTTAGTGTATATTACACATTAATGGTCTACTACTATTTTATCAAGCAGTGTTATAATGTTTTGCTAAGTGTGTTAATCTTAATATATTGCAATAATAGTTTTTTTAATATATATAAGGAGTTCAATAATGAAACATTTAAAAAGATTTTTATTTTTCATTTTAGCAAGTACCTTTTTACTAGCTAGTTGCGATTTGCCAGGTTTAGGTGGTGGCCAAGCAAAAAACACTGTTAAAATATCAGCTTTAGCTACTAGTGAATCTCAAATTATGGCTTATATGTTAAAAGAACTTATTGAACATGATACAAAGGGTGAAACATCTGGCACTATCATCAACAATTTAGGATCAGCCACAATACAACACAATGCGTTAATGAATGGCGATGCTGATATATCAAGCACTCGTTACACCGGCACAGATTTAGTTGGTGTACTTGAACAAGAACCTATTACAGATACAAGTAAAGCTATGACGATTACTAAAAAATTATTTAACCAAAAGTTTAATCAAACATTTTTTAATTCTTATGGTTTCGAAAACACATTTGCATTTATGGTCACAAAAGAAACCGCAGAAAAATATAATCTACAAACTGTTTCAGATTTGAAAAAAATTAAAGATAAAGTCAATGTTGGAACAGATACTACTTGGATTAAGCGTGGCGGGGATGGATACGCGCCTTTCCAAAAGCACTATGGCTTCGGTTTTAATTCACTTAAACCTATGCAAATCGGTCTTGTGTATGATGCGTTAAAAAATAATAAATTAGATGTGGCATTAGGCTATACAACAGATGGAAGAATAGCTGCATATGATTTAGTTGTATTAAAAGATGACAAAAATTTCTTTCCACCATATGATGCCAGTGCAGTTGCTCCAAATAAGTTACTCAAAGAACACCCACAAATTAAAAAAGCAATCTCGAAACTTGATGATAAAATTAGTACAGAACAAATGCAAAAATTAAATTATGAAGCTGATGGTAAAGGAAAAGAACCAGCAGTTGTAGCCGAAACATTCTTAAAAAAACATCATTATTTTGACGAAAAGTAGATAAATATTAAAATATTTATCAGTCTCAATTAATTTAAACAATCTTAAGTAGGAAGTGACACTATGAAATTTATTTTTAAAGTATTTATCTCAACGCTTATGTTATTTATTCTTATTAGTCAAAAAAATAAAGCTAAATAAATTAGGACATCTCTTATTAATAGCGATTATAAAATGTTAAAAAGCCAAGCGTCAGTTGACGCTTGGCTTTTTCTTATAGACATTGAAACTGAAATTGAAAACCAGCCTTTCTAAATGACCAACCAACACCTATCCCCACACAATTCTTAACAGTGTTATGTCCAAAACTACATGGTTATACATTTACAAATCAATAAATTATGATAACAACAATTAAAAAAACTGCCAACAAAGTTAACACTTCATTGACAGGATAAACCATATGCTTGGTACATGGTTATTTATTGCGCTTTATGCTTTTCATCATCTTTATAAACAAAGTATTTATAATACTTACCTTCTGTTTTC
This sequence comes from Staphylococcus pseudoxylosus, assembly GCF_003697915.1. Classification (GTDB taxonomy): domain Bacteria; phylum Bacillota; class Bacilli; order Staphylococcales; family Staphylococcaceae; genus Staphylococcus; species Staphylococcus pseudoxylosus. Next base: position 276,089 of record NZ_RCVN01000001.1, read on the forward strand.
ATATCATTATAGAAATTGGCCATTAAGCTTGCATTACTTTCAGCCCATTTAATGTCAGTAGCGTATTGATGTTCACCAGGATTTTTAGGATTCCATCTCATGCTATAAAGTGTGTTCTGGTCTTTATTTGATAAAAAGTGATCATGAATAAAGTTTGCACCACCACTTATGGCTTTTTCGGGTGTGTCCCAACCATGTTTCTTGGCATATTCTGATCCTGTTTTAATTGGATCTTCATCTAGTGCACCGACCCCAAAAAAGTTATAATATTTCTTTCCATCAATTTCTACACCACTTGCAAGTTCACTCTTAGCTGATCCTGTTTCTAGTAACGCATGAGAAATCAAATAAACTTCATTTACATGTTTATTTTTTGCTGCTTGTATAAAGTCATCTGAATGTTTTAATAATATTGGATTATCAATTAACATACGTTTAATTCTGTTTTCATCAATGCCTTGGTATTTATCCAACTCTAAAAATTGGTATTTTTGAGTGTCACTCTCTATAAACTCACTACTATTCATTGCGGCTTTTATCTCAGTAGATGATGCATCTCTCCAACTTTTATTATCTTTACTTGAAACTTGTTGGCTTGTGTAGTTATCAATTTGCTTTTTAGATGCTTTATCTAAAGTAACTTTTAAATTTTCAACTTTTTCTTGTTCGTTTACATCTTTAAAAAAGATTTGATCTGATATCATTGAAAAGACAACAACAACAGCTACACCTAAGATTATCAATAAACCAATAATTGATAATATAGAGCCCTTTTTATGCTTCGTCATGTTCACACCTCTTAGGTAATAATTAGGAATGGAGCCTCTTTAATCTTATGTAATACTACTATTGAGACTATCTGATAATAAAGTTTAACACTAAATACTTAATCGTACAATTTAATCTGATTGTTGTCACATATTCATAAAAAAAGTAATGAAATCTTAATTTCATTACTCTTGACTTTTACGATATTCCATTATGATAAAACTTGCTGCTTGAGATCTATTTTTATAATAATAACGGTTCAAATCTATTGCACCTTCTATTTCACCATCTCGATACATCATTTCGTTTGTCATATTATTAATCATAACAAAGTCTGATTTATCTTTAATTATATCTAAATCATTATGTTTCGCAAAAAAATGTTCTAAATTTAAATGTGCGTAATCCATACAAACCTCCTGATAATTGTCCGAAGATAATATTTATCTCTAAATGTTATATCTTTAAGTTGAATACGCCTTAATGTTATAAAACTTAAATTTATCTACCTTATGACTTCTATTTAACACCTTATGTTACTATTTAGCAAATGAAATTTATTATTTTTCACAATAAAATAAATCTATCCGGAAATTTATGTTGTATATACAACGATGGAGTTTAACAATGAACTTTGATGAATTATATAAAAATTCCAAGCACATTATCTATTTTCTTCTAAAAAAATATAATATTAAGTACAATAATGATGAATATGTACAATTACTTACGATAAAAATGTGGGAATTATCAAAAGTTTACACCCCTCAAAAATCTTCTTTAAATTCTTTTTTATATCATCGTCTCAATTTCTTTATTATCGATCTTTTTCGTTCACAACATATTATTGAGACATATAACATATTTGAATTAGATAACCTTCCTAACAATAATGCCCCTTTTGATGATGCTCGACTCTTGTATGATAATTTTCTTTCCCATTTATCAGAAAAAGAACAACTTTGGCTACAATTAAAATTAGCTGGCTATAAGCAAAAAGAGTTAGCTAAAGCATTACATTGTTCAATTTCCACATTAAAAAATTATCAAAAAAGAGTCAAAATCAAGTATAAAAATTATTATCTTAATAAATGAGGTGAAATATTCATGTCTAATTTAACTAAAATATTGTATTTCAAAACGGCAATAGGGCCTGAAATACTTACAATATGCCAATTCACTACGCATCAATTTATATACCCATCTCCAATTAATCAAACTATTAACTACATTTTAGAAAAATATCAACGTTCACATAAAGTACAGCTTGAACAGTCTAAACGAATATTAAAGATTAAGAAGTTAGTACCTATTTATATTGATTATCAAACTACAATATTCCCTGTAAAACCTCAACGTTCCCCGATACAATATTATATCAATGCTTGTACTATTAACGGATTAAAATCCAAAGGTTCATCCACAATCATTTATTTTGATAATGGTACATTTATCACTGTAGATGCCCCTTATATTTTTATATATAAAAAATGGCAAGAAAGTTTAACACTTTCTCACCTTTTAAGCTAGTTTCATCGTTATAAAGTTTTATTGTGCTTATATTCCAATAATTTTTTAGTAAAATATCCTGTTACTACTTTTATCATGTATAGACTGACTATAACTAATAGCAAGGCTCCCACCAAAGTTAATACAACAGTAACTGTTGATAGCTCGACTTCTGGCTTTATGAAATATTGTACTGAAGTCAAACTTGTTAAAAAACCGAACAAGAACAAACCAATAAGTACGATATACGTACCTAAAATGCCTAATAATAATGCGAATAATTGCGTACTTGAAACGACTTTTTCTTTAAAAATATATTCCTTCAAAAATTGATTTGAGAATGCAACTGGACGATTTAATTGATCGCTTTCATTTAAATCAACTGTTTTAGATAACACTTCATCTAATTTATTTTTCTCTTTTTTGTTTAAAAACCATAATTGCTTTTTCACTTTTTGCTCAAAGATATTTGCTTTCATTTGAAATGTTCTCCTTTATCACGTTCACATCATTTCAGTTACTTTCTTAAATGATAAATCAATTATCACAGTGATTCAATTAAATTTGACGGTTTTTAAAATAAATATGTATTATCACTATTTTATTTCTTTATATTTAGTCAACGACAACGATGCCATTTAACTTAGCAATTTGAATAGCTTGTTCACTCGATACTTTACACCCTATTAAATCATCTTTTCCAACAGTGATATGTCCAAAAAACGATTTACTTATATCACAACTTTTTAATGACGTTTGATAGATTGACATATGATTTAGATTAGCGTTTAAAAATTCCACGTTTTTAAGCAATGTATTATGAAATTCAGCATTTTCTAAATCACTTGTATTGATTCTAAATGCGTCAATTTTCGATTCTACTAAATTTATAAAATTTGCTTTTACTTCTTCAAATGTAATATGACTTAATCTCATGTTTTTGAATAAGGTTCCTGTCATTCTACAATTTTTAAAAGTAACCCTATGAATCGTCCCATAATCCATCTGAGAATTAGAAAAATCGCAGTTTTCAAATACAACATCTGTAAAATCTGTACGCCCTAAATCTGAATTAGCAAAACTACAATCTTTGATTGTTGATCCGTATATTAACAACCTATCTAATATGTTTGCTTCCAGTGATGAATTTGAGATTTCTGCTAATTCTATTAAATCATCAACTTCATCAAATACATCTGTTAAATCTTTCTTTTCTAAATAACCATTAATATTAGGTGGCTGTATCTTCATTACTTCACTCCTCCCTAGCTAATCATTGCATGCATCATTACATTGTACAAGGTGTGTATTAGCCAGAAAATTTATAATATACAGTATATCAGATATATTTAAAAACTTTATATTTTTAATGTATAAAAAGACCTGGACATTAGATTAATAAATGTCCAGGTCTTTTTTAGTTATATTTAAATTACAAATAAAACTCAATTTACTTTTACAATTAAAGAATTGATAGGCCTGAGCTTTGAATCAATTGATTTTACATGTTTTTATAAGTTTATAAAAAGACTGATATAACAGCGTTCATTGGGTAACATGTGTTATTTTAATTCCATGAGTTTTTAATAGTTTTCAATTAATCTGCCCTTTTTTTGCCCTTAAAAATACCCGCCTATTCATTTAGGTGAGCTTTTCACTTTCGCTATTGATAATAAATGTCAATTAGTTCATAATTAATTAAAATACTAAAAGGAATGATTTTATGAAGAGAACTATCGTCTTATTTATAGCTTTATTACTTGTACTCACTGGATGTGGACAAAACAAGTCATCATATTCAAAGGAAACAAAAACCTTTGAAACAAAATCAGGAGATAAAATTAAGATACCAAAAAATCCAAAACGTATCGTCGTATTAACCTCAAATGGAGGGAACTTTAAAGACCTTGGGGTAACACCTGTTGGTATCGACGCCGACTTTCCAAAATCAAAATATGTAAATGAAAAAGGCTCTAAACGTATTAGTTCAGAAGATGTAGAAAGCGTTGCAAAATTAAAACCCGATTTAATTTTAACTTACGATGTTAACACTAAAATCAAAAAGTATAAAAAGATAGCCCCGACTATTCCTATCAAATACACAGATTACTCATATAAAGAAATGCATTTAGCTATTGGTAAAATTTTAGGCAAAGAACAAAAAGCCAAAGATCAAATTAAAGATTTAGAAAATCAATTGCGCCAAGATGGACAAGCTATCGAACAAAAAATTGGTAAAAATAAAACATTTACGGTTATGGAAATTCAACCAAAGCAACTGTCAATTTTCGGAGAAAACTTCGGTAGAGGAACACCAATAATTTACCAAGAATATAAGTTTCCTTTCCCGAAAGGAGCAAAGGAAGGCTTAGCTAAAAATGGCTTTAAAAAGGTTCCGTATGAAAAATACAATAAATACGCCGCGGATTATGTCTTAATTCCAACTGATTCTGGTAAAGTCGAAACCAATGATTTTACAAAATCTGAATTATGGAAGAATCAAAAAGCTTATAAAAACAGACACGTTTATTACTATTCTAAAGATAATGCAACATATTCAAATCCATCTTCACTAGAAAAGTTATCAAATCATTTCAAAAATATTTTAACAAAAAAGTCCACTTAATACAGGTGGGCTTTTGCGTATTCGTATAGTTTTTCTGCAGTATCTAATGTTAGATTTCCAATTGTTCTTTCACCGTTTCTTAATCTTTGGATTATAGAATTACTTACACCAGTTTCCTTACCAATTTTGTAAGAAGAAATATCAGAATCTAATAGTTTTTGTATTACGTCTTTCATTTAAAACACCCACTTAATTAGTGCAATAATTGTGATTAAGAATAACAACCAAGCTATTATACCTTCAATTTTTTCTTTCTTTGTTGTTTTTCTAATATCAATAGTTAGTTTCATTTATTTAGAATGAGGATTATGTTATATTTATATTGAAGAGGGGCGAACCCCTCATCTGTTTAGTACTCAAAAGCTATCTCGAATTGTACAACGACCAAATTGACTTTTATCGAGAATTTAAAGCTTTTGGGTGCTTTTATTTTTATCCTCACTCCCTCACCTCCTTATAATACTATTATACCATGCCAATTGGCATATAACAACCCTTTTCTTATCCTTTTTCAATTTATTTTATCTCCACAATATCTTTCAAATTAACTTTGCTTAAACCAGTTTCTTCATATAAATGTAGTGTTTGTGTGTGAACATCCACTTTGTGTATATAACCTTCTTTAGTTTTAATATATCCATCGACAAAATAACGTAGTTCAATTATAGGCTCATGATACATTTTGAATATTAATTTATCGTTTAAATCATTTAATTGGTGGTCGCTTAATGATGGCTTATCAATCTTATTTTGGTCTTGTATGTATTGTTCTAGTTGCTCGTATTGTTCGGGCAGTGTCTTAAATGCTTTCCACTTAACCATGCCGCGCCCTTGTGGTATACGTGGATTAAGGTACTCTCTAGGTATTTTACGATAATCAGTTTCATATTTATATTCATCTGGTGCGTTAGGGTTTATTACTTTCATAGTATCACCTCAAAAAAATGGAATTGTTTTACTAGCTTCTATAATATCTTTTGTGAAGAAAAATTGTTTGCCTTCTCCAGTATAAGCAGGATTTAAAAGCATGTTTGCTTTAGCACTATATAGCCATTCAGGGTTTATTCCAGAATTTAATACATCTTGAAATTCTTGAAAATTTTTACTCCAATCTAAATTTGGTTCCATATTATCACCTCATGAATATAATAGAACGTTTGTTCGTATAAATCAACAAAAAAATAACCACCCAGTGACATGCTTGGATGGTTTGATTATAGGTAATGTAAATAAGAAAAGTGCATGTAAACATATTCTACCTCGTTCAAATTATAATTAAACATAAAAAAGACAGCCGAATTAACGACTGCCTACTAACCATGTTTAGAGCTTAAGAGTTTGTGCATGGTATGTATGCACAATTAATAGTGTAACATAAAAAATAAAAAAGATGCCACCAAAGTGACACCTGAAAATATTCATTTGAAATTCATTAGAAAGGAAAAGGAATATACGTATATATTATCAGAACATTCTATGTATTTCAAAGATTAAACAAAAAGACAGACACATAAGTGCCTGCCCGAGATATAATATAGAGACCTTTTTGAAAGGAAAGAACTTCACAATATTTATATTATCAGAATATTCTATAATTTACAAGTGCTAAATAAAAAGAAGCAGAGCCTGCTTCTTTTAGTAAGGTATACATGCGTTTGTTAGCAATAGTATTGCTAAAATTACTTATATCATAAAAAAGACACCCCTGTAAAGAGGTGCCCGTCACAAATAAAAGGTTAAGTTAAAACGAATGTTCCAACCATAATCTTATTTTATCACTATAAATTTAACTTTCAAATCGTTTGATTGTCGACTTTATTTTCATTGTTGATTCAACACCTCATAATAAATAGATAGATAAGGAACTGTCCTGGGCTAAAGTAATCAATTTTATAATCATCTAAAGTCACACTGGACTGGAACCGATTATTTTTATTTATTTAGTATCGATTTAATTATCAACATCATTGGGCGTCTCATTTCTCCAACCATTTCTGGTAAATCTCTCATTTCCTCTGGCGGCATAGGCTCAATTAAACTGTCGATAATGAAATGACTTTCTTTTAATGCTTGAAAGTATGAAGTCAGCGTATGATGAAATTTTTGAATATTTTCATTTAAAAATGTACTTTCTCTTAATCCTTCATTAAAGTAATTATCAATTGGAAAATGACTAATATTTCCTTTTTTGTCATAAACCCAATCTTGTGAACCTTCAGCTGTAAAAACAGGATGCTCTACAGTAAATAAGAAATAGCCATTATCTTTCATTGAGTTCGCTAGATTTTTAAATAATGAATTTAAATCTTCTATATAATGCAAGACTAAAGAGCTCAATACTATATCAAAATAATCACTTTTTAGATTTAAAGACCCTATATCATCCACTTCATAAGTTATTTTATCATCAAAATTTGTTTTTTTAGCAACTTCTATCATTTTTTCAGATGAATCTATTGCTATTACCTCTTTAGCACCATGATCAGCTGCATATTTTGCATGCCAACCATAACCGCAACCTAAATCTAAAACAACTTTCCCCTCAAAATCTGGCAACAATTTTTTAAATTCATGCCATTCTCCTGCTCCTGTTAATCCTTTGTTACTTCTGGGCATCTGAGAATATTTTTCAAAAAAGTTTTTATTATCGTATTGTTTTTTAATTTCCATAAAGAAAACTCCTTTAGCAACTTAACTTTCACAATATTATAACACAAAAAAAAGACACCTCGTAAAGAGGTGTCTAGTAAGTTAATCGTTAGAACAGATTTTAATTTGTTCCATAAGTTATGTTACTAAAGTTATTTAACGCTTTCAAATTATATAACTTATCTATTTCTATCATACAATTTTTAACTAAAGGTTCCCCACGCATCTCCTATTCTACTACCATTTCCATTTGAATCTCCAATCGGCATATAAACACGTGCACCACTGTCTATAGTCCATGCAATCCAAATATAACCGTCAAAGTCGTATACTTCGTCATAGTTTACAGATTGACCAGTATATAACATGCCTGCAATTCCCCAACCAGTCCACGGACCATTATATCTTGTATAGATATTAGTTGTTGCTGTAAATGTTCCTTTCTCAGTTTTCCACAAAATATTATGTTGATTTCTACGCCATTTATTACCGACTTTTTTACCTTTATCTTTGACTGGATTTTTCTTTTGCTTATCAGTAGGTATTGTTACACCATCTGTAACATTATCTGGCACACCAACATCTAAAGTTGGATTTTTATAATATTTAGTAATTTCTTTAATGAAGTAATCTTGCATCTCATGTTGTTTGGCTGTCGAAGGTGCGCCATTAATAATAGGGTCAAAATCAACATGTAATGCCATACTTCTATGTGGACAGGCAGTCGCTACAAATTGATTGTGCAGCTTCACAGTTTTTCTATTAGGTTTTAAACCATAATACAACATATCAATGGCTGCTTGTTTAAATATAGCTTGTTCGTTTTTCACAAAGTCTTTATTGCTAGCACGCATTGAATCACAAACTTCATAACCTAAATAATGACCGTTACCATAACTATCCGCTACATGCCATGCGATACGGAATGTATCTATAGCTCGCCACATCGTCTTTCTATCTCCATAATAATGAGCAACGCCCCCCTCATAACGAGCCACAGATGCATTACTCAAACGATTATATTGCTCTTTAGCAGAAATACTATCAGCTGTATTGTGAATAACCACACCATCAATAGAACCTACACGCTCATTCATTGTATAATTAATAGAATGATTGATTGTTTCTATTTTTGTTGATTCTGTAGTAACACCCTTTTCTGCGTCTTTATATGGTGGACGAATGACACCTACAAAATCATCATACACATGATCTTGAATAAATGCTGCAGGACTTCCATTATTTGAAGCGTTATACCAATTTTGGTCAATACTATCAAATAAGTATTGATTCGCATTAGTAATCATACCTGTATGTCCATAGCTTCCATCATCTAATACAAAAATATCTCCTTTTTGTGGGATAAATTTTTTCGTATTTTTAATGACTTGGAATCCTTTCGGATATTTATAATCAATAAAATCAACTGCATTACCCGTTGGGTGTACATCAAAATGTTCTTTTAAGAATTCTATGATAAACGTTGCACATTGAGCCCCATTTGATTGTCCAGCTGTTAAACTTTTACCGATGTTTTTTACTGCCCAGTTAACGGCTTCTTGTTTTTTCATTTAAAAATACCTCCATAATAAAAAGCCGACCGTTAAGTCGACTTAATTAGTTTTATTTTTTAGGTTGTTTTGCTTCGGCTCCTCCACCGAGTTTATTTGGATTTTTACCATTCTTATTCTTGAATGTTTCCCAAATACCTGTGGCCATAAGTCCACTTATTAATCCTGCTAGTAATCGACCCGCTACCGATAACTCACTTACAATTTCTGGAATGAATATCGTAACGCCTCCAATAACTAAACCAATGACCATTGATACTAATGGTATAAAGTTCTTAGGCACTTTTTTTGTACGTTTGATAACTTCTGTTAGTGCTCCTGTAATAACTGCAATGACTGCAGCAAATGCGATAATTTGTTCCATTTATAATTCCTCCTAATTAATATAAAAAGGCCGTCACTGTACTGTGATGACCTTACTTTTTAGATAATTGATTATTTTGATGGGTATAAAATCGGTCTTCGAATTTATCAAAACGAGTATTTAAACTATCAATCTTTGAACTAACTTCTAAGATAACCTTTGTATCTTCACGTTGTTGTTTTTGTTCTTCTTTGATATCTCTTAATGAAGTGTTATGATCTTCTACCTCTGATTCTATACGTGTAATTCTATTTTCATTATCTTTCTTGTCTTTACTTACTTTAAGAAATAACCCAACAACTGTTACTATCATGGGTATAACTGTAAAGACAATCCAATAAGTTAGTTCGCTTTCATTCAACATTGAACCTCCCACTTTCTATAATAAAAGTCACAAGCTATTCAGCCTGCGACTCTGGATATTCCTCACCAGTAATTTCTTCATACTGTTCTTTATCTATGGCATCTAATGTTACATATGTTTGAATATCCTCATTTGTGTAACAATTGATGTCATAAAAATATTTGATAGAATCGAATCCTGGATACATATTAATTACTCCCTTTCAATTTTGTAATTTCAAGCATTGCGTCAGCTTGTTCTAACTCTGCTTCTTGTAATCGTTGCTCTTTTTTAGTTAATTCTTGTGTTGCGCCTGCTTGCTCTTTTTGAGATTTAATAAGCTGTGAGGCTATCTTAGTTACTTGCATTTGGGTATTAGCAATTTGTAACTCATTATTTGTTGGCTCATAACCATTATTTGGATTATTTGCTTCCCATTCTTCTTTTGTAGCACCAATCCATTCGTTCCCATCAAATTCAAAAGGACTATAAATACCCTCAGGTGGTGCTGTTTCTGTGAAATCTTCGTTAGGGTATTGATATTCACCGTTCTCGTTTTCATAAGCTAAATAAGGTGTACCATCATATAAAAATACTTGTTTAAACATTGTTTCACTCCTAGTCTATCCAACTAATTTCGCCATATATATATTTACTATCACTATTTTCCCACTCGTCTTCATTAGCCACATATAATTTTACTTCGCCATTAGTTTCGATAATAATACTCGTACCATTGTGTTTTAATGGCGCTCTTATATATCCGACTTCAACGTATTTAGCGAAACCTTCAGGGAGTTGCGCTATAATTTGACTGTGAGATACACTATCCGCATTCACTCTTAAATACTTAGTTGTAACATTGCCTTGAGTAACAACTCTATAAGAACACCCAAAGCCGTTACGCTCTCCATCATATCCGTATGCCGGATTTGTTCTCCCACCATTAATAATGTTAAACGGTACCCAACCTGTATCATGGTGAGTTTCTTTATAAGTTTTGATTTGGTTTCTTAAATCATTTACTTCTTTTTCATAATCTTCTTTAGTGACTTTAGCTTCGATTTTTTCTTCTAAATTATATTTAAAATCTTTCATTTGATTATCAATATTGGTTTTGTACTGGTCGAAATCTTCGACTTTTAAAAAAGTATCGTTAGTTAATAAGCCTTCAATTTCACTTTTACCATTTTCAATAATCAGTTCCACTTCATCTTTAGATAGACCAATAGCTTGTAACGCGTCTTCTTTAGCGTTATTAACTTTTGTAACATAATCATCAAGATTTTTTATTGACTCTTGAATCTCTGAAACACGCTCTTTAATCAAAACTTCTAAATCATCAAATTTTCTAATGTAACTTAATTTTGTATCAGCTGATATGGTATTAACTAAGGCATCTTTAATAGAAAATTTAAAGGTCCTAACAACAATGGTGTCATCAGAACCTTTTCTATTAATAAATATCTCCCCTGTCACATCTCCCACATGTGCTAAAACATCGTTAGGTAATGTATAAGATAAAACGCCGTTTATTTCATCTTCAAATGTCAGATTATCCACTTTCTTACTACCATCAGATGTAACTAGAATGATTTGAGAATTAACGTTAATATCACTTAACAACATTGGTTGCTTATTTCTTGTTATTTGAAACTTCAATTTAGATGTATTTATATCTTGGTTGTAGAATTCAACATTTAGCTTTTTCAAGTCGCGATAATAAGCTGTGACATCTAAATTTGTTTTTGCTACTTTATCCATCGTCATATTGTTTGATTCCTCCTATATATCGTACGAAATACCACTTAAGCTGATATAGCTTACGGATTGTGTTGTATATGTCACTTCTATATGACCCGTTGAAGCATTTATTTTTATGATGCCGTATCCACCATAACTTGATGAAGATAATGCACAAATAAATTGTTTATTAACTCTCGGTCTGTATTCTGGTGGTAATGTTGCAATACGAGCTGGTAAAGATTTACTCACACCGTCAACTTGACCATCTATGATTTTTGTACCATCTGGTAGAATTTTCATATATGGCGCCATTGTATAGAATGATTCAACCCCACTTGCAAGTGGTAAATCTTCTCTAGGATAACCATATTTCATATCATAGTTTTTCCAAACTTTATCTGTTGAGTGCCAATAATAGAATTTTTGATGTGTATAAGCTGTTGTATTGCCCTGTAGAGTCATAACAAATGTTTTGTTATTCGCATTTTCAATAACAATCTTTCTTGTAGGTTCAAATGATTTACCGTCTAGATCTTTAACTTCAACAGCTGATGTATAAAATTCAAATCTAGGAAAGTCCGTATTACTCATGAAATCAAGTATTTTTTGCATTGTGTCTAATTTTGTACCACTTAATGGGTCAAACATGTCTCCATCTGTAGAGCGAGGGAAACTTCTATTTGCATAATTTGCTGTGTTCATAGATGGTGTTGTAGCTGAAGCACGGCTAAAATCTATTGCATCCGGACTTGTTGATTCATCTTTAAAAATAATAATCCCTTCCTTATCTGATGAAGCCATATGTCTACTTTGATGTACTGTTAGTGTATAAACAGAACCGTCTTCACCTATTTGAATACCTTCAGATTCGATAATATCGCAACCAATACCATTATCTTCTAACACGTCAATAAAACCTTGACCAGATATTAATGATTCATCAAGTAGTGTCCCGTTGTTACTGAATTTTTTATTACCTTGATAACCTAAATAATTTGGGTCTCCTTTTTTAACATTACCACCCATATTGAAATAAACTTTTCCGTTGCCAACTGCAAAACCTTGACGTTTCGGTAATTTTTTTGCATAGTCTGTGTTAAAGAAACCACCATCAGTAATATCAAAAGCCACCGTTCCTACACGTTCAAAATCATCATTATACATTTCGAATACAGTTTTAGTAACTTTAGCACCAGTAGATGCTGTAGGTGTCGTTACATACCAAATACCACTGTTATAGTTAAACTGCCATTCCACGTTCACATCATGTTCAGTTAGAGGTTTTAATTGCGCCATTCTTTCAGGTATTTTATCTATATTAAATCGTCCTAGTACATGATTGCGTGTTTTAACATACATATAGCGAATTCCATTTTCGTACTTAATAACTGTACCTTCACCTCCGGCATTGCCTGCCGCAAAGACACTTTTATATTCCAATGTGTCCATATCCCATACAACAATCCAACGTCTATTGTCTACAATAACTGGACCTCCAGAATAGTTCACAAATATCTCTCTACGCTGTTCATCTAACGCAAAAGATTGTGGGAAAATATACGTATTACCAGTGAGTACAACGATATCTTCATAGTCTGGAAATTTAAGAGGTAATTGTTTCCAAATCTCTTTCTTATATGTTGCATTGTTTGGTGCTTTATCTGTTTGAAGTGTTGTTACTTTATTTTGTGTTTCTTTTACAATATTATTCATAGACAATAAATCATTTTTTAGCCTTTCAGATAGTGTTGGAAAAGCTTTTTTGTCCCCAATAACTGAAATTCTACTGTCTCTTAATTCTTGTGTTTCATCACCAATAGCACCCAATACTAAATTAGATGTTTGTGCACCTCTATATGTTACTTCATCATCTAAATTCCACTTGCCAAAGCTGATTTGATTTGCTTTATGTGCATTTTTTTGTGTTGTTTGGTGTTGTTTAAACTCATCTTGATAATGATTATAATATTTTTGAATCGCATAAAAATTACTAATTAATTGGCCTCTTAAATCTTGTCCTATTGCAATGTTTAAATCTTTTATTAAATTAATATTCATTTATTCGTTCTCCTTCTCTATCCATGTGTATGAACCATAGATATAATCAGTATCTTTCCAATCGTTACGATCATCAGCCTGTATAACTACCGTTAACCTACCGTTTGGTCTTAAAGATACTGTTGCTGGGTTCCTAGTTCCTGCGGTTCTAATTAGCCACGATTGAGATTCTTTAGCAAACCCTTCTGGCAAATTATGAATAAGCATATTATTCGTAATTTTTGATAGATTAAGTTGTACAGTTTTAATCTTAATATCAAAAATTTCAATTACTCTATATGAACAATTAAAACCATTTTCCCCAGACGCTTTAAATTCTGTATTTGCTTTGCCGTTGATAGGTGTAAATTTAATCCATCCACCATAATCAATTAAACTATTAAATAATTTTTCGGGTTTGCTTATAGCTTCTGCATGCGTAGCTGCAAAATAAGGGTCTCCATTTTCATCTAATGGATATTTAATTTCTGTTGGTTCATTCATCTACTAATACACTCCCTATTGAATCTGATGCTAATCTGGGCATAGAAATAGACGAACCACCAAGTGACCCGCCTTTAACTAAATTATTCATTCTTTTAATATCCCTACTAACACCTTGTTGTATTTTTATTATATCTGTTGGTGAATTACTGAAATCTACTTCTACTGGTTCATTTATTAGTGGATGCGAATATGTTAATTTCACTACTTTTAAATCTAAATTATAACCAAGTGGTTGGTGAATAAAACGTATCTCACTATTTTCGTGGATATCATCATTCTTCAAATAATGTTTTTCTTCAACAGAGCCTAAATAATTTGTAGATACTTCTACAGTAGGTTCATCGTTCAATTCATTTTTTAGTTTTTCCAACAATTCAGCTTTATCTAAAACATTATCATCAAAAACTGTTGGTGCTTCTGACCATCCAAATTCTTCAGCATTAGGTGATTTATATTCAGCATAGGTATGATATAAATCACTACCTTTTAATACTGCAGTTAAATTTAAAGTTGTTGATTTTTCAGTTCCTACATACATCACTGGTGCTGTTTTATATTCTTTTACATTAGGGTCTGGACCAATAAACACTGCTTTAAATGTATGCTTGCCTTTACTTAAATTACGCGCAATAATAATTGATTCTGTACGTGCAGTATGGCTGTAACAACTATATCTATCAATTTTCACATTATCGATATAAACATCTAATAAACCACCGCGTGATAGTTTCTTTAATGACCAAGTTAATGTTTCATTTCCCCACTTACAATCAAATTCTTTCGAGTAACTTGCGCCTACTTCTTGTGTACGCCAAGTACCTTCTTTGAAAAATTTACCACTGTAATTCAAATTAGGTGGTTTTACTGGGTTATAATTTTTTGTTTCAGTTTTTGTTTTCTTTTTACCATAACCTTGAATATAAGTTTTAATATCAGTTGTAGTAACTGTAGCTTGTACTTCACTTGAATTGTATTTATAAATTAATGGTATATCTGACATTTGATAAAATGTTTTTTCGTCGTAAATATAAATTTTCTTATTATCAGCGAAATAAATATAGTTGAATAGTTCTGCACCTTCAGTGAGAAATTCCATACCATTTTTATTACCTAATTCATCAATAGCAACACGATTATTGAAATTCCCTTTAATTTCATAAGTAAATCCTAACTTATTTCCTTTGAATCCAAATTCAAGGTATTGTTCAAGTGTCATTGTTGGTTTGTTATCATCATCTGTAGTTTCTTCATTATTCATTTCTTCATTTTCTAAATCTTTTTGAATATAATGATTTTGAAATTCCATAAAAATATGTTTAGCAGTTACATCATTAGATACGATTACTCCATCATATTTAATAGATGTAGATTTAATAACATATTCTTGGCCTTTCCAAACTATTAACATCTCATTTAATAAAGCATCGAATAAATCTGAATTCATATAGGTTTTATAAATAGTGAAATCAATTGATCGCTCATTATTTTTTTCATAATTAAGCTTCCAAGAACCAAAATCATAATCTACAAGGATTTCTCCGAATGTACCTTTTTTATTTTTTAAAACCATGTCTCTCAATTCATTCACCTACCTATATATAAATGGGAATATCCATTGAGTTTTAACTGCACCTATGTTCATTCCTGTAATTTCTATATCATTAAAACCCTTAGCTAATGTAATCCATTGCCAATTAGTATCAATACCGACACGTTTATCATTAACAAAAGGATGTAAGCCGTTAATAATGAGTTTTTGATTACTTTTAATTGCTTTCTTATACTCAAATACATCACCTGTAGTTTTGTTTGATATTTTAAAACCTTTAGGAGCATCTATATTAATCAACAATTTAAACTTATGTCTTAACAACGGATTGATTATATCAGAAGAACCATTGTAGATTTTGAAGCTTGTCGTATCGTGTTTGTATTTAATTTCATTATCAGTTAACAAGCCACCTTCAAACTGCCAATCTCCACTAGATAAGCTAAACTCATCTGTTTCTTTTAACGATTCTGAATAGCCCTTAAAAACAACAAACGTCACTTGAAATGTTGCGAAATAATTGGTCAAATCTTCATTGCCGTTTTCTTCACAATAAACAGCATATTTTTTGCCTGGCATATCTGAATGCCACACATAATATGGCTCTCTTCTAAATAGCAATTCTCTCAACCTTTGTTTCATCAACCTTAAATCTTCTTTATCTACACCTTTAAAATGAAAATTTAAAATCAAATTAAAAGGACCGAACGTAGTCGGTCCCATTAATACACCATCTGTACCATTGATTTCAGTTGTATTAGCTTTGACTTCAACACCTTCTTCTTCAAAGTCAGCAAATCTTAATTTAGGTATATCAGTTAAAACTGCCTCAAAATCATCGTTGAAAATTTTCACTTCTTTTTTCAATTTTTTAAACATCTCCCATGTTATATGACATCATTTGTTGACGTTTACCTTGCTTTTTACTGAATCCTTCTTCCGTAGGAACTGGCTTATCAGCAATAATTTGATTACTTGTTACTAGTTTAGCGAGTTGCTTAATCGCTTGTTGCATTTGTTCAATTTGCGTATTTTGATTCTCTATAACTTGATACAATGGATCATCATTGTAACTAGCACCAGTTGACGCTGTTTTCATTTGATTAGGGCGTTTGTTACGTTTGTTTTTAGAATCAATATCTTGTGCAGCTAAAGCTAGTAATTTCATTGAATCGTCAGCTTTACTTGGGTCTGTAGAAATTACGTATTCTGGATAGCCACCTTCGGCTAAATTGTACCAACCCTCGGAACCAATAAAACCACCACTTGAATAACCATGACCTTTACCAATAACAGATAACATACCAGATTTACCATATTTTGACTTAGCATAGTTCATACCTGCCATTAAATTATCAAGGCCGTTCATGATATTGCCATGTCCTTTTTTCTTGTATGCGTTAAATGTTGGTGGTATTACTTGAACTAAACCACGTGCTTCATTACCACCGCTGTTTACATCAGTATAACCATGTTGTACAGCGCCAGCATTACCGCCCGATTCAGAGTCTATTTGTTTTATCCAAGCATTTACATAATTACTACTAGTTGGTAGACCATTCGCTTTTAATGCTTTTATAACTTCTGGTTTCCATTTAGAGGCTTTTTTACTTCCACCACTACTTGATAAACCTTTTAACCATTTCTCTGGATTAATAGCAGTGTCATTTCCGGAGTGGTCACCTTTATTAAGTTGGAAATGTAAATGAGCTCCTCTTACAAAGTTACCCGTGTCACCCGATTTACCGATAACATCGCCCGCACTTACTTTTTGACCTTTCTTAGCCATTTGCTTAGATAAATGCATATACCAGTTCCACAAGTTTTTACCAACTTGAACTTCTACGGATTTACCGCCACCGTAGTCATTCCAAACTTTAGAAACTTTACCATCAGCCACAGCTTTGACTGACGTTCCAATTGGCATACCAAAGTCCATACCATAGTGTTTACCACCATTAAAGTTTAGCCCTCCAGTATAGTTACCAAACTTTTGCCATACGGGATGTTTAAATAACCAACTTGCATCGCCCGAGCCATCGCCAGTTTCTTCCATCCATTGTTTAAATAGATTTTTTGCAGCATCTTTAAGTTTATTAAACATGCCACCCATCATATCGGCTGGTATCGTATTTTTACCTAAACCGTCAAAATTAACACCGAAAGCTTTTATTACATGATCTAAAAGTTTTCCAGGTTTTTTCACGAAGTCCATAACATCTTTAACTTTACCACTGAGCCATTTAGCACCTTTACCAGTAGCTTCTTTAACACTGTTTACTAATGAACCAGCTTTTTCTTTACCTTCATCATATTTCTTGGCAGCATTTTTCTTAACGCCATGAAATTTATCGCCCAATCCTTTCCCAAACTCTTCAAGCTTACCTTTAGTTGAGTTGAGTATATCTCCTGGCGAAGTACCTTTTGAGAATTTAGGCATTGAATTACTTAGCAGACTATGTGTTTGAGCACCGTTCAGTATTTTAGTACCTTTACTTAATGGCATTGTCGTATCTTTACTTGGTGTGATAAATGGTTTTCCTTTAGGTGGTACAATTGTTTCATTTCTAAATCCACCAGGTCCATTCCCTTTACCTTTATCTCCTACAGTTGCTAATGTATCACGGTTTAATTTACCTTTAGTTACAATGTTTTGTGTATGTGTGGATTCTGTACCAGTATGGAATTTAACATCAGGTATTTTATCCATACCTAATTTAGAACCGACCCAGTTTACACCTTTAATAAGTTTATTTAAACCTTTTTTAACTGTATCAACCATTCCAGTGATATGACCTTTAATTTTATCAATAATACCTTTAAGACCATTTTTCATATTATTAAAAGTCTTTTTAACAGAGCCCCATAAAGTGGACGCAATACCAGTTATCTTACTTTTAATTGAATTCCAAGTTTTAATTGCATTACTCTTCACGCCATTGAAGATGTTACTTACACCTTTTCTAAGCGAATTAAAAGTATTTCTTACTCCATTCCATAACGATTTAACCAATCCAGTTACTTTTGATTTGATCGTAGACCAAGTTTTTATCAAAAAGTTTTTAACTGCATTAAAAATATTTGAAATACCTTTTCTTAAACTATTAAAAGTATTACGAATGGAATTCCATAAACTTTTAGCAATTGAAGATATTTTGTTCTTTATTGTCGTCCAAACTTTTATAGCAAAATTCTTAACTGAATTAAATATTGAAGTAACGCCTTTTTTCAATGCATTAAATGTATTACGCACTGCATTCCACAATGCTCTGGCTAAAGCAATGACTTTATTTTTAATGGTTGTCCAAACCTTTATCGATATGTTTTTCACTGCAGTAAAAATTGTTGTAATAACTTTTTTCATTGTATTGAAAATTGCTTTTACGCCAGCCCATAGTAACTTAGCATTTGCAACTACTCTATTTTTGATAGTAGTCCAAACTTTAATCATAAAGTTCTTAACTATATTAAAAATAGCAATAACACTATTTTTTAAATTATTAAAATGACCTTTGACTCCCGACCATATAAGCTTAGCAAAATTAACAATAGTATTTTTAATTGTAGACCATATAACTTTTACAATTCCTAAAACACCAGAAAAAGTTAATTGAAATAGGTTTTTAATTATACTTAATGCGCTGGATATAATTTGTTTTAACCCTTCACCAAATTTCTTCCAATCACCAGTAAAAACACCAATAAACATTTTTGCGAAACCTAATACTATATTAAGAACGCCCATGATAATGCCCTTAACTGCGTTAAATGCAATCGTGACACTTTCTTTAACCATATTAAACGCATGCATTAAGCTTCCTAGTATAATATCAGTGAAAAATTTAAATACTGGTGTAGCATCTGTGAAAGTGCTCTTAAGAATACCACCAATAGAACTAAATATTGGTTTAATCATTCCCCAGAAATTCATAGCTCCAGTTTTTATATTATTCAAAGCTTGTATAAATTGAGAACCATTTTCTTCCCAAAACTTACCTAGAGTATTTGAAATTGTTTTCCCCAATTCCTTAAAACCATTAATTATTGGGGACAGTAATGTTTTGATTCCTGACCATAATAATTTAGCGCCTTCTACTACTCCATTAAAAGCGCCGTTAACTATATTTCTAAAAGTTTCTGATTTCTTATAAGCAACAACTAGAGCTGTTCCTATACCTACAATTGCTAATGTTATCCAACCTATTGGACCACTCAATGCACCTAAAGCAGTACCTATCAAAGGTATCTTTGTAACTACTTGAGTTATTGGTGATAAAATAGAAGAAAATGCAACTTTTAATCCTGCTAATATTCCGCCTCCACTAGTTAAGCCATTTAAAAACATCATTGATTTAGCCATATTAGTTAATAGCGTTAAGAGTAATCCGCCTGATATTAAAATAGGCGGTATAGCTGCAGCTAATAACGTAAATGCAGTAATAGCTATCTTAGTAATATTACTTGTATTTTGAAGCCTTTTAAATAGTGCTGTTAATGTATCAGCTAACTTAATAACAATTGGAGCAACTGCATCGCCTATAGTTCTTAAAAAGTTAACAAATGTATTTTTTAACACTGTTAACTTAGAGCCCATCGTTTCATAACGAATTGCCGCTTCATCAGTAAGTGCAGTATTTTCTTTCCAACCTTCTGCGCCCGTTTTCAGAGCATCGTCTAACACTTTATGATTGTTAGACATACGACGAATAGTATCAGCTTCACGGATACCTTTAATACCTACATCATCTAAAGCGCTTAATACACCTTTAGCGCCACCTTTAGTATCTCCTAATCCTTTAACAAACGCGGATAATGCTTTTGTTGGATTATTCTCCCATGTGGAAGAAAATTCTTTTGCAGACATACCAGATGTTTTTGCAAAGTTATCAAGCGTTTCTCCACCTTCAGCTGTTGCTTTCGTCATTTTATTAAAGATTTGAGTCATAGCTGTACCACCAGCTTCTGCTTCAATACCTACCGAAGACATTGCAGCAGAAACACTCATAATCTCATCGCCACTGAAACCAGCCTGTGAACCTGCACCAGCTAAACGTTGTCCCATTTCGACAATTTCTTTTTCTGTTGTCGCTGTTGTGTTACCTAGGTTAACGACTGCAGCACCTAAACGATCTACATCTTCAATAGGCATACCGGCAGCATTAGAAAATCTAGCGAATTCTGTTGCCGCTTCATCTGCCGATAAGTTAGTAGCGACTGACATATTCATCATTGTTTCAGTGAAATCTGTAATCTCTGATTTCTTAACTCCTAATTGTCCAGCTGCTTCCGCAACTCCAGCAATTTCAGTTGCAGCAAATGGCATTTTATTACTCATCGCAGTAATTTCATTGCCCATGCCTTCTAATTCTTTACCGGTCATATCAGTTGTTTTAGCTACACCAGCTAAAGCTTGTTCCCAATCGACAGATGTTTTTATAGCTCCACCCATTGCAGCAACTGCTGGCATGGTCATATAGATTAACGACCCAGTACCAACTGACCGCATTGACATGCCTACATTTTTTATAGAATCGTTATATTTATTAACGCTCTGAACACCTCTACCAAAACCAGTTGCACTTAATGCTTGTGCTTGCTTTTGTTGAGTGGCTAATTTTTTATAACTTTGAGCTGTTTGGTCAATTTCTGACTCAAGTTCATTCATTCTAATCTTTTGTTGAGTAATTGCACCTGATAGTTCGCGCGCTTCTGCACTATTTTTACCTTGTGTCTGAGCTACAATTTTATATTGATTATTTAATTCGCGCAATACAGTACGTTGCTGTGACAAATTAGTATTTAACGTATCTAAATGTCCTTTATAGGCTCTTACGCTCTCACCAGCACGCGATAAATTACTACGAGATAGTGATAAAGTATCATTAAAACCAGACATTTTCTGTCTAATTTCTGTCATTGATGCAATACCTTGTTGTTGTTCCATCTCTAAACGATTATGTGCTTGTGTTGTTTGTTTTAATTGACCGTTTAAATCTTTTAACTTAACACGCTCTTCAACTAATTCTGCATTTAGTTTTTGTGCTTCTGCACTTGTCTCACCATACTGTTTCTTAGCGTAATCATACTGTCTAGATAGGTTTTGAACAATGAGTTTTTGCTGTTTCATGCCATTGTTTAAATCTGATATACGCGCTTTATAAGCTTGTGCAGTTTGACCAGTCATTTTAAATTTTGATGCGCTAATTTGTAGAGATTGCGCTACTTGTGAAATCCTTTGTCTTATTTCAGACATAGATTGTGTAGCTGACTTTTGTTCAAAAGAAAAACGTTTAGCTTCTGCAGATGTTTGTTTATATTGACTATTAAGTTGTTGTAATGCTTGTTTCTCTTGTTGAATCTTTTGCTTAAGGTCAATCGCTTCATGACTCATTTCGCCTTGCTCTTTAACGACTTTTTTATAACGTCCTTCTAAAACTTTAATAGTATTTTGATGTTTACTAATCACTGTATTCAATTGTTTTAAATAGTTTTCATAACTCTTAACCGACTTACCACTATTCTTAAATGAAGTATCAGCTATATTTAATTGCTTGCGCATTGTACCCAATGTTTGATTGATTTTTTCCATTGAAAATACAGCACGTTTATTAGTACTGTTAAAAGTCTTCATTTCATTTTGTGTAGACGTTAGTTGTCTTTGGTACATACTTAAATTCTTATGCTGTTTACTGTACTCTTGTCTCAATTTCTCAGCTTCAGCACTTGTACGTTGTTCTTCAAGAGTCATTTTCTTCAATTGATTCGAAATATCTTTCACAGAATTCTCAGTAACATCAATCGCTTTATTCAATTCTTTTGTACGTTGATTGAAATTCTGTAAAGATTTCTCACTATTTTTAAAATCAGCATTAGATCTTTTCATTTCTGAATTTAAAGTTTTGAATTGTCCCTTAATTTGTTTCATAGTTCGGTCAATACCTACATCACGCATATTCATTAGTATTGACATACCTTTAAAATCTGCCACTCATTGTCACCCCTTTCATAATTTGATATAAAAAAATAACCCTAGCTTAATAAACTAAGGTTATAACGCTGAAAGTATTGCATCAGCTTTAGAATCTGAATCTACTTTATTGGTATGGCGTTCATTCAACGTTTGTAAGATATAATGAAACGGCATTTTCAGAACTTGGTCTGGAGGTGTGCCGTTTTTAACCATATCTCTTACAACTTTATCGAGGTTTCTCAACATACCGTTATAAGATAAATCTTCTTTCTTTATTTTGTTTAACTCATGCTCTGAATAAACTTTTTTGTTTCGTCATCTTGTTGTCCATTAACAACAAATTCAACTTGTTTTTGTAATGAAGTAAGTGCATCTGGCGCGTGTAGACGAGTACGGATATCTTTTTTAGTGAATTGACCACCATAAATTTTAATAACTGCGTCAACAAGTTTTTCCATTTGTTCTTTTAATGACATTTCTTTTTCTCCACGCTCTACTTCTTCTAATTCTGCCATGATATCAATAGCTTCATATAATACATCTAAAGGAATGAAGTGAGGTGTTAAATATGTTTCCATTTTAATTTCCTCTGCCTTTGGATTCTCTACAAGTTGAATATAATTTCTTTTTAATTTGCTAGCCATGTTTAATTACTCCTTTTTATTACGTAATAAAAGGACGGTTTTTACACCGTCCGTGGTTTATTTCTTTTTAGGTTTGTGCACACGTTCAAAGAAAGGTAATTCGTACCCTTTATCTTTCAAACGTTTTTCAAAATCTGTAATTACACTAACGGGTTCATCTATAATGTCACCTGTCGCATAATCTTTGTCTGTCTTCTTATCGATTGCATCTTTCAATACTTTGTATTTAACCATGCAATATCACTCCTTATGCTTCTGCTGGTTCGTCTGAATTATCTGAGCCTTCATTTCCATTAGAAGGTACTTCTTCTGCTTCGTTATAAGCACCTTTTAATAAATCATCGAAGAATTTATCTTCTGATGCACCTTTAATATCAGATTGGAACATGATTTTGCGTACTTCATCGTTAAGACGGTGCATTGCTGTCCCTTCAACTTCTTCTTGAGAGAACTCCCATTCATCTTCAGCTGTAGAACCTTCAATCGCTGGATCACTAAACATAACTTTAGTTAAACCAACTAATGTATAATGGCCATCACGACGTTCACGTTTGAACCATACAGCCACACTGTTGTTTTGTTTACCTTTAACTTCTTTAAACACACCATTTTTGTCATATACTTCATTAAATAGTAATTCACGAATTTCTTTAGGGAAAGCATGCATTGTTAATGAAATTGAACCTTCACCATCAGTGTTACCTGATTCAATAATTGTTCCATCTGCGTATGCATTTTGTAATTCTCCGCCTGTTTCAACTGAAATTTCTTGTAAACCACGTGTTTGAATTACATTTGTATATTTTGTTTCACCGTTTTCTTCTGTCTCTAACAAAGCGAAACCTAAGTCTTTAATATTAATATACGATTTTGGTAAAGATGCTTTTTTAATTGCCATAATTATTTTTCCTCCTCATAAAAAATCGCCTCATATCGTCTCGTTGAACGATACAAAGCGAATTGCTTATCATATTCATTGCCTAAATTACTAACTTGCCCCATTTTCAAGTGGTTCCAGAGCAAGTCACTAATTCTTTGTGATATTTCGTTTCTTCTTAATCGAGCGTTATAATCATCACTCTGTTTTACAAACACATCTATTTGAACAATATAACTTTGTGCCACTCTATCGCCGTCATAATATACTTCTGGTTTAGGGTCGTCGAAATCATCTATGACTACATACGGTTGACTTATATCTTTTACATCCGGATAATCATTGAATTTTATATTTTTGATGTTTAAAACTTCAGTCAGCACTTCATCTTTAATTAATACGTTATATACTGTATTTAAGATATCTATCATAATAATTTCTCCACTTCTTCTTCATAAACTTTATAAAATGTTTTTTTAGAAGCTCTGATTGCTTTATCTATAGCTCCTAAACCTTTCGGGCGAATAAATTTTCCATTTCTTGCGTGGAATCCTTTTTCATTTAAATGAACAATACTGTAACGTTGGCTAGGTCCTTCCCAATATATTCGTATAGACCGATAAGTTCCTTCCCAATATGGTTCTGATAATTTAGCTTCACCGTATTCATCACCTGTATCTCTAAAGTAGCGAATGTTAGCTTTAACAGCTTTCAATAATTCTTCACCCGCTGCAACTAGAGCGATATCAAATATTTTTCTACGTTGTCTTTTACCAAACTTTTTATCCAACTCTTTGAAAAGTTCTTTTTGGCCTTCCATCTTAATTCCATTAAAGGTTTTACGTTTTGCCATTGGTCACGACTCCTGCTGTTAACATTAAAAATTGTTCATTTTCAACATCGGGCTGAACCAACTTTATATTTAAATCTTGATTAATATACGGTGATTCAACTTCCACATAATGAGTTTCTTTAGGTATATATTGTCCATGTGTTTCTCTAATAAATATTTTCACATCATGCTCTGTTCCGTTTGCTATTGCTTCTTGTAACTCAGTCATTTTCCAACGAGGAACATAAGCCCAGCAACTGTATAAAAGTTTTTTACGCTTTTCTCCAGCTTCTGGACCCTCGTTTTCTTGATATTCATAAAAATGAACTTTTGTATTAAGTTTTTTTGTTGTAATAAACGGCTTTTTAAATTTAGTCTTCATTATTAACACGCCCAAACACATTGTTATTTAGACCGAAATTTAATAAATCATCTTGATAATTATCATTAAAGTATTCAAGTAAATCCTCATATGCATATCGCGTACGAGCAAACACTAAATCTTGACCGATTAAATCTTTATAAATATCAAACTCACCAAATCTTGATACTAAATTACTATATGATTTTAGTAATAAGTTCTTTAAATAGTTATCTTCTGTATCATGCGAGATTTTAGCGTACTCTTTAAATTCAATAAGCATTGTTTCATCAATAGTGATGTTATTCATTTACATCACCCGCTTTCTTACGCTTCTGCTGCACCGTCTGTTGTTCCACCTGATGGTGTATCTGGACGTTTAGCAGTAGAAATATCTAAATCATAAACAGCAGATGCTTTATTATCTACTGGTTTACCGTAAGCAAATGTTTTTGCAGTGAATAACACACAGTCCTCTAAAGCAAGCGTTTGGTCAAATTTCTTAATTGTAATACCGCCACCACGTACAGCGTCATAACGATCATTTACAAATACTACTGTTGTACCTTCTTTGACCCATTCGTTACTTACAATATCAACGTTATAAGGTAGTACTGTTACAAATCCACCATTAGCAGTTAAGTATGTGTAACGAGATTGAATGTCCCAAGCATCACGTGGGTTAACCACAAATGTTACTTTTCCATCAATTTTCAATTCTTTGCCTTTTTCACTTATAGATAAATCCTTTAATACATCTTTCAGTTCTAAAATTGTAGTATCTGCATCTGCAAACGTTAAAGTACCTTTTGATTCTTTATCAGTAACTGCACCAGTATCTGCGTTAACATCTTTCGTTAAACCTACTGGTTGTTGTTTAGATGCTCCACCACCATTAATAATTGCAGATTCTAAAGCAACTGTAATAGCTTCTTGAATTTGAGTACGTACAAAACGTTCAATCCAGTTTGGACCAAAGATTTTTAAGTCATCTGGAATAACTACGAAACAAGTAAGTTTGAATTGTGAAAATTCTTCTTCACTGAATGCAGCATCTAATTGACCTTTGATTTCACCAAAGATATTACCCCACACAGCTTGACCACTTGGTTCAGATTTAATAACACGAGTTTTAATTCCTGCATTTTGGAAATTAATTTTTGATAATAATGGATGTTCAGTCGTTAAATCTTCAAATACACGTTCAATTACAGTCTCTGGTAAGATTTTTTCGTCTGTATATCCCACATCATAATTAATTTCGTTAAAGAATTTACGTTCTTCTGAAGTTAATGGGTCTTGTGAACGTTTTGCTAAGATACCATTGTCTACCACACGGTCATTCACTTTCGCTTCAATTTCTTCTTGTAAATCATTAGATAAAGCATCAAACATATTGCTGAACGCTTTTGACTGTTCTTCATCACTAGCACCGTCTTGCACTAATTTCGCAAATTTTGCTTTGTGATCTTGATAATTTTTTAGTTTTTCTCCTGGTTTTACTGCCATATTTATATTTCCTCCTTAAATTTGGGTATAAAAATAGCTATCAACTTTAATTTGTTAATAGCTACCTAGAATAAAAATTTATTGAATTTTTTATTTTGTGATTGTGTAGGTGGTTCATTACCTGAATCATCTTCATCACCTTTTTTATCATCGTCTTTAACTACTTCATCAGCAACATCTTTTAACAATTTGAAGATGTCATCGAGTTTGTCGTTAATCACATCATTATCTGTATTTTCTTTCGGTTCTGGTTCTTTTGGCTCAGGTTCTTCAACGTTGTAATACTTAAATTGATTTGGCATATTTTTAAATTTCGCCTCCATTTCTGGGGATATTTTAGCAGCAACCTTACTTGAACTGCCTATTTCATCAATAATTCCTAAGTTTTTACATTCATCAGCTGTTAACCATGTTTCTTCGTCCATCATTTTTTGAAGAAGCGCATGATCTATGTCTGGGTTTTTATCAACATAACTTTGAAAAACAGTTTGATTAATTTTATCTAAGTCATCAGCTTGTTTTCGCAAATCATTTGAATTCCCCATAGCTAATGTCCAAGCATTATGAATCATCATCATTGCATTTGCGGGCATAACAACTTTATCTGCACCCATTGCAATACATGTAGCTATGCTTGCTGCTAGACCTTGAATATGTGCTGTGATTTTGGCAGGATGATTCTTGATCATGTTATAAATCGTTATTCCGCTAAATACAGACCCACCAGGACTATTGATGTTTAAATCGATTTCTTCAACATCACCTAAGTCTTTTAAAGCTTGTTTGAATGATACAGCACTTGTTTCAACATCATCAAACTGTTCATCCACAATTTCACCGTACATATCAATACTCGCTTTCTTTTCGGATGTTTTCATGACATTAAAGAAACCTTTATTTCTATCTACCTTCATTCATTGTCACCCCCTTCTGTTGGTTCATCGTTAACTGATTCGTAATTTTTAGTTAACACATATTCTTCAAGGTGAGGGTCATCGCCTGGTTCATCACCTAGCATGACTCTAATCTCATTACCGGTATAATTGCCGGAAGATTTAAGTTTATCTATTGCTTCAGCAAGTTCTAATGGGTCACGTTTATCAATACCTACAATCTTGATTCTCATTTCTTTTTCTAAGTATTCATCTTTATATAACATTTTGCCATTTAACTCAGCTTGTATTTTACGAACAAGTGGGTTTATACAAAATTTATAATAAGACTGTATAGCTTTTTCTAAATCAGCCATTTCACCTAAAATAAGAGAAGGTGGAACACCAATAATTCTAGAAATATCAATCAAAATAGACTTTCTGAGTTCTTCCATTTCTTTGAAGGCACTTTCCCCAGACTTACTAGAACCTTTGCTTGAATGTTCTTGATATTCTAAACCTTTAGGTAACGGGACAACTGCTGTCGAACTATTGTTAAACACATCAAAAATCATATCCATATATTCTTGTAGTTCTTTATTCAGCTCTTTATCTTTCATAAAAGAAGATTCTACATTTACTATGCCTCTAATTTGGTTATTTTTTAATTGCAAATTAATCATGCGCCCAAATATTTCGCCATAATCTTCAAACAATTCATGAGTAAATCGTTCTAATTTCTGATTTGCATATTCAATATAGATAACGTCTTCCATTTTAAAGAAACGATTATATTTAAAATCATTAATCATTACGTCTTTAAATCTTTGAGGTAGTAACCCCAATTCATCTTCATGTTCATAATCATCAGCTACATATAAATAATCATCATCTGATTGTATAATCAAAACTTCATTATCAATTAAAGCTTTATAAATAAATTTTTGCCAAAATTGAACAGCATTTTGATTAGGATTAGGCTTCACATTAAGTAAGTAATATAAGTCATCCTTTACTATCTTGTTACCTTCCATAACTCTAAATTCAGATTGAGCAATTGTTCTAGCCACAAATTCAATCACTGTATTCAAAGCCATTTGTTTTATATATGATTTCTTACTTGTATCTTTTAAATACTCAAGATCATACATCCAAGATATAGCACTATTCTTTCGAAATACTTTATCGAATAACCCCATTTATCAAGACCTCCTTTCTATCTTAATCTCAATCCTTTTAATAATTTCAATTCGTCTTGAAGGCTACTTTCATTAAGTTCATCTGCACGATATAAAGCATGTATTAAAGCTTGGAAACCATCCGTTTTACGACGTATAGCTTCTTTCTTTTCATACTCTTTGTTACCATCTTTACGAATTTTCACTGAAACGTTATTTGTATACCAACGCATTAAAGGATTGTCACCAAATACAATATGATGTTGCGCAAACATATCTTCGACACGTGGAGCTAATAATGATTGTATTGCTCGTGTATTCTTAATAACTTCATATTCAATACCAGCATCTTCAAATAAAGGTCTCAATAAATCCATTCGGAAATTATCTGCAATAACTTTTTTCAAGCCGTATGTTTTCTGTGCTTCTGTAAACCAATCAATAATATGTTGGGGGTTGATTGTCGGTTCATCTACTATAGTTAAAAGACCTTTTTGTTCCCATTCTCTAATTGGTGGTTTTAAATTATATTTATCTAAGAATTCTTTTCTAGCAAATGAATGTGTCTTCCACACATAATCATCGCCATCTTTGAACAACAAACCAACTGCTGCGAAATCTTTTAAACTAGCATAGTCAAGTTCACCTATACATTCATTATTTTCTAATGGAGGTATTGGTCTGTTTGTGGCCATAACATCATCCCATGGAGCTACAACTTGTTGTAAGTCTTCTTCAGGCATGTTCATACGTTTTGTCATAAACTCTGGTCTATTAGATGGATTATACTGTAATGATAAATATTGTTGGTTTACTTCTCTGTATAATTGTCTACCATAATCACTTAATGGTTTTTCAAACATTGGATTTGCTTTTTCCCATAATTCTGGTTGGTCTACTTCCTTTTCTTCGTCAATTTTACAAATGAAAGGAAATAATCTATCTTCTGGATTAACACCATCAAGCACATTATCAGCTCTATCTTTCAAACGATCCAAAAAGCCTTCTCTAACATAACCATCTGTACCAATATAAAAAGTACGAGGATGCGGGACTTTACCTAAACCGCTTCGTTTCACGTTAACTACTGTGTCTTTTTCATATCCGTGTATTTCATCAAAGAATATGCAACCTTCACGAGCACTATCTTTAGTTTTTTCATTAGATGTATCGAATAAAAATTGCGAACGTGTAGTAAGACCTTGAACCATAACCTTACTTAAATAGAAAGGATTATTAGGATGGTCGCCATCCATATATAACTCATTCATTTCTATCATGTCATAAATTTCTTCGAATGATATTTTGGCTTGCTTTTCACTATTCGCTACTACAGACATGTTATATTTCGGAATACCATGTAAAGGAGTCATAAAGAAAGCACCTAGTGTACTTATATAACCATTTTTACCAGCACCACGTGCCATAGTAATAAAAAATTCAGAGAAATAAGGGTCTCCCGTTTCTTTTTCATACAAGAATACAAAGCAAGATATGAATTTCTGAAAATCTTGCAGTGGGAAAAACCATTTTTCACTGAATTTGATATAATCTTCAATTTTTTGTTCATCAAAATACAAATCATCACGTTGTAAGATATCATTTTCTAAGAAGCTCACTAACTTTTTTCTTTGCTTGTTGAAAGTAATCTTACCACTCTTATATTTTTCAATATATGTTGTCACGTATTGAGGGGTCTTCATGTTAATTCAACCCCTTTAGAAGCTTCCGCTTTGCGCTTTTCTTCTGCACGTTTCTCTAAATTAAATGATTTTTCAATCGCTAATAGTGAACCGTTAATTTTATTTTTTTCTGCTAGACATGGATTAGGTTTAACAAATGTCTGATTACCATTTCCAACTTCGATAACTGGACCCCTTACATATATTTCATTATCTAAATAGTAGAATATGTTAAGTAAGTTGCAATATCTATCTACTTTCTCTATTTCCAAATCATTTGTTTGGTCAATTTGTTGCATTAACCAGTTTCTAGTATTGGT
The DNA here is from genome assembly GCF_003697915.1 of Staphylococcus pseudoxylosus. Lineage (GTDB taxonomy): Bacteria > Bacillota > Bacilli > Staphylococcales > Staphylococcaceae > Staphylococcus > Staphylococcus pseudoxylosus. The sequence goes on from NZ_RCVN01000001.1 coordinate 307,003, forward strand.
TATCGCCTGCTCTTGTTCATTCGATAATTTTATATCATCTTCCATTCTAACCCTCCTATCGTATGTTATATAAATGCAAGTTTGCACAGTTGCCCCAAGCGCCGGTTTCCACAAATCCTTTTACAAAGGGATTTATTTTAGGCGGGGGTACTAATCAAAAATTAGCAAAGAATATCCATGCATAATAATTGTATAAAAATGTATTTACCATTTCTCATCTTTGAATTTCTTTTCTGATTTTTGAAATCGATTATGTTTTTTGTTGTGACAATTAACGCATAATGTTTGTAAATTATTCATGTCATAAGCTAAGTCTGGTCGTTTCTCCAGCTCTATAATATGGTCAACTTCTAATCCTCTACGATTATTATGTAGTTTCAAATCAGTTGTTAACCTTCCGTACTTATTACAATCAACACATTCGTAATGGTCACGCCTTAATACTTCATGCCTAAATCGTCTCCATCGTCTTGATAGATAAAACCTTTTTCTATCTCTATAGTATTCAAAGTTATTGTACTCTTGCATCACTATGTCTCCTTGTGCATAAAGAAAGACACACCCGCGTAATGGATGTGTCTCGATATAATATAGTATTGTTTGAAGTACAAGGCTTAGATATTAATTCCTTATACTATCATAATAACACCTTGACACCCTCAAAAAGTCTCACAAAAGTATCAATATATAATGCCTAATTCATCTGCAAGGTTGTGTAGTATTCGCTTCTTAAGTCTAAAGAATGTAGCTCTACTAATTGGTAGCTTACATATGATGCCATCTACTGTGTATCGTCTAGGCTTATCAAAGTATAGTAAGTCCATAATGTCTCGCTCTATTGGTTGTGCATGCTCATACACTGTTGTGATAGCCTCAGATACTCTACGCATATGTGCTAATCGCTTATCTGTCATTAGTCTTGTAGCCTGTCTCTCTGTTGTGCTAGTGATTGTATTACTCTGTCCACCACCAATATTGTTATCCGTTTCTTTCCATGGATATTGTATCTCTTCTCTTAAACCTTCCATTTGTTTCTGAGTACTATTATATTGTTTAAGTTCTTCTTCTAAGTAATTGATAGTTGACTTGCGCAATTGAATACCTCCAGTTACTTCTTATTAATGTATGCTTGTATATAATTCTTCAAGTGTGCATTCTCATATCTTAATTTAGATATAATATCTCCTTTGACACTACTTGTTATAATGAATGCTAATGATACAAAAGCTAGTACTATTGCAATTATTATCCAGAACATTATCATAGACCTCCCACTCTATCTTTATGATCTACTATCTTAATATCGTAATCAGATGAATATTTATCAACTATCTCTTTCACACGTTCATCACTTGTTTTCTTACTTGGTACAACGAACATAATCCCTTTAGTTGTGTCGATTGCCATTCCAATACTATCTCTTTTCTTGATTCCGGATAATACATCTTTAAGAAAGATAAATAGTAATAAAACGCTAGTAGCTATTATTAATGTAGTTGAAAGTACTTGTGCTGCTTCCATTATTTATACCTCCTATAATCTTTTCGATAAGTCTATTTCATAATCCATTGGTGTTTTGTCTACCATATCGTTAGCCTGTTTCTTCACAATAACTTCATATGTGATTGCTTTACTTAATTCATATAGTGCTATGATTAATAATGTTTTAAATATACGTTTCATTCACTCACTGTCCTTTTCTTTTAATTTAATAGAATATCCTTTTTCATCTCCGACTAAATCTTTTCCATATCTTGTGTTGCAGTTATTACAATTAAAAGCAAAATGAATAGGTTCGTTACTCAAATAGATATACTCATAATCTGTGTCCCAGCTACCACAGTTAGAACATTGCATCATGTTTTTAGCTTTCTCCAACGCCTCTTCCTTATTCTCTGCCTCAACCACAGTAAATGTTTCATTCTCTCGTGCTTTAGTTATGTGAACGAAAGGATGACCTGTTGAATCTGTTAGTGTACGTATTAGGTATTGAATGATATCACCGTCCTTATAACAAATTTGTTATATTATTTAATTAATATTTACGAAAATACATTTATTTGATATTGTTCTTATTAATAACTAACAAGGAGACATTTATATGAGCAATCAATCAACACAATCAGAAAAAATACTAGCAGCATTATCATATTTTAGTGTGTTTTTTGCGCCAATCCTATTCCCTATTATTGTATGGATATTAGCCAACAAACCTGTTTCTACTCACGCTAAAAAGTCTTTAGCTTATCACATCTTGCCTTATATCCTAATTTTTGTAGGTGCAGGTTTAATTGGTCTAAGCGAATCTAATTCTAACAACGCATTAGGAATTACTTTAATTGTTATTGCTGTAATTGCCTTTATAGGCGCAATTTATTACGTAATATATAATTTATACTGTGGTATCAAAGTTTTATTGAAAGATAATTTATATTAAACAGTCCCTTTTCAGGGGCTTTTTTATTTCCTCAACACTTCCTTAACACTCTGTACTATGTCTTTCTTACAAGTCTGATTCTTTGATGAACGTTCCATTGATTGTCTTTCCTTTTCTTCCTTTGATTTCGTCATACGCGTACTGTAAACACTCCTCTAATGTCATCCCATGTTGTTGTGCCAATATAATTAATGTAACGACTGTATCGCCTATACCATCTTTTAAGTCGTCTAGTTTGTTACGTGATAAAGCTGCACCAACTTCGCCAGCTTCTTCATAGAATTTCAATGCTTGTCTATCTGGATTAGCTTTATCTAGGTTTTTATCTATACTCCATTGTTCTACTTGATTTACTAATTGATCTAATGTGTTAGTCATTTTGTTTGTCCTCATTCCATTTAGAGTTAGGTTTAATTAATCCACTTTCTTTTATCGCATCACTTAGTGAAACTTCATCTTCGCCGAAATAAACATTCGCTAAGTATCTTCCAAAATTATCATCTTTATATGTTTGTACTAGCACTTCATTGTTGTATACTTTATCTTTCACAAACTCAGTAGCTTCTTTGTAATTCTCTTGTCCTCGTTCTGGTGTATCGACATCTAATAAACGTAATCGTCTATCCGCAGAAATATCGAAACCGAAATCTAATATCACATCTATAGTGTCTCCATCTACAACGTTGTAGCAGTTTGCTTTGAATGTATATAATTGTTCTTTAATCATTGTTGTTGTCCTCCAATTGTTCAAATTCATATATAAATATATACTGATATATACTCTTATATATTTATCGAGATCAATTACTAATCTCTACACTTGTAACTCTTTCGAATTCTTCATTACTAAGTGGTATTGATTGTATGCTGCTATCTTTTGTTAACTGTAATTCAGTCAGTAGTTTGGTTACTGTTAGTTCAATCTCATCGGACATCATTTCTGCTCCAATCTATCAATGTAGTTAACCAAATCTATATAGCGACTTACACCAGGATTGTTTTCTGCTTTCAAACGTATGTGCATGGTTAGGGTTGTGTATAGGTTTTTCCAATACCTCACTTCTCCATCACAACTCATTAACTCGGCGTGTTGTATTTGGCCGTTTAAATTGAGGTTTGTCACTCTATTATTTAGATTTTCATTAGTAGCTTTTAGCTTCTCATTCTCCCGTTCCAACCTCTCATTCTATTGCTCTAACCTACGTATAACTTTTACTGCTTCTTCATAACTCAATCGCCATCACTCCTTTATTTCTAATTTGACACCTTACTGCTGTTTTACTACACTGTAAAAATCGATATTTTTAGAGAAAGGTGTGTTAACCATTGGATAAGGAACCCAGTAATTTTGTTCTAGTTATTATCACTTTAATTATGTTTTTACTATATCTATCCCCATTTTTATCAATGGCTTTCGATAAATAAAAATTATTCATCTACTCCACCAGCTTTCCGTCGCGCCAGATTAATACTAGCTCTCGGTCGTCATTTTCAATATAGAAATGAGTTGTATTAATATAATCAGGTGCCATTCTCAAACACTTGTTAATAGACATTGTATGACTTGTATAACAAACACTACCCATGCCACCTATAAAACGTTCTATCAAATCTAACTCTGTATCTTCCGTAATTTCTTCCTCGACTTCGACTGTCGTTTTCCCATTTCTAAAACTCCCGTTAAGCAAATCACTTTTTGAAACCGGATTAAGTTCAAACTCTTGTTTGAATTTCATTGGTGCATCAATGATATTGTCATCAATCAATTTATTTTCGAAACAACGAATACCATACTTATCAATCATGTGTTTCGCATATTCCTCTATTGTCATTTCTACTTTACGTTTAATCTTTACCATTTATTCGTCCTCCTATAATAGATATTACTAATCTTTAAACTCTATAATATATTTATATCTATAACTGAATTAATCCCAATTCTCATATGCACGTTCCAATGATTTTTTGGCTTGCTCACTATCATGTTCAAATATGTGTTCTATCGCTTTACCTATATTGTATGCTGGTACTGCGTCAAATCCTTCAACTACTTGTTCTATAAATTGAGTCCTATCATTAGTATTTAGAGATATTATAGGTTCTCCAGGTCGTATCATGTCTGGTCTTTTATTTCCGTTTACTCCACAACTTCTCTTACGTTGTTGTACGTCGTTGGATTGAAGCATATTTCTTCTAAGCTCATCAATTCCTTTTTCCTTTGCTTCCTCTAAAAGTTTTTCATCAACAGTAAATCCATTTAACTCTCGAGAATCACTCAAACTCTCCATCTTACTCTCTATATAGTTACTCCACAAATAAAAGTGGTTGTCGTCTGTGATTTCGTATAAGTTACCAAGTGAATCAATGCCTGCTTCATTCTTATCATCTTCGTTAAATATAATTTCATCTACACGACCTACAACCGTCATACCATCGCTATACTCACTTTTGCCAATATCGTACACGATTACATAATCATCTAAATTTAAATCCCTAATCTTCATCTACTTAACCACCTTTGGAAATATATCGTTTTTCATTAAATCAGCTACATACTTCTTGCGTTGATGTACTTGTGGTGTCCCATCATACAACCAAGGGTGCTCGTCTCTGTGCTTCTCCTCTTTAACTTTGGCTCTTATACGTCTTACTTGTGATTCCATTTGTTTAATTTTCTGCTCTTCTCTATAGTCTTCTAAGCGTGTCCCTTTAGGTGCTTTACATGCTTCATGTAATGTCCAACCACTTCTTAACCTTGTAGCTAAATAGTCCCTATAAAAACCGTTTGCTTCCATATTTTTTAAATTCTTACCTAGAATTGTGTACTCTTTGCCGTTTACACATAGCCTTTCCATTAATCTTTCACCTCTGGTTCGCTAAATTCTATGAATGTACCATCTAAGTAATCGTTAATGTGCTTATCCATGTCTTGACCAATCCAATCTAAAGCTTCTTGTTCTTCTTCATTTGGTCGTTGGATATATGGCACTACCTTTTCGAATTTAGCGTAGTATTTAATTTTCATTGTTCCTGGTTCACTCATTTAAATCACTCCAATACTTCAATATCCATAACCACTTTCGGATTCTCTGCGTATTTCTTAAAGCTTGCTATCTCTACAATTTGGTTATCGTCTTGCCATACGTGTTTATTAGCTGCGTCTAATACTGTTTTTATTAGATTATCGATATCAGGTTTAGTTACCTTATATTGCCCTATCATCGCTACATGCTTCTTCTTGCTCCATGATTTAAGTAATGGAAAATGAAACTCAATTGTTAATTTGATAGGTGCATCAATCATCAGATTAGGCATTTGCGCCTGTATGTCCTTCTTGTGATTGGTGTATTTGGCTGGCATATATGTTTGAACATATTTTCCAGTGTTTCTAAATCTAGGTCTAGGTGATGCCATAGGTGCATCTACCGTTAGCTCTATACGTTTCATTTAGTCACTCCTACAGATAATCAAAAATATTATTTTGATGCGCTCGTTCTACTTTATAGTTTTTAATAAACGTTTCTAGTTCTTCATCATCCAAGAACCAACGTTGACCTTCATAAAATGTTTTAACAATTCCAGATACTCTATGACGCCCGTCTTTACAATTAGGTATTACTGAAAATTGCTTATTACCTTTTGAATCGAACAACCCATAACGCTCTCTAATTCCCATTTAGCACACCTCACGAATAGCGTCTGTTGTAGCGCGTTTTGCTTTCTCTGTGAATAAAAGTTCATCTAATATTGTTTCGTCTCCATGTGCCCCATCTATGAACTTCTGTGCATACATATCACTTAAGTTTGGAGCGTCTAAAAAGTCTTTTACATATTGAATTGTTTTTACCATGCGTCTCTCTCCCTGTAATCATCACCAAGCACTCTCACTTGGCGTGAATTATGTTTCATACGTGAATTGATTCGTTGCCAATTCATATTTTGATTTAGTTCTTTATCACTAAAATTAGTAGTAAAAATATTGTTCTTACCTACTCTGTTATCAACTATGCTAAATAGTTTGTTTAATGTATGTTCTGTGTTTTCTACACCTACATCATCTAGTACAAGTAAGTCTACGTTGCTAAGTAATTTAACTAACTCGTCTGTAGTTTCAACTGCATTTTTATTGTAAGTAGCTTTGATACGATCCATTAACATCGGTATATGCATAAACGCTACGGAGTAACCTTGTGTTTTAATTGCTTTAGCAATTGCATATGCTAAGTGTGATTTACCTGTGCCATATGAGCCTTGCATGATTAACGACTTAGGCTTATCTATAGAAAATGTTTTAACGTACTCTATAGCTGTTTGTTTAGCTTCTGTTTGTGATTTGTTTTGTGGTTGATAATTATTCACTGTGACTTCTTGTAATGAGTAGTTAACATTAGATTGGTTGAATATATTATTGATTGCTTTCTGCTTACGTTTATTCTCTGCTTCTTTACCTGCTGCAATCATGCTACACTCACAACCATCACGATATTCGTAACCACTATCAAACTTGTGTAAATCGTACTTATTACCGCATTTCTCACAATACAGTGATCTTTCTATTTCAGCAGCTTCATACTGCTTAAGTGTTTCTGTTATTCTAGGGCTTAACATGCGTTTCATTTAATCACTCCTAATCCCAATAACTAGGGTCGTGTTTCATACGTTCTAGTTGGTCTTGTCCTGTAGGTTGTGTTTCTTCTGTAAAGTCATTCAAATAACTTTCTTGACTTAAAAATGTTTTAGGATACTTTTGATACTGTTTATTCGTAATCGTTTTAAGATATTCTCTAGTACCATTCATGATAGTTTCATAACTATGTTCTTTAAGTGCTGATTTAAATAAGCTAAATGCTTTTTTCTTATCTAGCTTTTTATCATACAGTTTCCACCATTCCTCAAAACGTTCACGCGTAACGTCAGTTGCGCTAGTATTAATTGTCTGACTCTTATTTGTAATACTGTTAATTGTAGAACTGTTAATTGTAGTGGGCTGGTTGTCGACCGATTGAAATTCAACCGGTTGAGTGTCGACCGGTCGGGAATCAACCCGTCGAGGTTCGTGCATAACCGTATATAAATTACTTCCATAAATATTTCCATTTTGTTTTCTAGTTACTTTTAAATAGCCTATTTGCTCTAACTCTTTTCTAGCTCTTTGGTATCTTTGCTTTCCTATATTTAATTCATGTTTAATTAAAGAAACACTAGGAAACGAACTTTCATCAGCGCCTGCATAAGCAGATAAGTAGCTGTATAACGCTTTTGCTTCAATACTTACGTTGGTGTCTTTCATCACTCGTTTAAATACTAATCCGTAGCCACTGACAGAACTTTTTATGCTATCGCTCATTTACTTCTCACCTCTCAACATCTTATTCAGTTTTTCGTCTACATCCACCCAACTATCTTGTAAGTGATATTTACGATTAAATGTGTCCATGCCTATGTTGTGCTGTTCGTTGTGGTGGTTTCTGCATAAGGCTAATACTTTATTATCTGTATGATTTATTTTGTTTCTATTTCGTCCACTACCTACGGTTTGATAATGTGCTAAATCAGCATTTACAGCGCCACATATAACACAAGTTCGGTTAATGGTAGATTTGTATAGAAAGTATTTATCATTGCTCATGAGGTCGCTCGTTTGCTTCCTCATCGGTATGTCATATTGGAATATAAAATCTAATATGAGTTCGATTAATTCACTTGCTTGTCTTCGACTACAATTACTTAATGACATCGGTTCATAGCCATGTAAGAACTCTAATTGTTTTTGGAACATATACCTTAAGTAGTCCATCGGTTGCCCGTAATGGTCGAATATATCTCTTATCATTGCAAATACTTTACGACGTTGTTTACCTGTTATCTTGTATGGATCAATTACATCTACATCACATTCAACTTCTAATCCGTTATCAAGTAGTAGAAAGTCTTTATTAGTTAGTTCTACACCCTCGATGACAGCAGTTATTGTGCCGTCATCTTGTTGGATGTAACTTTTAATTATTGCCATTTAAATCAACTTCTCTACCTTGTATTTAGAATTATCTTTTGCGTTCAAAGTATTATGTCCTGTTTGTATACGACCACTTGTATAACCTGTAGACCTTTCTAACCATTTATCAGCTTTAGCCATACTTATAAACTCTAGTTGTATACCTGTGTTCATTTGAATTAACTTTACAGCTTTTTCAGTGTCGATTAAGTTGTTTTCAAATGCGTGTCTGTTATTTTCTAAGTGATTACACCATTCGAGATTATCTACATGATTATTTTTAGGATTACCGTCGATATGATTGATGCATTCTTTTCCTTCAACTGATGACATAAACGCAAAACCGACTAATCTGTGCACTAAAAAATCTTTAGATTTTCCATTTTTCCACAAATTAACTCTTACATCTCTAACGTTAGGAGTTTTATCTTTCAAATATCGCTGTTTCCAATGTCTTATTCCGTGTTTTTCAGTGAATGTCGTCTTGTTTTTATGTGTTCTTACTCGACCGAAATTACTAACCTCATAAATATTTTCGTAACCTACAACATCTTTCCAAATTTCTTTCATACAATCACCTCATCAAAACGGGAGTGTCGAGTCATCTATATCAATAGGTCCATTGTTATTAGCGAATGGGTTATCATTGCTTGAACGTTGGTTATTCATGCCTGCCTGTTGTCCTTTAGAAACGTTGTTTGCCTGTCCGTTGTTTTTTGGTTCCAAGAATTGAACACTGTCTGCGATAACTTCAGTAACAAATACACGTTGTCCTTCTTTATTTTCATAGCTACGTGATTGCATACGACCATCAACACCAGCTAAATGACCTTTAAATAAATAATTGTTTACATTTTCTGCTTGTTTACGGAAAACAACTACATTGATAAAGTCTGCTTCACGTTCACCTTGTGCATTCGTGAATGTTCTATTAACAGCTAGGGTGAAGTTTGCAATATTTACACCAGATGGTGTTGTTCTAAATTCTGGGTCTTTCGTTAAACGTCCTACTAATACAACTCTATTTATCATTAGTCATTCTCCTTTGTTTTAGTATTCTTGCTCCATTCATTTAATGTAAAAATGTGCTCAGAAATTTGTTTATTAGTTAAATTATTAATATTTGTTATACCTAATTCTTCTTTAACTTGATTAGCACTGACATTTGCACCTACAGATTTCATTAATTCTCTAAAATTTTCTATTTCTTTCTCAAGTTCCTCTACATTTTCAGGGTCTACTTTTGCATACTTATCTTGCTTTTCTTTAGCGTCTGCATCATCTTCATCAGTTGGTAATCCGAAGAACTTCATTAAAAAATATCTTTCTGAATAAGTTAAAGCAGTACCTAAAGCTTTACTTGGGTCATCTTGTTGACCAATAGCAAATATCGCTGATTCTATTTTTTCTTCTGAATTATCTGTATTGGTAATTGTGTAATGTACATTAAGTGATACGACATATTCTGTTTTTTCTTTTCCTTTTACGACCACATTTACAGTTTCATATTTCGCATCTGATGTTTTAAAGGTAATGTTAATACCATGCTTATATAATTCTGGATTTAATTTGTGTAGTACTTGGGAGCCTGAAACATAGCTATATTGATAACCTGTTTTATCTTTAATAAAGCCCTCCATTGAATGTTTAGCTTCATTAATACGTTGATGTATATTTTTCGTTTCACTCATTTACTTCAACCCTCTCACTTCTGTGTATTCTTATATGAGTTGATTCGCATATAATTTTGTCGTGTTTAGACCAGTCAATTTGTAATATTTCAAAGTCTTCTTCAAAGAATCTCCTTGCTGTTTCCATATCATCGGTGTATTCAACTTTAGGTGCACGGTCAGTTGGTCTATTGTCTACGTAATGGTTAACGTCTTTGTGGACTATATAGCAATATTCTTTTGTATATTTAGTCTTACTTTTATTCATCGCAAACCAACCTTTCGCCTGCAATAACTTTCTTTGCTTGTTCATAGCGTGCTAGTATTTCAGTATCTTTATGTGTGTTATTAAACATATAGATACTTGACATTCCTTCTTTATAGTTGTCATGTGAATGATGAAACCAAATCGTGTTATCTATATATTCGATAATCATGCCTTCACCTTCTATTTGTTGTATTAAATCAATGGCTAATCGTTTAAATTTTTGTTTCTTCACCACTGCATCACTCGATTCATTATTCTATCTGATTCGTCTGTGTTTTCTTCAATCCATGTGAAAGCAGATTGTTCTAGAATTTCTTGTGCTGTAACTATTCCAGCATATTCATCGTAAATTGGGACGCTATCTATATATTCGTTGTCCTCACTTACTAATGTGACCTCTATATTGTCTTCGTCTTTGTACAAAGTAATTCTGAAATCAAACCCTAATAATTGGATTTTCTTACTTTTAGTTGTACCTATTTCGTAATACATCTTGTCTACCTCCTATTTTTGGTGGTATACTTGTGTTGTCTGGATTCACAAGTATATTTTGACTGTTAGCAATTGCCGTTGCTTTCAGTCTTTTTTATTGCCTTGAAAAATTCTGGCCAAAACCAACAGTACGCTATGAAGAATGTTGCAAAGTAGATAACTATTAAATGAATGAAGTCACTCGTTAATCCCATTGAAAGCAACATTATGAATACTGATTTTAAAACTGATAAAGTTCCGTTCATGTTACCCCTCCTTATAAGTGTTTTTTGTGTCTAGTTTTTAAATATGTTATGAACTTTTCAATATCAATCAAGCACATTGTTCCAGAGTAACTAATGTATAAACCTTCAATCCCTTGATTGTCTTCGTCATAATCTCTCAAAATGTTATAAGTTGTTGATTGACTAAAATCAAAAAGTTTATGAATGTTAGTAGCTCTTGCGTATAACGGTTTAACGAATACCTCGTTACCTGTTAAAGTATTTTCTGGTGTCGGTGGTGTTATTACTTTTGGCATTGTCTATCTCTCCTTTTAAAATTTACTATTCGGTCTTGCAATAATGTTTGGTACAATTGAGATATCCGTGTACAAAGGTGGTGAAAATAATATGCTTACTAACGAAGCAAATTTTGTTTTACATCATTTTTACGAAATATATAAAGATCGTTTAGATGATGGATATTCTGAAAAAATGGCTCGTTATTTTTATGATGATGAGGAAATTCATTTCAATTACTTTCTAGGGTTTAGTTTTGATAATTTTGTGACTTACACTAAAGAACTTTCTTCTAATGAATATGTTTCACTAGGTCTTGGTGATGGAGGATTTGCTGAATTAATCCTCAAACCCAAAGCGATAACAGAAATGGAAAATTTATATAAAAATAACACCAAGAAATTCGTTAATACTTTATTTGATTTAAAAAAGCTGGTAGGTATTTAACTACTCTCCAAGTACAAACCATTCATTAGATATTAAGTCCTCTGCCATTGGTTGCCACCTTTGTTTGTAGGACTTTTTATCTGCTATTGAGTAAAGCATTCCATGATACGGGTCGTTAGTTGGAAGTATTTCTCCCCTAAACCCTTCGTTTTTTAAGTCTCTTCTATAAATAGCTTTGCCTTTTTCCATAGCTAAATTAGTTGCTTCTTGAATATTCATTCCGTTTCCTCCTATTATTTGATTGTTATATCAAAATGTTTTTCAATTTCTTGTGCTGCCCAATACATTATTTCTTCTAAGTGTCTTTCTCTGTTAACTCCGAATGTTTTAACCACTCCACCTTCTTCAATAGAATGTTCAAACGTTTCAGATTTATCGTTGATATTCATTTCTAAGATGTAATGTATATACGTAAGCAATTCTTTTTGTTCTTTTGTCATTATTTAATCCCCCCTATATTTCGAATTGGCTAATATCTACGCCATACTTGATTGCCATGCTTTTAATAACTGAAATGTAAATCTCAATTAGTCTTGGTTCATCGTTAATTACATCTAATTTAGAAACTTTATTTATCTGAGACTTAGTTGCACCTTTTGCTAACATTTTTGCTCTACGGTTATTTAATCTCTGATCTAACTTACAGCGCCCCTTTTCTTCTAATAACTTGTACGCTTCAGTACGAACTGTTTTATGTTTATCTCCTCCACCTAAGTGTTGAGCAATTGCACCTAAAATTTTGTTTGTGTCGTTTCTCCAATTCTTTGTTTCAATACCAACAATATTGCGAATACCTGTAACTTCTGTTTCAATACGTTTGTTAAACTCTTGTTGTTCTTCTTGTATTTGCACGAACATCTTAATAGCTTCTAATTGGCTGGTAGGTGCATTGAGTTGTGATTGTTCTTTAATGTGATTTTGCATTTCATGAAACGCATTAACATATGTTGCAGTGAACAATATCCCTTTTTCTCCAGTCATTTTGTTAGCTACCATGTCACAATCTTTTTTAGTTAATAGGTAGTGTTTGTAATTTTGATTGTTTCCGCCTAAATAAGTTGATTGGATAAAATAATCATCAAGGCTCAATTTTGAGCTTTGTAAAATTACATTTTCGTAATTCTCTATATCTCTAATTAAATTTTTATGTTGCTTCCCTACCATTTTTGCTACTTCTCTACTGTCTACATATAATTCGTTGTTTTGTTTTACAATTTGTAATTCTTGCATTTGTTTTTCTCCTTTTAAGTTGATTGTTTTTCTCTTGAAAACAGATATTCTATTTCGTACTCTGGAAAAAACTCGTTCTTAATAAGTAACGCCTCTCCAAACTTAAAATCTGAAATTCCGTTAATCTTATCTGAAACCGTTTGATATCTTACTTCTAATAAATCAGCGATATCTACCAGAGATACATTTTTTTGTTTTCTGACGTCTTCTAAGTTCGACAAAATAGTACCTCCTACTTAATACGAATTTTCGTATTATAGTTTAAAATTTTTAGCAACCTTGTCGATTGCTTAATTACAATATATACGAATTTTCGTACTAGGTCAATACTAATTTTCATATTTTTTGTTTAATTTCAACTTGATATACGATTTTTCGCATGGTATTATATAGGTACAAATTAGAAATGAGGTAAACGAATATGACTAAAGAAAAAGATTTAAAACGTCTAATGGAAATAAAATCAGGTAGTGTGAAGGCTTTTTCAGAAGAAGTCGGTTTAGCTTATACAACAGTTAGATCTATTTTAGAAAGAGGAGTATTTAACGCTAAAGTAGAAAACGTCATCAAAATTTGTAAGGGGTTAGATATTAAACCAGAAGATTTAATGGGAATTGAAAAACCTAAAGTAGAGTCTCCAATAGATACTTTACCAGTTAAAAAGATACCAGTTGTTTCTAAAATTTCTGCTGGACTTCCAATATATAGCGAAGAAAATTTAATAGACTACATATATTTCGCTACTGATAAAATTGATTCTGACAAAGAAGAATTTGCATTGAGAGTATCTGGCGATAGTATGGATAAAATTTTTCAAGAAGGCGATGTTGTAGTGATTGAAAAAGATTCTACTGTAGAGAATGGTCAATTAGGGGTTGTTATGATTAATGGGTATAATGCAACAGTTAAAAGAATAAGATATAATAACGACCAAATAATACTTATACCTGAATCTAACAACCCTAATCACTATCCACAGGTATATGGAATAAATGACGAAGTGAAAATAGTCGGTAGAGTTGTAGCAAGTCAAAAATTATTCTAATATTAGCTTTGACATCGTATCAGTTATTAAAAATAAAAGCAGGTTACTCAAAACCTAGAAAAAGGAAAAACATGAAAAAGAAAATAACAAATGATTACAGAACATCAGAATTATTAGAAGATAAGCTTCAAGATCACACAGATATAGCATACAAAAACAGTAAAATATTTCCAAGAACTCAGCATGTCAATATAGTTTATGAGGAAAATGACAAGATAGTGGCTGGTTTAGTAGGCTATAATTATCTTGATTACTTTCATGTAGGTATTATGGGTCGATAAAGATCAGCGTGGTAAAAATCTAGGTTTTAAACTAATCAAAGATTTAGAAAAATTAAAAAGCCAATATTATATTAAGTATATTCATTTAGAGACTATGTCATTTCAAGCATTAGAATTTTATTTGAAGTTAGATTTTGTAGTTTTTGGTGAAATCAAAGATAGTGATAAAACTATGTTCTTTTTAAAAAAAGAAATATAAATAAGAGCCATAATCATGTTAAATAAGTATTTTGTATTAATATCTTTATTTTTAACTGCTTATAGTAATAATGAAAAAATCAAAAAACTAAAAACACATAAAAAATGTTATTAAAGTTTTAATCATAAGAGACCCCTGCTGCACCCTATATATATTTTTAATATACACTGTTAATATAGTTATTTTACAAAATTAATATTAAACTTTAAAATTAAAATATACTAATATATTATGGAGGACTTATATGAAAAAAATTGTCTTAATGTTTATTTTGGTTAGTGTTTTAGGTATCAAGATAATTGATATTCTAAGTACTGATGCGGATTACACTGATGTTGAGGAAGACGAAATTCCAAATATTGGTAATTTTTAATTCTAAGATTTAAGAGATACTATAGGAATAGTATCTCTTGTTTTTTATCTTTTTAAAGGATGTGAAAATATTGGAAGAAAATAATAAAGAGTTGCTAATTGTTATGCCAATACTTTTAGTGAGTTTTACCGTAGCTTTATTTTTAGCAAAATAAAAAAGCACCCTTTGGGTGCTTGGAAAAATTTTTCGAATGAAAAAAACTATTAACGTGTTTTTTATACCACAGTATTTTTATATTAAACATATTTTTATCTTTTTAGGGGGAATAACTTATGTGGACAGAACAATTTAAAAATAAAGAAGGCAAAACTAAATACCGCTTCTATGAAAAATACAAAGACCCATATACGGATAAATGGCGCAGAGTTAGTGTTGTAATGAACAAAGATACTAAAGCTTCTCAGAAAGAAGCTATGTTCCAATTAGATGATAAGATACAAAGTAAGCTAAAAACAGTTGGTTTAAAAAGTTCAAACAACATAACTGTTGAACAAGCAATAGACGAATGGTTTGAACACTATAAGATACATTCAGGAGTTAAGAAAAGTTCAATAAAAACAAAAATTTCTTCAATCAATCTACTTAAAAAAGTCATGCCTGAAAACACTTTGCTCAAAAACCTTTCGTTACCTACTGTTAATAAAATTTTTAATGATTTCTTTAAAGAAGGTTTTTCAAGAAATGTAAATAAAGAAGTGCTAGGTATTTTTAAACACTCATTGAAACATGCCCACAAAAGCTATAGCGATATTAATATAGAATATTTAAACGAATTGAAAGCGCCAAAAGAAACTAAGGATTATGAACAACTAATGAATGAGAAAAACAATTATTTAGAAAAAGCACAGTTAAAACAATTAATTAATTATTTTTCTGAGAAAGCTCACCAATCAAAAAAAGCACATCATAAAAGATTAAATTTATTTCTATCTTTTATAATTGAAATCCAAGCAATGAATGGAATGAGAATTGGAGAGTTACTTGCTATAAAAGAAGATGATATTGATCTAGTCGAAAAAACATTAAGTATTAATGGAACAATGTTGTGGGAAATTAGTGAAGATGGTTTCGGAGTTAAAGAAAGTACTAAAACAGATACTAGCTTTAGAACAATCGGACTTACTGATAGAAGTTGTGAAATATTCAAAAAGGCTATATTAGAAAATAAAGTTGCA
Source organism: Staphylococcus pseudoxylosus (assembly GCF_003697915.1). Classification (GTDB taxonomy): domain Bacteria; phylum Bacillota; class Bacilli; order Staphylococcales; family Staphylococcaceae; genus Staphylococcus; species Staphylococcus pseudoxylosus. The sequence continues at coordinate 323,115 of NZ_RCVN01000001.1, forward strand.
GCAAGGTGGAACAACTCATATACAAATCGGAATTTTGTATTTTCAAATTACAAAGGTAATCCGTTTCACCCTAATATTATAAATAAAAAACTAAAAGAAGCTACTAAAGAATTAGAATTTAATAAAAACGTTACAACACACACTTTAAGACATACGCACATTTCTTTCTTAGCTGAATTGGGATTAGAACTTAAATCTATTATGAATCGTGTTGGTCATAATAACCCTGACACAACTATAAAAATCTATACTCATGTTACTAAAAAGATGGAAAAAGATGTGATTGATAAATTAGAGTCTTTTAAAATTATGTAACTTGCCCTTTTTCTGCCCTTTTTCTGCCCTTTTTATTTTTTAAGACAAAGAAAAACCCCTACAAACACTATGTTCATAGGGGATTGGTATTAAAGAATTGATAAGCCTGAGCTTTGGATATCTTTTGCAAACCCTTTAACTGTATCAACTGAGAGTTCATTAATGTCACGGCCAAGATTGTTGTTTACTTTTTTAACAACATCTGCTGGACATGTGATAATATCAGCGCCAACTTCATCAGCTTGTATAACATTAATTACTTCACGACAACTAGCCCATAATAATTTCACGCCGTCTTTACTATGTGTAATTTCAGCAGCTTCTTTCATCATAGGAATTGGGTCTACTCCTGTATCTGCAATACGGCCAGCAAATACTGATACATAAGTTGGAACACCTTCAGTTACAGCATCTGTAATTTCTTTAACTTGATCTAAAGTATAAACAGCAGTTACGTTTAAACGAACATTTTCTGCTGATAATTTTTTAATTAGAGAAATAGTTGATTCACCTTTTGTGTTTACAACTGGAATTTTAACAAATACGTTACTACCATATTGTTTTAAAATTTCAGCTTCTTTTGCCATAGTTTCTAAATCATCTGCAAATACTTCAAATGAGATAGAAGCATCAGGAATCTCGCGAACAGCTTCTTCAGCGAAAGCTTTATAGTCAGTTACACCTGCTTTTGCCATTAAACTTGGGTTAGTAGTAAAACCATCAACCTGTTTATTTTTATAAGCTGCTTTCATTTCTTCAATATCTGCACCATCTGCAAATACTTCAACATTTAATTTTGCCATTACTTATTCCTCCTGACTTAATTAAATAATTCAACAAAGAATTATTTGATAACGGTTATTAACCATACAACTTAGTTATACCACCTATAAAGAATTAATTCTAATTTTTTGCTTAAAATCAGAATATTTTTACAGTGATATTAAACTTTTTTTATATAAGAGAACTAATCCTACATAAGCATATATTCAATATGTTAATATACTATATAAATATAAATTGCATTAGTTTTTTGTAAATTTATGGTATTATTGTTAAATGAATTGCATTAGGAGGTACAAATGGCACGTTCAAAACTTTACTTTTATTTATCTACTTTATTGGTTATTATTAGTTTTTATTTTAATACAAGAAACCCTCTATTAAATATGCATTTTAATTCGATGATAAAATTAATATTTGTTTGTAGTATTATAAATGCTATCATTTTAATAATTTCCATTATCTTTGCTGATAAATCAATCAAACATCTACATGAAGAGTCAGATTGGATACGAAAAGCAAGTAAGATATTACCATACGTTATTTTAATCGTAATTGTTATTCATATTCTTGCTTCTCTATCAACATTTGGCATCATATTCTAATTAAGGGGCTAGGACAACAATTGATGTCTTGGCCTCTGTTATTGTGGTTAAAGTAAATCTTTGATTTAATAAAGTTATGCATATGTCCATACAATCCGGACAATTATAAATACATTCTAAATTTCTAGTTATATTTGAAATTATAAAAACAAGAATTAAGCTTTAATAGCAATACCATGTTGCTAAAACTTGCACTGTTTTTAAGAAAGGAAGCATGCCAACAATGCAATATTTATATATTTTTGTAGGAGGCGCTGTCGGTGCACTACTCAGATATTTGTTTTCATTTATGAGTGTTAATTCTACAATTCCTACTGGTACATTTATCACTAATGTTTTAGGCGCTTTTTTAATGGGGTTTCTAGGGACGCTAACTTTACAATATTACAAGCATAATCCACATTTAAAAAAAGGCATTACTACAGGTTTATTGGGTGCAATGACTACCTTTTCTACATTTCAATTTGAACTTATACATTTATTCATGCAGCAAGCTTATTTAGCTGTTACTATTTACGCAATCAGTAGTTATGTTTTAGGAATTTGCTTATGCTATATTGGCGTTAGATTGGGGGCACGTATCTCATGATTAACTGTTTATTAATCATGTTAGGTGGTGGCATAGGTGCAGTCATCCGTGGTTTTATTACTAATTTTTGTAATCGTAAATTCAGTAGTATATTACCAGTTGCAACACCTTTCGTTAACATAGTTGGTAGCTTAATCATTGGTTTTTTATTAGGCTCGTCACTTAAGTTAGATTGGATTGAACCCTTTGTAATCATTGGTATTTTAGGCGGTCTTACTACCTTTTCTACTTTATCCTCTGAACTCGTCGAACTATTAATGACTAAAAAGAAAATCATTTATTTCATTATTTATTCTGTACTCCAATACGGCGTTTCCTTTTTAGCTTGTTTGTTAGGTTACATACTTTAACGAAAAACCTAAAAAAGTTCATTATAAAAAGCCACAAAAACATTAAATTGTTTTTGTGGCTTTTTTTATGTCATATACATTGTCCATACTTAGTAATGACAATTTCATTAGTCTTGTCATACTATATCGTAAATTCAACTAAATCACAGTTAACGAGTATATAGCATTAACTCATTAATTTAATTATTAATACTTAAGTAGTCATACTAGTTTATATAATTATTTAATGACCACTGTATTTCGCAGGATCTGGTCCAATTCTACGATCTTCATTAAGGTTATCTAATTTTTCTATTTGTTCAGCTGTTAATGCGAAATCAAATACATTAATATTCTCTTCTATTCTAGATGGGGTAACCGATTTTGGGATTACTACAACACCATGTTCAATATTCCATCTTATGATTACTTGAGCAGGTGATTTCTCCACTTCATTTGCTACTGCGTTTACTGTTTCATCTTCCAAAATTTGTGCATTCATTAATGGTGACCATGACTCCATATGAATATTTTGAACTTCCAGATATCTATTTAAAGAAGATTGTAATAGATATGGATGGAATTCTACTTGATTTATTACTGGTTTAATTGAAACTTGTGCTAATAATGCTTCTAAATGTTCAATATTAAAGTTACTTACACCAATATTTTTCACTTTATCATTTTTATAAAGGTCTTCCATACCCTGCCAAGTATCAATCATCAGTGCTTCATCAGTTCCAGGCCAGTGTATTAGATATAAATCTAAATAGTCTAAACCTAATTTGTTTAAACTTGTTTCATATGCATCAGCGACATTTTGTCGACCGTAGTCATCAAGCCATAATTTAGAAGTAATGAATAGGTCACTTCTTTTTAATCCTGTTGAAGCTAATCCTTCAGCAATACCTTGACCTACTTTATCTTCATTTTCATAAATCATTGCTGTGTCAATATGTGTATAGCCGTTTTCAATTGCATGTTTTACTGATGCTGCACATTCATCATTATTCTCCACGCGAAATGTGCCCAATCCAACAATCGGCATTTCATTCCCATTGTAAAATGTAATATTTTCCAAGTTAAAATCCCCTTTTTATTTTGTTATTTATTATACTAATCAATATTCCCAAATATATAAATAAAAATGCCTATATGTTTACAATTCATTCTTATTTTTGAAATTCTTTATAGCATATGTCATCAATCACCTATTTAATTTATAGTATAAGTAAATAGGTAGGCTTTATCAGATTATATTTTTAAAGTTTTATAGTCCAAAAAAACTGTCAACAAAAGTCTAAATACTTTTGTTGACAGTTTATACTACATAGCATGATTTATTCTCAAAATATGAAATTTATGTCTTTAGTTAAATGATTCAATTTCATCCATAACACGTTGTAAATCTTCAACGTTATATTGAATGCGACCATGGAAGACGAATTTATTGAAGAATTCATCCAATTGTTCTGGACCAACTAATACTTTGGTATTTGAACTTTGCGCATAGTTTGAAATTGTTACATCGCCCTCATTTTTTGGATTAAAATATAAGATGGTAGTTGGTGTGAATTTTAAATTCAATTCTGTTTGGATATCACCCGCTAGTTTCTCAATATCATTCAAATGAGTCGTATAATTAACAAAAGATAATGAGTTTTCATCTTCGTTTTGATCTAATACAAGCGTTTGTGGTTCTTGTCTATCAAGGTCCAACGTGTTAAACACTTGTTCCATTGTTGGTTGTTCTTTAAATTGAGCAGCACTCACACCATTGTATACGTGACCTTTTAATAATTGCGAGTCAATGATATATAAACCAGTACGCGTAAGTACTAAATGACTAATACGCTGTACATCATTAAATTCATTCTTAGGTAAAAATATATTAGCCATAATGTGCATATCTTCTGGGCGAATTCTTTTCTCATTTACTAATCTTTCTCGAATACCAATAAGTCTCATATCAGTTACATATTCACTTTGATTTTTAGAGAATAATTTTAATGCATCAATTTCTCTATTTTTCGAACTAACTGTAGCATTATATTCTTCTTTTTGCTTTGTTACTGTTTTTTTATTTTCTATTCTTTCTTTTTCTAATTCTTCTTCATGCTCATCGCTTAGTTTTTGTTCTCTGGTTTTGTATTGTTCTTCTACCTTTTGTTGTGCTTTCTTCTTACTTTTCAAAGCAATGATAAATAAAATGAAACAAATTACTGCTACAACAATTGCCACAATTAAACCAATCTCTAATGGTCCAAATGAATTCATAACAAAAAACGCTCCTTTATGTGTTCAGTAACTTAATTATAATAGATAAACGTATAGCATTCGAGAGTAAAGTTAAAAAATTTTTTGTTCTAGTTAAGCTTTAACTGTATCTTTTAATAAATTAATTTTATCTAACTTTTCCCATGGTAATAATACGTCTGTACGACCAAAATGACCATATGCAGCAGTTTGTTTATAAATAGGGTGTTTCAAGTCTAACATTTTAATAATTCCAGCTGGTCTTAAATCAAAATGTTGTCTAACTGCCTCAACCAATTCATTTTCTTTAACTTTTCCTGTACCAAATGTATCTATAGAAATAGAAACTGGCTCAGCTACACCAATAGCATATGCAAGTTGCACTTCACATTTGTCTGCTAATTCAGCAGCAACGATATTTTTTGCTACATAGCGTGCAGCATAAGCAGCAGAACGGTCAACTTTAGTTGGGTCTTTACCACTAAAGCATCCCCCACCATGACGTGCATAACCACCATACGTATCAACAATTATTTTACGTCCAGTAAGTCCTGCATCACCTTGTGGTCCACCTATAACGAAACGACCAGTAGGATTGATATAAAATTTAGTGTTCTCATCTAAAAGTGCTTCTGGCACTGTTGGATAAATAACATGTTGTTTAATATCATCTTGAATTTGTGGTAATTCGATATCTTCAGCATGTTGTGTTGACACGACAATCGTATCAATGCGATGTGGTTGATCTTGCTCATCATATTCCACAGTGACTTGTACTTTACCATCAGGACGTAAGTAATTTAATATTTCATCTTTACGTACATCTGATAAGCGTTTCGCAAGTTGATGTGATAAGAAGATTGGTAAAGGCATGTATGTATCCGTTTCATTCGTAGCATAACCGAACATCAAACCTTGATCTCCCGCTCCTGTAGCTTCGATTTCTTCTTCTGATGCGTCTTCACGATACTCTAAAGCTGTATCGACACCTTGAGCGATATCTGGTGACTGTTCATCAATTGCCGTTAATACTGCCATTGTCTGGCTATCATAACCGTATTTAGCACGTGTGTAGCCTATCTCTTTAATTGTTTCTCTAACCACTTTTGGAATATCAACATATGTTGTTGTTGATATTTCTCCTGAAATTAACGCCATACCAGTAGTCACTGTCGTTTCACAAGCAACACGTGCGTTTGGGTCATCTTTCAATATTTCATCCAATATAGCATCAGATACTTGATCCGCTATTTTATCTGGATGCCCTTCTGTTACTGATTCTGAAGTGAATAATCTTCTATTGTAAGTCATAATTTGCTCCTTTAGTTTTAAATTACGAAAATTCTCTCTCTGTTGAGCTCATTAAAAAAGCCTTCTACACTATCAATAAATAGAGAGAAGGCCCTTATACGTCCATTCGCTCTTATCGTTCAGACGATATTTGTCTGCAAACGGTTTGGCACCTTTCTTCGTATTAAGAAGAGGTTGCTGGGCTTCATTGGGTCCATGTCCCTCCGCCACTCAGGATAAGAGAATCCGTTAAGTCCTATAGTACAGAATCAACGATATAATGTCAATTTTACATTTATTAATATTTATTTAAAATTCCTTTTAAATTGGTATGGACTATTGATATATATGTGTTATACTCTGTAATTGTAAAGGCTTACAATAACTAAATAGCGTTGGAGGGATTAGTATGGCTGTAGATACATACACTTATACAAACAAAATTGAAAGTATTTTAGACAAAAAATCTTCATTATTTCAATTATCTACAACACAGTTGTATAACAAGATTTTAGATAATGATGAAGGCGAACTTACCGAATTAGGTGCAATTAACGCTAGAACAGGTAAATATACAGGTCGTTCACCAAAAGATAAGTTTATTGTAAATGAGCCATCTTATAGAGATGATATTGACTGGGGTAATGTTAACCAACCGATTGAGGAAGAAACATTTTTAAATTTATATGATAAGGTTCTAAACTATTTAGACAAAAAAGATGAACTATATGTATTCAATGGTTATGCTGGTAGTGATCACGACTCACAATTGAAATTAACTGTTGTCAATGAATTAGCGTGGCATAATCTATTTGCTCAAAATATGTTTATACGCCCTAATTCAAAAGAAGAAGCACAAGAAATCAAACCAAACTTCACAATTATTTCAGCACCGCACTTTAAAGCCGACCCAGAAATAGACGGCACAAACTCAGAAACATTTATCATCACATCATTTAAACATAAAGTGATCCTCATTGGTGGGACTGAGTATGCTGGTGAAATGAAAAAAGGTATTTTCTCCGTAATGAACTATTTACTACCTAAAGATAACATTATGAGCATGCATTGTTCAGCTAACGTTGGAGACAAAGGTGACGTTGCTTTATTCTTCGGCCTTTCTGGTACTGGTAAAACGACACTATCCGCTGACCCAACACGTAAACTTATTGGCGATGATGAACATGGTTGGAATGAAAATGGTATTTTCAATATTGAAGGTGGTTGTTACGCTAAAGCAATTAACCTTTCTTATAAAAAAGAACCTCAAATTTATGACGCTATTAAATATGGTACTATTTTAGAAAATGTTGTCGTTGACGAAGATGGTGACGTTGACTTCGATGATAATCAATACACAGAAAATACTCGTGCAGCATACCCAATCAACCACATTGAAAATATTGTAACGCCATCTAAAGCAGCTCATCCTAATACAATTATTTTCTTAACTGCAGATGCTTTCGGTGTTCTACCACCTATTTCAAAACTATCCAAAGATCAAGCAATGTATCATTTCTTGAGTGGATTCACTGCTAAATTAGCTGGTACAGAACGTGGTGTAACTGAGCCAGAACCTTCATTCTCTACATGTTTCGGTTCACCTTTCTTACCTCTAAACGCTAAAGTTTATGCTGATTTATTAGGTAACTTAATCGATCAACACGATGTAGATGTTTATCTTGTAAACACTGGTTGGACTGGTGGTAAATATGGCATAGGACGTCGTATAAGTCTAAGTTACACAAGACAAATGGTAAATCAAGCAATTACAGGGCAATTAAGAGATGCTGAATATATTAAAGATGATATGTTCGGTTTAGATATTCCAGTTGAAGTTGAGGATGTCCCTCAAACATTATTGAATCCTATTAATGCTTGGAGTAAGCCAGAAGCGTATAGAGAGCAAGCTCAAGATTTAATTAACCGTTTCAATCACAACTTCGAAAAATTCGGTGTAGAAGTTGATGATTTAGCAACACGTGGCGGATTCAAATAATATCTGTTAATTAATATCATATAAAAGAGAGAATTGGGTATTAGAAACCAATTCTCTCTTTTAATTTACTCTATTATATTTTATTCTCTTCTACATCTATCATCCACTGTTTAATTTCAAACAGCGTTTGTTTGAGAGCAAATGGTCTTGGTACATGACCTTCTAACATTTGATAAAACGTACGATAAGTTGTTCCCTTTTCCTCTAATTGCTGTGCTAAATGATAGGCATGATGAATACCTACTTGTTTATCTTTTCCACCATGAACAATAAATATGGGCGGACTTGACTTAGTAATTTGAGCTAACGCATCTCGCTGCTGATAGGCAACAGCTTGCTTTTTAGGATGACCAATCATACGTTTCAACATACCTCTTAAGTCAACGCGTTCTTCATACATTAAGTATATATCAGATACTCCGCCCCAGATAATATAACTTGAGATCGGTAAATCTTGAAATGTGAGCAAACCCTGAAGTCCACCTCTGGAAAATCCAACCATATGAATGGCAGCATAAGGATATTTTTGATGCAGTATACGTATAGCAACCGTGACATCATTTAAATCCGCCCCATAAAATTCATCTTTCCCCTCACTACCATTATTCCCTCTATAATATGGACCAAAAACTAAAGTGTTTGTATTTGCAAATTGCATCATTCTAGCTGCTCGTACTTTACCTACTTGGCCTTTACCACCTCGTAGATAAATCACAATTCTTTTTACATCTTCTTTTGGTGTCATTAGTAAGCCTCGAACTTTTAAGTTATCAACACAATATGTGACTTCTTCAAATATATGATGTATGGCTTCAATGGGCATACGCTTTCTATTTATAAAATCCAAGTGATATCACTCTCTCTAAACAGTGTAAAATCGCATCGTCCTTCAACAAATAACTTTTTTTACTCTCTGGAATCTCAGCTATATTTTTATAAAATAAAGGGCCATTTGTTTCTAAATAATCATCTTGATCGCTTATCTCAGATACATTTACCATAAATACATCTTTTGTGAAACATAAACCATTCGTACGTTGTACTTCATATTGCGCAATATACTCACATTGCGCTATCATTGCTCCGGTTTCTTCAAATAATTCCCGCGCAACAGCTACTTCACTTGTTTCTCCGTCTTCTTTTTTACCGCCTGGGAATTCAACGCCACGTATTTTATGGTTTGTAAATAGCAACTGATTTTTATATTTCGGAATAATAAGTACATGATTTCCGTCAGCAATATCTTCTTTATCTTTATATGATAAATATACGTTGTCATTATCTTTATCTTTAAACTTCATATACATCACTCTTCCCCTTATTATGTTAAACTAACTATGCTAAAGCTAAGTTATTTGTTGGAGGCAAAATTTATGAAAACTATATTTCTTGGACTCATTCATATTTATCAACGATTTATATCACCATTGACGCCCGCAACTTGCCGGTTTTATCCTACATGTTCTGAATATACCAGAGAGGCAATTCAAGTATATGGTGCATTGAAAGGTACATGGTTAGGTATTAAAAGGATTTCAAAATGCCATCCGCTTCATAAAGGCGGCTTTGATCCAGTGCCGCTTAAGAAAAAAGATAACAAAAAAGATTAATAAATTCGTGTTAATTTTGTACTTTTAACCTTTGGAGGCTCAAAATAGATTGAGCCTCCTTTTAATATACCTGCACGATCAACCACATCTTTTTCAAAATAATAACCTTCTGGTGTGATATCACTGGGATAACTAGAAAATTGAGCTAACATCGCAGTAAAATATCTACTTAATCCGTACTCATACATACCACCTATAACTATTTTTACATTTTTGTCCTTAAGCATTTTAATGGCATTCATCACTTTATCGATGCCACCCAGTCTAAATGGTTTCAACACAACAACATCTATAGCGAAATCATCTATAACTTCTAAAATGTTATCTATCGTGTCTGCCTTTTCATCTATAGCAACTGGTGGTAATTCATATGCATCGAACTGATTTAGCATATTTAAAGATTTAAATGGTTCTTCTATATACAATAATTGATCATGCCCAATTGTTGTTAGCTTAACTATCTCCGACTCGGTTATAGATTCATTTGCATCTACAACAATATTTGGTTTAAATGGTAATTGTTTAATTGATTTAATATCATTTAAAATTGAATCAGACCATTTTACTTTAACACGTTCAGGTTGTGTTTGGGATAATTGCAAAATATTTTCTTCTGCTAAACCGCTAATTGTTGCACCATAGGCTACGCTAAAATCTGTTAATTTGAAAAACATTTGATAACAAGCCATTACAATCATACTTCTAGTTGCTGGATATTTAGATAGATGATTTAAACTACGTAATATTTCATCGAATGTATAAAACTCTATATCTTTAATACTATCGAACCATTCTTCCACTTGGATTTGAGCATCATCAATCGTTTCATTTGTATACCAATCGGTTTCAAACGCATTACACTCTCCATAGTAATATGAATCATTTTCCGTAACTAAAGCTACAAACAATGCTTTACGTGTTTCTAGTTTTATTTTTGGTGTAATAATTGGTGTATTAAAACGTTCGTCATAGAGGTATAGATGCATATCAACTATTTTCATAAAGACTCCTTATTACTTTTATAAATGATTTCTCTGCAATTTACCTGTTGATGTATAAGGTAATGAAGTAACGCGCTTAAATTGTTTTGGTACTTTATACTTTGCTAGATGATTTTGGAAGAACGCTACTAAATGTTTATTTGTTATAGTTTCTGAAGCAACATAATATAAATAAGGTACTTCTCCCCATGTAGCATCTTCAACACCAACACACATCGCATCTTCAATAGATTCGTGCTTTTTAGCGACTGTTTCTATTTGGTAAGGGTATATATTTTCGCCACCACTTATAATTAAATCTTTTCTACGGTCATACACCATGACATAACCTTCTTCATCTATTTCTGCTATATCACCAGTCTTAAAATAACCATCAACAAAGGTATCTTTTTTATTCATAGGGAAAAGATAACCATTCATAACATTGTCACCTTTAATCAATAATTCTCCATGACCATTAACATTCGGCTGCGAGATTTTCACTTCAACATTATCGCTAGGTTTCCCAACCGTATCTGGTCTTAGTTTCAACATTTCTGGTGTTGCTGTTAAGAATTGCGAACACGTTTCAGTCATACCAAAAGAATTATAAATTGGTAAACCATAGTCTAATGCTCTATTTATTAACGATGTGGTTAATTTAGCTCCACCGAGTAATATTTTTTCAATCGAGAACGGTTGATGCCACCCTTTGTCCATTAACCATTTTAAAGTTTGTGGTACTAATGATATATGTGTAGGTGTTTCTTCTTTAATTATCTTCATCATTTTATCAGCGTCAAATTTCGCTTCAAGTTGTAATGTAAAACCTTCAATTAACGCTCGTAACACTACACTCAAACCAGAAATATGATAAATCGGCAATACCGATAACCATTTCGTAGATTGATTAAATCCAAGACTCTCTTTACAACCTAATGCACTTGCATAATGGTTGTAAAAAGTTTGTGGCACTGCCTTCTGAGGACCTGTAGTACCAGAAGTAAACATAATTGATGCGATACGATCAATTGAGAACGGCGCTTCGAATTCGTGCCCTTCCTGAGTCTGCAATGTTTGGAAATCTATCACTTTAATATCTCTTAAACGAAGTTGCTCCATCGCTATGATTGTACTTACATCTATAGATTTCATTTGAGCAATCATTTCTTTTTTAGTTAATCTCGTATTGACCATAGCTACTTCTATGCCTGCTACCCATGCAGCATTAATTAATACTATGGATTCAATTGTATTGTTAATATATAAACCTATTCTATTTAATTCTAATTGCTTTAGACTATATGCCAGTCTTTTAGCGCTATCATACATCTTCCCAAAAGTAATTTGGTTCACGCCATCATCGATAAATATCCCTTTACTATTTTGTTCAGCTTGTGCTTTTAACCAAAAATCCAATCTGTCATTCCTCCATCTCAGTTATACTTATTATAACGTGTTTATGTTTATTTAACAGGGTTCTTGCACAACACATGTTATTTTTAATATTTTTCCTATTTCTTAACTATTTTTATCACCTCATAGCGGAAAGGTTTCTTTTATTTTAAAATTTAGCTAAATCAACTCATTTAACTGGTTAACATTAAATTTTCACATTTAATGTTTTGTCTACATCAAAGATTGGGTAAGTATTTATTGTAAAAATGATAAAGGAGTGAAGCAGATGAAGTTAAAAAGTTTATCAGCAATAGTATTTTCTACTCTATTATTAGCTAGTTGCGGAAATGGTTCAGCTGACAATGATTCAAAATCTGAAAATAAAAAAGATACAAAATCCGATAACCAAGTTATCGCTATCAACAAAATCAAAACAAGTCCTGATGACGCCATTAAAAAAGCCCAAGAAACATACGCTAACCAAAATTTAAAAGGCATCTCATATGAAAAAAGCAACGGCGAATGGGCATATAAAATTGAACAACAAGGTGATAATAAAGAGTCAGAAGTTATTATCTCTGATAAAAATAAAAAAATCTTGAACAAAGAACAAGAAAACGAAGATTCACTTGATAATAACGAAACATTTAATTATAATGACGCCATCGATTATAAAGAAGCCATTAAAAAAGGTCAAAAAGAATTTGACGGAGACATCAAAGAGTGGTCACTATCAAAAGACGATGGGAAACTTGTTTACGATTTAGACCTTAAAAAAGATAAAGAAAAACACGAAGTAACTATTGATGCTAAGAATGGCAAAGTACTAAATAACGAGCAAGATAATTAACTATATATCTAAGTTAAAGATTTAATTATAGTCAGTGATGCAAAAATCCATTTCTCTTAATTCACACTTTTTATCATAATTAAGAATAATTTTAAATAATATTAAATTCTATTCAACTCACATATTTAACTTGTGATTCTAAAGTATCAATCGATAGATATTTTTTCTATTCTAAATAATATAAACATAAATATAATTGATTTTTACGCATAAAAGCCACTAACTCATTAAATTGAATAGTGGCTTTTTTATATAAAATTTTTGAAATATTTATTGTTATCGAACCTATACACTCATAGATTGTTACGATGTTGAATCACATTTTTTATTACTGATACCTATGTATGTATGGGTTATTAAGATAATAACGTAAAACATAAATTAAACTATAGGTCTTAATGCTTCATGTATAACTATTATAAAATAAAGCATAGACTAATTAATTTTACTTAGAGTTTCTTTCTTCAACAACTACGTTTGTTACTATACTAAATCCTGGATTGTGCACATGTTCAGACAAATCAGGAATGATAAACCCTTTTTCTGTTACGGGGAAATATTCTGTTACTCTTTGTTTTTCTGTTTTACTAAAATATGAAACTCGGACTTTAGACTCTGGATCTATTTCTACAACACGATATTTTTTATAATCGTGTGCATCTAGCGTCCACTCAATATAATTTATAACATCTTTCTTTGTGAGTACATTTCCGAATTTTAATGGAAACTCTAGATAACGCGGTTCAAAAGTATGTTTCTTTTGTTTATCATATGCAGATATTCTCACGATTAAATGTGGTCCCGCAATCTCTTGATAATCTCCTCTGTCTGCCCCTACTTTAAATAAATCATGATCCATAGCTGATGCATTTACTTGAGAATTAAATACTGGCGTAAAAGCAACACTGCTAGCTATCAAAGAAACTACTATAACTTTTTTATAATTTTTCATTTGAAATCACCTCTTTATTTTTTTATATAATAACACAAAATTTGAATAAATTTATTATTTATTTGTTACAATTTTTTGACAAACAAAATAACGGTTGAATTATGTACCAAAGAGAACAATGTCTGACTACAAAAATTAAAATAACTCACCTCTTTAATTAAGCGAATTGTTTTCTTCATGATTTTTTAATTTAAATTTATTTAATTTAGCACATACAAAACTAACACTTGTTTATGTAAGGAATAGTTTATGTTCATAAATATTATCTTTGTACATTCAAACAACCAATCAATCATCCCTATTATATGTACATAATAAGGATGATTCACTTCGAGTTAAGCATTATACTTTTGCCCAATAAATGTATACACTAACTAGTAATTCATATATCGGAACCTAAAAAAGGGATGCACTTATATAACAGTACATCCCTTTCATTTGAATAAATGTTTTAATTAATACTTGTTTCACTTCAACTCATTTTTATATACAAAATATCTTCGAACAAATTCTATAACCATCAACCACGCAACATGACCTAACAATTCAGATAAATGTTCGTGAAACGGTTGCTCTAAAGCATTTGGAACGACACCCATTATTGGCATGAGAATTAAATGAAAGACTATCCAAACAGCGAGACCAAAAATAGAACCATAACCAATTGCTACTTTTGAAAAATATTTGACTAGTATAATATAAATGAACGCAAATACTATTGAAAAACTAAAATGAACAATAAAACTTACCCAAGGCATTGATTGTTCTGAAAATTGATAACTCATATGTGTAAAATCCGAACTAAAACCAAACTTTTGTAGTAATTCTTGTGGCGGATTAGTGGCATTACGCTCTGGTGTTCTAGGTGGCAGCATAACTTCCCACCCTAATTTCACAATTCCCGATAATAACCCACCAATGATAGTAGCATAAATAATTTGAGCAAATGATAATTTTTCTTTCATTTTAAATTCTCCTCTATACGTCAAAATGGCAATAATTTTTAAAATTTTATCAAATTTAAATAGAGGAAACAATATAATTATTATTTATAATTTGTCTATTTTTCGACATTAGTATTATTAAAAAATGTTTTTCAAATCAATTAGATTTAAAAACATCTTTCTGTAAGTTTCTTTCACAAAATAAACTCATCTCACTATATAAATGATTTGCTCAAAACTATATCATTAAGTAATCTTTACAGTTTGAGATGTAAAATGGGATAATGTCTTCCTTGTTGATCCTTTTGAGATTCTTTATACTTTTTAAATCCATTTTTGATATAAAAATTTACAGCATTATAATTATCTTTATTTACATCAACATATAGAACTTTGTTTTCTTGAATTAGATATTGTAGTATTTCAGTACCATATCCTTTCAGAAAATATTTTGGATCTATAAAAAGCATTTCTAAATTTTGTTCGTTTGTACCTGAGAAACCAATGGCTTCGTAGTCATTAAACCACAAATCAGCTTCGACAAATTTAAAATATGTAGGAATTTCAGCTTTTAATTCTAATCTATCCTTTTCTTTTAAAAAATCGTGAGTTGCAATTACAGATTTTTCCCATATTTCTAGTGCTTTTGGGTAATCTTTTTCTTGAAGCTCTATTTTTGTTAATTTCATATTTTATCTCCTTTCTCTTAATTTATAACCCCATAAATTAAGTTTATCACTGTTCTTTATCCCCATAATCTTACAAAGTGGATAGTTATTTCACTGATCCTCTTTTTTAATTATATTACTTCTTTCTAAAATATATTTGGATTAGAAAACTTTTCTTGAAAAGCAAGTAAACTCTCCTTAACAAAATTACAATCTTTATCTTTAAAATGGATTGCAGCTTCATGTTTGAAAGGCAATCTATCTTTCATAATTTTAACTCTATCGTTGAATAAATCTTCTATACTACCGTAATTCATTATATCTTCATTTAAACAATCGGGTATTGTTAGTAATTCACTGCCTATAGTGTATGCACTAAATAATTGATAAAACGACTCGTCATCAATTGAATCTAAATATAGTAATTCTCTTCTTTTATCTCTTGGATGCTTAAACAATTTGTAAAAAAACTTAGTTATATCATTTTTTTCTTGATAATATCTTTGTTCTGCAGAACTTTCATTTTCCAATAATTTTAAGTAACTATTTATATTTATATTTAAAGACAATAATAACACCTCATTGATATTCTTTATTATAAATACCCTATATAATAAATATTAAAATATTTTCGAACGAATAAAATAACCAAATAAATATAATGAATAACACATTGGTATTTTGAAATGTCGTACAGTACTAGAGCGATATTTACAACTACCACTTTAATCGTATTTATGCTAATGTTTGCCCATTAGCTATAAACCTTATGGTAAAAATTATATTAGTCTTTCTCCAGATACCTTATGGAATTCAATTTCTAATTTGTATTCATCTGGTGCGTCTGAGTTTGTTATCTTCATAGTATTAATTCAAAAGAATGGAATAGTGTTACTAGCTTTAACAATATCCTTTGTAAAGAAAAATTGTTTACCCTCTCCAGTATAGGCTGAGTTCAAAATCATGCTTGCTTCGTATCATATAGCTATTCAGGATTAATTCCTGAAATTAATATATCTTGAAACTCTTGAAAAGTTTTACGCCAATCTAAATTGGGTTACATGTAATCACCTCAAGAATATAAAAGAACACTTGCTCTCGTTAATCGATTCAACATTACTTTTCACAACATAAAACAGTTAATTTCATATTATTGCAAAAGGAAATAATAATCTCCAATTAAAAAGCCTATTTCAATTTTTACAAAATTATAATCAATATAAAATGTAGTTAACTAAATAATAGGAAAAGTTGGATAGATATTTAAATCTGTAAAATTATTAAAAAAACCCACCTAGCCATTTAGATGAGTTTTAAGTGATGGGTTTCTAGTGATAATAATCGGAAAAACACAAAATGCTTAATCATTTGAAATTACCAAGGTACAACGCCATCATTATTTGTAAAAGTGATGTTTTTATCTTTTCTATCTTGTTCTACTAACTCAATAACTCTTTTAATACCTTCATCAATTGAACGTGCTCCCATTTTTTTAGCTGTTTCTGGATCTAAACCTCCAAATTCAGTGGCTACCATTCCTGGATCAACTAGATCTACACTGATATCATAACCTTCTTTTTCTAATTCTTTTGATAATTGAATAGAATACATATTTAAAGCAGCTTTTGAAGATTGATAACCTGCGACACTCACATCATATACAATTGAATCTTTATCTAAAACTGAATTAAGAGATCCCATCATACTAGACATATTAATGATTTTTGCTTCTTTCTCTTTTTGAAGCAACGGTAATATTGCTGAAGTTACATTAATAACACCAAAAACATTAACATCAAATTCATTTTTCACTTTAGTGACATCAAGTTTAGATGGACTAGAAGCTTCTAAAGCTACACCTGCATTATTAATTAAAATATCTAAAGCGTTTATTTCTTGAGCTGCACTCTGCACAGAATTTATATCAGTAACATCTAGTTGAACTGTAGTCACAGACAAACCTTTTGATTCTAATTCCTTCACAATAGATTGACCATCTTGTAAACTTCTTGCACCTAAGATAACATGATAGCCTTTCTCCGCTAACACTTTTGAAATTTCTTTACCCATTCCTCTAGTAGCACCTGTTACTAGTACTTTCTTTTGGTTATCCATAATTTAAAACACCCTTTTCATGTTAAAGTTGCAAACATTTAATTACTTCCCTTTTGAATTAAGTATAAACCTTATCGATTTATTGAGTTTCAGATTAGAAATCTATTTATTTCGTAAAGTATTGTGTATTCATTAGTTCATAAAAACAAAAAACATCGAAACCTATCATATCAAGGTTCTCGATGTTTTCAGTAAGCATTTTTTATGTAATTAACGGAGAGTGAGTACTTTTCCAAACGCCTATTTTATAGTGTTTAAACGATTTTCTTGTCCGTTTATCGTCCGTTTATAAACAACCCACCTATTCATTTAGGTGGGCTTTTGCGTATTCGTATATTAATATTATATACCAAATTAAATAGCGAAATAACAAATATTTATATAAAATATTAATCATTTTTATAAACATTATTTAGTTTTATGTATATTCAATATATTTGATATAAAAAATGATTTTTAGTATCCTTTTTCTATGTTTAAATTTAGACTTTTCTGAAAAAAGGAGGATACTTTTGAATAATCTATATAATATTCACAGGATAAAAGGAAACTGGCTAATTCTCATAGCCATTATTATGGTTGCATCAACTTTACGCGCTCCTTTAACTTCTGTAGGACCTGTTATTAATGATATTATCCAACAATTTAATATTAATGACGGTATTGCAGGATCACTAATAACAATCCCACTATTTATTTTCGCTATTATTTCCCCTTTAGTATCGAAAGTTACATACTACTTGACTATGTCTCGTACTATTTTATTATCAACGTTATTGTTAGTTTTATCTTTAATTTTACGTGTAGCTGGGGATTTCACACTATTTATTTTAGGTACCATACTTTTAGGAGTAGCAATTGCATTTGGAAATGTACTTTTACCAAGCTATGTAAAATGGTACTTTCCAACTCAAGTTGGTATAGTAACAGGTATTTATAGTAGTATGATGCATTTCACTGCGGGACTTGGCGGAGGTTTAAGCATTCCAATATCTTCGGTATCTCAATTTGGTTTTAGATTATCTTTATCTTCTTGGGTTATATTTGCTATTGTCTCTATCTTTCTGTGGATTCCCATCGTAACAAAGAATAGCAAAATAGAGAGAAAAACTACCTCTGCTAATCAAAGAAACAAAGCAAATAAAACTAACATAGTTAAATCAAGAATTGCTTGGATAATTGCTGCTGCCATGGGTTTTCAGGCTATGATTATTTATACTATCGTTATGTGGATGCCATCTATATTAATAGATAAAGGAGTGGATTCTTCAACAGCAGGTTTTTTATTTATGCTTAATCAATTTTCACAAGTACCAATGACATTTATTGTACCTATCATAGCTTACAAACTAAGCAACCAGCGTATTTTAGCTATCATTATAACCACATTATTTTTACTAGGTTTTAGTTTTTTATTTTCTCATTCTTTAATTTTATTATTTATTGGGGTTATTATATTAGGTGCAGCTATGGGCGCATGTTTTAGCTTTTGTATGATATTATTTTCCATTAAGGCTCGTACAGATAATGGTAGCGTAATGTTATCCGGATTTGGTCAATCGATAGGCTATTTAATCGGCGCCATAGGTCCAGTACTTGTAGGATATCTATATGATATAACACACAGTTGGAATTCAGGGATTGTTGCATTATTTATTATGTCTCTATTATTCTTAATATTTTCTTATAGCGCTTCAAAAAATAGAGTAATAGAAGACTAAACAAAGTACTATATAATAAATTAATTCAAACTATTATATCAATATTTAAACTCCCATCCAGTAGTTAGCTTATTTTCACACTATATATAATTATACTTTAATACAAAAAAATTCCCCACCATAAAGGTGGGGAGTTTACAAATTTTATTTTCGCTCATTTCTTAGAATTACTTAATAACTTATCAAAAAAGAAGGCTATATTCAAGTTACCATTTTTTTAATTTAATTATTAGTTTATTTATGTGTTTAGAATAATCTTTACCCTTTTTCTCTTTTATTTTACTATTTATTTTATGAAGTATTTTTTCAAACTTTCCATTCTCCACATATTTCCTTATTCCACGTTTTATAATACTTACACCTACTAACATAATTTTACTTAATCATACAGCAAAATTGTAAATTCAATGTAGTCATTTTATTGAATTTATGTAAAAGCACCCAGTGACATGTGTGGGTGGTTGAAAGGATTTCAATCTTGCTCTATCGACATTTCTTGAACATACATAAATTCTTTATGGTCTAACATCTTACCAGTAACACTTTTTAGCGATACGCTTTCAATCGGTTCTTTAATAGTAACGTACGCCTTCATATTCTTCGATGTCAGTATCTAAATAAGAAGGAAACGCTTCTTCTAATGTGAAACTTTCACTTTTTATATAATTAATTGCAGAGTTTTTCTGAGTATAAATTTTTTCGCCTAAATCTATTTGGTGGTCTTCATATGCTTCCCCATTGTCATAAATAGGTAAATGCGCAAACATTTAATAACTCTGTTTTATTAATCATTTTTTATATTATACAACAAAAAAATAGGACAAGAACGTAAGTGCCTACCCTTAATAATATAGTAGTATAATCACATTGAGGCGAGAAATAGTAGCCTTCTATATTGCACCCCATTTATTTATATTTAATCATGCCAATTCCATTTTAATACGCCCCAATATTTCTCTGATTTAATGCGTTCCTTTACCTGGTACAAAAACTAAAAATTCAAAGAGAGATGTTGAAGTTAATCAAAAAGACATAATTTTAATTAATTCTAAGTTGTCTAACTTACCTCGCAGAATTGATGGAAAGTTATTTGCTTTAAGTCATACCGCAGTAAATAAATCTTTTAAGCACGCGAAAAAAGTTGTTGGTTTAGATGATGACAATGTAACCCCCTACTCACTTAGACACACTCACACATCTTATTTACTTTCTAAAGGCTTACCGATTGAATATATTAGTAAACGTTTAGGACATGCAAGCATATCAATAACTTTAGACACATACTCTCACTTGTTAGAAGAACATAAAAAAGAGCAAGGACGTGTCAGAGAATTATTCTCTTGACACATATTTGACCCTCACTCTCCGTACATAAAGCTTATCATATCAAGCTTTATGTACGGAGAGTGAGGGATTTTAAAAACTTCGCTAGACCAGTGTTCAAGCCATTTTATTGGCGTTCTGTTGGCGTAAAACTTATTTTACATGACTTAACTAATCTTATCTAAACATAATAAAAACCCGTCAAATCAACGTTTTACTTACGTCAACTTAACGGGAATTAACCAATTAGCGGAGAGTGAGTGCTTTTCCAAACGCTTATTTTATAGTGTTTACACGATTTTCTTGTCCGTTTATAAACAACCCACCTATTCATTTAGGTGGGCTTGTGTATTTATAATAGAATCAAGACAAAAAGAACTTCTTCCCCACTCCTAAAAATTACTTAAAAAGCTCAATTTATTATTTTAAATATTGAAAGTAATATGTTGTTTTGTTAAACTCACAAAAGATTATGTTAAATAAATCTAAATAACACAAGGAAGAATGGAGTTGGAATTATTAAAAAGAAATTTATAAGTACTATTAGTGGTGTGATTTTATTATCTTCAGTAGCAATTGCTATGCCAGAAACACCAGCAAACCCTATAACTTCATCTAATCATGAAGCTCAAGCTGCCAGTAAAGGGTTTAAATATTTCACTACAGTTAATGGATCTACTGCTGCAAGTGATTTTGCAACTAAGTCAGTTGGATATGCAGCTGCCGGAGGTTTAGGATACTTAGCAACCGGAGGAGCAGGTGCAATAGTTGCAGGAACTGTCGGTGGACACCTATCTGCAGGTCTAAGTGGCATAAAAACTGTATACATAACAGATAAACAATACATTAATAAAGCAGGTCAAATAGAACATCATGCAACATTATATAAAAACAAAAGTAAAACTAAAAAAGCAGGAACTGCAAAATGGATAACTTCTACAACTTATCCAAATGGAAATAAAGAAGCAGGTCATAAATAATGTAATAGTCCATGTATTTAATTAAATACATGGACTATTACTATTAATATACCTAGAAACAAATAAAAATAAAAGCCTACCCATAGGCTTTTATTATCAATTTTCACTTCTTTATCTGAAAAACTTCTCCTTTTTTGTTGAAACTTACCTACAGATACTTGAAATAACAAACATATAATAATGAATGCTACTATAAATAGTACGCTTAATACCACATTAAGCATTTAAACACCTCCTTTTTTTAGTCTATTAAAATTTTCAACTTTATTCAATTGCTTTATTGACTTTGAACTTCAGAAAATCTACCTATTCATTTAGATGGGTTTTTGCGTATTCGTATAGTTTTTCAGTTGTCTTTAAAGTCAAATTGTCTATATCACGATTTCCATTTCTCAATGTAGATATAACCGTCTGGCTAATACCTGTGCTCTTATATATCTGATAACCAGTTAAATCACTTTCTATTAGTTTTTTGATTGTCTGTTTGTATTCACTCATAATTATCACGCTCTATCTTTTTATTCAAAAAATACAAATGTGTTTTTCTTCCTACGAATAATAACAACGGTAGGCATAAAATAAATATTGATAGATACATTTGAAATGTCATATTTGAAAACCTCCGATAAATGTAATATACTTCAAGTGTAAGGAGGAGCCCGAAGGCTCCAGTTGATTACTTGTCTTGGTTATCTTTATTGGCGTTTAGATAACATAGATGCCATAGTCTTAGTTGTTTTAATAGCGCTGGGGAAATCAGTATCAAAAGTGATATTGGTTGCTCTAGCGCTATTTTTATCAAGTGGCTCAAGGCTTTACCCTCCTTTCACTTGAAGTCTGTAAGGTGTATCTCAACCTTACATATATAATTATACTACACATTCGTAAAGTAATCAAGCGTTTTATTCACATTTTTTTGATTTATTTTATCTCCACAATATCTTTCAAATTAACTTTACTTAATCCAGTTTCTTCATATAAATGTAATGTTTGTGTGTGAACATCTACTTTATGAATGTAACCCTCTTTAGTTTTAATATACCCATCCACAAAATAACGTAATTCAATTGTAGGGTCATGATACATTTTAAATATTAACTTATCATTTAAATCATTTAATTGGTGGTCGCTTAGTGACGGTCTATCAATCTTGTTTTGGTCTTGTATGTATTGCTCTAGTTGCTCATATTGTTCAGGCAGTGTGTTAAAGGCTTGCCACTTAACCATACCACGCCCTTTGGGTATACGTGGATTAAGATACTCTCTAGGTATTTTACGGTAATCAGTTTCGTATTTATATTCATCTGGTGCGTCAGGATTTATTATTTTCATAGTATCACCTCATGAATATAATAGAACATTCGTTCGCATGTGTAAACATATATCATAAATTATATTTACTTTTTCCACTTTTGCAAATATAATTAATTTAATAAGTATACCCCCGCTTAACGAAATGAAAAGGAGGTCATTTCTGATGGAAAAAATTAGATATGATTTAACAAACAAAGAGTTAGATGTTGAATCTCAATATTTAAAAAAATTAGATAAATCAGAAAAAGATGAGTATCTAAATTATAAAGTTTTCAAAAAGCGTAGTAAATTGAATAAATTTAACGGCGAGGATATTGAATACTTTGCTGTAGAAACTGAATTAAAAGATGAAAATGATTATTTAAATACTTTGAGCCAAGAAGACAAAGAGCAGTACCTGAATTTAAGTAGTGTACAGCAGCATAAAATCATTAAAAAGTACAGGGTATCTGAAGGTATTATAGAGGAACCACTTATAAAACTTTCAGAAATTGAAGAACCTTCTAAACCAGTACCTGAACCTGAAGTATATGATTTTGATGATATAGAAAGTCGAATAATAAAAATAGAAAATGATAACTTAGCTTTTGAAACGTTAGAGGAACTGTTTGAAAGACGTAGAAAAAGTGAGATTTATTTGTCACCAGGGGAAAGCAGATTTTATCACGCTAGAACCAAAATATCATCTTACGTGGATGAACTGAGAGAAATATTATTTGAAATGCAAAAAAGCAATCCTAATTACAAAGTAGCTACCAATTATACAGAAGTACCTATTAATTATTACAATAAACAGTATTTTGATGCTATTGAGGAAATAACGGAAGGTGTAGACGTAAATAGTTTAACTCCGTATGAGATAGAAGAAATAAAAGCTGAAAGTATAGATTATGAGTATGAAATCTTAGTTAGCCAACCTACTAAGAAAACTAAAGAAAAAATGAATTCTAAATTAGTGGAGTATGTTAGGTCTATAGAGGATTCACTAGATAAAGGCGTAATTGATAATAACTACGCTAAGCAAGCAATTATTAATTATCTAGAAGTAAACTTATAAATCAGAATATTATATAATCTGTATGTAATAAAAAAGGAGCAGACACGGGACAATGTGCCTGCTTCTTTTAGTAAGGTATACTTGCGTTGGTTAGCAATAGTATATTGCTTAAAATATTTATATCACAAAAAAGACACCTCGTAAAGAGGTGTCAAATATAGTTCGTGTTATCTATATACTAAACCACCATCAGTAAGAATAGACTGACCTGTAATATAACCAGAACCTTCTGAAGCTAAGAAAGATACTAAATTAGCTACGTCTCTTGGTTCTTGATATCTTCCTAATTTTATTGCAGAAGAAAATTCTTCGAATGCATCTCCAGGCTCCATATCATCGTTATATTTAACCATTTCTTCGTCGATACGATCCCACATCTTCGTTTTAGCAACGCCAGGACAATATGCATTAACTGTAATACCATCTTGAGCTAATTCTTTAGCCGCAGTCTGTGTAAAAGAACGAACCGCATGTTTAGTAGCTGAATATGTTCCTAACATTTCATAAGATTCATGCCCAGCAATACTACATGCATTTATAATTTTACCACCTGTATTTTGTTTTTTAAATTGCTCTGCTGCGGCCTGCGTCCCAAACACTGTACCATAAACATTTACATTGAAAAGTTTACTAAGCTGTTCTTCATCTATTTCTAAAAATGGAGAAACAGCATCTACTCCAGCGTTATTAACAAAAACGTCTATCTGACCAAACTCCGTAACTGCAAACTGTACTAATTCTTTTTGGTCTTTTTTTACCGAAACATCACTTTTGAATGCGGCAACATTAAAACCGTTGTTCTTAAATTCTTTTTCTGTTTCTAAAAGGAGTTCTTCATTAAGATCTTGTATTATTAAATTAAAACCATCATTTGCCAGTCTTTCTGCTATTCCTTTACCTAAACCACCTGCAGAACCCGTAATAACAGCTGTTTTATTCATCATAAATCATCCTCCAATATTATAATTTTTTAACTAACTTTATAATATCATCTATAGTCTTTTTCATCTAAGAAAGCGCTTGTAATCTGTAACATCCTAGTTTGTAAACATAAAATTTTAAATAAAATCGGTGATTAAGCTCATATTGAATTGGCAGGTCTGTCTTAACTCCTTTATATCTTTTCTTTGAATTTCACTAAATTCAGTTTAATTTAGATTTCTTTTTTTCTTATAATAAATTATACTTAATCCTAACATAAATTCAGACAACCAAGGAGAGTGTATATGAATTACAAAAGTGAAATTAAAAAAATAGGTTGGAATAAAAAAGAAGTTGCTAATAGAGTGGAAAGTTTAATCGAAGAAGAAATAATAGATACAAAAGATGAATTAACTGACGATGTATCGACAGTTATTGAAAAAGAAGACAACAACCCTGTACTTAATGAATTTTTAAATAAATAAAAACAGTCTGAGGAAAACAGACTGTTAAAAATATATCATTAAACATGTGGCAAAATGTACTAGTTTATACTAGCCAAAATTAGTATATAACAAAGACTTAATTCTGAAAAATTTATGTCAATTTTACTGACATGAAATAACCACCCAGTGACATGTTTAGGTAGTTTAATAGGTAATAATCATTATCATTTTATAATATGTACATGTGAATATATTATAACACAAAAAAAGACAGACACAGAAGTACCTGCCTTTTTATGGTTAATACACAAGCTAGCTTATGGTATGAGCATTATTATAACATAAAAAGACACCTCTTAAAGAGGTGTCCGTCACAAATAAAAGGATAAGTTAAAACGAATGTTCTAACCATACCCTTATTTTATCACTATAAATTTAACTTTCAAATCATTTAATTACTCCCCACAATGAACCCACGCCATGATTAGGAGGCGCTACGCGGTTCCATGTACGAATTGGTAAATACCTTCTTCCATTATAACTGTCGTAACCAACCCATACGTGACCATCTTGTAACATTACTTCATCATATTTAATTGATTCACCAGGTTGTAACCATCCACTAATTGCCATATTAACAAACGGACCAATCATGTGTACTGCTATTTGTTCACTGCCTACTTTGAAAGTCGCTTGTTCTGACATATACCAAGTACCGTGTTCATTTTGTTGCCAACCTGTGTTAGTTGCAGGTTTGTTATTATTGTTTGAATCACTTACAACTTTTGAACCTTTTGGAATTTCTCCGTCGTAATATTGTTTAATTTGGTTAAGGAGGAATAACTATGACAGTCAAGAAATATAGCAACGGTAAATGGGGATATTACTTCGGTCACGAAGGTAAACGTTATCGTAAGCAAGGATACAAGACCAAACGAGAAGCTACTGAAGGCGAAACACAAGCGAAAAATCAACTTATGCAAGGTGTGATTATCAATAATAAAAGTTCGTTTATTGAATATTATAATCAATGGATTGATGTAAATAAAAAAGGTGTTATCACTGATCGTGCCTATCAAACATTTGTAAATGCTATTAATCAATTAAAATTATTTTTAGAAACTGAAATGATTACAGATATACGAATGGATAATTTCAACACCACTTTATATCGTAAGTTTATTAAATGGTATGGTGAAACGCATGCAACCGAATCAGTTAGAAAAGTCCACAACTGTATTAAAGCGTCAATTGAAGATGCAATACAAGAAGGTTTGATGTTAAAAGACCCTACTTATAAAGCTGTTGTAAAAGGCAGTAGACCAACACAACGAGAAGAAGACAAGTTTATGAGTATAAAAGAGTTCAATGGCTTAAAAGACTATGTACGTGGCACATATAAACAATCCTATCTGTTTATATATTTACTTATTATAACTGGTGGAAGATTTGGAGAAGTACAAAGATTAAATAAAACTGACTTCAATTTCGTAAATAACACTATTCACCTACCTGGAACAAAAACTGAAACATCAGATAGAACAATAGACATTCCTAAAATGGATATGAAGTACATTGAAACTGCCCTATCAAATATGCCGACTAATATGAGTGGTCAATTATTTAACACAGGTACATCTTTAATTACAAACAATGCAGTGACTAAAGTTTTGCAAAAATATTGCTTAGAAAACAAACTAGGCAAATATACCCTACACTCTATCAGACACACCCACTGTTCTTATCTACTTCATAATGGTGTATCAATATATTATATTTCAAAACGATTAGGACATCGTAATATCAAAACAACAATGGGTGTATATTCTCATTTATTAGATGAAACAGCAGAAATTGAAAAAGACAAGGCTATGACTGCATTAGAAGCAATGCCAACATCGTTGGCGTAATGGTATAAATCAAATTCCAAAATTGGCGTATCGTTGGCGCAAAAGTATAATTACGGTATATAACGAAGTATATCGAGATACAAGAAAACCCCGTTATACCAACGTTTTTATTAACGAAGTATAACGAGGAATATCGAATTAACGGAGAGTGAGGGATTCGAACCCTCGAGACGCTTGTGGCGCCTACACACTTTCCAGGCGTGCTCCTTCGGCCAACTCGGACAACTCTCCATATAAAAAAACAGAAGCGATATTTCACTTCTGTTTGTATGACCCCGACGGGACTCGAACCCGTGTTACCGCCGTGAAAGGGCGGTGTCTTAACCGCTTGACCACGGGGCCATGGCTCCACAGGTAGGACTCGAACCTACGACCGATCGGTTAACAGCCGATAGCTCTACCACTGAGCTACTGTGGAATAATTATAATGGAGCGGGTGATGGGAATCGAACCCACAACATCAGCTTGGAAGGCTGAGGTTTTGCCATTAAACTACACCCGCATTTTAACGATTATGGGGCGGATGATGGGAATCGAACCCACGAGTGTCGGAACCACAATCCGATGCGTTAACCACTTCGCCACAACCGCCAAAGTAAAAATCAAAAGAATGGTTCAGGACAGAGTCGAACTGCCGACACATGGAGCTTCAATCCATTGCTCTACCAACTGAGCTACTGAACCATAATTAAAAATGGCGGTCCCGATGGGATTCGAACCCACGATCTCCTGCGTGACAGGCAGGCGTGTTAACCGCTACACTACGGGACCTTTAAAAATTGCGGGAGGCGGATTTGAACCACCGACCTTCGGGTTATGAGCCCGACGAGCTACCGAACTGCTCCATCCCGCGTTAATATTATTAATGACGACTACCAATTAAATATACCATAAATGTTAACTTAATGTCAACGTTTTTTTAAATTAATTTACATTGGCTTAACAAGTTTTTAAAATTAAGTATGATAGTAGCTGTTTGCACATCACCTATCAAATAAGACTAACTCAGTATATAAAGATTTCATGGTTTAGTCAATGGCTTTTAAAAACTAATTTGTGTAAAAATGGTTTATAATAATATTATTTTAATTTTAGTTCCCTTTTTATATAAACAATTAGTGACTTCATCAATTTATTTATAGTTTTTAGACATTTTCTCAATCAAAAAGCTTAATATTAATTCAGATAGATAGAGACCTTCCACCTAAATAACTCGATTTAAGATTGTTATTTATTGACTCATAATACCTTGCATTTTACTTTGCAATCTTGTAAATGTTGTAAATCCATCATCCTCCATAAAATGCCCGCCATATTCTGTCACTTTGCATTTTCCACCTAATGTATCCATTAACCTTTTAGTTTCTTCATATGATACGCATTTATCGTCCTTGGCACACAAACCATAAAAAGATTCCACTTTGTCTTTAACTCGTTCATAATCGATTTGAAATTTTTCAGTGTGAGCTAATTCATCTGGCACTCGAGCATCTTCCATAAATCCTGAAATACTAAACAAACCTTCTATAAAATTTGCATCTACTTCTTCAATAAATTTTAATGATGCTAAAGTACCAAAGCCATGTGTAACAAAATAAGTTTCATATTTATTAATTTGAATTTGTTGTTTCATTTCACTTACCCATTTTTCGATTTCGCTATCTTTTTCATATGGTAAATTAAATAATGTTACATTATAGCCTTCTAACGTAAGGTTATTTGCTAACCAATCATACCAATGATTTGATGCATCACCATATTTTGAATGTACTATTACGATATCAGTCATAAATATCCCCCACTTCATCTGAATCACATTAGCTATTTATTACGCTAATTTTGCAACTGTTTCATTATCTCATAGATTAATTTGAATTTTAAATAATTATATAGCCATAATAAAAAACCGTATCATCTATATTACTATTTGATAAATAGATGGTACGGTTAATTGCTGTTATTTAATTATGATAATTCTGCCAATAACTCTTCTACCGCATTTTTACCTTGTTGAATACAATCAGGTAAACCTACCGCTTCGAATGATGCACCTGTAATACGTAGTTTTGGATAATTTTGTTTAATATGTGTTTGTATTGATCTAATTTTATTGATATGACCAACATGGTACTGTGGCATACTTTTAGGAAGTCTATTTACAATGCTAAAGTCTGGAGCACCTTTAAATGTCATCATCTGGTTTAAATCTTTTTTAACAATATTAACTAATGCTTCATCTGTGTGATCATCTACAACTGTATCATTAGGCTTACCTACATAAGCACGTATAAGTACTTTGCCTTCAGGTGTCGTAAATGGCCATTTCTTACTTGTCCATGTACAAGCTGTTATGTCGGTTTCACTTGTACGTGCAATGACAAACCCAGTACCATCATATGTGTTTTCAATATTCTTTTCATCAAACGCCAATACAACAGTTGCTACTGTTGTACAATCCATAGATTTAAAATAATCAAATGCAGGATCATTTCCAAACCATTGCATAAATGTTTGATGTGGCGTGGTCACTAACACACTATCGTAAGTGTCTTTATTTTCTCCACTGATAACTTCGTAATTATTTTGTGAAGTTATAATATCTTTAACTGGCGTTTGATATTTAATTTCAACACCTTGATTGACAACATATTCAGTCAAATATTCTATAAATGAACTAAGTCCATGTTTAAACTGTTTAAATTGCCCTTTAGGCGCGCCCGGGTATAATTGACGTTGCTTTTGGCGCTGTATTTTTTCATGTCTCATGCCTTTAATCAAACTACCAAATTGTTCTTCTCTATGCTTAAACTCCGGAAAAGTACTCATTAAACTTAAATCATCAATATTTGTACCATAAATACCACCCATTAAAGGCTCTATTAGATTTTCTAGTACCTCATCACCCAAACGTTCTCGGAAAAATGCACCAACAGAAATATCTTCATCCATTTCTATTGGCTTTTTAAATAAATCTAATCCAGCACGTATTTTTCCTTTGGGAGAGATTAACTTTGTCTTTAAAAATGGTTTTATATCTGTTGGTACGCCTAGTATAGACCCACCAGGTATTGGAAATAATTTATTCTTTGCGTAGATATAAGACTGTCCTGTTTGATTGGTAATCAAATCATTTTCTAAACCAATCTCTTGAGCGATATCAGTCATAATTTGTTTACGACCTAAATAAGATTCTGGGCCTAACTCAATAGTATAACCATCTTTTCTATATGTTTGGATTTTTCCACCAGTTCTATTAGAAGATTCGTATATAGTTACATCTACATCGGGACGTAATTTTTTAATAAAATAAGCACTAGATAGTCCTGTAATACCAGCACCAATTATTGCGATACTTTTACCCAAATTAATTCACGCTTCCTTTAATAAACATTTTTAACTTCATCAACGATGGCACCGATAAACAATGGATCTGTATTCGGCATTGAAGGTCGGTAATAATTTACGCCTAGTTCATCACAAACCACTTTACATTCATAATCGTTATCAAATAATACTTCTAAATGTTCACAAACAAATCCTACTGGTGTATATATGAAATGCTTGTATCCATGTGTTTCATACAAAGATTTCGTCAAATCTTGAACATCAGGTCCTAACCATGGCGTGCCCGTATTACCTTCAGATTGCCATCCTTCTGCCACATGAATAATATTTGATTGTTCCTCTAATAATTGTGCCGTATGATGTAATTCATTCGGATAAGGATCATTATTTTTCTCAATCAATCCTTTAGGCAAGCTATGAGCCGATACTACTAAGACAGTTTCATCGTGCTCTTCACGAGGGATTCTTGTTAGTGTTTCATTAATTTTTTCAGTCCAGTATTGTATAAATTTAGGCTGTTGATAATAATGAGCTACATGTTTAAATTGTATACCGAATTTATCTGCTTCTTTTTGGGCACGTGTATTATAAGATCCCACTGAAAAACTTGAATAGTGTGGCGCTAATACAACCGTAACTGCTTCATCTATACCATCTTTATGCATTGATTGTACTGCATCTTCTATAAATGGAGAGATGTGCTTCAAGCCTATATAAAGTTTAAATTGCACATCATCATATGCTTCATTGAGCGCGTCTCGTAAAGCTTCAGCTTGTCTATTTGTCGTACCTGCTAAAGGAGACAGTCCTCCTATAAATTGGTATCTATCTTTTAAATCTTGTAACTCTGCATCAGACGGCTTTTTACCATGTCTAATATCAGTGTAATATGGTTCAATATCACTCTCTTTATATGGTGTACCGTAAGCCATTACTAATAAGCCTATCGTTTTTGTCATTTTAAAATCATCCTCTTGTATAATAAATTTTAGATGTATATGACATAAGTATTTGTAAATCTTGGTAGCCAAAGTTTATGTCGTACTATCTTTGTGTATATTCATGTACAAACGTAGTAACTCGTTTTAAAGTTTCAGGTTTCACCTCTGGAAAGACACCGTGACCTAAATTAAAAATATGTTTCCCGTGCGCCATACCTTGATCTAAAATCACTTTTAGCCTTTCTTCTATAACGTCCCAAGGTGCTAATAACAGAGATGGGTCTAAATTACCCTGTAACGTTTTATTAATATTCATCGCATTTGCCTCTTTAATAGATAAACGCCAATCTAAACCTAAAACATCAATTGGTAAAGTATTCCATTCATCAGCTAAGTGACTCGCGCCAACTCCAAACAAAATAACTGGTACATTATATTTTGCTTTTATACCACTGATCAATTTATTCATAGCTGGCTTTATATAATAACGATAATCTTGAACATTTAATGCACCCACCCAAGAATCAAATACTTGAATGATTTGGGCGCCCGCTTCTACTTGAGCGGCAGTATAAGTAATAGACATGTCTACAAGATGATCCATTAATGCGAACCATGTTGCTTCGTCACTATACATCATTGCCTTTGTAAAATTATAATTTTTTGAAGGTCCACCTTCAATCATATAACTTGCTAAAGTAAATGGCGCACCAGTAAAACCTATTAAAGGTACATTTAATTTTTCTTCAGTTAATAATTTAATTGTATCTAAAACATATGGTACGTCTCGTTTGGGATCTATAGTGCCTAGTTTCTCAACATCTTGAATATTTTTTATTGGATTATGAATAACAGGACCAATCCCTGATTTTATTTCAACGTCTACACCAATCGGTTGTAATGGCGTCATAATATCTTTATAAAGTACTGCTGCATCTGTATTATAATTATCTACAGGTAAATGTGTGACATATGCACACAATTCTGGTTGGTGCGTAATTTCAAATAATGAATATTTTTCTTTTAATTTTCTATATTCAGGTTGTGACCTCCCTGCTTGTCGCATAAACCATACTGGCGTGTGCGACACAGATTCACCATTAATCATATTTAGGATTGTATTATTTTTATTATGCACCTTGTAATCCTCCTACATTGTAATCATTCTTATCTATAATACCATACTGCATTATTACTCGTATTTCATTGTGCTTAAATGTCATAAAAAAGACAAACTGTTAGCTTTTCACGATTTAATCATTTGACTATTGTTTTATAATAGAAATCAATTATAATGTTATCAAAGCTTATTTTATATCTATTTGAAAAACTAGATATATCTATAGTAAGGTATAGTAATCAACTATACTTTCATAAACAAAGCAAGGGGGAAAATCTTTATGAAAATTTTTGCATCTTATGGGACGTTTGGTTATTTAAATCAAATTAGATTAAATAATCCCGACCATAACTTATTACAATTTTCTGCATCTGATTCTTCAGTAATTTTGGAAGAAACAGATGAAAAATCAGTATTAAAACAGCCTTTAATTTATAACATCCTTGAGTCTGAGGGAGACTTAAACGAAAACCATTTTTATTCTGTAATCTTTGTACCGACATCAGAAGATCATGCTTATCAACTTGAAAAAAGATTAGAAAGTTTAACTACTGATTTCAAACAATTTGCAGGTTATAGATGCTACCGTTTCTTAAAACCAGAGCATGGGTTAACTTATAAGATTTACTTTGGTTTTGAAAGTAGAACAGCTTATGAAGACTTTAAAGCTTCATCTGTTTTCAAAGATA
Source organism: Staphylococcus pseudoxylosus (assembly GCF_003697915.1). GTDB lineage: Bacteria > Bacillota > Bacilli > Staphylococcales > Staphylococcaceae > Staphylococcus > Staphylococcus pseudoxylosus. The sequence continues at coordinate 356,565 of NZ_RCVN01000001.1, forward strand.
ATTTTGATAAACTTGCGCTTAGTCAATTCTTTGGCTCTAGCGGTCAACATTCAAGTTATTTCGAAAGATATCTCTTCCCAATCGATGATAACTAATTTTTCGTAAAGATCATAATCAAAATAAAATGGTCGTTGCTCATTTCATTTAATGATGTATTGAGTAACGACCACTTTTTTAATCTTTTAATAATGATTCTTGATATTTAAGTTTTTTGACCACATTTCTAATGGTTAACCACCCTACCAAGAAGAATAACAAGCCATAATAGCTATACATCGGTAATGTGATTGCATAAACGATTACAAACAATACCCCAACAATAAACATGAGCCTATATAAAAATTGTTCATAGCCTTTTATTACTTTAGTATCTGGACTCGGCCAAACTTGTGGCCACAAGCCATAAGCTTGCTGCGTATAAAACTGAGCCATTTGTAATAAAATGATATACATAAAAAGACTACCTATGATTAGTGTAATGAATGGTTGATCTAACCAAAACATTAAAATCATCGCTAATACAACTAATCTTAATATGATGTTAAAGGCATCTTTCCCTCTTGCAAAACTTCTAATAAACAAATAAAGATACATATAGTTTTCATTAAATTTCTTATTTTTCGGCGTGATTAACAATGGATCAAGATAACTCCTACGAACTGCCGTTTCCTTTAAATGCTTAACATCGGTAAACATATTTACAAATTTATAATAATTCATATGATGTTGTTGTTCTGATTTAATCATTCTTTCCCAAGGGAATAATTGATTTTTATTTTGGTATTTAAGCAAAATGGCTAATCCAATTAATACGAATATAGAAGTTAAGCTAGATAAATGTTTTGCATCTAACGCGACATAATACCCCGAAGCATAAACGATAAATAACACAAGATGAAGAGACCAACTTTCTAATTTATACTTATACCATTGCCATTTCACTAATAATCCTAAATAAGGCATAACTAGCATTAACACAGCAAACAGTATATAAAATTCAAATGATCGGTTATTTATTACAAAAAACAATGGAAATAGTACGATTAAAATTAAAAGCTGAAGTCCTATTCGAGAAAAATAACTATAAACTAGTGATTGTGCCATGTATATTTCCATATTTTTTTCGAAGGGTAATAAAAATAACCTGTCTGCATCTTTCAGTAAAGTCCTTAACGGAAACATTGAGGTCATTGCCACAATAACACTCGCAATCAAAGCATAATTAATATGCTGCGGTATAGACTTTAACCAATCACCATATCCTAATATAAATGCACCTAATAAAATTACAAGAAATACTGAAAAATGGCCATTGAAAATAAATTTATTATAATATTGCTTTTCTTTAGTGATTTCCTTTTTTCTACTAGAAAACAATTGCTTAGCATTCTGTGTCATGTATTATTGCCACCTTGTGTTACATGGATGTAAATCTCATCTAATGTTTTACCTTCTAACCCTGTCTGTTTACGAAGTTCTTCCAAATTTCCAAAAGCAACAATTTCTCCCTCATCCATGATTAAAAATCGATCGCAATACCTTTCCGCAGTTGCTAAAATGTGTGTGCTCATTAAAACTGTTCTATTTTCATTCTTTTTCTCAACCATTAGATCTAACATTGATTGAATTCCTAAAGGATCTAAACCTAAAAATGGTTCATCAATAATATATAGTTCAGGATCTACTATAAATGCACAGATGATCATTACTTTTTGTTTCATACCTTTAGAGAAATGACTTGGGAAGATATCTAACTCATCTTCTAATCTAAAAGTCTTGAGTAATGGGCGAGCTCGTTCCATTGCTTCTTCCCTACTAATGTTGTAAGCCATAGCCGTCATATATATATGTTCTTGTAATGTTAGTTCTTCGTATATAACTGGTGATTCAGGAATATACGATAGTTTCCTTCTATAAGTCTCTACATCTTGATTGATGTTGATATCTGAAATAGTTAGACTACCTTCCATTGGCGTCAATAACCCTAACATATGTTTAATTGTTGTACTCTTTCCTGCACCGTTCAACCCAATAAGACCAACAATTTCTCCTTGATTGAGTTCAAAATTTATATTTTTAATTACAGGTCGTTTACCATATCCGCCTGTTAAATGTTCTACTTTTACTGTCATATGGCACCTCCACAAATGATATTGTATCAAAAATTAAGCTTTAGGTATAAATTTATTGCGAAAACTGACGTGAATAATATAGTAATGCTATAATAGGCAGTAACAATCTTACAAGGAGTGAAGCTTTTATGTCAGAAACAGTCTTCAGTAAAATTATTGATGGTGAAATTCCGAGTTATAAAGTATATGAAGATGAATACGTATATGCATTCTTAGACATTTCACAAGTTACAAAAGGTCACACATTATTAATACCAAAGAAAGCATCTGCAAATATTTTTGAAACTGATAGTAAAACTATGACACATATCGGTGTTGCTTTACCAAAAGTAGCAAATGCTATAAAATCAGCTTTTAACCCTGATGGTTTAAATATTATACAAAATAATGGCGAATTTGCCGATCAATCTGTTTTCCATCTTCATTTCCATTTATTACCAAGATACGAAAACGATGTGGATGGATTTGGTTATAAATGGGAAACACATGCAGAAAGTATCGATGATGAACAAAAGGCAAAAATTGCAGAAGAGATAGCTGCTCACTTCGATTAAAAATGCTTACCTTATAACATATGGGGTATATAAAAATTATTAACCGTTGAGATATTATTTAGAAATGAGGAGAATTTTTATGAAAACAGCTCAAATATTATTAGGTCTAGGTGCTGGCGTTGCTACTGGTCTAGGCGTAGCGTTGATGAATCGTGACAAAAAAGATTCTAATGAATATATTGAACACGCAAAGAAACCAGTGGGCGCTGAGTCTGAGTTTGATAGAGAAATCAATACAATTAAGCAAAGTATAAATGACATCACTAACTATATTGCTCAAATAAAGTCTGAAGGTACTGAATTTGGTAGTTCAATAGGTGATGAAGTTAAAACAATGATTGGTGATTTCAAATCAGACATAGACCCTAATATCGAAAAACTACAATCTCATATAGAAAACCTTCAAAACCGCGGAGATGAAATTACTAAAGCATTCGAAAAAGATAATTAAGTTAATCGCGGCTTGGTTTAAAGTCTGTTCCTAACATTTCTGAACTGCAACTCACCTTTTATTGGTGTGAGTTGCAGTTCTTTTTTTAATCTTTAGCTATACAGGCAAAAAACCGTAATATAAGTCTTAAATTTAGGTGTAAATACTAGAAACAAATTTGTCTTGACGTTTGTTCTATTAAGATAGATAATACGAAAGTATATAGCATGCGAATTATAATATAAAGGAGTATGACCGAATCATGTATCTTTGTACACGGCAAATAGATATTAATGCGCGTTTTGGTTTACCTAGGATTGCTTTTCTTAGTTTAGTCACAACAATCATTACATTTCTCATTGCTTATGAAATTTTATACTTCTTTTCAAATACAAAGTTAACAGATAAATATTTTTTAATTTTCTTGTTACTCGTATTAGTTTTATACCCTATTCATAAAGCAATTCATTTATTCTTTTTGTTTCCGTACTATAAATCATTTAAAAAGTATAAGTTATTAAAACAAAAAAACATCCCTTTTTATAACACGTACGTGAACACGCCTGTAAACAAGTATTATTTTTGTTTTGATTTGATGACACCAGTTATTATAATCACTTCTGTTTGCGCTTATTTAAGCACTTTATTCCCGCAGTATGGACATTATCTAATGTTTCTTATTGCCTTAAACATGGGCTATTCAGTAATGGATTTTCTATATTTAAAGATTATTATATTTTCAAACGAAGGAACTTACATTGAAGAACATCAAACAGGTATCAATATATTAAATAAAGTTGAATCAAGACATGAACGTCATATATAACTCATACTAATGTTTCAAAATCATTGCTATCACAATGATAACTTGTTATTTCAAAAGCTGTTTTTAACGCGTTTTTACAAATTAAAATATTTTTGTCTAATGGGACAACAAAATCTTATTTTTGTAATTTGATTTTGTTGTCTTTTTTATAAACAAACTCATACTATAGTCTTAGAAATTGTGTTTCTAATTGGTGATTACACCATAATATGTTATATTTACGTTGTTATTCTTACAAAAGGAGTTTCCAACCATGAAAACATTGAAAAAAGTTATACTTCCTGTTACAGCAAGTGCTTTATTATTGGGGGCGTGTGGTAACAGTGCAACAGATTCAAAAGAAGATACAATCATTTCTTCCAAAGCTGGTGACGTTAAAGTAGAAGATGTTATGAATAAAATTGGCGATGAACAAATTGCTAACAGTTCTTTCTCTATTTTATTAAATAAACTACTGGCTGATAAATATAAAGATGAAGTAAACACTAAAGATATTGATAAAGAAGTTGAAAAAGAGCAAAAACAATATGGTGGTAAAGACCAATTTGAAAGTATGTTGAAACAACAAAAAATGTCTCTAGGCGATTACAAAGAACAGAAAAAATTACAAGCTTATCAAAAAGAATTGCTTAATGACAAAGTAGATATTTCAGATAAAGAAATAAAAGAAGATACTAAAAAAGGCTCTCACATCTTAATTAAAGTTAAAGAAAACAAAGATGATAAAGAAGGCTTATCGGATAAAGATGCTAAAGCTAAAGCAGAAAAAATCCAAAAACAAGTTGAGAAAGATCCAGATAAATTTGGCGAAATTGCTAAAAAAGAATCAATGGATAAATCCTCAGCTAAAAAAGATGGAAGTTTAGGTTATGTTACCAAAGGTCAAATGGAAGATAAATTTGAAAAAGCACTCTTCAAGCTTAAAGAAGGTGACATTTCTGATGTAGTCAAAACTGATTATGGCTATCACATCATTAAAGCAGATAAACAAGATGATTTTGATAAAGAAAAAGGTAAACTTAAAGCACAATTAATTCAATCTAAAGTTCAAAAAGAACCTAAATTATTAACAGATGCTTATAAAGAGCTATTGGATGAATATAAAGTAGATTACAAAGATAGAGATATCAAAAAAGCAATCGAAGATTCCATATTGGATCCTGAGAAAATTAAACAACAACAACAGCAACAACAACAGCAGCAAATGATGCAACAAAGTGGTGCTGGCATGTCTACAGGACAATAGTAATTTTAAAAAAGAGGTTAGGAAAATTCCTAACCTCTTTTTATATATTGTAAAGAAAAGCAATACATAAAAATGAGAGTAGGACAACGCACCCATTTTTATATGTAATCGTAGCCCCACTCTCAATATTTAATTTAAAAACTTCTTTCATCAAGCTATTTCAAGAAAATATGCTAGCTTTAACTATTAATCTAGAGATGTCGGATTGTAAAATTGTCTGCCATCTAATCCAAAGATACGTTCCGTAAATTGTCCTTTGTTTGTTTTCTTAAATGCTTTTTCAAACATATTCATTTTCGCATCTATATTATCAATAAAGAACAATATTTCAGCTTCTTTCATGTGTGGTAATTTAGGTGATCCAAATTCCATTTTACCGTGATGCGCTAAAATCATATGACGTAATAACAATACCTCTTCACCATCAATGTTTAATTCTCTAGCAGCTTCAGCTACTTCATCACTTGCAATCGAAATGTGCCCCAATAAATTTCCTTCAACCGTATAAGATGTAGCTACGGGTCCACTTAATTCTCTTACTTTACCTAAATCATGTAAAATAATAGCACTATATAATAAGCTGCGATTCAATAATGGATAAATATCACATATTGATTTAGCTACTTGCAACATTGTTAACACGTGGTAACTTAAACCACTTGAGAAGTTGTGATGGTGAGTACTTGCAGCCGGAAATGTAAAGAATGCTTCTTGATGTTTACGTATTAAATGACGCGTAATACGTTGTAAAGTCGCATTTTCAATTTCTAACATATAATGTGAAATCTCTTCTTGAATTTCATCAGGTGTCATAGGTGCACCATCTACAAAATCTTGTGTTTTCATATTATCTTCAGGTGCAGCCAATTTTATTTTATTAATTTTCATTTGTTTACGGCCACGATAATTTATAATATCGCCTGTAACGTGTACAATCTTTTCAGGCTCTAATACTTTCATATCTTCTTTACTTACAGTCCAAAGTTTCGCTTCAATATCACCACTTTTATCTTGTAAATGAAGCGTCATATAATCTTTACCTTGAGCAGTTACACCTTGTGTAGCTTTATGAATCAAGAAAAAATGATCCACTGAATCTCCAGGATTTAAATTTTCAACATTTCTCATTATTTACCGCCTTCCTCGATTTTATTTAAAGTAATAATTTGTTTTGAAGGCACACTCGTATCTTTCACACATGTAAAATACAAAATTTGATAACTGCTTGGCATTTGTCTTAAATAATTCATCATGATATCTTTTCTATATTTATCAAAATGCACAAAAGCGTCGTCAATAATAATTGGGAATGGATAATACGGTTTTAAAGTTTGAATTAAACTCAAACGTAATGCAATATATAAAATTTCTTTCGTAGACTGACTTAACTCTACAGGCTCATACATCTGTCCATTTGCTTGTTTTACCATTAAATCGTCATTAGCATATGTGACTTGCACATAATGACCATTTGTTAAATGCGAAAAGATATTTGTTGCTTCGTTTATCACTTGTGGCAAACGTTTATCTTTAATTTGCTTAATATGCCCTTCAACTAAAGCTTGTAGATAACTAAGACTAGCCCAATCTTTAGCTTCGTCATTTACTTTGTTCTTAAGTATATGGAATCTATGTCTTAAATCAGCTAAAGTTTTATCTGTCTCCATATCTGTAATTTTAGCATTTAAATCACTTACCTGTGACTGTAGCTCTAAATATTGATTATTATAATCATCCACTTGACGTGCGAGTACTTCATCTTCATTAGTTAATTGTGCAGAAGTTTTCTCACTCAACCTAGAACTAGAATCATAATTGTAATTTTGATTTTCTAGGTATTTTGATAAATCATTAAAACGTGCCATCTGTTGATGGTAATTTTGATGTTGAACATGATGTTGATAATAAGACTCTTCATCATTCACATTAACAAAATTAAATAATTGTGAAATTACATTACTATTTTCATTCAGTCTATTATGAAGTTGTGAAACTTCACTTTCAATCAACTTAATTTGTTCATTGTTTCTATTCCACTTATCTAAATTACTTGTTTCTTCTTTTAGCCATTGTCTTATATCGTGGAACAATGACAACTCGTTAAAATATGAAAATTGATTTTTGGTAATTTCTTGCGCATGGGCATAAAATTCATCTAATTGTTGTTGTAATTCATGTGCTTTTTTATGAAGTTCAGTAATATGAACATCATGTTCTTTAATTTTATTCATTGTATTAATGCTATCAATAATTAATTCATCAGACATTTTGTTCGATAAGAACAAATCTGATTTAACGTCATTAATATTGTTCTGCGCAGTTTGATACTGTTGTTTAGCTTGCTCTAATGTGTCTTCTAAATAAGCTGCTTTTTTATCGATTGCGTCCTTTGTTTTAATTGCAGTTTGATACTGTTCACGCACTCTATATTGATCATCCAAGTCAAAATCAAGGTCATAATTGTCCTCTAAATGATTCACTTGATGCTGCAAATCATCAATCTCTTTTGAAAATGTTTCGCTATGGCCAATTTCTTTTGTTTTTACAAAGAATATACCTACGATAAAGACAAGAGATAAAATAGCGAATACGACACCGAATATAATATTTGCTGATATAAATGAGAAGATTGTTAAACCAATTCCTATTACTGCTAATACCATTAGACCTATACGTAATAAATTTTGTTTTTTCTCATTTTCACGTTGTTCAGTATCAAATGCCTCTTTCATTTTTTGATAGAGGTTATTTTTTTCTTGTAATTCAAATACTCTTTTATTGTATTGTTTTTTCTTTTCAAAATTTTCTTCTGGAACAATGTCCGCTTCTAATGATTCTATTTCTGCGTTGTTTGTGTCTTTATCAATTTTATTTTCTTCAATGTTACGTTCAAGTTGTTGTATATATGCAGTTTGTTCTTGCTTGTTTTTAATTTGATTACTTACGTGACTTTTCATTGCTTCAGAATCGTCTACTTGATGATGAACATCTTGCCAACCAATATTTGAACTTAGCCCTGATTTTTCACGCGTTTTGTCTTGAATTTCTTTTTCTACAGCTTTTAGTTCATATTCTTTTTGTTTAATTTCATTTTCTTGTTGATGTAAATGATTAAACGCGTCTATATCACTTTGTTTTGGCACATTTACTTTTTCATTTTCTGCTTTTAAATGTGCTAAGCGTTCTTCACGTAAACCAATATCACGTTTTAAATTTTGTGTTTGTATTTTTGCAGATTCATAACGATCAATACCTTGTTCTGGAAACACTATCGGTTCAATATTTAATTGGGTTTCTAGTTGTTTCCATTCTTGAGTCTGTTCATGTAATGCAATCTCTTTTTGTTTCTGCTCATGCATTTTAGATAATTGCGTTAAATTTTGCTTTAAATTACTTAACCTACGTTCAGCTTTATCTTTATCGTCAACTAACCTTTTATATGAAGTTAACTTTGCTTCTTCTTCTCGAATTTGTCCTTCAAGTTCTTTCAGCTGTTCTAATTGTTGATTTATGATAGGATTACGACCATTTTTCTTATATAACATTTCTTTTTTATTACTTAATATTTCGCGCATACTTGTAAATTCTGTTGAACCTAATGCACCTGCCTGTAACAGATAATTTTGTAATTGAGTTTCATCCATTTTTTTATGAATATCTTGAAGCCCAAGTACATCAAAAGAAAAAATACCTTGATATGTACGCTTAGAAATAAAATTCAGTTCTTTATTCAACCAAGTTTCATCTTTAATTGTTCCGTTAGGTAAGTATACTTTCACGTCACCTGTTGCGCTGCCTTTAATACGTTCAACCTCAACTAACGACCCATCATCTTGAATTAAAGTTAATTTTCCGCCGTATTGGTTTCCTAATCGAGGCTCTAAACGTGGTTCATTTTCTTTCTTTGTTGGGAAGCCGAAAAGTATGGAATGAATAAATGCTTGGATAGTTGATTTACCTGATTCATTTTCTCCATAAATTTCAGTGAATGATTCATCAAATTCAATCTTTCTTTGTATAAATTTACCGTATCCGTAAATCTCTAATGATTTAATTTTCATTTTATTCTCCCCTCATATCTGACTTCAAGAGTTCTTCGGCATGTTCAATAAGTTCTCGTCTATCAAAATCGCTATAGTTTTCTAAATACTTAGATGCTTTAGGATTTAAATATAAGTCATTCATCGCTTGATCATATACGGTATTGTCCTCGATTAACTCAGGAGAAAACTCTTTCACTAATGTGTTTTGATCATCATACTTATGCTTGATTGTTAAATCTTCAATAAATACAAAGTTATGTTCATTAGCCTCGTAATCACTGATCATTTCATGGATTTGTAAAATATCTTGTTCCGGTATCCATTGATCCGAATCTACTATTACTTTGAGCTGATAGATCGCTTTACCATTTTTTCTAACTTGCGTTTTAAATGCTTGTATATCATCAAAAAGACCTTGCTTAGAGGTTTCCTTTGTTTCTAAAACAGCTTTCTCAAATCGTATAAATTGAGTTGGCACAAATTTAGCATCGAGTTTTAAGTTGTCACCTTCAACGAGTAAACAACCTTTTTCACCAAGTTCTTTAAAGTGTCTTCCTTGGATATTGCCTGGATAATGTATCTGTGGCATATCACTCAATTGTTGACGTTCGTGTATGTGTCCTAATGCCCAATAATGATACAATTTATTATTTAAGTCTTCTAATCTAAACTCTGTGTAACGGTCATTCGTACTAGTTTTACTATATGTGCCATGCAAAATGCCTATATGAATACCTTTATAACCTTGGCTAGTTGGATATGCATCAAGCTTATTCTCATAACTCGCATCATTTTGATAGCTAAAACCATGGAGATAAATTTCTTCACCGTTTTTTGTTATTGTTTGATATGTTTCAACATTTTCAGAGAAAACTGATACATTATCTGGCCACACAGTACCAATATTCGATGATAAAGGATCATGATTACCGTGACATAAATAGATAAAAATCTGTTCTCTTTCTAAACGTTCGAATTGTTCCTTTAAAAACACTTCTGCACGTAATGTGCGATTTTGTTGATCAAATAAATCACCTGAAATAATCATAAAATCGATTTCTTCGGTTAATGCTAAGTCCACTATTTTTTTAAAACTTTCATAAGCACTTTTTTGAATATCTTCGAAAATAGGCTGACTGAGATAATCTCTTGACTTAAAAGGACTATCTAAATGTAAATCAGCACAATGAATAAATTTCACCATACAGTATCTTTCTCCTTTATTGAAAGGTTTATTTAAGCTGATGCACATTGGATATTTCAGTAACAGATTACACGTTTCAATCAATACTAAAATTTATGCATACAAATACCTTGTATTAGTATATTTTACCACATTGCCTATTAGACAGTCGATAAAACAAAAGATGCTCCATTCAAGACGCTAGCATTACAAATTATTATTAAATGACTTAGCACCCGATCATTTCCACCGTTATTTAATTAACACAAACTCTTTAAAAAGACTCACAAAAAAATGAGGCTGACACATAAATATATGCCTCAGCCTCAAATATTGTATTGGTAGTTATTAACTCATTGGAATTACGCTTAAATTTAGCTGTTTCAATTATAGTCTCTACTACCATGATGGATGACAAAATGTTAGTTATAAAATAATTAGTTTTCTGTGCACTCCATTTAAACTACAACACAATATTTGGTTGTATTATAGTCTTCACACGTTACACTAACAAAAATTAGTCAGCGTAAATTTCATCTAAAGGTTTAACAATGATTTGGTTAATTTCTTGGAATACTTGGCTCATGTTTTGTTCAGCAGCCATTAATTCAGAAATGTTAGAATCATTTTCGATTTTTTGAGCTTGTTCTTGTGCTTTTTGTAGCTCTTCTTCACCGATTTCTTCACCTTGCATTTGTTTTTGTTGGAAACTTAATTGTGTTTCACGGAATTCATCAAATAAATCTTTTGATTCTTGATTTTCTTTAACTTTTGCATAAGCATTTTGAATAGCTTGATATTCATCACTTTCTCTTAATGCTTGCTCTAATTGATTTGCATGATCGTATAAATTTACTGCCACTATGCTTCACTCCTTTTTTGTATATGTGTGAAAACCACATCGATATTACAATAACATAATTTAATATGTTATACAAAAATTGCAATTACCCCTTGTAATAAACCAATCATACCACCTAATAAGAAACCTAATAACATGATTAATTTTAACTCTTTATTCGCTATATCTATAATGAGTTTTTCAATATATGCTAAATCAAACGTATTAATCTGTTGTTCAACCATTTGACGTAAATTAACTTTCTTCATAATTGGCGAGATATGTTTTGATGCATTTTCAATAATCACATTCGTTAGCTTTTGTGACACTTTATTTTCTAAAAATCCTATAAAGTTTGGCATCAGGTTATTTAGTGGTTTCGTTGCCATATTATTAATATCCATATAACCCATTGCTAAATCAGTTACTGATGTTTTAAAAGATTGAAATTGTTGTTCATTTAGCACTTCACTTAACTGTTTGGATTTAAAGGTTGTGTATTCATTTGCGATAATTTGATTTGCGATTACTTTCGCTTTAGGATGATTAGTCAATCTGATTAATTCATGTTGGATACGATCAGCAATACTTTCTTTCGTCATAAACATTTGTAGTAACCCGACAATTTTCCCTTTTTCATTGAAGAATGTGTCTAACATTGATGCGATGTCAGATGCACCTTTTTCAGATTTTAAATAGACACGCGCTCTATCAAATAGTAGTTCTGGTACTGCTTCAACCTTACTATCTAAACTTTTTTCAATATCTTCGGGAATTAATTGTGCAATTGGAGTATGACTATGATCATAATAAAACAGTTCTAATTTTTCTGACATGACCGTTTCTATTTTCTCATTTGCCAATTGTGCAATATCTATATCCACTTTTTTCGCTAAATAATCAAAAGATGTACGATCTTCCTTTAATTTCTCAATTTGTTTTTGTACGACTTCCTCTATTGCAGTTCTCGTCGCTGTTGCATTTAATTTGGACTGAATCATACTTTCAGTAAGTAAATGTTCTTCAATTACTTGCCCAATTTTATCAGCAATTTCTGCTCTTCGTTTTGGTATTAAACCTGGCGTGAATGGCACGCGTTTGTTAAAAATATAATATGTTTTGAATGGATGGAACAACATTTTCACCGCAATAACGTTCGTTACTCCACCAATTAATGCACCAATTATCATCATAAATATAATTATTAAGAATGCATGCATAAAAGTTTCTCCTTTTTATTTTACTTGGTAACGTACTACTATTAAAAATTCACTCTTAAACATTGTACAATACATATCGTTTAATTGTGTAGAAGAATACACTTATTCATTTTAAAAAACAATTGAAAATAAAAAAAGACCTAAATCTTTTGTTTAGGTCAAGTAGTGTATAGTGACTAAATCATTCATATACAATTTAAAGTCCTATGTCACCAAATTATATAAATAATGATTCTTCTATCACAAATTGAATTAATATTATACGTGCATTAACTCTTCTTTAGAAATTCTACCAAAATATGTTTCTGCTTCTCTTAATTTAGAAGTACCAAATATTGGTTGTGTTTCTTGGTTAAGTACGCGATAAATATCACTTACTTTATTGCTTTGTAAGATGAAACCATTACGGCTATCAACAGTGTTCCAGTAGATGTCACTTGTTGTTGAATGGTTAGGGTATGCACAGTGATTACGAGAAATAGTTTGTACCATTTCTAGAGGATCACAACCAAATGTACTATTTAAAACATCTGAATCTCTAAATAATGCACAAATTGAGACACATGTTGTCCAGTTAGGTAGTACTCTTTCTTTTTCTATTTGTACTAAAGTCTTTTTTGAAAGACCAATAGTTTGGGCCATCGTATCTTGCGTATAACCTGCTTCAATACGTACCATTTTAAATTTTGTTTGAATTAAATCTGTGAAATTCTGTCTATCCATTACTTTAATCTACCTTTCATCTAAAGAATATTTTATCCGGACACAAGAAATTGCAATAATACACGCTTCTTGAAACACAAATTACATCTTAATACAATTTTTAAGAAAATAAAAGAGTGAAATCAAATTTTCATCGTTTTTTATCATTGGCGCAATTATCAAAATAATCAATCTTATATCTTATAATTAAGTTACAAACAAAAACCACTTTGTTTGTAAGCGTATTATTTTCGTGAAAAGTGTCATCATCCAAAATTACTTATTACTCTTAAAAGATAAAAACACTATTTATTATTATAGCCTATTTCTACTATAATAGTATAGTTAAAAGTATAAATTGTTCTATTTTTGTTGAAAAACATTTTATTTATTTACATTGTTCAGAATATTCCCTATAATTTTAAGTACTTTTTAAATTTTGAGGTGCTTAAATGGAAGATAAATACATATTACTCGCAACATGCAATGACAAAGTCGGTATAACGTCATTAATTACAAATATTATTGCAGAATACGGCTCTAATATTTTACATCTTGATCACTTTACTGAGTACGATCATGCACAAGATACCGAAGGGAAATTATTTTTAAGATTTGAGTTTGAAAAAGTAACACAATTGAAAGAGGCTCTAGAAAACACTTTAAGTCAAAATGATATTAATTTTGATATTTTTGATACAAGTGATAAAACAAAAATCGCATTATTTGTATCAAAAGAAGACCATGCTTTTAATGAAGTATTATTAAGAGTTCAACGTAAAGAAATTCCTGCTGAAATCACTTGTGTTGTCAGTAATCATGAAAACAATAGACATTTTGCTGAATCTTTTAATATCCCTTTTTACTATGTACCAAGTAATAATGATAAAGCAGTTGTTGAACAAAACATATTAGATATTTGCGCAAAACACGAAGTAGAATTAATCGTTTTAGCTAAGTATATGCAAATACTTACAGATAATTTTGTAAGTCATTATCCAAATCAAATTATTAATATCCACCATTCTTTCTTACCTTCATTCATTGGAGCGAACCCATACAAACAAGCTTGGGAACGCGGCGTTAAATTAGTCGGTGCAACAAGTCATTACGTAACTTCTGATTTAGATGAAGGACCAATTATAGACCAAGATGTCACACGTATTAATCATCGTTATAACGTACAAGATTTACGTAAAATTGGACGTCATGTTGAATCTTCTGTTTTAGCTCAAGCAGTTGAATATCATGTTCAACATAAAGTCATCGTGAATGATGGCAATAAAACAATCGTTTTTAATTAATATTGTGTATAAAAAGTGTACTAATTACTGTTATCATAATGATTAATATACATTTATGCACAATTTAATTTCTAAAACCTTCTATTATATATGCACGATTTATTAAGCCACTTTTATTCACTAATTACTTCGTATAAAAGTGGCTATTTTTGTGTTTCTTATTTTTTATATTCACTTTTATACGCACCTTCATCCATGCCTTTCCTTTACTCATTAATAATACTGCAGTCCTCATCTGTTGTATAACAGATACACAATGTTATAAAACTGTCATATAACTTCTTACAGTTTCTCAAATCGTTCACAGTTTGTATTAAAAACTTTCACAAATATTGTGAAAAATTTAACAATGACAATGTTACAATATTTGTGAAATTATTAACAAAATGAATGGAGGAGAAAAAATATTAGAAAAAGAAAAATTACATGAAACTGCTTGGCAAGGATTCAAAAGTGGACGTTGGAATCGCCATGTTGATGTTCGTGAATTTATCCAACTAAACTACTCACTATATGAAGGTGATGATCAATTTTTAGAAGGGCCGACTGAGGCAACAACGAAGCTATGGGATCAAGTGATGGCTTTATCCAAAGAAGAACGTGATCGTGGTGGCATGTGGGATATGGATACAAAAGTGCCTTCTACAATCACTTCACATGAAGCTGGTTATTTAAACCAAGATTTAGAGACTATTGTCGGTGTCCAAACTGAGAAACCATTTAAACGATCTATGCAACCATTTGGAGGTATTCGTATGGCTAAAGCTGCCTGCGAAGCATATGGTTATGAGTTAGATTCAGAAACTGAAAAAATATTTACAGATTATCGTAAAACACATAATCAAGGCGTGTTTGATGCCTACTCTAAGGAAATGCTTAATTGTAGAAAAGCTGGTATTATAACAGGTCTTCCTGACGCTTATGGTCGTGGGAGAATCATTGGTGACTATCGCCGTGTTGCACTGTATGGCATTGACTTTTTGATGGCAGAAAAAATGCATGACTTTAACACTATGTCTACTGAAATGTCAGAAGATGTTATTCGCTTGCGCGAAGAATTATCAGAACAATATCGCTCACTTAAAGAATTGAAAATATTAGGTAAAACATACGGTTTTGACCTTGGTCGCCCCGCCAATACTTTTAAAGAAGCTGTACAATGGCTTTATTTAGCATATTTAGCTGCTATTAAAGAACAAAATGGTGCTGCTATGAGTTTAGGACGCACGTCTACATTTTTAGATATTTATGCTGAACGAGATTTAAAAAATAGTACGATAACAGAACGTGAAGTTCAAGAAATAATTGACCATTTTATTATGAAATTACGTATTGTGAAATTCGCACGTACACCAGATTATAATGAATTATTCTCTGGCGACCCTACTTGGGTGACTGAATCAATTGGTGGTATAGGAATTAATGGTAAACCACTTGTAACTAAAAACTCATTCCGCTTCTTGCAATCATTAGACAACTTAGGACCTGCACCAGAACCAAATTTAACTGTACTTTGGTCGGTACAATTGCCATCCCACTTTAAAAACTACTGTGCAAAAATGAGTATAAAAACAAGTTCAATACAGTATGAAAATGATGATTTAATGCGTGAATCATACGGTGACGACTATGGTATTGCGTGTTGTGTATCTGCAATGAAAATTGGTAAACAAATGCAATTCTTTGGTGCTCGTGCAAACTTAGCTAAAACTTTATTATACGCAATTAATGGTGGTAAAGATGAAAAATCTGGTATGCAAGTCGGACCATCATATGAAGCTATCAATTCACAAGTATTAAATTACGATGAAGTGTTTGAAAAATTTGATAAGACGATGGATTGGTTAGCAGGCGTTTACATCAATGCTTTAAATATTATTCATTATATGCATGATAAATACAGTTACGAACGTATCGAGATGGCGTTACATGATACTAATATTATACGTACGATGGCAACAGGTATTGCAGGATTATCAGTTGCTGCGGATTCATTGTCAGCAATTAAATATGCTCAAGTTACACCAATACGTGATGAAAATGGTTTAGTAATTGATTTTGAAATAAATGGAGATTTCCCTAAATATGGGAACAATGATACTCGTGTAGATGATATTGCCGTAGATTTAGTAGAACGTTTTATGACTAAATTAAGAAGTCATAAAACATATCGTAACTCTGAACATACGATGAGTGTTCTTACAATCACATCAAATGTCGTTTACGGTAAAAAGACCGGTAATACACCTGATGGACGAAAAGCTGGTGAACCATTTGCTCCTGGTGCCAATCCAATGCATGGACGAGATCAAAAAGGTGCATTATCATCGCTAAGCTCTGTTGCAAAAATTCCTTATGATTGTTGTAAGGACGGTATTTCAAACACATTCAGTATCGTTCCTAAGTCATTAGGAAAATTACCAGAAGAACAAAATAGAAATTTGACAAGTATGCTTGATGGATACGCTATGCAACACGGCCACCATTTAAATATAAACGTTTTTAATCGGGACACATTGTTAGATGCAATGGAACACCCTGAAGCGTATCCACAACTAACTATACGTGTTTCTGGCTATGCTGTTAATTTCATCAAATTAACACGAGAACAACAATTAGATGTTATTTCTCGTACGTTCCATGAAAGAATGTAAATAAAGGTGGGATCAAAATGCTTAAAGGACACTTGCACTCTGTCGAAAGTATGGGCACTGTCGACGGTCCAGGTATTAGATATATACTATTTATGCAAGGCTGTTTATTAAGATGTTTATATTGTCATAATCCAGATACATGGAAAGTCAATTCATTTTCTAGGGAAGTAACCGTTGAGGAAATGATTGATGAAATCACAGCTTTCAAACCTTATTTCGAAGCATCTGGAGGTGGCGTAACTATAAGTGGTGGTGAACCATTACTACAAATGCCTTTTATCACAGCTTTGTTTAAAGCATTAAAGGAAAACGGAATTCACACCTGCATCGATACTTCTGCAGGTTGTGCAAATGACACAGTTGCGTTTCAACGTCATTTCGATGAATTATTAAAATATACAGACTTAATACTATTAGATATTAAGCATATTGATAACGAGAAACATATAGCATTAACTGAAAAACCTAACACACAAATATTAAAAATTGCTAAAAAGTTATCAGATCTTAAACAGCCTGTGTGGATTAGGCACGTGCTAGTTCCCGGATATACTGATACCAAGAAAGATTTAATACAATTAGGCACATTTATAAATACATTAGTTAATGTGGAAAGATTTGAACTATTACCCTACCATCAACTTGGTGTTCACAAATGGGAAGCAATGAACTTGAGCTACCCTTTAAACGATGTTCAACCACCTACAGATAACGATGTTAAATTAGCTTATCAATTCGTAGATTTTAAAGGTAACATCCCCTTGAAAATATAACCATGCTTTATGGTCTTTTAACGAACCTCCCGTTAAATGGTGAGGTTCGTTTTAACTTAAATAAAGTATTTAATGATAATGAACCCAAGCGCTATTTATAGACATACTTTAAAGTTAATTATTATTGGCATTATATTTATATTTGCTTATATTTTTAAAAATAATGTATAATCCTATTTATCAGTTTTTAAAAGTCAGCATGAAAGAGTGATATATTCAAATGAATGCAATATGTTTTGTTTTAAAAGAGCAATTGAAAAATTTATATTTAATTAAAAGACTAGCAGATTTTCAACTACGTATTTCAAATCACAATAATTATTTAGGGGTTGCTTGGGAGATTATAAACCCAGCCATGCAAATTGCAGTTTACTGGTTTGTCTTTGGTTTAGGCCTACGAAATAATACAACACATGATGGTATTCCATTTATTTATTGGTTAATTGTCGGAATTAGCATGTGGTTTTTCGTTAACCAAGGTGTATTAGAAGGTACGAAATCAATCTCTTCAAAGTATAATCAAGTATCTAAAATGAAGTTTCCCTTATCTATCATACCAAGTTACATTGTTTTTAGTAGATTTTATGGTCATCTTGGTTTACTTATGATTGTATTAATATTATGTTTCTTTGGAGGTTATTACCCTTCCATATACTCATTACAGTTATTAATTTATGTGCCCTATGCCCTTATACTTACTATAGTTATTTCACTACTAACTTCAACATTAGGTGTACTCATTCGTGATACGCAGATGGTAGTTCAATCGTTGATGAGAATCATATTTTTTGTCTCTTCTATTTTGTATACGCCTAAAAATGAAATTGTAATGACAGTGATGAAATTAAATCCAATCTATTTTCTAGCAGAGGGCTATAGAGCCTCTGTGCTTCACCATGAATGGTATTTTATTGAACACTGGCACTTAACGCTGTATAACCTTGTACTAGTAGTTATTTTATTTATTGTTGGTTCTATATTGCACATGCGTTATAGAGACCATTTTGCCGATTTTATGTAAAATCTCTTTCATCAAATTTATATTTATACTATACCCACTTTATATCATTCATGATGAAATAAAGTGGGTTATTAGTTGTGTAACTATTTTATAGCACGCAACATTAGTGGTAATATTAAATAAATGGTTAGATCTTATGTCAAACTCTCATTATTTTAACGCAGTATTAAACCTTGGAGGAATAAGTTATGAATATAGATATGAATAATCCGGTATGTGCTATTCAAGCTACATTGAAATATTCACTTTCACAATCAATTGTTGGAGATTTAATTTTGCTCAGCGATCGCATCTATTTTAAAACTAGTGATGGTGCAAAACTACCAAATTTTAAAGATGAATTACTATTTTCAGATATTAAAAACATAAAAATGGGTTTAACATTAACCGGTTATAGGATAGTTATTATGGATTTAGACGGCGAGCCATGGGTTTT
Organism: Staphylococcus pseudoxylosus; assembly: GCF_003697915.1. Taxonomy (GTDB): domain Bacteria; phylum Bacillota; class Bacilli; order Staphylococcales; family Staphylococcaceae; genus Staphylococcus; species Staphylococcus pseudoxylosus. The sequence goes on from NZ_RCVN01000001.1 coordinate 375,930, forward strand.
TAATTCTATAAATCGTGAAAAAGGCAAGCACTTTATAGAACTTTATAATGAAATTCAATAGTTTAAAAATTTAGCGCAAAGAGATAATATATATTAATTATTTTACTAATGTTTACTATTAAAAAAACAAGGCTAAAACATTAACATGTCTTAGCCTTGTTTTCTGTAAAGATGATTGCAAGTTTTCAAGTATATTAAAAATGCACTTACCAATCTTTTTCTTTTTTATTAAATTGTTAAAAGCTGGCTAGAATTCAAAAAGCGCTTAAACAATACTTTTTCAATTCTAGCCAACTGTGTCATAAGCAAGCGACAATGATTAATTAATTAGCCACGTTTTTTGCTCATACTTTTAAATTTATAATTCAATAAATCCTTTGATAATCAAATAAATACTTAAACAAATCAAAACGAATTTAAGTAAGTTTGATAACTTTGCAGAATTAATCGATCTATTAATTTTCACACCACATTTTGTTCCTACATAACTGGCAATGATTAATATCAATCCATAACCCCAAATAACATGTCCTTGAATCACATGACCTACTGAACTGGCTAAACTTGAAGTAAAAATAATAATCATACTTGTTGCTACAGCTACATGTGGCGTAAAGTTAAAGACAATAATCATTAACGGTGTCATTAACACACCGCCACCAATTCCAAACAACCCAGCACTGATACCTACAAAAAATGCAAAAATAATTCCTACTGTTAAATTCACATTTTTTTCTGTAGTACTATCCTTTTTAGATGCCAGGTAGTCTTTTACAAAGAGTAAAATTGAAATTAAAAATAAAAATATACCAAATATAATATTAAAGTATATATCATTCAGAAATTGACTCAGGTAAGCACCTAATAGCGATCCCGGAATAATACCAATAGAAAATAAAATACCATTTCTGAAATCAATTGTATCTTTACCTTTACCTCGGTAAGCAATTATTGAAAATAAACCTGTAAAAACCAGCGTTACAGATGAAATACCAATTGCAGTTTGCGTTGTAATACCACTTAATAAATCAAAATTTGCACCTATAAAAACGAGTGTTGGTACAATAATAATACCCCCGCCAACACCGATCAAAGAACCTATAATAGAGGAAACGAGTCCTATTATAAGCAATATAATAATTGTCATTGCTTTACACCTCTCAACATTCAAACCCTATATTCTATTTTAAATTATTCTTATATTCATTTATTTTAACATTTTTATCTTCTTCATTTGGTTCAAAATACCAAACTCCATCAGATTCTATTAAGTTTTCACCATCAATAGTTTCTTTATCAATAGATTCTGTAGCATCCTTATAATTTGAATATAAAGATTTTAAATCTCCAACGTTCAGGTCAGTTTTAACATTTTCTTCACTAACTTTAAGTATTTTTTTTAACTTAAATAAATTGGAAGATTCATTTGCTTTTTTAGATAGTGCATCAATTACTTGACGTTGTCTTTCAGTACGACCTTCGTCACCACCTGCGCCTTCTTCTTTACGACTACGCACATAATTTAACGCTTTATCACCATCTAATTTTACTTTTTGTCCCTCTTCAAAACTAGAACCATTATAACTAAATGTAGCATTGCTTGTTACAGTCACACCATCAAAAATATCAATCATCTTTTTGAAACCGTCCATGTCTAAAGTAACATAAGCATCTACCGGTACATCTAAATTTTGTCTAAGTGTGTCCATTGCTGTCTTTGGACCACCATATGCATAAGCATGTGCAATCTTTTGATTACCAGCGACATCAGGGATATTACTATTCATATCACGAGGTATAGAAATGAGTTTTGTTTTATTCTTTTCGGGATTTATTGATGCAATTAATAATGTATCTGTACGTTGTCCCATGTTTTCCTCAGCGCGTTTCACATCTGAATCCACCCCAAATATTGCGATAGAAATTGGTTTATTGTTTTTTATTTTTTCTTGTGTTGCTTTCGTTGCTTCATCTGTTCCGTCTGAATCATGTATTGCTTGGTTCAAATGAAATAACTTATATGCAAAAAATCCGATTATGATAAGTATTAACAGTAAAATAATCGCTACAATTTTGCCTCTTTTCGATAATTTCAAATTACTTCTTCCTTTCCACTTGTTATTCAATTGATTTTTCCATGTATTATTCATATACTTTTGTCTCTTTTTTAATTTCTCGGATAACTGCCAATAAAATACCCAATGCTATGCTGATACTTAACATGGATGACCCACCATAGCTTAACAATGGGAGTGTTACACCAGTTAATGGTATCAAGCCAGATACACCGCCTATATTTACAAATACTTGCATAAATAAATAGCTCACTACACCTACGCAAATTAATTTATAAAAGTGGTTTCGCGTTTTGTTTGCGTAAATAAATCCTTTTAAAATGATAAAACCATACATGAGTAGTATAAGTAATACACCTATAAGTCCTAATTCTTCTGAAATAACAGTAAATATAAAGTCTGTATGTGGTTCTGGTAAATAACCTAATTTCAAGATACCATTACCTAGACCACGACCGAACACTCCACCGTTACTTATTGAAACTAAGGCATTTGTCAGTTGATATCCGTCACCATTTTCATATTTAAATGGATCCAATACTACTTTAATTCGCTTCATTCTGTATAGATTTTTCGAATCAAAAACTAAAGTATAAATGATGTATAGTACTACAGGAATTGAAGTAATTGTTAAAATTTGGATTTTTATTTTATTTTTGATATCCGAATACATTAAGATAGCCACAATAATTGCAACTGTTAATAATGTGCCTCCAAGATCTCCCTGCATTAGTACTAAAACTAATCCCACACCTAATATGCCTAATGGTGGAACAATATTCTTCAACTTATAATCTCGATTGTTTGTTAATTTTTTATCTAAAATAAATGAAAGATAAAAAATAGCAACTAATTTTAAAAACTCTGATGATTGTAAACTAAACAATCCAAGATTAATCCAGTTTCTAGAACCATTTACATCTTTACCAATCAGTAATGTCAGGATTAATAATGCGAATGTCCCAACTATTAGAAATTTTTGAGTACTGGTATTTCTTAGCATCTTAATATTAAAGTACATGCTAATAAATAAGATTATACAAACGCTTAAAATGAAAAAGATAAATTGTCTTTTCATGAAATAATTAGCTTCTATAGGTGTTCCATTTGTTAAACTCCCTTTAGAAGCCGGAACCATACTTGCGCTGTATACCATTATGACACCGATGACGCTTAGAATTATAAAACTAATAATGATACCAATATCTAAATGTTTTAATCGCTTTTTAAAGCCTTTCAATATATTTAACATTACCTTTACCCTTTCTTAATACTATGTTTACAATTGTTGCACAAAGGTAATGTTATGGCAATATTTTTTAGGTAGTCCTAAAGTCTTATTTTTGATAACAAAAATATTTTTAACGACAACTTAAAACATATAGTCTGTTTTTATAGAATAATTTATAAAAACAATTAACCAATAACATATTCTCTTTTACAACTATTGATTTGAATTAAAAAAAGAGGACAGAACATTATAATAATGTTTCGTCCTCTTAAATTATCATTCTAAACTATTTAAATTCATTCATTCTTTGCGGCTAATTTTCTCTCTTCAGCTCTAGAAATAATTAATGCACAAGCTGCATCACCAGTTATATTCACTGAAGTTCTTGTCATATCCAGTAATCTATCTATACCTAAGATTATCCCGATTGCAGCTGGATCTAGGCCTACCGCGTTTAACACCATGGCTAACATAATTAAACCTACACCAGGAACACCAGCTGTACCAATCGAAGCTACTACGGCGATTACGACTACCGTTATAATTTGGGCAAAAGATAGCGTAACACCTGAAATTTGTGCAATAAATATAGTAGCAACACCTTGCATGATTGCTGTACCGTCCATATTAATTGTTGCGCCTAATGGTTGTACAAATGAAGCAATTTCACGTCTAACTCCCATTTTCTTTGTACATTCTAAAGAAACAGGTAAAGTGGCAGTTGAGCTTGAAGCACTAAACCCTAATGTAATCGCAGGAATAAATTCCTTATAGAACTTTAATGGACTCGTTCTGCCAAGAAGCTTAACTGCGGAACCATAAACTACAAAGAAATGGATTACCAATGCTAACAATACAATAAAGAAATACATTCCAAGTTGCTGAATTGCCCCAAATCCTGCCCCTGTAAAAGCATGCGCCACTAGGCCAAAAGTTCCTATTGGTGCGAATACATTCATAATCATGGTAACGATGTACATTAACACTTCATTGGTTTGTTCTAAAATTTTATGTACCATCTGTGCTTTGGAACCTACCATAATAATACCGACGCCAATAAATATCGCAAATGTAATGATTTGCAACATATTTTCTTCCGTCATTGCTTGCAATGGGTTTTTAGGAAACAAATTAATAAGTGTTTGATCAAATGTTTGTTTTGCAGCTGAATCTTGTGCACTGTTTTCTTTATTTAGTGTTTGTTGATAACTCGATACATCGTCACTATTTAAAAGCTCAGATTTACCTGCACCAGGTTGTAACAACATTGCCAAAGTAAGTCCGATTGTAATTGCAATTGCAGTCGTAGTTAGAAAGAAAGTAATTGTCTTTAGTCCAATTCCTCCCAATAATTTTGGATCCCCTACACCGACTACGCCTAAAACAATGGATACAAATACTACAGGTACTACAAGCATAAAGATTAAATTCAAGAAAATTTGTCCTATAACATTAAATAGGTATTTATCAACGTTCTCAACAAAAGCCGAGCCCGCAAAAATATTAAAAATAGAACCAATTGCAATACCTAGTATTAATGCTATGACAATCTTTAATGAAAGATTTTTTGTTTTCATAGCAACATCCCCCTTTTGAGTATTAACTTTATTATATAGTATTTTTATATATTTTACAGTAATTTTTCAAAATACTGAGAAAATTGCTAACTTGTAGTATATATTTAAATAAAATTCAAATTTTATATTAAGTTGTTTTGCATCGCATAAATCGCTGCTTGTGTACGATCCGTTACTTGCAATTTATTAAATATGTGACTTACGTGCGTTTTAATCGTTTTTTCAGATACAAACAATGATTCTGCAATTTCTTTATTAGTCTTGCCTTTAGCCATTTCAGCTAAAACCTCTGCCTCACGTTTAGATAATTTATTCGTAAAATGTGGTTTTTTACTAACAGCTTCTATAACACTTTGAGCCTGTGGATGAATTTTTTTTTCTCCATTCAACACTTTTTTTATTGTTTTAATTAATTGCTCTGGTTCAACATCTTTCATTTCATACCCATCAGCCCCTTGATCAATGGCAGATATCACGTGTTCATCATCAACATAACTCGTTAAGACCAATATTTTTATTTGTGCGTAATTATCTTTTAATATCTTTGTAATTTCAATACCGTTCATCTCTGGCATGACTAAGTCTAGTAATACAATATCTGGTAAATCATGAGTTGTTAAGGATGCTAAAAATGATTTACCATCTGAAAATCCCCCAATGACTTCTAAATCATCTACTGTAGACAATAAAAATTCTAATCCTTGCCTTACAATGTGATGATCATCAACAAGCACGATTCGATTCATTTTAATCTTCCTTCCATTATATTATAACGGCACTTTTATATAAATTTGAGTTCCTTTATTTTCTTCAGATGTTATCTCTATATTGGCATTAATCGCTTTTGCTCGTTGTTTCATATTATTAATGCCATGAGAATTATTATAGTTTGATTGTCGCATATTAAAACCTATACCGTAATCTTTAATTTCTACATAAAAATAATTTTGATTTTGTGCTAATTTTAATGTAGTTTCTGTATCTTGAGCATGCTTTTTAGTATTATTCATGCCTTCCTGGATAATTCTATAGATATTTTCTTCAATAATGCTTGGCAAACTAATTAAACCTTCTACACTAACTGATAAATTTAATTGTAATACGTCGCTATAATTTTGAATAGCCTTAACTAAACCTCGTTCTAATCCAACTGGTTTTAGTTGCCAAATTAATGCACGCATCTCATTTACTGCTTGTTGACTCGTTTCTTCAATTATATTAAAAGCTTTACGTGATACTTCTTCATTAGAAATACCCTGTGCAGCATGCGCGGTTAATTTTACAGAAAAAAGCAATTGATTTACTGAATCATGTAAATCACGTGCAAGGCGATTCCTTTCACTTATACGTGCTGCTTCTTTCTCTTGATCCGTCAATATGATGCGTTTTATTGCAGACCCTATCTGAAAAGCAACAGACTCTAATAATTCTAAATCTTCTTCACTATAACTTGTCTTGTATGGCGTTGCTACATTTAAAAGACCAAACAATTCATCTCCCGAACGCAGTGGCACCGTGGCATGATGTGTAATGCCTTCTGTTTCCTCTTGAAATGCTCGATTTGCAAGATTAATACGCGAACAATTTATAATATTTGATGCTTTTGTCAGTTTTTTATTTTGATAAGCTTGCACACACCAGCAGGTACCTTCACACATATATTTACAATTTTGCTTTGCTAATGCACCAGGTAAGTCATAATGTGCAACTAATTCATGTTGTCCTGCATCATCTATAAAAAATATCCAACCCGTAGTAAATGCAGTACCTTCGATTAAATATTCCAATGCACCTTGAATCATAGTATATGTTTCTGTCTCTTCATTTAAAAATTCAGCAATTTCTTTTAACAATGCAAGTCTCGTTGGTTTTTCCATTTAACCAGTCCATTTCTTTACAACTTTATATTTATTATACCTTCTCAGAGAATAATTTAAAAATCCTGATTTATTGTTTAAATGTATGTTGTAATTACAAATGTAATTTTTAATCTACTGAAAGTATTTATCTAATATTTTTAAATCTATGTTTGTGGTATGATAATAGTTGATTATCAAGGAGGATACTATGAAATTTGAAATCCCTATTAAATACAATAATTTAACGTTAAGAGAAATTTTCCAACAATTGCATTTACCAAAAAAAGATTTGCATAATTTAAACATGTCTAAAGCAATTACAATTAACGACGCAACTGCTTCATTAATGACAAGCGTTAACACAGGTGATAAAGTCTTTATTCCTACTCCAGATGAAGTAAGTAACTATTTACCTAGTTATCGTTTTGCACAAGTTTACTATGAAGATGATGATATCGCTATAGTCATGAAGCCAAAAGGTGTTAAAACACATCCAAATGATTTAAAAGAAAGCAATACATTAATGAATCACGTTATTTATACAGTTAAAAGTGACTATGTTGAACCAATTCACCGCCTAGACCAAGAAACGGTTGGTTTATTAATTGTAGCGAAAAATCCATTGATGAAGAAAATATTAGATCGTATGTTAGAAGAAAATGAAATTGATCGTATCTATAAAGCTAATGTTCATAGTTTATTACCAATCAAACCCCAAACTATTGATATGCCGATTGGTAAAGATAAATTCCATTCTAACAAACGAAGGGTATCACGAACAGGTCAATCAGCAATCACGCATATTCTTGACTCAAAAATGCTAAAAGAAGATGTCTGTGAATTAGAATTGAAGTTAGATACAGGCCGTACTCACCAAATTCGTGTTCATTTAGCTGAAATTGGACATCCGGTTATAGGTGACCCATTATATGGAAACTCTACATTGAGACAACTTCAATTAAATAGTTACAAAATTGAATTCATCCATCCACTGACACAAGCACAAATTTCTGTCAGTCTAGATGATGAAATCTAATTAGGTAGTAAAGTTATACTATTTACTCAAAGTTATATTCATACTTTAAAGTGATAACCATTATTTCACCACCTATTTTCTTATAGGTTATATATAGGTATTAATTCAAAATTCTTAATATCATAAAAAGAAAACCCACTGCCAGTTAAAATGGCAGTGGGTTTATTTTTAGAAGTTATACCTTGTGATGTATTACAAGACTTTATTTAATTGATAACAACAATTACTTTTTTACGGTATATTTACTTCGGTTCAACCATATCTTCTGGTTTAATCCATTGCTCAAACTGTTCTTCTGTTACATAGCCTGATTGAATTGCAGATTCTTTTAAAGTTAAGCCTTCTTTGTGCGCTTTTTTAGCAATACTTGCTGCTTTCTCATAACCGATGTGTGGGTTTAAAGCAGTAACTAACATAAGCGATTGATTTAAGTAATTATCGATGTTTTCAGGAATGGGCTCTATGCCAATAGCACAGTTACTATTAAATGTATTCATACCATCTGCTAATAAATAAATAGATTGTAATGTATTTAGTAAGATAACAGGTTTATATACATTTAATTCAAAATTACCTTGTGAACTACCTATTCCTACTGCTGTATCATTCCCCATAACTTGGACAGCAACCATTGTTAACATTTCACATTGTGTAGGGTTAACTTTACCTGGCATAATGGATGAACCTGGTTCATTTTCAGGTATTGAGATTTCTGCCAATCCTGCGCGTGGGCCTGATGCTAACCATCTAACATCGTTAGCAATTTTCATTAAGTCTGTCGCAAGTGCTTTTAAAGAACCATGTAATTGTACTACCTCATCATGTGCAGTTAAAGCATGGAATTTATTTTCAGAAGATACAAATGGATAACCTGTATTTTCTGCGATGAATTTAGCAACTTTATCACCAAATTCAGGGTGAGCATTAATACCTGTACCAACGGCAGTTCCACCTATTGCTAGATTTAAAATATGTGCTTTTGATTCAGCTAATAATGTTTCACATTTATCTAACATATAACGCCAACCACTAATTTCTTGTCCTAAACGGATTGGGGTAGCATCTTGTAAATGAGTACGCCCTATTTTAATAATATCGTTATATTGTTCTTCTTTTTGTTTAAATGTGTCTCTTAAAGCTTTTAAAGCAGGCTCTAGTTTCGTTTCTACTTCGTTATATAATGCAACGTGCATTGCTGTAGGGAACGTATCATTAGAACTTTGTGATTTATTGACATCATCATTAGGATGAATAGACTCATCGCTACCTTGCTCTTTTAAATAAGTATTTGCCACAAAGCTGACAACTTCATTAACATTCATATTACTTTGCGTACCACTACCTGTTTGCCAAACTACTAAAGGAAAATGATCATCTAATTCTTTATTTAATACACGGTCACATGCATAAACAATTGCATCTTTCTTAGCATCCGATAATTTTCCTAATTCATGGTTAGCTAAAGCGGCACCTCTTTTTAATTGAGCAAATCCATAAACGACTTCAATTGGCATACGTTCTTTACCAACAGGGAAGTTACGTTTACTTCTTTCTGTTTGTGCACCCCAGTATTTGTCTGATGGTACTTCTATTTCACCGAATGTATCATGTTCAATTCTAACTGACATTTATAAATCTCCCCTTCATTAATCTTAGTTCGTTTTAAGTATAGCATTAATCATTTTAAACGGGCAATCGTATTATATAGCGTTTTCATAATAAATTCATTTTTCTCAAAAACATAATTTTTATCGACTCTTTCTTCTATCTCTTCAATAAACTGTTTCTTCTTATATAAAAAGAAAACCTCGAATATTTCCGAGATTTTCTACTTAAAAATGATGAGTCATTATAGTTATTTTGTAATATTTACGTTTTTAAACTGTTCTTTAGCAGCTTGAATAATACCAATAGCAGTTAAAATTAACAGTATTGCACCGATTACCATCGTTACTGGACTTATCGTTATTAGAAAACCTAAAAAGCCATCTAAATTACTATAAAACTCTCCTAACGGCTTAAACAATAAAACCGTTACGATCATACAACATAAAACGCTGATAATAATACCGGTTTGATTACCTTTTACAAATGTTGAAGCATTAACCTGATCTACAAGACCACGTGACAGATTTATCTGCAATTTAATAATTTTAAATAATACTGGTAAATAAATAGCACCAATTGCCATTGGGAAACCTTTAATTGATACTAAGTTAACAATTACTGCAACTATCATGATATATTTCCATTGCTTACTTAACATATATAAATCTCCTTAAATCAATAATGATTTAATCATACCATATTAACTTTTAACATGGCATTGCTTTTTGTAACTCGCACTATAATCTAATTTGCAATAAGTCAATAACAATATAGAACGCACCATCTGCATTCTATTCCTTCATCTATAAATACACATGTTATCGTACGATTACTATTATTAGCTAAAACATGTGATACACTTTTTAATTGTAAAATACTATGTGACATACAAAAACCCGAAACACTAATTATGTCTCGGGTAGCTATATATTAATCTTTAAGATCAGAACGTACTTCAGCATCATGTGATTTATCTAATTTATCTTCATCATTTTCTTCTGAAATTTGTTCCATCTCTTTACCTAATTCAACAACATCATCGAAATCATCGACCATTTCATTCTCCGGCACTAAAGATTCTTTTGGTTGTTCATTTGAATTCTTATTTTTTGTCATTTGAATCACCTCACATTTGATTATGCAAAACGTGCTGTGAAATAATGTCTAACATCTTCAGGTAAACCTTCGGCAGCCGCTTCATCTAAAATTACATTAACCATGCGGTGAGCTTTTAAATCTGAAGGTTCAAAACTTGTTTTACCATTTTCTTCATAAAGTTTATGAACAACTTCTTTTTTCTCACTACCAGTAATGATTAAAATTACTTCACGTGCTGAGAAAAGGCCTTGTTTAATACTTACGTCTAAATTACCTTTTGTATCAATAGAAAGTACTTGTGTCACTAATTTACCTTTGTTTTCTTTAGTTTTAATCTTATCTTTAATAAATGACTCAGTATCTTCACTAAATGATACATTATATATTTGACCTTCTGGGACTCCTAGCGCTTCAAAATAAGATTTTTTATCATCATAATCTAATATATTGATTTGACTGAAATCTACTGCGTTTTTATCTACATTTTTCTTTAATTCATCCAATACAGGAGCATTGTCACTAGCAAGATGTACACCTGCGATAGTTGTTGGATTATTGTTAAATTGTTTTCTTAAAATATCTGCAGCATATTCAGCTACAACTTTTTCGTTTTCTAAAACTTTAAAGTTCATTGCCATAGTAATTACACTCCTCTTTTTCTATTAAGACGGTTCTAGCATTATTTTTATTAATACCCTACATAATGTTTCTATAAACCAGTACTTTATTAAACTAAATGATGATTCGTCCAAATAGCCATTATAAGACTTATTATCATTATACAAAGCTTTTAGTATATTTTCATTCATTTAGGTAAGTATTAATGTAATTCAGGAAAATTCTGTTGTCTCAAAGCTTCATAAATTAGTAAAGAAGCAGTGTTTGAAAGGTTGAGAGATCTAATATTATCATTCATCGGTATACGAAGTGCAGTATCTGCATATTTCTCTTTTACCCAGTCGGGTAAGCCTGTTGTTTCTCGACCAAATATGAAAAAGTGGTCATGCTCAGTATTTGTAAAATCAAAGTCTGAATATGTTTTTTCTCCAAATTTTGTTAACAAATAATATGTTCCTTCAGTGGCTTCGAAAAATTCTTCTATACTTTCATGATACATGATGTTTACAGTTTCCCAATAATCTAGTCCTGCACGTTTTAACATTTTATCATCTGTACTAAATCCTAATGGTTTAATTAAATGTAAATTAGTATATGTTCCTGCACAAGTTCTTGCAATACTACCGGTGTTGCCTGGTATTTGCGGTTGAAATAATACGATATGGTTTGTCATGCTATTGTTCTCTCCTCGTTTCTAATCCTTTTAACATTTCTTGTTGAACTTCTTCTAGTTCATTTTGGTATTGTTGTTCAATAAAACCTCTAGCATCTTCGCCCTGTATTTGTCCAATTGCCCAATACGCAGTACCTCTAATCATTGGACGAGGATCATTTAATGCAACATCTTGCAAGTCTGGAATAGCACTCTCTTCTTTAAAATGTGCTAATGCTACTATCGCATTACGCTGGATTGGCTTTTTGCCTCTCCAAGCACCTGCTAAATGACCATACGTATGTTTAAATTCTTTATTACTCATTTTTAGTAATGGTACTAATCTTGGTTTTAAAATTTCAGGTTCTAAGACAATATCTTCATGCTGGGTGTTAATACCTTTATTTCTTGGACACACTTGCTGACAAGTATCACATCCGTATAACCTATTACCTATTTTATAACGATATTCATCCGCTAAATATCCTTTTGTTTGAGTTAAAAAGCTAATACATTTTTGACTATTTAACTGACCATCTCCAACAAGTGCACCAGTCGGACAACGGTCAACACAAATGGTACAATCTCCACAACTATCCAGTAATGGGTCATCTGGTGGAAAAGGCACACTTACAAGCATTTCTCCTAAATATGTCCAAGTTCCTAGTTCAGGGTTGATTACAAAGCCATTTCTACCAACATAGCCTAAACCAGCACGCTCTGCCACAGCTCTATCTGACAATGCTCCGGTATCTACCATTGACTGGATTTCAACACCATCTACTCTATCTCTCAAGTAGTCGGCTAATTTATCCAAGCGTTTTCTCATAATTGAGTGATAATCTTGTCCCCATGAAGCACGCGCAAACATACCTCTTCTATCTCCTCTAGTACTTTTAGGTGCTCCCTTTAATTTATTGGGATAACCTACTGCAATCGCTATAATGGACCTTGCTGTTGGTAATGTTAATTTCGGTTCAGTCCTCAACGCTATATCTGATTCTTCAAAACCTGATGCATAACCTTTAGCATGATAGTCAACTAATTTTTGTTTCATTTCATCAAATGGATCAGCAGTGGTAAAACCGATACTATCAATACCTATCGTATGTGCATAGTCAATGACATCTTGTTTTAATTGATTTAAATCCATTTATTCTTACACCCCACATTAAAAACATACATCCTACAGTTTAACACATTATTTCGTATTAAGAGTATGCGCAAATTCAATTTTTATCATCAAAAATAAAAACCAAGCAAATAAGTAATTGTATTGTCATAATTACTTAATCTACCTGGCTTTAACAAAATTTTATAATACTCTACTTAAGAAGTTTTTAGTTCTTTCATGTTGTTGCTGTTCAAATATTTCTTCCGGAGTACCTGATTCAACGATAACACCATCTGCCATAAATACTACTTTATCACTCACATCTCTAGCAAAATTCATTTCGTGAGTTACAACGACCATTGTCATACCCTCTTTTGCAAGATCTTTCATAACTTTCAAAACATCACCAACCACTTCTGGGTCTAACGCTGAAGTAGGTTCGTCAAAAAGTAAAACTTCTGGATTCATCGCTAATGCTCTAGCAATAGCAACCCTCTGTTTTTGTCCACCTGACAATTGTGAAGGATATGCATCAGCTTTATCACTTAATCCTACTTTATCTAGTAATTCCTGAGCTTGATCCTTTAAATTATTTTGCTTGTCTTTTTTTAATAAACTTGGGGCTAAAATGATATTATCTATTACTTTTTTATGTGGGAATAAGTTGAAGTTTTGAAATACCATCCCCATTTGTTGACGTAATTTTTCTAACTCTGTATTTTTACTTGTTAAGCTATGATCTTTAAATATAACCTCACCACTTGTAGGTGTTTCTAATAAATTCATACAGCGCAACAATGTACTTTTCCCACTACCTGAAGGTCCAATGATAGCTACAACTTCTCCCTGATTCACTGTCATATCAATACCTTTTAAAACTTCATTTTTACCAAAAGTTTTATATAAATTTTTAATATTAATCACTAACTTTCATTCTCCCTTCAAAGAAATACATCACTCTAGATAGTGTGAATGTAAGTATAAAGTATAATACTGCTGCCACTAACAATGGTGTGAATGGATCAAAAGAAGCACCTTGAACTACTTGGGCGTTAAACATGATTTCACTTACACCTATTACAGAAACGATTGATGATTCTTTAATTACAGTTACAAATTCGTTACCTAACGCTGGTAATATCTTTTTAATTGCTTGAGGTAATATAACTGTTTTCATAGTTTGGCCGTAAGTAAGCCCTAAACTACGTGCAGCTTCCGTTTGTCCTTTATCTACTGCGTTAATTCCTGCTCTAATTATTTCGGCAATATATGCAGAACAGTTAATTACAAGCGCAATCATACCGCAAATTAAAGCTGAAATATCTAAACCAAGCATCGCTGTGGTACCAAAATAAACTAAAAATACTTGTACTAACAATGGCGTACCTCTTAGAAATTCAATATAAGCTGAAGCTATCCATCTAAGTACTTTTATCTTACTGAGTTTTATTAATGCAATAATAGCTCCAAAAACAGTTCCTAATAATACACCCACAATTGAAATTAAAATAGTGTTTTGAATACCTTTTAAGAAAAAGTTACCATACTTGCTAAAGAAATTACCATCATCTTTTTTCATTGCTTCTGCAGCTGAATCTTTATAATCTGCAATTAAGTTTTTATCCTTAACCTCTTTAATACTAGAATTTAATTTTTCCATTAATTTAGGGGCATTTTTGGGTGCAGCAATTGCTGTACTTTTAGTTCCTTCATTAAATTTTACGCCATCAGCAAAAGTTAAATCTTTATTCTGTTTTAAATAGGCTTCTGCTACTGGGCCTTCAATGACCATGCCACTTACTTTACCGCTCTTTAATGACATGATTACTTCTGGAACTCTAGTCAGTGATTGAATTTGAGCATTTTCAATATCTGACTGGGCAATTTTTTCCTGTTGCGTCTGCTTTTGAACACCTATTTTTTTATTAGCAAAATCATCAATAGTTTTTAAGTTATCAGCATCAGATTTTTTTATAATCATTTTTTGTTGAACCGTCATATAAGGATCAGAAAAGTCTACTTCCTTTTTACGTTCTGGTGTAGGTGTCATACCAGAAATAATTAAATCTACTTTTCCAGTTTTAATAGCTCCCAGTAAACTATCAAATTGCATATTTACAATTTTTAATTTTAAATCATTGTCCTTTGCTACTTTTTTAGCTAATTCAATATCTATTCCCGCGTATTCAGTTTTGCCATTAACATTATGTTCGAATTCATAAGGTGCATAATCCGCGGACAAACCGACTCTTAACTCACCACGCTCTTTTATTTTTTCCCATTGATCATCTTGCGCTTGTGCATGAGTTGTAGGGTTTATATAACTTATTATGGCACTAAAAATAATTATAAATGCCATAAAGCTTTTTAATATGTGTTTCATTTTCGTATCCCCTCTCTATAATATCAATTATTATACACAATAACGTAATATTATTCAATAGTGAATTTTAAAATTATTGTTATATCGCACTTCCTTTAATGAAAATAAATTATTATGCAAAAAATGTGTATAAAAAAAGCGGCTAGAAATCAAAATTTTAGTAATGATTTCTTAAACCGCACTATTAAGCACCTCAAAGAGTGATATAACATATACTTTCCTTTATTTTGGTATAGGTATAAAGTATATGCAAAATTTAAATTATTTGTTTTAGTTTATAACGTTTGATACACCTATTGTCTCGGGATTTCGAATCTGTAAATGTCATCAGAATATTTACCAATGAATTTTTTACATAATTCATGTACAAAAAACGCTGATACAAAAGGTATAATAAAGTAACCAAAAACAAGTAGAATAATGTTGGTCGTCGGATCTCCATCCATACGATTAAATGCGTTTATTGGTCCAACAAGGCCTGTATATCCAAATCCTGCAGACATTGGTGTACCATGTATACCTATGAAATAAGCAATCAAGCCACCAATTATACCGTTTATAGTTAATGGAACTGCAATAATTAAATGTTTAAAATAAACCGGTATCATCATTTTTGCAGCACCGATTATTAGAACTAAATTCACGCCAGCGCTATTAACTCTAATTGAACCAAATAAAAATGTTACACACGCAGCAACTATACCCATATTTGCAGCACCACTTCCTAATCCTGATAAACCTATGGCAGTTGCAATAGCTACAACAGATATTGGCGTTACCATTAATAATGAATAAGTAATACAAATAAATATCGACATTAACATTGGATTAAGTTCTGTAAACGAACTAACAACATGACCTAAACCTTTAGTAACGTTTGATACGTAACTTAACGTATATAATCCAATAACGCCACTTATTACAGGTATTAACACTGGTAAAATAATCATTTCTAATGAACCTAGTTTATCGCGTAATAATAAATATAAAAAACATGCAACAATAACGACGAGAATAGTGTTTATAATATCACCGATACCATTTAACACAAATCCACCAGCTGTAATTTTCACGGCGCCACTACCTAACATAGCAGAGACACCAACCATTGCAGCACCCGCACCATTAAACTTAAATTGATGTGCTGCCAAAACCCCAATGATAAATGCCATAAATGACTGAATTAATACTACAAGTTGATATATTGATTCTAGTAATTGATTACCATCTTTAAAAAACTTTAATAACTCTCCTAATAATGCATTAGGCAATAAAGCAATTACTACTCCTGCACCAACAGCTTGTAAAATATTACTAAAAAATTGTTTTCCATTTGATTCTGAACTTTTATACTTAACCATCAAATTATGTCCTCCAAATATAACATTAGACTAATAATATTACACATCGTATTAAACTACAATATTAACTTAAGCATAGTAATAATTAATTTTAAAAGCGCTTTAAATTAATAGATTTAAACTAGAAATTTCTATATAAATGAAAGAAAAGGCATATGATTAAATTTAAAATAAATGAGTAAAATTTCTTGTATATGATCTTAAAGAAAGTAAAAAAAAGAAACATCATCAAATGATGTTTCTAATGTGCTAGTTATTTTATTAGTACCGGCGGTCGGGATCGAACCGACACTCCAAAAAGGAACGGGATTTTGAGTCCCGCGCGTCTGCCAATTCCGCCACGCCGGCTCAATAGCTCATTCGAGACTATTTATTATTCTGCATTTATATCTGTAAATAATATACAACTTTTAAATGGCATAAATATATTATATTACTAACTACATTTGTCGTCAATAGATTTATTAAATAAAGCTGTAATTGCTAGGTTTAGGTACCATTTATAAAATTGTAAATGGTAATTTTTGTCACTATTCAACTTTAAAGCTTTAAGTATAATTACTTATATAAATCCTAAAAATCAAGTGAAACTTAAAATACATAAAAAATGCATTTCTTATATATAATTATTTACATCAATAAAAAGGTTAAAATAAAATCTTAATGTTAATCAGTTATGACTTCACTCTCAACTTCATGAATCATTTGTATAATTTGATTATATTCATTCAAAACAGCAACTTTTGGAGTATGTGTAGAAAGCTCCTCTTCCTTCAGCTGAACATAAGTCATAATGATGACCACATCATCTACTTCAACTAATCTAGAGGCTGCACCATTCAAACAAATCTTACCACTACCTCGTTCACCTTCAATCACATATGTTTCAAACCTTGCCCCATTATTATTATTTACAATAGCAACCTTTTCATTAGGTAATATATCAACTGCTTCTAATAAATCTTTATCTATAGTAATACTACCTACATAGTTTAAATTTGATTCCGTAACTCTCGCTCTATGAATTTTTCCATTCATCATTGTTCTAATCATTATATACAATCTCCTACCACAAAGTATTTATAATAATGTATGTTATTTAAATCAATAGTACAAAACACTATTATGATTATACATATTACCATATTATATAGATATTGCTACAAATATTGGATTTTAAAATAAGGATACACGTTAAGACAAAAAAAGATATAAAAAAAAACTTCCCATAAGGAAGAATAAATGGAGCGGAAGATAGGACTTACACCTATACCTCATTCCGGGAAGGAATGTGTTCTGAGAGTTGAACTACTCCCGCTTAATTATTAAATTATGGAGCGGAGGATAGGACTTACACCTATACCACGTTCCGGGAAGGAACGTATTCTGAAAGTTGAAATACCCCCGCTTAATTATGGAGCGGAAGATAGGACTTACACCTATACCTCATTCCGGGAAGGAATGTGTTCTGAGAGTTGAACTACTCCCGCTTAATTATTA